>JAEWKT010000011.1 GCA_023393635.1 Pseudomonadota bacterium
CATTTTATAACTATGCCAGACCTCATGCTGCTATGGATGGAAAAACACCCTATGAGCGATTGAAAGAAAAACTATGCTAAAGTTATGATGTCAGCGGAAGTGCTAGTATTCACACATAAAATTTATCACTCGTTTAACTTTTTAGTTCTTTATAACTGTCTTCATCAAACCCCACTAAAATCTCATCCCCACTCACCAGCACAGGCCGCTTGATCATACTGGTATTATCTCTTAATGCCTGTAGGGTGTTTTGTGGGCTGGATAAAATATCGTCCTGCTGTTCAGGGCTTAATTTACGCCATGTCGTACCTTTTTTATTCAACAATACTTCAAGACCAACTTGATCTGCCCAATTTTGAAGTGTGTCTATATCAATTCCCTGTTTTTTATAATCATGAAACTCATACACCAGTTGTTGTGTATTTAACTGGTCAAAGGCCTTTTTCATGCTGCTGCAATTTTTAATTCCATAAATTTTAATCATGCCCGTTGTTCACTATAAAAATCAAAGACAAGGCAGTATAGGTTGCTGGCGATAAAGAAGCCAATGTTAAAGTTTTTATCGGGATGACGTTATGAAATCATGCAAAATATGACTTATAAAAATAGTTGTTAACCACAAAAGTAGAAAACCCGCGCTTATATCATCCTGATAGCGCGGGTCTCAATTCTAACGTCCTGTCTTTTGCATCCATACAGCATTGTTATGTCTTACACCACAATGCCTTTTCATCCTACGGCAGTCCTTCCCTTTTGGTCATCCTGACCGACTTCCCTGTGCCGTAGAGCTATGATGCGTGATTTACTTTTGTTTGCAAAGAGTAAATTAACGTCATGTTCTGTACGTTTTGGCTTACAAAATGTGAACAAGTTCACTCACTAAGCACTTTTATAACAAATTATTTACAGTAAATAATCAATAATTACTGGGGCGTGATCACTAAAACGCGTCTCACGGTAAATGCTGACATCAGTTACTTTGTCTTTCCAGTCTGGTGATACCACGTGGTAATCAATGCGCCATCCCACGTTATTTGCCCAGGCTTGTCCGCGGTTTGACCACCACGAGTATTCATGCGCGTTCTGGTTTTTAACACGGAATGCATCCACATAACCCAGCTCGTCATACAGGGTGTCCAGCCAGGCACGTTCGTGTGGCAGGACACCAGAATTTTTTTGGTTGCCTTTCCAGTTTTTAATATCAATTTCTTTATGCACAATATTGTAGTCGCCACAAATAATCACCGACTTACCTTGCCTGCGCCATTCCTGCAAATGCAGCAGCATTTCTTGTAGAAAGGTATCTTTGCGTGCCTGTGCTTCATCGCCGCTAGAGCCAGAGGGTAAATATAGCGAAGCCACAATAAATGGCGTGCCGTCAGGTTTATGAAACTCGGCAGCAGTAAATCGCCCCTGGGTGTCGCAAATATCAAATCCCAGCCCGTTATTAATGTTCACAAACGGTTGGCGACTATAAATGGCCGTGCCTGCATAGCCTGGTTTTTCGGCATGGCACAAATGCATATGCCAACCTGCTGGCTTGTGATCTTCTAGCCATTGATGCGGCTGCAAGCGGGTTTCCTGCATGCACACCACATCCGCCCCAGATATTTCTAGCCAGTCAAAAAAACCTTTGGCTGTTGCAGAGCGTAAGCCATTTAAATTAATTGACACCACCCGAAGCATTTTTGCCCCAGCGTTTAAATCCTTTGCTATCATGCCCGCTAATAACCCTCTTGCTATTCACTTTTAGATAAAACTGGAGCTTACCATGTCATCCGTTCAGCCTTTTAGCCCGCAAACTTTGATCGAACTGGCTTTAAAGCGTGGCGTGCTCAAGTTTGGTGAGTTTACTTTAAAATCTGGCCGTGTTAGCCCTTATTTCTTTAATGCAGGCTTGCTGAATGATGGCGAAGCGCTGTCCACCCTTGCTGATGGCTATGCATCTACCTTAATGCGTTGCCAAGGGGTCAGTGTTATTTTTGGCCCTGCTTACAAGGGTATTCCACTGGTAGCGGCTACAGCGTCGACTTTATGGCAGCAACATGGCATCAGCGTCCCTTGGGGCTTTAATCGTAAGGAAGCCAAGGATCACGGCGAGGGCGGTATGCTGGTGGGTGCTGATGTTAAAGGCCAGCAGGTGTGGATTATTGATGATGTGATTACCGCGGGCACGGCCATTCGTGAAGTGGTCGATATTTTGCAAAAAGCAGGCGCAACGATTGCTGGAGTGTTGGTGGCACTTGATCGTCAGGAAAAAGGCAATGGTGAGTTGTCGGCCATTCAGGAAGTGGAGCAGCAATATAATATTCCTGTGCATGCGCTGATGACCATGCAGGATTTAATGGATTATTTAAAACAACATAACCGTAGTGATGATCTGGCAAAAATGCAGGATTATCGGGCGAAGTATGGAATTTGATTTACTAAGTATTTGTTTTTCATGGGAATATATTTATGGGTATATTCCCTTATTTAATAGTAATTTTTATGCTTAAAATAAACCATAGACAATTTTAAACCAAAAAATGCATGGTCTTCGCTATACTTGCTTATCTTTTAAAATTAGCGACAAAAAACAATGCGCGTTCTTGTTGTCATGGATCCAATCCAGCAAATTAACTTAAAAAAAGACACGACCATTGCCATGTTGTGGGCGGCCAAACGACGTGGTCATACTCTGGGTTATGCCTTGCAAACTGATTTATTTATTGAACACGGTAAAGCCTTTGGCACCATTGCACCTTTGGATGTATTTGAAGACTATGCCGCGCGCGATGGCCAGTATTATAGCTTGGGTGAAAAACAGCGTGAATCACTGGCCAGTTATGACGTGATTTTGATGCGCAAAGACCCACCGTTTGACATGAATTTTTTGTACAGCACTTATATTTTAGAGCAAGCTGAACGCGAAGGCGCATGGGTGGTCAATAAGCCACAATCCTTACGTGATTGTAATGAAAAATTATTTGCCACCCAGTTTAGTGAGCTACAAGTACCCACATTGGTTACTTCGCAAGAACGCTTAATTCGTGAGTTTTTGGCACAACATCAAGATATTATTGTAAAGCCACTGGATGGTATGGGTGGCACTGGTATTTTTCGCTTAGCTGTGGGTAGTCCCAACGTGGGTTCAACCTTAGAAATGCTCACGGCATTGGGCACACAACCGATTATGGCACAGCGTTATATTCCTGAAATTATTGATGGCGATAAACGCATTTTAATGATTAATGGCGAGCCTGTGCCGTATTGTCTGGCACGTATTCCACAAGCAGGTGAAACACGCGGTAATCTGGCTGCTGGCGGGCGCGGTGAAGCACGGCCATTAACGGATAAAGACCGTGAGATTGCGCTAAAAATTGGCCCAACCTTGCGTGAAAAAGGCTTGGTTTTTGTAGGCCTGGATGTGATTGGCGAGTATGTCACTGAGATCAACGTGACGAGCCCCACGTGCGTGCGTGAAATTGATGATCAGTTTGGCACTTCTATTGCAGATGACTTGTTCAGTGTACTGGAACAAGGACGCTTTAATGCAGGTTGAGCGGCTTAAGCAGTTAAGGCAAACACTAAAACCTCTGCTTAAAGAATACCAAAGCATCTTTGGGCAAAAACATGGCTGGATGAAAGTGCCGTTATGGACGCTGGCGGTGCTGAGTAGTGCCAGCTCGTTCGTGGATAATCCAGTATTGGGCAGTAGCGTGTTTAATCAGGCGGGCTTGCATGCATGGCGGGTTAAATTGGCTGCGCAATTGGCCGAGCGTCGGCGTGCTAAATTAGCCAAGCTGTTAAGTGCGGCAGAGGTAGAATTTTTCAAGAAACATGGTTTTATTATTAAAGAAAATTTTTTGCCTGATGATGCTTTTGCCTTGTTAGAACAAGAACTATTAAGCACAGAATTGCCAGCACGGGAAACCCTGCAAGGCAACACAGTCACGCGGCGTATTCCTTTGGATTATCAGACCTTACCTAAATTACCCTATGCACAGCAGTTAATTGCACAAACAAACTTACAGCATCTAATAAATTACGTGGGTTCGTTTAAGGTGCAGCCGATGCTCTATGTGCAAACCATTTTATCGCAAGTGCGTAAAGCCAGGGAAGATCCGCAAACCAGCCTACATGCAGATACTTTCCATTCCAGTGTCAAGGCATGGTTATTTTTAACCGATGTGGCGATTGATGAGGGCCCTTTCGTATATGTGCCAGGCTCACATCAATTAACCCCAGCTCGCTTAAACTGGGAAAAACAGCGTTCTATCAATGCGGCAACAGCTGATCGGATGAGTGCGCGTGGCTCGTTTCGAGTGAGTACGGCTGAGCTGGCGCAATTAGGATTGCCTGCGCCTAAGGCATTTGCAGTCACCAAGAACACTTTAGTCGTGGCAGATACCTTTGGTTTTCATGCACGCGGCAAAAGTAGCAGACCGACCACCCGTATTGAAGTGTGGGCATTTGCACGGCGTAATCCGTTTTTACCGTGGGTTGGCTGTGACCCCTTAGCCTTGCCTTTTTTGCAGGATAAAGTGATTCCATTGTATTGGTGGGCACTTGATCAATTGGAACAACGCGAGTGGCGAAAAAATCCGTGGCGTGCGGTGGGTCATTTACGGGCAGGCGATCCAGCACGTTTTACTCAAAAATAAGCTAAAAGTTGCAAAGCCATACAAAAATAGGGGCAAATGCACGTCTGGCTGGTTTTAGATCAGGCTGAAATAACGCTAGAATACGCCAGCAGTGCGCATTGGGAAATGCGGTGCAGTTGGCATGACGGATAAATGTGTAAAAGCATACATATAGGTGGGTTGTGGGTCAGGTGCGCGATAATCAGCAAGCAAATAAACAAACAGCTAAAATTAAAACAGTGATGGTCATGGCAGCAGGCACAGGCGGTCATGTATTTCCTGCGCTGGCGGTGGCCGAAAAGCTGCGCGAACAGGGTATTGACGTTCACTGGCTGGCCACACGTGCAGGTATGGAGCATCGTCTGGTGGGCGCCAAAAATATCCCACTGCATCCTATTGATATTCAGGGCTTACGCGGCAATGGTGTTAAACGCTTGTTACTGGCTCCTTTTAAGATTATGCGTGCCACGTTGGCTGCCATGCGCTTAATGCGCAGTTTAAAAATTGATGCGGTGATTGGTTTTGGGGGTTATGTGGCAGGCCCTGGTGGCTTGGCTACGCGTTTGCTAGGTTTGCCGCTGGTGGTGCATGAGCAAAACGCCATTGCAGGCTTTACCAATACACAACTTGCCCGCATTGCACAGCTTGTACTGCAAGCATTTCCCAATACGTTTCCACCATCTTTTAAAATTAAAACCACAGGGAATCCTGTACGGCAGGATATTGCCTGCTTGCCTGATCCAGCCCAACGTTATGATCAGCGCGGTGACAGCCCGTTAAATGTCTTGGTAGTGGGTGGCTCTTTAGGCGCACAAGCCTTAAATGAGCGCGTACCAGAAGCACTAGCCTTATTAAATATGCCATTAAAGATTATGCACCAATGTGGCCAGCAACAGCTTGAAAGTACGCAGCAACGCTATGCTACTTTCAATAGCACTGGCTTAAGTGAAAATCAGCTTGATGTGCAGGTAGTGCCGTTTGTAGAAGACATGGCACAAGCCTATGCCACTGCCGATTTAATGATTTGCCGTGCTGGTGCCTTGACCGTGACTGAAGTAGCCACTGCGGGTGTGGCTGCGGTGTTTGTGCCATTGCCCAGTGCAGTAGATGACCATCAAACTGCCAATGCACGCTATTTGGCCGATCACGAGGCGGCAATTATCTGCCCACAATCCAGCTTAACCCCGCAAAGTTTACATCAAGCTCTGGCACCGCTTATGAACCGTCGCAGTTTAAAAAATATGGCCATCAAAGCCAAACAGCAAGCACATCCACAGGCAACCCAGCAAGTAGTGGATTTGCTGCTGTCCTTAAATGATTAAGCCCTATTAATTTTTTGATATAAAACCAGTTTTGAGCTTTTTATGACGTTATCTACTCTTGATTCCAAGCAAGCACATCAGTTGAATAAAGTGCCTGAAATGCGCCGTATTCGTCGTATTCATTTTGTGGGTATTGGTGGTGCAGGGATGTGTGGGATTGCCGAAGTTCTTAAAAATCAGGGTTATGAGATTTCTGGGTCAGATTTAAAACCCAGCAAAACCACTGAGCGTTTAAATCAGCAAGGCATCACGGTTTATTTTGGCCATCAAGCCAGTAATGTGGATGGCGCCGATGTGTTGGTGGTGTCTACCGCGATTGATCACGATAATCCTGAAGTGAAGCAGGCAATTAGTCAGCGTATTCCCGTCGTGCGTCGTGCTGAAATGCTGGGTGAACTCATGCGTTATCGGCATGGTATTGCGGTCGCAGGGACGCACGGTAAAACCACCACCACCAGTTTGCTGACCTGTATGCTGGCCGAAGAAAACCTTGATCCGACTTATGTGATAGGTGGTTTGCTCAATCGTAGTGGGGTGAATGCAGCCCTGGGAGCCAGTCGTTATCTGGTGGCAGAAGCGGACGAAAGTGATGCGTCATTTTTATACCTGCAACCCATGGCAGCCATTGTCACTAATATTGATGCCGACCATATGGAAACCTATGGCGGTAGTTTTGAAACCTTAAAAGACACCTTTATTCAATTTCTGCAAAAGCTGCCATTTTATGGTTTGGCAGTAGTATGTGGTGATGATCCTGTGGTGCGTGAACTATTGCCGCGCATTGGCCGACCCGTATTAACCTATGGTTTTGATGCAGAAAATGATATTCGTGCAGTTGATGTTGAACAACGCGGCATGCAAACGCATTTTACCGTGCTGCGTAAAGACCGCGAACCATTAAACCTAACCATTAATCAGCCAGGTTTGCACAACGTGCTGAATGCCTTAGCTGCCATTGGCGTGGCTACCGATGAAGGCGTCTCTGATGCTGCCATCAGCCGTGCTTTAGAAAGCTTTGCTGGTGTTGGTCGCCGTTTTCAAATTTTGGGTGATTTTGATTTTGCCGAAGGTGATCGTTCCATTAAGCTGGTGGATGATTATGGCCATCATCCACGCGAAGTAGAAGCAACCATTAAGGCCGCACGACAAAGTAATCCAGACCGTCGATTGGTGATGCTGTTTCAGCCGCATCGCTTTACCCGTACCCGCGATTGTTTTGATGATTTTGTCGATGTACTGTCTACCGTAGATCAATTGCTGTTACTCGAGGTTTATCCAGCAGGTGAAAAACCAATTGTTGGTGCTGATAGCCGCAGTCTGGCACGCAGCTTGCGTTTGCGCGGACATGTTGAACCGATCCTGATTGATCCTGTCGAAGGCCAGCTGGCTGTAGTGTTACAAAATGTGTTAAAGCCAAATGATTTATTGCTGACTCAGGGCGCGGGCAACGTCGGTACTATTTCAGTGGAACTTGCGCAGCAAGGCTTGTATTTAAAGGCAAAATAGTCAATTCATGGCCGTTTTTGCCTGTTAATATGGCAGGCATAAACCCTGAAATACGGGTTTGCTGACGGACAGACTGTTTTTAGAAAAAATTTGGTCATTTGAAGGGATTTGTCTAACATGGCGTGCTGTTGCAATCAGACGCTCATGCTAGATTACAGCCTTACATGGTGCGATTAATTGACACTCTTTATATAGCGGTTAATCGTTAAAAAAAATATTTGCAAAGATGGACGTATGGCGTGTCACACCTAAAAAACACGGATTTTGGTAAAGTTGCGGTATTGCTTGGCGGTCATTCAGCCGAGCGGGAAGTATCTTTAAACAGTGGTCAGGCAGTACTGGATGCCTTGCTGCAGCAAGGCATTGACGCTGAAGCCTTTGATCCAGCAGTACGTTCCATCACACAACTACAAGATTATGACCGTGCTTTTATTGTGCTGCATGGTCGCGGCGGCGAAGATGGACAGATTCAGGGTTTACTGGAATGGCTAAATATTCCTTATACAGGCAGCGGCGTACTGGCTTCTGCTTTGGGTATGGATAAAGCCAGAACCAAGCAACTGTGGCAAGGCTGTGATTTACCTACGGCACCCTACCAACTGTTAAACCAACATACTGATTTTAAAAAAGTCGTTGATACCTTGGGTCTGCCGCTGATCATCAAACCCGTGCACGAAGGCTCCAGCATTGGCATGAGCAAGGTAGAAACGCTAGAACAATTACAACCTGCATATGCGCAAGCTGCGGTGCATGATGCCGTGGTGATGGCGGAAAGCTGGATCACTGGGCGTGAATTTACCGTGGTGATTTTAAATGGTGAAGCCTTGCCCGTGATTCGCTTGCAACCACCTGAAGATGCGGCTTTTTATGATTATGAAGCCAAGTATCAGCGCAACGATACGACATATGGCATACCGTGCGGCTTAAGCATGCAAGAAGAACAACAACTCCAGGCCTTAGCCTTGCGTGCTTTTGAGTCCGTGGGTGCTACGGGTTGGGGGCGCATTGATGCCATGCAGGATGAACAGGGTAATTTTTGGTTACTTGAGGTGAATACGGTGCCTGGCATGACCGATCATTCTTTGGTACCCATGGCTGCCAAAGCAGTCGGGCATAGTTTTGGCCAGTTATGCCAACTGATTTTACAGCAAACCTTGCCTGTATCTTCTTTGGCATCACAGCCAGGATAATTTTATTATGGCGGAGCTTCCTATTTCCATGCGTCGTAAAGCAGCGCCTGTCGGTGTGGCAAAACCCACCGACAAGTGGGAGCGTGCGTCTTGGTGGGGAAGCTGGGTGCTGGTTATTCTGGCAATTGCCCTGTGTGCGGTAGGCGCGTGGGCAGTACTTGATACTATCAAGCATGCGCCAGCCGCCAAAGTTGAAGTGGTGGGAGATTTAACCCCATTGCAACAACAGCTCCTGACTGACCAATTGCAGCCATTGGTAAAAGAAGGGTTTTTTACCACGGATCTTGAAGTGCTGCGTGATCAGGCATTGACCCTGCCGTGGGTGGATCGGGTGGTGGTCACACGGCACTGGCCAAGTGGCATGGTGGTTCGTGCCACACCGCGCCATCCCATTGCACGCTGGGGCAGTGGCCGCTTGCTGAGTGATAGTGGGCATATTTTTGTGGAAGCCACCTATGTGGATCGACGTGATTTACCACTGTTGCATGGGCCTGCCATGTATTCTGTGCAGCTAATGCAACAATATCGCCAGATTAATCAATGGTTTGCACCTTTAGGCATGCAATTGCGCGAGCTGCATTTAACCGAGCGCATGACCTGGTTTATGCAGTTTAATACAGGCATGCGTGTTATTGTGGATCAGGATCAAACCCTGACCAAGTTACAGCGCTTAAGCCAGCTGGGTTTTACTGATTTAAAACCTGTCTGGCTAAATGTGGTGGCGGCTGATTTACGCTACCGCAATGGCATTGCCCTGCAATGGAAAAATGCCCAGCTGCCAAAAATTGTCGCCAACCAGTTTGTCGTAGAGCCTCCACCGCCAGCGGTTTCTGGCACTGCTGTTACCCAACCTGTCATCAATTAATGAGCATGGGATTGATGATCACTGAACAAATGAACAATGGTAAATGTCATGAATGATACGGTTCCATCCGTTGTTGCAATTGATATTGGAACACAAAAAGTATCGGTGCTAATTGGCCGAATTCATGCGCCTGATAAAATCGAAGTCATTGGGATGGCGCATGCGCCCAACCGTGGCATGAGTAAAGGTATTATCCGTAATTTGGATAAAGTGGTTGCAGCCATTAAAGATGCGGTTGCACAAGCAGAGGATATGGCCGACTGTCGTATCCATAGTGCGTGGATTGCCATTCCAAGTGCCGAGCTTAAAAGCTTTAATGCTTCGGGTCGTACCCCTGTGATGAATCAAACCATCAGCACGACAGAAATTGTTCGCACGCTAGAGATGGCCAAGAGCAGTCATTTAATGCCTGACCATTATTTAACCAATGCGGTACCTTTGGGCGTGGCCATTGATGATCAAAATGAATGGGTTGAGCATCCTATCCATATGTCAGGTAATTTTATTACTGGGCATTATCATTTAATGATGCTGCCTATCAATACCATGCAAAATCTTGATAAAGCATTAAAAACAGCAGGTATTGGCGTTGAGCGTATGATTATCTCAACACTTGCGACCAGTGAAGCCGTGTTATTGAAAGAAGAAAAAGAATACGGTATTTGCATGGTAGATATTGGTGCAGGAACCACCAACCTGGCGGTTTATCTGGAAAACAGATTAATTTTAAGTCATACCCTGCAAATTGGTGGCGAACATGTCACGCGTGATATTGCATCAGTGCTGCAAACGTCTACCGAGCAGGCTGAGAGCCTAAAAATACGCTATGGCTGTGTTGATTTAAGTGCTATCAAACCAGACCACATGATTCAGATTCCAGGCATTGGCACCGCACCTGGCATGGTGAAAAGCCGTATTGAGCTGGCTGAAATTATTATTGCCCGCTATGAAGAAATTTTTGAAGCCGTGCGTCAGCAGCTCGAGCAAAGTGGTGCTATTCATGCGCTGTTGCATGGTGTGGTATTAACTGGTGAGGCGTGTCAGATTGAAGGCACGGTTTCGCTGGCACGCCGCATGCTTGGGGTATCGGCTCATTTGGGTAATCCACCGTTGTGTGTCGATATCGTTGAAGAAAAGCGACCTTTACTGCGCCGCTCTATTTATGCAACCGCAAGTGGCTTACTCATGTATAGCCAAAATGAGCAACAGCGTGATGGCGAAGTAGATACAGCGAGCCAGGCTGCACCACACTGGTTTCAGCATTATATGGTACAGCCAGTGCAAAAAGTGTTAGAAAAATTGCGTCAACTGGTTTAGGCGGCTTGCTAACAGATATCGCGTTTAAGTTATGCTGTGACTTTGTTGTTGAATATCCGTTTTTACTTGACAGTGGGCATGGGGAAACGCATGCTAATTTATTTACTAAGCTTTTTTTTACTTAACGCTTTTCATTTAACTCAGGCAGTGCTAAGGGCATAAAACTGCCATACAAATTTTTGGAGACCAAAAGGTCATGTCCTCATTTACGCTAATTGAAGATGAAGTAATCGACAACAATGGGCAGGCCCGATTTACCGTTTTTGGTGTGGGTGGCGGTGGCGGCAACGCAGTTCAACACATGGTGGAATCAGAGATTAATGGGGTTAAGTTTGTTTGTGCCAATACCGACAAGCAAGCCTTGGATCGCATGAAAGCCCCTTTTAATGTACAGCTTGGCCAGCAAAGCACCCGTGGCCTGGGGGCAGGTGCTAACCCAGAAGTAGGTCGTACCTCAGCCGAGGAAGCCAAAGAACAAATCCGCGCACAGCTTGAAGGCACTGATATGGTGTTTGTGACTGCGGGTATGGGCGGTGGCACAGGCACGGGTGCTGCACCAGTGGTGGCTGAAGTTGCCAAAGAAATGGGCATTTTAACCGTTGGTGTTGTGACCACGCCATTTGGCTTTGAAGGCCGTAAGCGTCAAAAATCAGCCGAAAAAGGCATTGATGAGCTAGAAAAACACGTCGACTCACTCATTATTATTCCAAACGAAAAATTATTAACCGTGTATGGCGATCTAACCATGAAAGAAGCCTTTAAGCGGGCTGATGACGTATTGCTCAATGCGGTACGCAGTATTTTTGATCTGGTAGTTAATCACGGGCATATCAACCTCGACTTTGCCGATTTGAAAACTGCCATGAGTACCCGTGGTTATGCCATGATGGGTATTGGTATGGGTCGTGGTGAAGATCGTGCGCGTCAGGCCGCTGAACAAGCTATTCGTAGTCCATTACTGGATCAGGTGCGACTAGAAAATGCCAAAGGCGTGTTAATTAACATTACCAGTGCGGATGACGTCAAGCCACGTGAAATTCAGGTGATCTCCGATGTGGTTGGCCAAATTGCTGATCTTGACGAAGGTGATATTTTCTACGGTACCGTATTTGACCCTGATGCCCGTGATGAGCTACGCGTAACAGTCATTGCCACAGGCTTAACCCGTGATCCCATTGATTTTTCTGTTCCTGTAGCACGTCAGCAAC
Organism: Pseudomonadota bacterium; assembly: GCA_023393635.1. Taxonomy (GTDB): domain Bacteria; phylum Pseudomonadota; class Gammaproteobacteria; order Pseudomonadales; family Moraxellaceae; genus Alkanindiges. The sequence continues at coordinate 12,034 of JAEWKT010000011.1, forward strand.
CCGCTGCCGCTGTGGCACCACAAAATACGCCTGCTACCGTAGCGCAAGATGATGATGATGCGCCAGCGATTAGTCGTCGTGCTGCTGTTGCGCCAGCGGTTGCCGCATCAGCCCCTGTAGCTAACTCGTCACCTGCTCCAGCTGCTCGCCCAGCCCCAATGAGTATTCAGGACTACTTAAAAAACCAGCAAAAGAAATAAACGCTATTTTTGCTGTTATATTTTAAGGCTTGTACATCAGAAGATGTGCAGGCCTGTTTTACATGGATGCGAATAATGCTAATGTAAGCAAATCTATTCACAGAAATACTTCCATGCTCAAACAGCGTACTATTAAAAAAATTATTAAGGCAAGCGGCATCGGTTTGCACAGCGGCAATAATGTCCTGATTAATTTTTTACCGCATCATATTGATGGCGGTATTGTGTTTCGGCGTATTGATCTGAATCCGCCCGTTGATATTCCTGCCAATGCTTCCTTAGTGCAAGAGACCGTAATGTCTTCTAATCTGGTGCAGGGTAATACGCGTATTAGCACTGTAGAGCATTTAATGAGTGCCTTGGCAGGCATGGGCATTGATAACATCATTATTGAAGTATCCGCACCTGAAATCCCCATTATGGATGGTAGTGCAGGCCCATTTATTTATTTGCTGCAACAGGCAGGATTACAAGAACAAGCCGCGGCTAAAAAATATATCCGTATTAAGCAACCTGTTGAGGTGTGCGTGGATGATAAACGTGCTGCATTTTTGCCCCATCATGGTTTTCAGGTACATTTTACCATCGATTTTGACCACCCTGCATTTAAGGATGAATATAGAACCGCCGAGGTTGATTTTTCCACCACCTCATTTATTGAAGAAATTAGTCTGGCACGTACGTTTGGTTTTATGCACGAGCTAGAGTATTTGCACGCGCACAATCTGGCCTTGGGCGCCAGCCTGGAAAATGCCATTGGCGTGGATGAACAGGGCGTGGTCAATGCTGAAGGGTTACGCTTTGTTGATGAGTTTGTCAGACACAAAATGCTGGATGCCATTGGGGATTTATATTTGATCGGCCATAGCATCATTGGTCGTTTTGAAGGCTATAAATCAGGTCACGCACTCAATAATCAGCTCTTACGCAAAATTTTAGCCACACCAAATTGTTATGAAATTGTGACATTTGATGACGATGTAAACTGCCCAATTTCTTATGTAAAAGCCAGTTAACTTGCTTATATCACTAAGGTTATATTGTAACAATGTGACCTTAAGTGTAGTTTTATGTTGCTCAAAAACTGGCCAGAATCCTCTTTTAGTTCAATTTTCGATCATTTTTTACTTGCCAAACGTTGTAGAGCTTGGCTAAGCTCGCGGTCATGAATGAGGGTGGCGGCTTCTAAAATGGCTTGTCGGGTGGGTTCATTAAGTGGTGGTAAAGGTAAATGTGACACGGGTTTAGGTGTTGGTTTAGCTTCTACAATCACTTTAATTGATCGCAAACTGTTAAATTCGACAATACCTCGAAGCTGCTTAATGTAATGTGTTTGTAAATATCGTAATTGACTCATTGCTGCATGATTATCAGTAGCAATGCATAAAATACCTTCTTGGAAGGAAACAACTTGCCAGGTTTGGTTAAACGGTAAGATGGGTTGTGTCAGTTGCGTAAGTTTTTCCAGATAAAGCATTTGGCTTTGGAGAAACTGCAAACCACCCGTGGTTGATTCTCCTGATGGATCAAAAAAAGTCTGAACTGGACGCTTCATGGCATTGTCTTTGTGTTTAAAAACTTGTTCATATTAGAACGAGTTTTTAAATGGTCAGCAAGGACAAATTGCTATAAGGAATCAACCGCAGGAAAGGAATGAGATTATTTATGCATAAGCGCCGTATCTTTTTAGCCTTATCTTTTACCGCCTGGATTGCGTCATCATCTTTTGCAGATCCACAAACATTAATTTCTGCATCAACTGCGTCTACTGAAACTTCTTTAGATCAATATGTCAGCCAGATGTGGACCACTCAGGAACAATTGGTGGATTCACTTGCTTTACAGGGCTTAATTGTTGCTGACGATCAGCACAGCCATTACCACGACCATGGCGATGGAGTTGGTGGTGAGTTCGGTGGCGAGATGAGTATTTTGTCACAAGACCAAAATGATGGTATTCAGCAACAAATTGATCAAATTTCGCGTCAAGCCCAGGCTCGTCAGGAAAATCTGGATCGTTTGTCTGAATCTTTATCGGTTACTCGCTCATACCGTAGTGGTGTGGACGCACCTGTAAATTCGGTAAACATCAGTAATTCATTGCTGGCCATTGAGCCGATTGCCAATGCACGAGTGTCATCTACATTTGGCTATCGTCATTTGTTTGGCAAAACGGCGTATCACTCTGGGATTGATCTGGCTGCACCGACAGGCACGCCAATTTATGCTACAGGTGATGGTGTGGTGACGCATGCAGGTTGGGGCCGTGGTTATGGCAACTATGTAGAAATTGATCATGGCAATGGTTATGTGACCCGCTATGGCCACGCATCACGTTTATTTGTATCAACAGGTGAGCAAGTAAAAGCCAATCAGAATATTGCTGCTGTGGGCTGTACAGGCCGTTGCACAGGGCCGCATTTGCATTATGAAGTATTACGTCATGGCCAGCGTGAAAATCCTGCCACTTATCTTGCTTTAGCACCAAAACGCGATTTTTAATATATTAGCCTTAATGTTTCATCCGATGCGTTAAGGCAGTCAGTTGTTTTAAAAAGATTATAACCCTCATCATTTTATTGCCCGACTTAGATCGGGTATTTTTTTGCCTGAACCATAGGGCGTGTTGACCTTTCCTCAGTGATTGCATTTCATCAGCTGTTGATTGTTGATTGTTGATTATTTATTGAATGCTTTAGCACTGATTTTACATGAAAAACACTGGCCTACATTACGTTGCAATTCTGTGGTTTATTGCCAATTGAATATCGCTATGCTTGCCTTATAAGATAAATGCACGCAGACATAAAAAAATGGAGCAGAGCAGCATGGCGTTTTATAAAGATTCAGATGCAATGGAAACGCAAGAATGGCAGGACGCTTTTGATTCGGTGATTGCGCAGGTTGGTCTTGACCGCGCTGCCTTTTTATTAAAAGCATTATATCAACAAGCCATTGCGCGCCATGTTCCTATTCAGCGATTAAACACGCCTTATGTGAATACCATTGCCGTCAATGAAGAAGCAGGCTTGCCTGGGGACGCCTACATGGAGCGGCGGATTCGTGCGTTAATTCGCTGGAATGCACTGGCCATGGTGTTGCGTGCCAATTTAAACCACGATGATCTGGGCGGTCATCTGGCCACTTTTGCGTCTAGTGCCACGCTATATGATGTGGGTTTTAATCATTTTTTTCGGGCTGCCAGTAAGGATTTTGGCGGTGATATGATTTATTACCAGGGTCACTCGGCACCTGGCATTTATGCGCGGTCTTTTTTGGAAGGGCGTTTAAGTGAAGAACAACTAGTGAACTTTAGGCGTGAAGTGGGTGGGCAGGGTTTATCCAGTTATCCGCATCCGTACCTTATGCCCGATTACTGGCAGTTTCCCACGGTGTCAATGGGCTTAGGGCCAATCATGTCCATTTACCAGGCCCATATCCAAAAATACCTCACCAATCGCAAACTCATTCAGGATGAAAATCGCAAAGTATGGGCATTTTTGGGTGATGGAGAAATGGATGAGCCAGAAAGCCTGGGTGCCATTTCACTGGCTGGGCGTGAAAAGCTGGACAACCTCATTTGGGTGATTAACTGTAATTTGCAACGCCTAGATGGCCCAGTGCGTGGCAACGGTAAAATTATTCAGGAGTTAGAATCTATATTTCGTGGTGCGGGCTGGCGCGTGATTAAAGTGGTCTGGGGCAAACGCTGGGATCCCTTATTGGCCAAAGATGAATCGGGCGCACTGCAACAACGCATGGATGAAGCCCTGGATGGCGATTACCAAATCTATCAGGCACGTGGTGGGGCATATGCACGTGAGCATTTTTTTGGCAAATACCCTGAAACTGCCAAACTGGTCAAAGATTTAAGTGATGAGGATATTAACGCCTTGAACCGTGGCGGCCATGATCCGTTTAAAGTCTACGCAGCCTATGCCGAGGCCATGAAAACTCAAGGCCAACCGACGGTCATTTTAGCCAAAACCGTAAAAGGTTATGGTTTGTCACCTGAAGCCGAAAGTATTAATAAAACCCATCAAATAAAAAAACTACAAGCCGAGGCATTAAGTTATTTCCGTGATCGCTTTAATTTGCCGATCAGTGATGAACAGCTACCCGATTTACCGTTTTATCGCCCTGATGATGACTCACCTGAAATTAAGTATATGCGCGCCCGTCGGGAAGATTTGGGCGGCTACTTACCTGCGCGTCGCCAGCAAGCTGATGCTTTGGATATTCCAGATTTGGCCAGTTTTCAGCAGGTGCTCGATGGCAGTGGCGACAAAGAATATTCTACCACTATGGTATTGGTACGTATTTTATCGACCTTGCTTAAAAATAAAACCTTGCGTGATCGGGTGGTGCCGATTGTACCTGATGAAGCGCGTACTTTTGGGTTAGAAGGCATGTTCCGTCAACTGGGCATTTATTCATCCAGTGGTCAGTTATATACCTCAGAAGATAGCGAACAGTTGATGAATTACCATGAGGCCAAAGATGGTCACATGCTGCAAGAAGGCATTAATGAAGCAGGGGCATTAAGCGCGTGGATTGCCCTGGGCACTAGCTACTCCACCAATGCGCTCCCCATGATTCCATTTTATTTGTTTTATTCCATGTTTGGTTTTCAGCGCGTGGGCGACTTAATCTGGGCAGCAGGGGATTGTCAGGCACAAGGATTCTTGCTGGGGGCAACCGCTGGCCGTACCACATTAAATGGTGAAGGCTTGCAGCATCAGGATGGCCATTCACAATTGCTGGCCAACACCGTACCTAACTGCATGAGTTATGACCCTTGTTTTGGCTATGAATTGGCAGTGATTGTGCAAGATGGTTTGCGCCGTATGTATGGGCCAGTCGATTCTGGCGGTGGACAACGTATTTTTTACTACCTGACCATTATGAACGAAAACTATCAGCAGCCAGCCATGCCAGAAGGGGTAGAGGAAGGGATTTGTCGGGGCATGTATTTATTGCAGGAAGACCAGCAAGCCAGTGTTCAGCTCTTAGGCTCAGGCGTCATTTTGCGTGAAGTACAAAAAGCTGCACAAATATTAAAAGATGAATATGCTATTCATGCCAACGTGTGGAGTGTGACCAGCTTTAATGAGCTTGCCCGTGATGGCATGCAGTGTGAGCTACAAAACCGTTTGCATCCGCTGGTTGAAGAAGAGGATATTCAGGTGCCGTGGGTGGCACAGCAATTGGCCAACTATCAAGGCGTGGTAGTTGCTGCAACGGACTATATGCGTGCCTATAGTGAGCAAATTCGTGCCTATTTACCTGATAGTCGGCCTTATGTGACCTTAGGCACCGATGGCTTTGGCCGCTCGGACACACGTGAAAACCTGCGTGCGTATTTTGGCGTCGATGCGGCGCATATTGTGGTGGCTACCTTAAAGTTGCTGGCAGATGAAGGCGAGGTAGATCGCAGAATGGTAAAAGATGCGATTTCCAGTTTTGAGCTGGAAACAGACATGCCATCACCATGGATGCCGCAAGCAGCAGCCCCTGTGCAAGATCTTGCCACGGCCACCTCAACTGAACATGCTGACGATCAGCAGGCGACTGAGCAATCCTCTAAAAAATCAACAGCGGATCAGCCAGCCCAAACTAATAACACACCCGAACAGGAGTAAGTAGCATGGAAATCAAAACCCCTGATTTAGGTGTTGATAGCGCAGACGTTGCAGAAATTCTAGTTAAAGTAGGCGATGTGGTTGAAAAAGAACAAAGCTTACTGGTGTTGGAATCGGCCAAGGCCAGTGTGGAAGTACCAAGTCCTGCCAGTGGCACCATTAAAAGCATTGTGATTAAAGCAGGTCAAAGTGTTACACAAGGCGATGTATTGTTTGAGCTAGAAGATGCAGACAATGCAGAACATGAAGATAGCCAGGCTGAGGCAGGACAAAACAGCCAAGCACCAGATTCAGAACAGGCTAAAACCAAATCTAGTCAAGCTGAGCAGGCAGAAAAAACCAGTGACACTGGAACAAAAGAATCCAGCTTAAAAGAAGTAAAGGTGCCTGATTTGGGCGTGGATGAGGCAGATATTTCCGAAATTCTGGTGAACGTGGGCGATGTGGTTGAAAAAGACCAAAGCTTACTGGTGTTGGAATCGGCCAAAGCCAGTGTGGAAGTGCCAAGTCCGTTTGCTGGAGTGATTAGGGAAATAAACTTAAGTGCGGGACAAAAAGTAAGCCAGGGGATGCTGATCTTAAGCGTTGAAATGAGTGCAATAAATGCAACCAGCGATGACCGCCAGCAAAGCAGCAAATCAGCGGGTACTCAGGATAAGCCGCAGCCTCAAGGCCAATCTACTGCAACACCATCGATCAGTGAAAAGCAAACAGCAAGTAAAAAACCACCAACTGATCAGGAGCAGAAAGAGGCAACTGATCGACCTGAACGCGAGGCTGATCAAGCACACAGTGCGCAATTAAGCCCAGAAGAAATCAAAGCAAACAGTAAAGTCTATGCAGGCCCCGCAGTACGCCAACTGGCACGGCAGCTTGGCGTGGCATTGGCTAACGTTGAAGCCTCTGGGGCGAATCAGCGTATTGTCAAAGAAGACGTGCTTGCCTTTGTAAAACAACATTTTGACGCCCAGCAATCGACACAAACCAATCAAAATAACACCCACGTGATGCGTGGCTTACCAAAGCTACCCGATTTTGAAAAATTTGGTGGTGCCAAGTCTGCGGCCATGACCCGTTTGCAGCAGGTATCGGTGCCGCAACTGTCATTAAATAATTTTATTCCTCAGGTTACCCAATTTGATTTGGCTGATATTACTGAACTGGAAAAATGGCGTGGTGATTTAAAAGCGGATTATAAAAAGCAGGGTATCAGCCTGACTATTTTGGCGTTTATTATTAAGGCACTGGCTTATTTACTCAAGCAAGAACCCTATTTTAATAGTCATCTGGCCGATGACCAAAAATCGGTTTTATTACGCAATGAAATTCATCTGGGTATTGCCGTGGCCACCGATGATGGCTTAACCGTGCCTGTATTACGCAACCCAGACCGTTTGAGTATTCAGGAAATTGCTATACAACTGGGTGAACTAAGCCAAAAAGCGCGGGATAAAAAATTAACACCCCAAGAGCTACAGGGTGCCAGTTTTACCATTACCAGCCTTGGCAGTATTGGTGGCACTGCCTTTACACCACTGGTCAACTGGCCTCAAGTGGCCATTTTGGGCATATCACCCGCCAGCATGCAAGCTGTATGGAATGGTAAGGAGTTTGCGCCACGCCTGATGTTGCCATTGTCATTGTCTTATGACCACCGAGTGATTAATGGGGCCGATGCGGCTCGATTTAGCCATGCTTTAAGCCAGCTATTGGCAGATATTCGCCGCACCTTGCTATAAATCGGCAGCTATGCCACGCTGTCAACCGCAGAGCTAGCCTAAAACTGGCTCTGCTATTTATTTTTCTAATAAGCCATTCCGTACTTCATCAAAAAAAACCGCTAAAAATTACAAGTAAAAAATTGACGCGAAAATCAGAGTTTTTTATTATTTTTTGCTGCCCGAGCGGTGGCTTATTTTCCATTAAAAATGTACTCAGTTTTAGCTGGCATTTTATGAGTAACGCCATCGTGACTAATGTCATACCACACAATCCCTGCTTGTCCTGTGGCGCCTGCTGTGCGCATTTTAGAGTATCTTTTTACTGGGCTGAAAGTGAAGCCAAAGGTCTGGCGCTTGAGCTGACCGAGCAAATCAATTCTTTTTTTAGCTGTATGAAAGGCACTAATCAGGCAAAACCGCGCTGTACCGCCTTGTCAGGTGAAATAGGCCAGCAAGTGGCTTGCACTGTATATGAGCAGCGTCCCGATACCTGTAAGGAAGTACAGGCAGGCGATGAAAAATGTAATCGTGCCCGTTTTCGGCATGGTCTTGGCTCGCTCAATGAGCTGTATACCACTCCACCAGAGCGCATTCCTTTAGTCGCAGACAATGATTTTGATCATGTGAGCTAGCAAAAATAGCTAAAACGCCTTGACTTCTAAAAATGCCCGTCGCGTTTATGGTTGTTTTTCGGTTATAATGCCGCACGCAACTAACCAGTGAGATTGTTATGCTGACCATCGTTCAAGAAGCATTGACCTTCGATGATGTCTTGTTACTCCCTGCTTATTCTAACGTTCTTCCAAAAGATGTCTCTTTAAAGACACGCTTGACCCGCGATATAGAATTAAATATTCCACTTGTTTCTGCGGCCATGGATACCGTGACTGAAGCCCGTATGGCCATTGCCATGGCGCAAGAAGGTGGCATTGGTATTTTGCATAAAAATATGGATATTGTGGCGCAGGCAGCTGAAGTACGCCGTGTTAAAAAATATGAAGCGGGGATGGTCAAAGACCCTATTACTGTGTCACCAGAAACCACCGTTGGCGAGCTAATGGCCTTAACCCGTGCCAATAATATTAGTGGCGTACCTGTGGTTGTGGGCACAAAAGTGGTTGGCATTGTGACTGGCCGTGATACCCGTTTTGAAACCAATTTAAACCAGCCTGTTAGCAATATCATGACACCGCAAGATCGTCTGGTGACGGTGCGCGAAGGCGAATCAAAAGAAAATATTCAAGCGTTATTACAGCAGCACCGCATTGAAAAGGTGCTGGTAGTTGATGAAGATCAAAATTTAAAAGGTTTAATTACCGTTACCGATTTTCGTAAAGCCGAGCTGTATCCAAATGCATGCAAAGACTGCCAAGGTCGCTTGCGTGTGGGTGCTGCCGTGGGCACAGGTGCAGATACGCCATCACGGGTGGAAGCACTGGTTGAAGCAGGCGCTGATGTGATTGTGGTTGATACTGCACATGGTCACTCACATGGTGTGATTGAGCGCGTGCGCTGGGTAAAACAAAATTTCCCGCATATTCAGGTGATTGGCGGTAATATTGCCACTGCTGATGCTGCTTTGGCCTTGCTTGAAGCAGGCGCTGATGCCGTGAAAGTAGGTATTGGTCCTGGCTCTATTTGCACCACACGTATTGTGGCAGGTATTGGTGTGCCACAAATTTCAGCCATTGATAACGTGGCGCGTGCGTTAAACAATCAAATTCCTGTGATTGCTGATGGTGGCATTCGCTTTTCAGGCGATGTGGCCAAAGCCATTGCAGCAGGTGCCAGTGTGATTATGATTGGCTCGTTACTGGCGGGTACTGAAGAAGCCCCAGGTGAGGTAGAGCTGTTCCAGGGTCGCTATTATAAAGCGTATCGTGGTATGGGTTCACTAGGTGCCATGGCGGGTGCAACTGGTTCCTCTGACCGTTATTTTCAGGATGCCAAAGATGGTGTTGAGAAGTTAGTTCCAGAAGGCATTGAAGGGCGCGTACCCTACAAAGGGCCAATGAGTGGGATTGTGCATCAGTTAATGGGCGGCTTGCGTTCGTCCATGGGCTATACAGGGTGTAAAGATATTGCCACCATGCGTAGCGAACCCAAGTTTGTCAAAATCACAGCAGCAGGCATGAAAGAATCCCATGTGCATGATGTGACCATTACCAAAGAAGCACCCAATTATAGAATTGGCTAATGAGTTTGTGGCCTTTTCTGTATTAATTACTCAGATAGTCAAACAAAAAAGCTAAGTAATTGCTGTTTGGTTGAGTGGTTCAAAGACCGTTAATTAAATTGACGGTCTTTTGGTTTTAACCCGATTGCTATTTACAAAAACTTAAATAACTTTAGTAAACTTTGTTTTAACCTATGCGCTCACGCATTGCGTTTCACCTTGTTAGAGAGAATAAAATGAGCCACTTTGGCACCGATGGTATTCGTGGAAAATTTGGCGAAGACCCTATAACCCCAGAGTTTGCCTTAAGGCTTGGTTTTGCGGCTGGTCGTATTTTTGCAGCGCAAGCCAAAAAAGGTCAGGCACAAGTCATTATGGGTAAAGATACCCGCTTGTCTGGCTATGTGTTGGAGGCTGCCCTGCAAGCTGGACTCAATGCGGCTGGTGTGGATGTGCTGTTATTAGGGCCATTGCCGACCCCTGCCATTGCCCACTTAACCTGCGCCTTTCATGCCGATGCAGGCATTGTAATTTCAGCATCGCATAATCCTTATTTTGATAATGGCATTAAGTTTTTTTCCAGTGAAGGCAAAAAGCTGCCTGATGATGTTCAAAACGCAATTAGCGTACAAATAGATCAGCCAATTGAAATTACTGCTCCTGATCAATTGGGTAAAAGCTATCGGATTAAAGATGCCAATGGCCGTTATATCGAATTTTGTAAATCCACTTTTCCGTACCATTTAAACCTTAAGGGCTTAAAAATTGTAATTGACTGCGCCAATGGGGCAGGGTACGCCGTGGGTCCAGCAATTTTGCGTGAGCTTGGCGCAAAGGTCATTGCAATCCATCATCAGCCCGATGGCTTAAATATCAATGCCGATTGTGGTTCAACCCATCCTACCAGTTTGCAAGAAGCGGTACTGGCTCATGAGGCAGATGTAGGCATTGCACTTGATGGCGATGCTGATCGTATTATTATGGTTGATCAACACGGTAAGCTGGTTGATGGGGATGCCATTTTATATATTCTGGCAACCCGAGCTGCTGTCCAGCCTAAAGGAGTGGTGGGTACACTCATGAGTAATATGGGGCTTGAGCTTGCGCTTCAAGACCGTAATATTGCTTTTAAACGAGCCAAAGTAGGTGATCGCTACGTGATGGCTGACCTGGAAAGTGCAGGCTGGCAAGTGGGCGGAGAACCATCTGGCCATATTTTGTGTCTGGATAAAAGTACCACAGGTGATGCATTGATTTGTGGCCTGCAAGTATTGGCGCAAATGGTGCAACATGATCAGCCACTGCATGAACTGACCGAAGGTTTGACTATTTTGCCGCAAGCCCTGGTTAATGTACGCTTACCACAAATGATCGACCCCTATGCAGATGCCGAATTAAGTGCTGCATTTGCCCAGGCTGAACGAGATTTGGCTGGTCGTGGTCGTTTACTCATTCGTAAATCAGGCACTGAGCCAGTAATTCGGGTGATGGTAGAAGGTGAGAGCCAGCAACAGGTTGACCAGTTGGCAAATCAGTTGGCTGATTTAATTCGTTCTCGGGTGATGGTGGCTTAACCCAATAGCATACAGGTGAACAATGAGTGTTAAGGACTTAAGTGAATTACGGCAAAATTATGGCAAAGGTAGTTTGCTTGAGCAGGATCTTTGCCATAGTCCTTTTACACAATTTTCAATGTGGCTAGAGCAAGCATTAGTACAGGAAGTTACCGAGCCGTATGCCATGACGCTGGCCACAGCCGATGGCAATGGCCGTCCTCATGCGCGCACTGTGCTATTGCGTGGTGCAGATGAAACGGGTTTTTATTTTTATACCAATTATGATAGCCAAAAAGGCCATGATTTATTGGCAAACCCTTTTGCTGAGCTCCTTTTCTTTTGGCCTGCCTTAGAGCAGCAAGTGCGTATTAGTGGGCAGGTTTATCGGGTAAGTGAGCGAGAATCGACTGACTATTACCATAAGCGTCCGCGTGATAGTCAAATTGCGGCGCATATTAGTACCCCGCAAAGTGGCATCGTTGCAAGTCGTGAGATTTTAGAGCAACGCTTTGCCGCATTAACCCAGCAATTAAATAATATTGCACTTATCCAAAAGCCTGAATTTTGGGGCGGCTATTGCTTAAAGCCATCTTATTTTGAGTTTTGGCAGGGTCGTCCTAACCGTTTGCATGATCGCTTACGTTATGTGAAAGATGAGCAAAATAACAGTTGGTGTATCGAACGCTTAATGCCTTGAAAACTATAAATTCAGAGAGTTATTAATTTAACGGAGTTTATTTAAGCCACAATACGCGTTGATTATTGCGGTTGCCATGTTAATGGTTAAATTTTATAGCTTAAAATATGCTTACCCATTGGCTGGCTCAAAACACTAAAAATTGCCCTAAAAACGACGCAAACTCTGTGGCCAATAAGTTTCGTTGGTCAATAAACGGTGTGCTTAGCTTAGTGCTATGATAGTCCTTTATTCCTGTGCCGTTTTGTTGTGTTATGCCATCGATTTATCAACTCAATACCCGTTACTGCCCACCTAGCGTAGAGCAGCTCAAAACGCACCTCTCGCCATTATTGGCACGGCTATATGCCGCGCGCGGTATTGTGTCAGCCACGCAGCTAGAGCTTAAATTGCAGGGTTTAATTCCAGCCCAACAATTAAAAGGCTTAAATGAAGCAGTGACCTTGCTTGATCGTGCTATTGAGCAGCAACAGCGTATTTTAATTGTGGGTGATTTTGATGCCGATGGGGCAACCAGTACTGCGCTGATGGTACTGGCCTTGCGACAAATGAGCGCAAACGTTGATTATCTGGTACCTGATCGCTTTAAATATGGCTATGGTTTAACCCCAGAAATTGTTGCACTGGCCGTTCAGGATTATCAGCCTGAGCTGATTGTCACCGTAGACAATGGTATTTCTAGTCATGCAGGCGTCGATGCGGCACATGCGGCTGGCATGCAAGTGATTATTACCGACCATCATTTAACCAGTAAAAAAGTACCTGTATGCGCTGCGGTGGTGAATCCTAACCAGCCTGATTGTGATTTTCCCAGTAAGGCTCTAGCTGGGGTTGGGGTGGCTTTTTATGTGCTGGCCACATTGTCAACCCAGCGCAAACAACAAGGCAAACCTGGGGTAAATTTGGCGCAATATCTGGATATTGTGGCGTTAGGCACCGTGGCCGATGTGGCGCAACTGGATCAAAACAACCGAATTTTGGTGGCTGCTGGGATTGAGCGTATTCGGCAAAGTGCATGTCGCCCTGGTATTTTAGCCTTGCTTGAAATTGCAGGACGTGAAGCCTATAAAATTAGCCCGCAGGATTTAGGCTTTGTGCTTGGGCCACGTATTAATGCCGCAGGGCGCATGGACAATATGCGCATAGGAATTGAATGTTTGCTGGCCGATACTTTTGAGCAAGCATGGCCACTGGCACAGCAACTCGATGCCTTAAACCGTGAACGTCGCCGTGTAGAGTCGGGCATGAAAGAAGAAGCCATGCGCCTACTCTCTAACAGCACGTATGCCAATTTACAGCAAATACCACCTGCCATTGTGCTGTTTGAAACAAATTGGCACCAGGGTGTGATCGGTATTGTGGCAGGCCGTTTAAAAGAGCAATTTCACCGTCCGACTATTGTGTTTGCGCCCAGTGATGATGGTATTCATATTAAAGGCTCTGCCCGCTCTATAGAAGGTATTCATATCCGCGATGCCATTGAACGAGTGGCCGAACAGCAGCCTCATTTGGTTAGTTATTTTGGCGGTCATGCCATGGCCGCTGGCCTAACCTTGCCACGCGAGCATTTTGAAGAATTTACCGCAGCATTTCAGCAGATCATTGCCAGTCATGATCCTACCTTGTTTCAGGCCATTTTATTGACTGATGGTGAATTGTTGCCCGACGAGTTTTCATTACAGACAGCACAAGCCATTGCACAGGCAGGGCCATGGGGACAAGGTTTTCCTGCGCCTGTATTTGAAGGTCAGTTTGATGTACTGGAATATCGCTGGCTGCAAGAACAGCATTTGCGTTTAAAACTCAAAAATCCACAGCATTCAGCGCTAGAAGCCATTGCCTTCAAAATGGCGGATCAATTGGCACTAGATCAGCCTATTAAGCGGGTTCATCTGGCTTATCAGCTGGATATCAATGAGTTTAGAGGTCAGAGGCGGTTGCAGTTAATGGTGCAGCAATTGCAGTTATTGGCATAGTTTTTATATAAAAATACATTTGAAATCAATATTTAATAATTCGATTGATTCTTTATACTTTAATTTTAATCATTAAAAAACCGCCTGTGCATGAGCATCAAGCGGTTTTTTGATAGTTATTTTTCTAAAGAATCTTAGAAGCGGAAAGTACCGTTAATACCAAATGAATCCGCGCCATCAGTGGTGCTATAACCTAAACCAACTGCCACGGCAGGGGTAAAGAATTTTTGAACACGCACGCCAAAGATGGCATCACTGTCATCAAAAGTTGAGTCAGCAACTGATGCACCAATGCTTAAAGTAGGATCTAAGTAGAAGTCAGCCGCAAAGCGATAAGCCGTTTCGTCGCCAATCAAGATTTTGCTTTCAAAGTTAATATCATTGTTGCCTAAACGAGTCACGTATTTGCTACGTAAGGTCACTGCCGTATCTTCGCCAGCTGCAGCAGATGCACCAAGTGTAGAAATAAAGCCTAATTGAGCAGCTTGAGCAGGATCAACACTTTCCTTCATGTCAGTTGCACCAATAGCCAGCAATAAACCATCTACTGGTAAGAAACCAACTTCTACTGCATAGCCAGTGCCACTGTCATCATCGCTAACAGTTACCCCAACAGCAGACGCTTTTGTAGACGTGTCGGTATTGTGAATGGCTGCGCTAAAATAAAGCGGTGAGTTTGGTACGTAGTATTCACCAGCTAAGCCAATAATATCACTCGTTGTTTTTAATTTGTAGCTGATTACACCAATAGAATCAGTTTCTTCAAACGTGGCACGTGTATACGCCAAACCAATGTTGCTGGCTTTACTTAAAAAGGCAGCTTCAGCCAGTGGGGCAGTAGTGTTATTAACTGGTGCAAAATAAAATTTACCACCAATGTTAAAGGCATCAACATCAGAGTTTAAGTCATCAATATCTGTATTTTCATACGCTGCATTAACTTCATATTGATAAGCATTGGCAGCTGTCATTGACGCCAATAGTGCAGTGGCGACCAGAATCTTTTTCATTACAATTTCCCCAAAGTTTTAATGAAATTTCTTGTTACAAGTGGCGATAATACAACCAATTTTTATTTTGTCAATTGATCAAAAAGATAATGTGAATAGAATTATTTTTAAAAACTTTAACCTAATGATATTTCAGTTATTATAAATAACAAAATTACAAATATAAAAAAACCGCCAACATAATTGGCGGTTTTAAAGAACGTAATCAGCAAGTTCTTAGAAGCGGTATGTACCACGTAAACCAAAGGTATTGGTGTCATCACCAAAACCAAGCTCGCCTTGAACACTCACTTGTTGATTGATGAATTTACGCGCGCGGATATTAAAAGTATCGTAATCGCCAGCACCTAAATCAGTATTCACATACTGACCACCAATACTAAAAGTATTGTCTACATAGTAATCAGCAGCGATATTGTAGCTATCGTAATCACCGAAGACACCACCTGCCTCAAAGTTCCAGTCATGCTCACCCACACGGGTTACATACTTGGCACGAATCGATGGATCAGTATTGCTCTCGCCACCAGTTTTGGTACGTACTAAGCCCGCAGCAACCAGGAAGTTTGGTGCAGGTAAATAACCCACTTCAGCACCAAACTGATTCGCATGACCATAATCATCTTCTACGCGAGAAACATTACCAGATACATAAAAATCAGTATCAGGAATATAGTATTCAGCACCAACACCGAACTGGGTAGTATCGTTATCAGCGTCATCGGTTGCAATACGAACGCCAACATTACCAGCACGGTTCATAAAACCAGCTTCAGCCAATGGCGCATTATTATCAGTAACTGGGTTAAAGTAATAAGTTGCATCAACGCCAAAGTTATTCACACTGTCGCCTTTATCGACATCAAAATAAGTATAGTCAGCACCAGCTTCGACTTGATAAGCGTGTGCAGCGGTCATTCCAGTCATTGATGCAACTAAAGCAGCTGCCAAAGTTAATTTGTTCATGATGTGTCTCCAACTATTAAAAGAAATTATTTGTTACACATTAACCATCATACAGAGTATATAGCATGTGTCAATCGAGCCTTGTTGCGAATAGTTTATAAAAAAAATTTAATATAGATCAAATGATTAATGTGGATTTTTATTGCTTTATGCATTAGGTGATTACACAAATTGTAAAGAATAAGGTAGATTTGAACGAACGTGTAATAGTTATGTTGTTAGTCTAGAGGCTTAATTACTAAAACCTACATTTCACTGCCTGCTCCCCTTAAAATTGATTAAACAATGGATTTATTTTTTGCTACATAGCAACTCATGCTAAAATATCAGGCTATTTTTGACCTGTTTTGAGATCATTGTTGTGGAAATTAATCCGTATTTAATCCGTTTAAAAGATCTTGCGTCACGTGGCCAGACGCTTAGGGGGTATCTTTGACTATGACCTTAAAAAAGAGCGTCTAGAAGAAGTTCTGCGTGAATTAGAAGACCCTGCTATCTGGAATGACCAGAGCCGCGCACAAGCGATGGCAAAAGAAAAGGGCGCATTAGAAAATATTGTCGATGTACTCGATGCCTTAAGTCTACAGCTAGAAGATGCCCAGGCATTATTAGAGCTTGCTGTTGAAGCCGATGATGATAGCCTGTTGGCTGATGTGAGCAAAGAGCTGGATGCTGCGGATGCAGACGTGAGCAAACTAGAATTTCGCCGTATGTTTAGCAATGAGATGGATCCCAACAATTGCTTTTTGGACATACAGGCGGGTTCGGGTGGTACGGAAGCACAGGACTGGGCGTCTATGCTGTTGCGCATGTATTTGCGCTGGATTGAGCGGCATGGTTTTAAAGCCGAAATTATGGAAGAGTCGGACGGTGATGTAGCAGGTTTAAAAAGTGCCACCATTCGTATAGAAGGTGATTATGCCTTTGGCTGGCTCAGAACGGAAACAGGTGTCCATCGCTTGGTGCGTAAATCACCATTTGATAGTGGCAACCGACGCCACACGTCATTTAGTGCGGTGTTTGTGTCGCCTGAAGTGGATGATGATATTGAAATTGACATTAACCCAAGTGATGTGCGCACTGATACTTATCGTGCATCGGGTGCGGGTGGTCAGCATATTAACAAAACTGACTCTGCGGTGCGTTTAACGCATGTGCCTACGGGAACCGTGGTGGCCTGTCAAAATGAACGCAGCCAGCATGCCAACCGTGACCGTGCCTGGAAGTTGTTACGCGCCAAGTTGTATGAGCTGGAAATTCAAAAACGTAGCGATGCCCAGCAGGCTCTGGAAGCCACCAAATCTGATATTGGCTGGGGCAGTCAAATTCGCTCTTATGTGCTGGATGATTCACGGATTAAAGACTTGCGTACTGGGGTGGAAACTTCCAATACTGGCGCAGTATTAGATGGTGATCTGGATAAGTTTATTGAAGCCAGTTTAAAAATGGGGCTGTAATATAGCTTAAGTATTTAAAAATATAGGGAAATAAGGCTAACCACAATCTCCAAGCGGTTGGCCTTATTTTTAAGCGTGTCTTAGGACGTTAAGCAGATGTGATGTCTAATGCTTCACTGCGTTGTTTATATAAATCTAAAATCACCCGTGCAAAATCATTTAATAATAGCTTGGCAACATATACCGTATAAAAGTTAATTTCGGTACTGACCCGATAATCAATGTTTAAAATAAGCTGGGTTTGATGATCATTGACGGGAATAAGTTGATAACTGGTATTCTGAAAATCAAAATACTTACCACCAAGTTGTACATGATCGTCCAGCGCACCTTTTGGTACTGAATCGGGGCTAAAACGGTAATTCCAGCGCAAGTATTGATTTGGAATTGACTCTTGAATCATGCCATCAAAATGAATGTCTTTTTGCCAATGGGAATGACGGATTTTTTGTCCATCAATAGTATTGGTAATCCCAGAAATTGGATAGGGAACTCCAATCGCATATAAAAGGCTGGGTTTAAATTCAGCGGGTTTAATGCCATCTATATGGTTAATTTGCTGCCACACGGTACTCACAGGTGCATTAATTAAGATACTGCGCTGTACACTTTTGTAGGTAGTGTCCAGTTGTTCTGGCATCAACATCAACAGGATCGGTAGTATGGCCAAGCTATAAATTGCTTTATTGGGTTTCCACAGGTATCGGCACAATAAGTGCATCAACCATGCGCCCACTATAAAAAAACCCATTAAAATAGGCGCCGCTAAAATGACGCAAATACTGCCTTCTCGCAACACCACGATAGAAAAAATAGTCAAGATACCATAAAAAATAGTGAGCCATTTAAGTGTACGGCCAAATGGGGCAGGACGTTCATAATTGGCCATATAATTAATCAGTGCGCCAAAAATGAACGGTGTTAGTACCAAAAACGTAGAGGTCATCATACGTTCTAGGCTGCGACCAATCAGGCCAATAGCGCATAGCAGGACAATTAAGATCACCACAGGAAGTATTTTGCTAAAAAATCCCCGCGCTCGGTAGGAAGGTGGTAATGATTCTACTGCCTGTGGTGGCCAGATGGGTTGCTTAGTATTTGTATCTGGCGGTGTTTGTTTCTCAGAATCCATTATCTGGCTCAATCGTTACATCGCTGAAGTATAATTTAGTTTGTGTCGGACGTATCAACAGTAGCTCGCTTTCTTTTCTTTACATTGTTTATATCTATAAAATACGATATTAATATCTGGTTTGTGCTATATATTAACCATCTGATTGTTGGATGCGGCTGTTGCATACGCCATTATTGTTAGCGTTTGACATACAATGAAAGCGGTATTTTGCAATATGAAAGGTGATTAAACCATGGACAAAGAGGCAATTTTAAAAGCCCTTGCTAACCCAGTGCGGCGTAATATCCTGCAATGGCTAAAACAGCCTGAGCAACATTTTAGCCAGCAGTATCATGCGTTTGACGCAGGTGTTTGTGCAGGGCAAATTGACCAGAAAGTGGGTTTATCACAGTCCACTGTGTCTAATCATTTGGCAATTTTGCAAAAAGCCGAACTCATCCGTTGCCAAAAGGTAGGGCAATGGAGCTTTTATGAGCGTAATGAACAGACCATTCAACAATTTCTTTTGGCCTTGCAACAGGAATTATAACGACCGCTGTCGTCACTGGTTGCATTAACCAGTCGGCAGATGTTGAGGAGATGATGATGTCAGCTTTATTTCAACCCTTAAAAGTTGGTGCTATTGAATTACCCAATCGTTTGGTCATGGCACCGCTCACCCGTTCACGTGCTGATGAAGGTCGAGTTCCTAATGCCTTAATGCAGGAATATTATCTGCAACGTGCCAGTGCAGGTTTAATCATTACTGAAGCCACGGCCATTACGCCATCGGCTGTAGGCTATGCCAATACCCCAGGTATTTGGTCGGATGAACAAGTAACGGCTTGGAAAAAAATCACTGATGCGGTGCGTGCCGCTGGTGGTCGTATGGTAATGCAGTTGTGGCATGTAGGACGTATTTCTGATCCGATGTTCTTGGATGGTGAATTACCCGTGTCCGCAAGCGCTATCCAGCCCGCAGGTCATGTCAGCTTGGTGCGTCCAAAAAAAGATTATGTTACCCCACGTGCCTTAGAAACCCATGAAGTAAAGGCCATTGTGCAGGATTATCGCAATGCAGCGATGAATGCCAAAGCAGCAGGATTTGATGGGGTAGAGTTGCATGCTGCCAATGGTTATTTGATTGATCAGTTTTTGCAAACCAAAACCAACCAGCGTGATGATGAGTACGGTGGCAGTCTGGAAAACCGTGCCCGCTTGTTGCTAGAAGTCACCGACCAGCTGATTGACGTGTGGGGTGCAGACCGTGTGGGCGTGCATTTGGCACCGCGCCGTGATGCGCATGATATGGGTGATGACAATCCACCTGAGACGTTTGGTTATGTGGCGCAAGCACTGGGCGTGCGCAAAATTGCCTTTATCTGTGCGCGTGAATATGTGGCTGATGACAGTTTGGCAGGTTTAATCAAACAGAAATTTGGTGGCGTATTTATTGCCAATGAAAAACTGGATCAGGCACTAGCAGAAGCCTTACTTGATTCTGGCAAAGCCGATGCGGTGGCATTTGGCCAGTTGTATATTGCCAATCCTGATCTGGTCGAGCGGTTTAAACAGCATGCTGCGTTAAACACGCCAAACCCTGCCACCTATTATGCAGAAGGCACCACTGGTTATACCGATTATCCGTTTTTAAGTGAATCTGTCTAAGCATTGAATCTTATCGTTAAGGGAGCAGTTTGCATGATGGTGGATAAATTTTGGTTTATGGCTTAAGCAGGCTACACTCTGGCTAACTATTTTTTGTTAAGCCTATTGTTGCAGGCAATTGGTTTTGCAAGCAGCGGTAGGCTTTTTTAATGATGTCTAAATCTGTGCAACCTCCTCCGTTTTGGTATCACTTGCTGCTGGCAATCTTTGTGCCGCTGTATCGCTTGCGTGTCTGGCAGCGTTCCCGTCTACAGCCAGATTACCAAGCTGAGGTGATTGAACGTTTTGAAGTGAATCCAGTGGCTAAAAACCAGCAAGTGATCTGGGTGCATGCGGTATCAGTGGGTGAAACCAATGCTGCACAGCCCATCATTGCGCATTTTTTAAAATTGGGTCAGGCTGTGCTGGTGACCAACACCACGCGCACGGGGCAGGCACGCGCCAAGGCATTATTTGCAGCAAGCTATCCTGAGCTGTTTGAAGCAGTGTTTTTGCCTGTGGATACCATTGGTTTAATAGGTCGGTTTTTACAGCGTTATCAGCCACGGCTATTTATTTTAATAGAAACGGAACTTTGGCCCAATGCCTTGTCTTTAACAGCGCAAGCCAATATCCCCAGTATATTAATCAATGCGCGACTGTCAGCACGTTCTGCCACAGGCTATGGTAAAGTTAAACGCTTAACCTATCCTATGCTGAATGACTTAAGTTGCATTGCCGCGCAAGATGCCGACACCGCACAGCGTTTTATTGCCTTAGGCGCAGATACTAAAAAAGTTATTGTGACAGGTAGTGTAAAGTTTGATCTGCAACCGCCTGAACCATTATTAAAAACAGCCAAACAATTAAAGCATGACTGGCAATTGGGCAGTCGTCCCATTGTCGTGGCTGCCAGTACGCATGATCCAGAAGAAGCACAAATTCTGGCACAATTTAAAACACTGCTTCGTGAGTTTCCGCAAGCGGTTTTAATAATAGTCCCGCGCCATCCAGAGCGGTTTGAAAGTGTAGCGCAACTGATTAAAAATAATGGATTTGATTTATTTCAGCGTAGCCAACAGCAAGTGATTTTACCGCAAACTCAGGTGTATTTGGCCGATAGCATGGGCGAGTTATGGCTGTGGTATGCACTGGCCAGTATGGCATTTGTGGGCGGGTCATTAAGCTCAAATGGCGGACATAATCCACTTGAACCTATTGCGTTGGGCGTGCCTGTAGTGATGGGTGCGTATACCTTTAATTTTAAAGTTATTGTTGAGCAACTTAAGCAAGCAGGTGCCTTAGCGCAGGTGGATAATGCTGAGCAATTGATGCAGGCATGGGTCAATTGGTTACAGCAGCCAGCGCAAGCCAGGCAAGCAGGTAAAGCGGGTTTGCAGGTCATGCAGGACAATCAGGGCGCGCTGGAAAAGCAGATTGAGTTGATTGAGGGGTTGTTGATAAATTGATGAGGCCAGATAACCGACATTATATTAAATTGAGCTGAGCCGCTTTTCCTGTTGATAGCAAGAATCGGATTTTTTTCAGTCGTTCTATTTGTTAATGTTTTACTTTAGTTAAACGGTTTTTGTGAATGACAATGTCAGAAGATACTAACTATATTCGCATTGCTAAAGCTATTGAATATATCAGTCAGAATTTCAAAGAACAGCCTAGCCTATTGGAAATAGCAGAACATGTGCATTTAAGCCAGGCACATTTTCAACGTATCTTCACCGAATGGGCTGGGATCAGTCCTAAAAAATTCCTGCAATATATGAGTGTGGAACATGCAAAATCTATTTTAAAAAATAATACAGAAAATAGTGTATTTGCGGCTACTTTCGACACGGGCTTCTCAAGCACCAGCCGTCTGCATGATTTATTTATACAAATAGAAGGAATGTCGCCTGCTGAATATAGAAATGGTGGTGTGGCATTGCATATCAACTATAGTTTTTCAGCAACACTATTTGGTTCAGTTATTATTGCCTCAACAACCAAAGGCATTTGTTATATGGCTTTTACCGAAGATCATGATGATGCCTTTTCACATCTTAAAGCCCAGTTCCCCAATGCAGAATTTATTCAACACGAGGATGAATTACAAAAAAAAGCCCTTGCTGTATTCCAATTGAATGAAAATAATTTGTCTGAAATCAAGCTGCATTTAAAGGGCACAGATTTTCAGCTTAAGGTTTGGGAAAGTTTACTGAAAATACCGATGGGTAAACTCACCACTTATAGTGCTATTGCAAAACATATTGGTCATAACAAAGCCTCTCGTGCTGTAGGGACGGCAATTGGGAGTAATCCAGTTGCTTTTCTAATTCCATGTCATCGAGTGATTCAATCATCAGGGCATTTTGGTGGCTACATGTGGGGAACGACGCGAAAAACAGCCATTATTGGCTGGGAAGGAGTAAAAACACATGCGACTAACTAAATTAGAAGAATATTTTAACAATAAATTGGCTCAGTTAGATTGGGATTCTATTTCTCAGACGATGCATAATCATGGATTTATTTGAGTATGAAAACCTGAATCGAAATTTACTGCCATATGACGGTACAGTTTTATATTTCGGGCAAATCATTGCGCGTCAGCAATCTGATACTTATTTCGAAGAATTATTTCGCTCAATTGCCTGGAAAAATGATGAAGCTGTCATCTACGGAAAGCGCATCATCACCAAACGTAAAGTTGCTTGGTATGGTGATCATCCATACGCCTACACCTATTCAAAAACCACCAAACATGCTTTTATCTGGACTCCTATATTATTGGAATTAAAAGAAACGGTGGAGCGGATCACTGGTGAAACTTTTAATTCCTGTTTGCTGAACCTTTATCATGATGGTAGCGAAGGAATGGCGTGGCATAGTGATGGAGAAGTCGATTTAAAGAAACATGGCGCAATCGCATCGCTGAGTTTTGGGGCGGAAAGAAAGTTTGCATTTAAACATAAAGTGCGCCTCGATAAGGTTGAGCTTTTTTTAGCGCATGGCAGCTTATTGGTAATGAAAGATACCACCCAAACTTACTGGCTACATCGCTTACCACCAAGCAAACGTATGACAACAGCGCGTATTAATCTAACTTTTCGACAAATTGAACGCTTTGATGGCTAAACTTAAAAATAGATTAAAAGGCGAGCGATTTTGCTGGCTTTCACAACCCGTTTAACTTCAAGCCCATTAAAAATTCTTATATCCTACTTCTATTCACTCAAATAAACGCTACACTCCAAGCAGTTTAAAAATCAATATTAAGACATGCTTTACCTTAAGGATAAAATAATGAGCACAACAATTGACCGATTAAAACCTGTCTGCGTCACTGGTGCTTCTGGCTATATCGCAAGCTGGATTGTGAAATATTTACTGGAAGATGGCTTTACTGTCCATGCCACGGTGCGCAATCCAGACAATGAAAAGTCGGTTGCGCACTTAAAACAGGCAGCACAAGGCACTCGTGGCACTTTAAAACTTTTTGCGGCTGATTTATTAAAAGAGGGCAGTTTTAAGCCAGCGCTTGAGGGTTGCGAGCTGGTGATTCATACCGCCTCGCCGTTTATTATCAAGGGTTTTAAGGATGCCCACAAGGCTTTGGTAAAACCTGCAGTAGAAGGCACTGCTAACGTACTGCACAGCTGTAACGAGGTGAGTAGTGTGAAGCGAGTGGTGCTGACCAGCTCAGTGGCATCCGTGTTTGGCGATAATATTGAAATTTTAACCACTAAAGATGGCATGTTTGATGAGCATGACTGGAACACGACCAGTAGTGAGAGCCATCAGCCGTATTCGTTTTCTAAAGTGGCGGCTGAGCGTAAGGCATGGGAAATTCATGACCAGCAACCTGACCATACAAAACGCTGGGATTTAGTCACTATTAATCCTGCGCTGGTGTTAGGGCCATCGCTCACCAAACAAACCCAATCAACCAGTATTTCTGTGATGCAGGATTTAGGCAGTGGCAAGCAGTTAACGGGGGTGCCTGATCTGGAGTTTGGGTTAGTGGATGTGCGTGATGTGGCGCGTGCGCATATTCGTGCAGGTTTAACGCCAGCAGCGCAAGGTCGTTATATTGTCAGTGAAGGCACGTATAGCTTAATGGATATGGCAGAAAAACTTAAAACACATTTTCCAAAATATCCGCTGCCAAAACTACAACTGCCCAAATTGGTGATCTGGCTGGTTGCACCGATTGCTGCGGGAATTAGCCGTAAATTCATCAAGCGCAATGTGGGCTATTCTATTTTCTTTGATAACTCGCGTTCACGGCAAACTTTAGGGGTTGAGTACCGCCCGATTGAAGCCACATTACAGCAGCATTTTCAGCAAATGATTGATGATGGCTTGCTTAAAAAGCGTTAATTCATCTACAAATGGATTAGATGACTTGAAAGAATAAAGCCTGTGGGCAAATGCTCGCAGGCTTTTGCTATTTTATCTGCGATGAGCTACCAATTTAACCATGAACTTACTATTGCTGGATCCAAGCCAGATTGTTTCCAATCAGACAGATAGTCCCTATGCCAGCATTACTGACTTGCGGCGATTGGCGCACATTCAGCAGCATTTAAAGCTACAAGTGGGTGATTGTATTAAAATTGGCCAAAAAAATGGCCTAAAAGGGACGGCTACTGTTAAAGCAATTGATGAACAACAAATTATTTTAGAACAATTGAAGCTGGATCAGCCACCACCTGCCAAATTACCGCTCATATTAATTGTGGCTTTACCACGACCTAAAGTATTGCGGCGCTTAGTGATGGACGCGGTTACTTTAGGGGTGGAGCAACTTATTTTAATACATAGTTATCGGGTAGAAAAAAGCTATTGGCAAACACCATTTTTGCAGCAACTGGACAGTTATATTGAGCTGGGTTTAGAGCAAGCTGGAGATACGACCTGGCCGCAAGTACAGTGTTTTAAACGCTTTCGACCATTTGTTGAAGATGTTCTGCCTGCGTTAATACAGGGTAAAGCTGCCTTTGTGGCACATCCTTATGCTGATCAACCCATGCCAAGTGCAATCAACCAGCCAGCAGTATTAGTCATTGGCCCAGAAGGTGGCTTTATTCCGTTTGAAATTGATTTGCTGGCGCAAAATGGTGTCCAAGCGGCCAGTCTGGGTGGCCGAATTTTGCGCACTGAAACGGCCATTTTTACCTTAATTGGCCGGCTATTTGTTTAAAAATCACTTTTTTGCGCAGGTGGGTCATTGGGGTTAGAAAGCGTTGCCTGTTGATCCACCATTAACTTCTGGATTGGATAAGCAATTTGAATGCCTTTATGTGCAAATGCTTCCCGAACACGAACCTGTACTTCATCTAGTGACGCGCCAATGCCCACATCCTTAACATCTACCCACCAGCTCACATTTAGAACAATAGAAAAATCCCCTAGGGTCTTCACCTGTACCGACGGTGCTGGCTGGCTTTGAATGGTCTGGATACGGTCAATCACAGCCAGCACTGTTTGCTTGGCCTCTTCAATATTCTCCTGATAGCTGATGCCCACTTCAAACACACACTGTCGTTTTAAAAATGCGGTATTTACAGTCACTGGGTTGGTAAACAGATTAGCATTGGGAATGACAATACGGCGACCATCACCCGTGCGTATATACGTGGCGCGGATTTGAATATCTTCCACCGTGCCAACAAAGGTGCCAGATACAATTTCATCCCCAATGCGAAACGGCTCGCCTAGCAAAATCAGGATACCCGACAACATGTTCTGAAAAATGTCTTTAAACGCAAAACCAATGGCCACCGAGCCAATGCCTAAACCACTAATCAGCTGCGCTGGGGTAAAGCCTGGAATTGCAATCACCAGGGCAATCATAAAGCCAATAAACACAATAAACGTGCTACCAATTCGGTTAAGTACCAGTATCAGGTTATGTTTGCGTTTGGCCCGACGATTTAAAATTTTAAGCACGAAAAATTTAAAAACTTTGGAAAGCAGCCAAAAAATCATAAATACCGTCAAGGCAATAATTAGATAAGGCACTCGATCCCAGAAATGCTGCACCATTTCATTCACTGTGGTGTAGACATCTTTGTATTCCGAGGCTTTTTCAATCACTTTATGTGAGGTGGCCTGCCCTGCTTTTTGCACAATAATGGCAGTCGCCTGGGTAGCTTCACTCAAGGCATCGGCAGTATTTTCACTTGCTTCACGAATGGTCTGTTCGGCCATGACGCATTTATCCACGCGGTTCAAATAAGCCAGTATTCTGCCTCATCTGGTCAATTTTTTTCATAATATTGAGTTGTTATTTGGGTAGTTTATTGAAAAAGAACGGCAATCTACTACTTTGGGCGAATAGTAACTGTAGCTAAAAATTATATATTAAACCAGTGAGTAGTAAGTTTAATTAAAGAATGCCAATGATGGCGACCTTTAGCACATTGGTACGACAAAAAATTTTTAGCACAGGATCGTGAAGAATGAAACCACACCATCAGTATCAACGCCATGCCCTTGGCAAAACTATATCAACGCTCATGTTGGCAGGCTTATGTAGTACCAGTTATGCTGCCAGTGAGCAAGCAGAAATAGATGCCTTGCGTCAGGAGGTGGGCGAACTTAAAAAAATGGTGCAGGCACTTACTGCCCAGCCAGTTGGCAATCATTCTTTGACCAGTAATACATCCGCTGCCAGCACTAAAGTGTATACACAAGATACTCTGCAATCCACTGCGGTAAATCCTGCCAGTGCCAGCCTTGCCCCTGCCCAAACCGCGCAGGCAGGCCAGCCAATGCCAACCGTGGCAAAAACACCAGACGGCTGGGTGACCTTGCCTGATGGAAAAACGGCTGCCAAGGTTTATGGCTTTATTCGTGCTGATATGCTGCATGATTTTAAGGGTCAGCCAACGGGCAAGTTTAGTAACTTACACACCCAACCGCTTGATTCCACCGATCCAGTAGAAAATAAAACGGCCTTTACCGCAGCGGTCACCCGTGTGGGTGTTGATTTTAAAACCCCAACGGCCATTGGTGATGTGGGTGGTAAAATTGAAGGAGATTTTTGGGGCAATGGCGGCACAGGCGCAGCCACATTCCGTATTCGCCATGCTTATTTAACCACAGGCAACTGGCTATTTGGTCAAACCTGGTCACCGTTTGCTGGGCAGGAATATGCCGCAGAAACGGTTGATTTTAATGGGGTGAGTGGTTCATCCATTCGCAGGGCTACCCAGATTCGCTATACCCATCCAATAGATGCTGCCACGTCGCTGACCGTTGCAGGTGAAGAAGACAGCAGCGCGGATTCCCGTTTTCCTGCATTGACGGCACGGCTAGAGCACAAGCTGGCTGATAATCAGGGGGCAGTGGCGTTGCGCGGCATGTTGCATGAAAAACGCGGTATTGCGACCATTACTGAAGATGGCAAAACACGCAATACTGGGCGTGAAAAAGAAAAAACAGGCTACGGTGCCGCCATTGGTGCGTGGTATCAACTTAGTCCAGCCGATAAGCTCACGGGTCAGTTTTTTCATGTCAAAGGCGATGGCAGCTTTAACTACGGCACAGGCAGTGGTTTTTCAGTCAATGCAGACACAGGTAACGTCTATTTTGATGAATACAACAGTGCGCAGCTTGGCTTAACGCACAGCTTTAACCCTAAAATGCGCAGTACCGTGGCTTTAAGCTGGGTAGACTTTAAAGACAGCAGCCAGTTTGCGACCGCTAATCCTGCGGCTAACAAACAGCTGAAACAGGCCTCGTTAAACCTGTTTTATAAGCCTGCATCCAGTGTTGATCTGGGCGGTGAATACACATATGGCAACCGTGAGGTGTTTAACGGTGATGAAGGCAAGCAATCGCATGTCAACCTGATGGCACGTTATAGCTTTTAAGGATCAGCCTGGGTATTCATTGTCTGATTATATTAACCGTAACCCTGCGTTACGGTTTTTTATTGGGTCTATTTATTCTATGCTTATTCAGCAGCCGTGCTTTTACAAAAAGTATGCATAGCCTGGTTTAATTTGGTCTAATTTGATATGGACGGTTATGGTTTGGGCTCCATAAACTGATGTCTGCCCTAATACCAAAGCATGATTGCCATGTCACGCATCAGATTGTAATACTCAATACAACTAAAATCTGACAGTGAATGGTCGATTTAAACTCGTAAGAGAAATTTGCAAGGAAGTTATCATGTCACAATCACTTTATCCCGTTCCAGAACACTTTTTAAAAACAGCGCGCACCACTGCCGAGCAGTATGAGGAAAAATATGCGGCGTCCATACAAAATAATGAGCAATTTTGGCAGCAACAAGCGCAAATTCTAGACTGGATCAAACCATTTTCTAAAGTCCGTGATGTGTCACTCAATAAGCAAGACCTGCATATCGAATGGTTTGGCGATGGCCAGTTAAATGTATCAGCCAATTGTTTAGATCGTCATTTAAAAACTCATCCCGATAAGCCTGCCATTATCTGGGAAGGCGATCATCCCCACCGCCACAAGATTATTTCATTCCGCGAGTTGCATGATGAAGTCTGCCGTTTTGCCAATGTGCTTAAAAAGCGTGGGGTAAAAAAAGGCGATCGGGTGACCCTATACATGCCCATGATTCCAGAAGCGGCCATTGCCATGTTGGCCTGTACCCGTATTGGTGCGGTGCATTGCGTGGTATTTGGTGGATTTTCACCAGACTCCCTGGCCAGCCGCATTGAAGACAGTCAGTCACAAGTGGTGATTACCGCCAATGAAGGCTTACGCGGTGGTAAAACAATTCCATTGAAAGTAAACGTCGATGCTGCCTTGAAAATGGAAGGCACAGAAGGTGTGCATAGCGTGATTACGGTATATCACACCGATCATCCCACGCCCATGCAAGCCGAGCGTGATTTTTGGTATCACGAGTTGATTGCAGAAGTGAATGAGCATTGCGATCCTGAGCCAATGGAGGCCGAAGCACCGCTATTTATTTTATATACCTCGGGTTCCACAGGTAAACCAAAAGGCGTGTTGCATACCACAGGCGGCTATCTGGTTTATGCGGCAACAACGTTTAAAGAAATCTTTGATTTGCGTGAAGATGATGTGTATTGGTGTACTGCCGATGTGGGCTGGATTACAGGCCACAGCTACTTGTTATATGGGCCATTGGCCAACGGTACCACCACCTTGATGTTTGAAGGCGTACCGCAATATCCAACATGGGCGCGCATTGGTCATATTATTGATAAGCACGATGTCACCATCTTATATACTGCACCTACCGCCATTCGCTCCATGATGCGTGAAGGTGATGAGTTTGTGCGTGAAAGTGACCGTAGCAGCTTGCGCTTACTGGGTTCGGTGGGTGAGCCAATTAATCCTGAAGCCTGGTCGTGGTATTACAATGTGGTGGGTGAAGGCCGTTGCCCGATTGTCGATACCTGGTGGCAAACTGAAACAGGTGGTATTTTAATTTCACCCATTCCAGGAGCTACCGATTTAAAACCAGGCTCTGCCACCAAGCCATTTTATGGGGTACAACCTGCCATTGTAGATGCGGAAGGCAATATTTTAGACGGGGCGTGCGAAGGCAATTTAGTGATGCTCAATTCCTGGCCAGGACAAATGCGTACCATTTATGGTGACCATCAGCGTTTTATTGAAACCTATTTTTCTACCTATGAAGGCATGTACTTTACAGGTGACGGCGCGCGCCGCGATGCCGATGGCTATTACTGGATTACGGGTCGTGTCGATGACGTGCTGAATGTGTCAGGTCATCGCCTGGGCACGGCTGAAGTAGAAAGTGCGCTGGTTGCACATGCTGCGGTGGCAGAGTCTGCGGTAGTGGGCATGCCGCATGATATTAAAGGGCAGGGTATTTGTGCCTATGTGACCTTGCAAGCCGATGTTGAGCCGTCTGAAGCATTGCGTAAGGAGCTGCGTGACTGGGTGCGCCAGGAAATTGGCCCGATTGCCGCGCCAGATGCCATTCATTGGGCACCTGCATTACCCAAAACCCGTTCTGGTAAAATCATGCGGCGTATTTTACGCAAAATTGCCGCGAATGAACTGGACACGCTAGGCGACACCTCAACTCTGGCTGATCCAGAAGTGGTTAACCAGCTTATTGATACCGTTCATGCAGTGCATGCTTAAAGACGTTTAGGCAACACCAATCTCGCTTTGCGGTACAACTGTGCCGCAGGCGTTTTTTAGTTGTTAAAAACCAACATGATGTCAGTGGCTTGATGGGATAAAATGTGCCATAAGGGAGTGATACATCGAGTGAAGACATGAATATACTAATAGTTGATGACCACCCATTATTTCGCCATGCCTTAATTCAAGCGGTGCGTTATAGTCTGCCACAAGCCAATATTGCTGAAACTGCCACTGTGGCTGAGTTTTATGCGCGCCTTGAATTAGGCCCTGAGCCAGATTTAGTGCTATTAGATTTGCATTTGCCAGGCGCATCAGGCTTTTCGGCCTTGGTGCATGTGCGGGCGCAATATCCTGCTATTCCCATTGTGGTGGTGTCTGCGCATGAAGAAGCCTCGGTGATTCAGCGATCACTGGCGCATGGTGCCGTGGCCTATATTCCAAAATCTGCACCGCCTGCGCATATTGGTGAGGCTTTGCATGCGGTATTGGCAGGCGATAGCTGGGCACCGCCTAACTTGCAGTTAAGCACACATGACCCCCGCGCCCATGATGAAGCAGATTTTGCCGAACGCATTAAAACCCTCACCCCGCAGCAATTTAGAGTGCTGATGATGGTGGCAGAAGGCTTATTAAATAAACAGATTGCTTATACCTTAGATGTTTCAGAAGCCACCATTAAGGCGCATGTGACGGCTATTTTTAGAAAACTGGGCGTACAAAATCGCACGCAGGCAGTACTGGCTATTGGCACACTCAACATTGAAGAGCCACGCATGTAAGTTTTGATTTTCTGTAAGACAAGTATTAAACAGCCATCAATTTTGATGGCTGTTTTGTGTTCAGGTGACTTAATTCCTGTGTAATCTAGTGATGACGCTGCACCACATGACGTTGCGATTTGGGCGCATCGGTAAATAACGGGTTTAAGGATTCCATTAAATCATCAACCTGCGCCTGGCATACCAATCCCTGATGAATGAAATGCTGGCAGACGTTATCATCGCTTAGTGCCAAAAACACAGGGTCATATACGCCTAAACTGACAAACAGCTCAGCGGTGGCCAAATTATTAAATCGGTCGAGCAATACCCGATCCTGATAAAACAAAATTAAAGGCTCATCAGCTTGCATGGGATCAACATTTAATTGCGCGGCAAGCTCATACGGGTTTGCTTGCAGCCACAATAAATCAGCCAGTTCATTAAAGTAGCTGAGGTCAATAGAGTCTTCACCTGTTTTCACCTTACCGAGCCATGCCTTAAACGCCAGTATCGGGGCACCACGCAAGGTCATGCTCCAGATGGTATGGCGCACGTCCTCAGCTAAGCCAGCAGACAAATGAACCAAATGCTCAACCAGTCGTGGCTCCAGGGCACGCAATTTATCAAATAAGCCTAGGCCTTGCGGCTTTTTTTCATCAGGGGCAAACACATCAATATTCAGGCGTTGCAGTGTGGTTAAAGCCAGCGGCACTGTGGCTTCATAGATGGTTTGCAGTGCTTGCACATGCTGGGGCAGGAGCTGGTTTTGGCTTAATAAAGTTTGCCAGTCAATACTGGGCAAAAAATGGTTGGCGCTATATTGGCGATGAAAGTGACGATGAAACTTTTGAGTTAAATCGGATTCCGAGTTAGTGCTTAAGGTATTCATAACTTTTTCATCCATGCAAACAAAACGATTTGCAGCAACGCTTTTGCCCTGATCAAGGCACAGGCTACTGCAAGACCGTTAATTTTATAGTTGAGGGAGAATTAGTTCTGTAGTGGACTTAAGTCTAGGCCAAATGAGAAAACTGTTTAACTGGATAAAAAACATCCTATTAGACAGCATTGTAAGCAAAGGTACATGTATTGAAATTGTAGCTTTGGCTTTAACTGCTAACACCCGCCAAAAATGCCCGCAGTGCCGCAGGTTTTAATGGTTTTTTGAGCAGCACAATGCCTAATTCTTTGACGCGTAGCGGCAAATCAGGGTCACTATCCGCGGTAATCAGCGCAGCAGGAATGGCTTGGGTATTATAATGAATTAAAAATTCCAGACCCTCAATATCGGCTTCCAGATGCTGATCAACCAACAAGACCTGAATGGATTGCTGTGCCAAAATTTCTTTTGCTTGCGCTGGCGTTTGCGCTAAAAATAGGACGCAGCCCCATTTACTCAGCAAAACTTGCATGCCCTGCAAAATAGTAGGGTCATTGTCCACACACAATACGTTAAGGCCATTTAAAGTATTATTGGCCATCTGTATGGGTATTGACGGTGCACGTTGGGCAGCAACCATAGGTAGCGCCAGCATAAAACAGGCACCTTTACCCACGGTGGAATGAAAGATAATCTGGTGATTTAACCGTTTGGCCATGCGATCGACAATGGCAAGCCCAAGCCCAATGCCTTGTTCCCCCCAGGGAGAGGCATGACCACCGCGCTGAAATTCATTAAATAACTGCATTTGTTGTTCAGGGGCAATGCCAGGCCCTGTATCCCAAACTCCCAGATACAAGTGGTTAGGGTTTTTATTGCTATGCCGCACGCCCACCACCACGCGCCCATGCGCTGTATAACGCAAGGCGTTACTGACCAGATTTTGCAACATACGGCGTAACCATTGTGCATCAGTTTTGACCCAGTGTTTGGTTTGGTGCACGTGCAGTTTAAGTTGCCGTTGTTCGGCCACACCCTGAAACTGCACTTGCAAATCATGCAGTAAATCCGCCAGCGCAAATTCACTGATATTAGGCTGAATGCCATTGCCATCCAGCCGTGCAATATCCAGCAAGGCAGATAATATACTTTCGGCACCATGTAAGGCGCGGTCTAATTGTTGTAGGGTTTGCTGCTCAGGCTCAGGCAGCTCGGCCTGCTCTAATGCTGCAGCAAATAAACGCGCCGCATGCATGGGCTGTAATAAGTCATGGCTGGCTGCGGCCACAAAACGGCTTTTAGACATATTGGCCAGATCCGCTTGTTGCCGTGCTTGCTGTTGCTCATGCAGCGCAGTTTCGAGCTGTTGGGTACGATCATGCACCCGTGCTTCAAGCTGTGCTTCGGTATGCCTAAATACGGTAATATCAGCATAAGTGGTGACAAAACCACCGCCTGCAATGGGGTAACCGCGCATTTCAATAATACGTCCATCAGCGCGCTGGCGTTCAAATTCATGGGCACTGCCTGCCTGCATCCACATAATTCGCTTGGCAATATGTTGTGCCACATCACCTGCGCCACATTCTCCACGTTCGGCGTTATAGCGAATTAAATTGGCTACAGGACAGCCGACATACACAAAGTCAGGTGGATAATCAAATAACTCGATATAGCGACTATTCCATGCCACCAGACACATATCAGCATCGACCACACTGACTGCCTGGGTCATGTGGTTCATCATGGTAATGAGTAAACTCTGGTTAAAACGCTGCCATTGCGAGGCCTGATCTAAAATATTGACCACCTGCCCAATGGCTAAACCATTGTCAACTAAAGCCGTGGTGAGCAGAGTACGTGCGGAGGCGGCCCCCACTGCTTGTGCTAAATACTGCTCGGTAAAACGCCACCAGCGATGATCCGCCAGCATGTTTTTATCAAAAGGTATTTGTTGCTCATGCGCAAATTGCTCAAAAATCTGTTCGGTTTTTTGTGGCCCATTAATGCGCGTGGTGAGGGCAATTAAATCACCAATATTTAAGCGCGTTTGCTGCTCGCCTAAATCAAAATTAACCAGCATATGATGGTGCTGTGAGGCGTCCTTTGCTTGCACCTCAGCTAATGGTGCTGTATTACTGCGGGTTGAATTGCTTGGATTGGCACGATTGCCTGAGCTGGTATTGATGATATGGCTACTGGCATGAATAGGCGTAACATGATTTGCCGCATGGTGTGTCGCATGAGTTGTTACATGGTCACTAGGATATGGATTAAACTGAAAAAAGCTTTCCGTCTGGATTTGTTCAGCAATGCTTAAAGGCTTATATTTTGACACCCCAATAAATAACAATAAATTAAGCCCAAGTGACCACATCACCCCATGCGTTAAGGGTGCCATTGCGGCAAAGCCAAATAAGGCTTCAGGTTTTAACCAGTGTTGTTGCCACGGGCCATATTGTAATAATTGCCCAGCCCAGTCTTGCTGCATGGGCGGCATATTATGCAAAATGGCAGGCCAGAGCAGGGTATATGCCCACAGTACAAAGCCTGCAAACAAACCTGCCAATACCCCTTGCCTGCTGCCCCCACGCCAGTAAATACCCCCAATAATAGCAGGGGCAAATTGAATCACCGCACTAAAGGCCAATAAGCCAAATGCTGACAACTGATTAATATCGGATAATAAACGATACACCATAAAGCCCAGCAGCATGACCAGGCCAATGCAAATCCGCCGAATAATTTTAAGCCAGTAGGCTAAACGCTGATCCTGTTTACGCAGCAGGTTAAAACGCCATAAGATAGGCAAAATCAAATCATTGCTGAGCATAATAGAGAGGGAAAGCGTTGCCACTAATAACATGCCTGTTGCCGCAGAAAATCCACCTAAAAAGGCCAGCAGTGCAAGCCATGGCTGATCATGTAACATTGGCAGCATCAGCACCGCAAGGTCAGGCACAGGCAGCGCGCTTGGCGGCATATGCAGTGCCCAGCTGGCTATTGGAATAATAGCCAATATCATCAGGAGCAAATAAATAGAAAACCAGAAGCGTGCGCCTTTAATATGACGCTGGTCTTTTAGCTCTACGATTGCCACATGGAACTGCCTGGGCAAGCAGATAATGGCAGCCGCCGCCAGCAAGGTTTGCGTCCAAAATGAACTTGGCAAGCCAGATTGCTGAATAGTATGAAATGCCGTGGCCAGATCCTGCTGCACCAACGACACAGGATGCTGGCTAAACAACAATGCGAATAGGCTGACCATAATTAATGCAAATAGCTTGACTGCCGACTCAAATGCCACGGCAACCATCAGGCCGCCCTGTTGCTCGCTACGGGCAAACTGCCTTGTGCCAAATAACATGGCAAGACCTGCCAATACAGCGGTGAGTAGCAACACGCCTTGGGTGGCAAATTTGGTATTTTGTTGTTCACCCAACAGTACCAGTGTGCTCATAGACACCGCACGCAGTTGCAAGGCCAGATAAGGCAATACGGCAATCACCGCCAACACAGCAACCACCGCCGCCAATCCACCCGATTTGCCATAACGTGCAGCAATAAAGTCTGCAATGGATGAAATGGGCTGATGCTGTCTAATTTTGCCAAGGCGTAGCCAGATGTCGTACATAAAGCCCAAAAATAGCAAGGGGCCTAAATAAATGGGCAAAAAACCAATGCCATTGCGTACGGTTTCACCCACCGCGCCATAAAACGTCCATGATGAGCAGTACACGCCCAGTGTGAGACTAAACAGCAACATACGACCACGCTGGCCTAAGCGGCTGGCATACTTTTCACCAAAATAAGCGCAGGCAAATAATGCTGCGATATACATGGCCAATACACCAACAATAATCCCGCTGTTCATGAGCCCACTCATTAATTACGTCCTTGCATCATAACGGTGTATAAAACCTGCAAATTATTGTTTTAGACCAAAGTCTTTATCCACCAAAGTCTAAGTTCCAAGTGTAGCGCAAGTTGTTACTGTCCTATACACAACAATTGCCAAATAGTGATTTAATGCTTGGAGCGCAACAAAACAAGCATGATTAAAATAGCAATTCAACCTATCGCATTGACTATCAATGTGGTGAATAAAAGCAGGTTTGGCTAAGCATGGATTGGCTAAATATAAAGCGAGGTAGCGTATGGAACACGATATAAACGATGATACAGCCAGCAACATCAATAATGACGTTTATCAGGACAGGCACGTACAAGCCGTCTTAAATAACCCCAAATTTCAGGAATTAGTTCGTAAAAAGCGCACACTCAGCTGGAGTCTGGCCGCGCTGATGCTGTTTATTTATATTGGTTTTATCCTATTGGTGGCTTACGCCTCCGATTTTTTGCATAGCTCATTTAATGGGGCAACGACATGGGGTATACCCTTGGGCATTGGGGTGATTATTGCCGCATTTGTCCTGACTGCGGTGTATGCAGTCATTGCCAATGGTGAGTATGAACGCTTAACACAGGATGTGATCAATGAGCTAGAAGGCAGCACGAGCAATAGCCAGGGAGTAAACCAGCCATGAGCATTCGCAGCAACGTTCAAAAAATTCGCTCAATAGGCATGCTGGGTACAGGCTGGTTGGTCAGCAACCTCCTCATGAGCAATATGGCCTATGCCTCACCCGATCTGGGAGCTGCCGAAAAACAGGCAACCAACTGGACTGCCATTGCCATGTTTGTCATCTTTGTGGTGGCAACCTTATTTATTACCAAATGGGCAGCCAGCCGTACCAATTCAACCCGTGATTTTTATACCGCAGGTGGCGGCATTACGGGCTTTCAAAATGGCTTGGCCATTGCAGGCGACTTCATGTCTGCCGCCTCGTTTTTAGGTATTTCGGCCATGGTATTTAGCTCAGGCTATGATGGCTTACTGTACTCGCTTGGCTTTATGGTGGGCTGGCCGATTGTCTTGTTTTTAGTGGCTGAGCGCTTGCGTAACCTGGGCAAATATAACTTCTCGGATGTGGCGTCTTTTCGACTGGAAGAAAAGCCAGTACGTGCCATGGCCGCAGTCAACTCACTGGTGGTAGTGGCATTTTATTTAATTGCCCAGATGGTGGGTGCAGGTCAGCTCATTAAGCTGTTGTTTGGTCTTGATTATAATATTGCCGTGGTCATTGTTGGCTTACTCATGATGGCCTATGTCATGTTTGGTGGCATGCTAGCTACCACGTGGGTACAAATTATTAAAGCCGCCATGCTGTTGTGCGGTGCCAGTTTTATGGCGTTTATGGTGCTTAAAGCCGTCGGCTTTAGCTTTAATAGCATGTTTGAGCAAGCCATTGCCGTGTATTCGCAAGCACATCAACTTAGCTTAACTGATGCAGCTGCCAAAATTATGGGACCAGGTGGTCTGGTGTCTAACCCGATTGATGCCATTTCTTTAGGTTTGGCCTTAATGTTTGGTACCGCAGGTTTACCGCATATCTTAATGCGCTTTTTTACTGTCAAAGATGCCAAAGAAGCGCGTAAATCAGTGGTAGTGGCCACTGGCTTTATTGGCTACTTTTATTTGCTCACCTTTATTATCGGTTTTGGTGCCATCTTGTTTGTGGCGCAAAATCCATCTTATTTAGATACCGCCAAAATGGCCTTGACAGGCAAACTGGAGTTAATTGGTGGTAGCAACATGGCTGCGGTGCATCTGGCGCATGCGGTAGGTGGCAACTGGTTCCTGGGCTTTATCTCAGCCGTTGCTTTTGCCACTATTTTGGCAGTGGTGGCAGGTTTGACCTTATCAGGTGCGTCGTCGGTATCGCATGACTTATATGCCAACGTATTTAAAAAAGGCCAAACCACCGAAGCTTCACAGCTGCGCGTGTCCAAAATGGCAACCGTGGGCCTGGCTATTTTTGCCATGTTCCTGGGCATTGTGTTTGAAAAGCAAAACGTGGCCTTTATGGTGGGCTTAGCCTTTGCCGTTGCTGCATCTGCCAACTTCCCTGTATTGGTATTGTCCATGTACTGGAAAGGATTGACCACACGTGGTGCCGTGGTTGGTGGCTGGTTGGGTTTAATGAGCGCCGTCATCATGATTTTCTTTACCAAAGCAGTATGGGTAGATACCTTAGCCATTAGCGATACCGCGCCATTGCCTTATAGCAATCCTGCGTTATTTTCCATGCTGTTGGCCTTTGTGTCTTGCTGGTTGTTTTCAGTGACCGACAAGTCTGCCCGTGCGGCGCGTGATAAAGCCAATTTTGATGCACAATTTGTTCGTTCCATGACAGGCGTGGGTGCTTCTGGCGCGCAAGATCACTAAGAGTTTTTAAGCGAACTGCTAAAAAAGCCTTGATTGATTCAGGGCTTTTTTATGCAAAAAACATAATCCTCTGACGACAGTATAAACGCCCTCTTTATATTCCCCTTGCTAAAGTAGAAACTAGAAAAGTGACGCAGGAGATTTATTTAGTACTGCTTAAAATCTATTAATAGAGGAATTTTTACCCATTTACTTAAATAACATTGGCTAAACTAATTTTTAAGTCATTCTAATATCGTTGTTTGCAAAAAAGCCACGTAGAACCCGAAAGTGATGCTTGCAACTTGTGTGCTAATATTTCACAATCCATTCGCTACGCCTCCTCTGTTATTCGAATAAATCAATAAGGACGCTTGAGTGCGATATTTTTTTAACGTTAATTGCCATACAAAAAAAGTCTATTGCTGGATTATACCGCTCATTTGTAGCAGCTTTTTATTAAGTTGTAGTTTGGTGCCTGGCATGCGTACTGACGATCTGCCAGTAATGCCAGAGCAAGTCACACCATTACCTAATGGCCTGCAAGTTCAGCTACAGCCTGTCACCGCAGCACTAGTTAGCCAGCTATCAAATGGTCAAACCAGCTTTAACCAGGCGCTTAACCAGCTTTTTGAGCATCAACCCACCAATAACTATCCATTGCAAAAAGGCGATGTGCTGTCCATTTACTTGTGGGCTTATCCAGAAATCACACCTCCTGTCAATGTCACTGAAGCCAATAGTGGGATGGTGGGCTTTAAAATTAATCAGGAAGGCAACCTGACTTTTCCACTGGTTGGGCAAATTCGGGCGCAAGGAAAAACAGTCAGTACCTTCCAGCGTGAACTAAACCAACGCTTAAGTCGCTACCTTAAACAGCCTGATGCGCAAGTGAAAGTGCTGCAATATAATGGGCACAAGTTTTTTGTCGATGGTGAAGTAAAGCTACCAGGCCAATATGCTTTATCTGATGAACCATTAAACTTGTATGGTGCATTAAGTGCTGCAGGCGGTATGCTTAATACGGGTGACTTAAATGCCATTAGTTTTAGTCGTCAAGGCAATCATTATCAGTTTGGCCTGCGTGATCTGCAAAAACAGGGTTTATCGCCTAATCAGTTGTATATCCAAAATGGCGATGAAATTCATATTTTATCTAAAGAAAGCCGCAAAATTTATTTCTTGGGGGAAGCAGGCAGACCAGCACCGCTTATATTACGTGAACAAGGCATGAGCCTGGCTGATGTGATTGGTGAAGGGGCTGGCTTAAATCCGCTCAGTGCCAATCCTGCCAAAGTGTATGTGCTACGTGATGATGCCCAAAGCAATGTGGCCAATGTATATCAACTCGACTTATCGTCATTTACCAGTCTTGCTTTAGCGCAGCGTTTTGAGGTACAACCACGCGATATTATCTATGTCGATGCCAGTGGTCTGGCACGCTGGAGTCGTGTGCTTAACTTATTGTTGCCATCAGCCACGGCAATTCGTACTGGTCAGCTCATTAGTAACGGCGACTAAATGGAATTTGAAACCATCTTAGTGTTATGTACGGGCAATATTTGCCGTAGTCCGATGGCCGAGGGCTTACTAAAGCAGTACTTTCCCAATAAGACAGTACTCTCGGCAGGTCTGGAGAGGCTAGGAGATCAGCCAGCTGATCCGCATGCAATCAGCCTGATGCAGGATATGAGTATTGATATATCAACGCATTGTGCGCAGCAAGTAGATACTGCGTTATTAAAACAAGCGGATTTGATTTTTGTGATGACCAAGCGGCAGCTTAAACTGCTAGAAAAACAATGGCCATTTGTACGGGGTAAGACATTTTTATTAGGGCACTGGCAACAGCAGGAAATTCCTGATCCTTACCAGCAACCCAAAAGTGCTTTTATCTATGCAAGAGACATGATTGTTGCTGGTATTCAGGCCTGGCAGGAAAAACTGGGCAGTTAGGCAATCCCTGAATTTCCCTTAAGAAGGGTGACTAAAGGGATATAAATACCGATTTTAATAACATCGATCTGAATAGTATCGATTTTGAAAAATTAACGAGTTGGAATAAATAATGAGCGGGCAAATCCAAGGCAGTGATACAGACGACAGCATTGACCTCAAACAATTATTTTTTATGCTATTGCGGCAGTGGAAAATTATTATGAGCTGCGTCATCCTTGCGCTGCTATTGGCTATATTATATTTGCGTGTCACTAGCCCTACCTATGCAGTAAATAGCTTAATTCAAATTGAAGACAGCAAAAACATGTCTACCGCATTGCTAGGTGATATGGCCAATCTCATGGAAGTGCAGTCGCCTGCCCAAACCGAAGTCGAGTTGATTAAATCACGCTTTGTATTGTCCAAAGTGATTGAAAACCTAAAGTTAGATATAAACCTTAAAAGTTTAGATGACACATTTAGCAATCGCTTATTGCATCGCACTCAGTATCAAACCACCTATAGCCCGACCCAAGTAGTGCTTAGCAGTAGTCAGGGCATGCAACTGCATGTAAAGCAATTGTCGGTTCCAGCTCACTTGCTCAACCAGCCTTTAACGTTACGCTTTACTGATGCACAACACTATAATTTAAGCTTACCTACAGGTGAATTGATAAAAGGCCAAGTAGGGCAGGCAATAAACCAAATGGTGTCAGGTGGCCTGCTTGAGCTTACCATTAATAACGCCAGCAATGTGGCAGGCCAGCAATTTGAAATTCGTCAAGCCGCCCTGCAAACCATGGTAGACCGTATTAATGCCCAGCTAAGTGCTGCCGAAAAAGGCAAGCTGACAGGGGTGATTGCTGTTAATTATAAAGGCACGGATAAAGTATTAATTACCGATACCCTCAATGAAATTTTAAGGGTTTACATGCAACAGAATCTTACGCGCAAATCCGCCGAGAGCCAAAATACACTTGCATTTCTGGACAAACAACTGCCTGAACTAAAAGCACAGTTAGAAGCTTCTGAAAATAAGTTTAACCAGTTCCGTGAAAAAAATGACACCATCGATGTTACTAAAGAATCTGAATTGCTGTTAATGCAAGGCGTTAACCTGGAAACACGTCGTATTGAGCTAGAGCAAAAGCGTGCCGAAATGGGCGGTAAATACACCGCAGATTTTCCACTGATGAAGCAGGTGACCGATCAGCTCGCCACTATTGCCAGCAAGACCAAGGAGCTTGATCAGCGTCTCAACCGCCTGCCTGAAATTCAACGTCAATACCTGCAACTGTACCGTGATGTACAAATTAATACCGAGCTATATACCAGCCTACTCAACAGCTACCAGCAAATTAAAGTGGTAAAAGCGGGTCAGATTGGTAACGCCCGTGTAGTAGATGCAGCTATTTTGCCATTAAAACCAGTTCAGCCCAAATCTATGATGGTGCTGTTGTTATCCGTATTTTTGGGTGGTTTTGTGGGGGTGTTATTGGCCTTATTACGTAATATGCTTAGCAGCGGTGTTAAAGATGCTGAAAGCATTGAAGCGCAAACAGGTTTACCAGTATATGCCACCTTGGCGCATAGCCCCATACTGGATAAGTTTCGTGCTGACCGTAGCAAAACCTTGCCCTTACTGGCACTAGAAGATCACGAAGACCTTACCTTGGAGAGTTTGCGTAGCTTGCGCACCGTGCTGTACTTTGCGCAAAAAAATGCCAAAAACAACGTGGTGCTCATTGCAGGGCCAGCGCCAGAACTAGGTAAGTCATTTATTAGTGCAAACCTGGCCACCATTTTGGCGCAAACTGGCAAAATTGTATTGCTGATTGATGCCGACATGCGTCGTGGGCATATGCATAAATACTTTGATGCCAACCCAATGCAAGGTCTGGCAGATTTATTAGACAGCAAAAATGCACTAGCAACCAGTGATGTGATCCAGCCGACTTTAATCAAAGGCTTATCGTTTATCAGCAAAGGTAAAACACCCTCTAACCCATCCGAGCTGCTGCTAAACTCTGCTTTTGAAGACTTCCTCAACGAAGTTTCAGAGCATTATGACCATATTATTATCGACTCACCTCCACTATTAGCAGTAACTGATGGGATTATTATCAGTAAATATACAGGACTTAATTTGCTGGTGGCGCGCTATGGCAAAACGCCCATGAATGAAATTAAACTATGTATATCGCGCTTACAGCATTCTGGTCAAAACGTTCAGGGTCTGGTGCTTAACGATGTTCCACAAGGTGCATTACAAAACGAAGGCTACTCGTATACCTATAAATATCGCTCCAAGCATTAATTAAGCTGGCTGATGCATATAGGTTTTATAGGTATTGTTGAGATCAGACGGTTAAGCCAGTTAATTGCTGGCTCACTTCTCAACAATACCTACGCTACAATAATTATTTTTAAACCTCTGAAAAACAGGCGTAACACATGAAAGATTTGGCAGACATTAAAATTGGCGTGATTGGCTTGGGCTATGTGGGTCTGCCACTGGCGGTAGAGTTTGGCAAAAAATTTGACGTGGTTGGTTTTGATATTAATCAAAGTCGTATTCAGGCATTACAAGCAGGGGTTGATCATACCTTAGAAGTTAGC
Source organism: Pseudomonadota bacterium (assembly GCA_023393635.1). Lineage (GTDB taxonomy): Bacteria > Pseudomonadota > Gammaproteobacteria > Pseudomonadales > Moraxellaceae > Alkanindiges. Next base: position 54,799 of record JAEWKT010000011.1, read on the forward strand.
AACGATGAGCTAAAAGCCAGTCCGCGCTTATCCTTTAGTGCTGATCTAGACCAGTTAGCCAGATGCAATTTTTATATTGTCACCGTACCCACGCCCATTGATGACTACAAACAGCCCGATTTAACGCCTTTAATTAAAGCCTCACAAACTATTGCCAAAGTATTAAAAAAAGGCGATGTGGTGGTGTATGAGTCTACGGTTTATCCAGGGGCGACTGAGGAAGACTGTATTCCAGTACTGGCGCGTGAATCTGGACTGATATTTAATACGGATTTTTTTGCAGGTTATAGCCCAGAGCGCATTAACCCAGGTGACAAAGAACACCGCGTGACCAATATTAAAAAAATCACTTCTGGCTCTACCCCAGAAATTGCTGACTTGGTCGATGCGGTCTACAACCAGATTGTGACCGTGGGTACACACAAAGCCTCTAGCATTAAAGTGGCCGAAGCTGCCAAGGTGATTGAAAATACCCAGCGTGATGTCAACATTGCCTTAATTAACGAACTGGCACTTATTTTTAATAAAATGGATATCGATACTGAAGAAGTATTAAAAGCCGCTGGCACTAAGTGGAATTTTTTGCCATTTCGCCCAGGTTTGGTAGGTGGGCATTGCATTGGGGTTGACCCATATTATTTAACCCATAAAGCACAATCTATTGGCTATCACCCAGAAATTATTTTGGCTGGCCGTCGCTTAAACGACAGCATGGGTGCCTATGTGGCCAATCAACTGGTAAAAGCCATGCTAAAAAAACGCATGGTGGTTGATGGTGCAAAAGTATTGCTGATGGGTTTGGCGTTTAAAGAAAACTGCCCTGATCTACGTAATACCAAAATTACCGATATTGTGGCCGAGCTTGAAGACTATAATATACAGGTGGATGTGTACGATCCATGGGTGGATGCTGCCGAGGCAGAACATGAGTATGGTTTAAAACCCATTAGTGCCCCACAGATGAACCAATATGATGGCATTATTTTGGCGGTTGCGCATCAACAGTTTAAAGATTTGAGCGCACAAGAAATTAGAGCATGGGGCAAGCCAGCGCATGTATTGTATGACCTAAAATATGTGCTTTCTAGTGACGCATCAGACTTGCGTTTATAAGGATTAGCTAGTATGACAACCACCCAAACAACCGCGCAGTCCAGCAAGCAAATTAATAAATCTGCAAACCGCTTTGACCAAGTATGCACTGAGCTGCAACAACAGCCTAAAACATGGCTAATTACTGGCGTGGCTGGTTTTATTGGTTCTAACTTACTTGAAACCTTATTATTGCTTAATCAAAAAGTAGTGGGTTTAGATAACTTTGCTACAGGCTTTCAGCATAATTTAGATGAAGTGCAAGCATTGGTTAGCCCACAGCAATGGCAGGGTTTCACCTTCTTTAATGGTGATATTCGTAATCTGGCAGACTGTCAAGCAGCATGTCATGGGGTAGATTATGTGTTGCATCAGGCGGCACTAGGCTCTGTGCCGCGCTCTATTGCAGATCCTATTAATACTAACCACACCAACATTAGTGGTTATTTAAACATGCTGGTGGCCGCACGTGATGCAGGCGTTTTAAGCTTTACTTATGCTGCCAGTAGCTCTACCTATGGTGACCACCCAGCATTGCCCAAAGTAGAGCCAAATATAGGCAACCCACTATCTCCTTATGCGGTGACCAAATACGTGAACGAGCTATATGCGGATGTATTTGCGCGCACCTATGGCTTTAATACGATTGGCCTGCGCTACTTTAATATTTTTGGTAAACGCCAAACCCCAGATGGGGCTTATGCCGCAGTGATCCCCAAGTGGACTGCCGCCATGATTCAAGGCGATGATGTATTTGTAAATGGTGATGGTGAAACTAGCCGTGATTTCAACTTTATTGAAAATGCAGTACAAGCTAATATTCTGGCGGCCACGGTTACTCATCCAGAAGCAAAGAATCAGGTGTATAACGTGGCAGTGGGTGGACGTACTACCTTAAATACTTTGTTTGAAGCGTTAAAAGAAAATTTAAGCAACAATGGCGTAAATTATAGTAAAGCACCAGTGTATCGGGACTTTAGGGCAGGAGATGTGCGACATAGTCAGGCGGATATCACTAAGATTCAAACGCTATTGGGTTATGACCCTCAGTTTAATATATTGCAGGGTATTGAAAAAGCAATGCCTTGGTATGTGCAGTTTTTGGGCTGAAGATTTTAAGTAAAAGTGACAACGGCTAATGATTGAGTAGAACCACCGACTGGGCTAATGAGACCAAAATTGAAAAAAGCAGTGCAAAATGACTTTATAAAAAACGTAACAAAGTTAGCATCAGGAACAATGGCGGCTCAGATTATAGCCTTTATTACTATTCCGATTCTTACACGAACATACTCGCAAGAAGCATTCGGGTTGCTAGCAGTTTTCTCAGCAGCAGTTGGGTTTATCAGCTCATTTGCAACCTTAAAATACGATACTGCACTAGTTCTACCTAAAGAAGATAGACATGCTTATGCACTATTAAAGCTATCAAACATCGTAACAGTATTGATTACTGCTGCCTGTGTTGCTTTTATGTTTTTACCTATTCCTTATTTTGAGTCTTACCGTGGTTTACAGGTTTTTATCGGTATTGGAGTTTTACTTAGTGTAAATTACAATAACTCTGCTCTTTGGAATATCAGGTATAAATGTTTTAATCACACAGCAATATCTACCGTAGTTCAATCCATAGCTGTTTTTACATTTCAATATTTATTATATAAGTATTTTGAGTTGAAGGGCTTGGTGATTGGCAGCTTAATAGGTATAGCTATCTCAGGTATATATCTAATCTATACCCGTAAATCTGATTGGAGGATTTATAGACAGATTTCAAAAAAAGATATGCTAGAACAGGGTAAGCGCTATATTGACTTCCCAAAATATTTCACGGCTTCTAATGCTATTCTTAGTTTCTCGTCTAGTTTGCCAATTTTTCTTTTTGTTAAATATATTCCTATGGCTCAAATTGGTATATATGGCATCGCATTAAAAATTATTAGCCAACCAGTTACCTTAATAGCCAACTCCATACGTAGTGTAATTTTAGCTGATATGGCCGAACGGAAGAACAAAAATAAACCAATACTAAAATGGTACCTGAAGATATTTGTAGGACTTTTTCTTTTGTCGTTAATTGCCGCGTTAGGATTGATAAGTTTCGGAGATTTTATAGTAACTCTGTTTTTAGGTAAGGAGTGGGTAGAAGCAGCTTTATATGCCAAAATGCTAATTCCATTGTTAATTGGGATGATGATTGCTTCTCCTGGAATAGCAGCAGTTCGTGTATTTGAAATGCAAAAGTATAACTTTAACTACTCGTTAGTTAGTTTGGCCTTTAAACTTATAACGCTGCTAGGTTTGTTTATTTGGGGTGTTGTTGCTTTTGAATATATTATTTTGATTTATGCTTTAATAAGCCTAGCTTTAATTATTGGTAATAATTCAATAATACTTGTGAAGATTAAGAAATATGAAAAGCAAATTACAACGATATAGAAATAAGATCTATAAATTATTTCTGCAGTTGCCACTGTTCAATAGATATGCACTGTTTTGGTATACTAGACTGGGTGTAAAAGGCTCTAACTATAGAGTTTCTAATCAAGTGAGATTGGTGGGCGATTACTCATTCTTAGAGTTGGGTAATCAAACAGAGATAAATCCTGAAAGTTTTTTATTGGCTAAAGATAAGATAATTATTGGAGATAACTCTACCTTAGCCTATCAAACAACCATTTTGACCAGTGCAAACCCTAATGGACCACATAATAGGCTAGCCAAAATTTATCCAAAAATGACAGCACCTGTTGTTATTGGTCATGATTCATGGATTGGTGCAAGATCAACTATTTTACCAGGTATTACCATTGGAAATTATTGTGTAGTGGCTGCAGGCTCAGTTGTGACTAAAGATGTGCCTGATTACTCAGTTGTTGCAGGTGTTCCTGCAAAAGTCATTAAGGTTTTAGATGCAGAAGACTTCAAATAATATGCCCGATATAGTTATCACCGCAGGTACAGCAGCAGGCAGTGTTTTAGCTTTGGCAGAAGCGATTACAGCTAAAATCGGTTGCAAAGCTTATATATTATGTACGGATGAGATCACTAGCAAGATTTTATCTTCTAGTAAGTTTATTGAAGAAGTTTTTCTTATCAAAAAAATTGATGAAGAAAGTTATATAGGTTCTATTAAGCAGTGGCGTGAAACAAAAGCTTTTGAAGTACTGCCAATTTTATATTTCACTACCGATACCAGTTGTTATTATGTTGATAACTACAGAGGGTGGTTTGAGCAGAACTTCAAGGTTTGCTTACCTTCGTCACATATTATTAAAAGTTTCACTCAAAAAGGTTTAGCTGAACCTGAAGCCTTTAAAAATGGTTTAATTATACCCAAAACCTTAGTGATTAAAAACAAAGTAGATATTAGTATAGTAGTGCAAGAGTTTATATTTCCAGTTATCCTAAAGCCACAAGCGACTTATTTAAAGAACAGTATCCCTTTCAAAATAAAAGTTATCAAAGATAAAGAAGAGTTTTTAATTATTGCTACTAACTATGTGGATAGTGAAAGGGTTTTTTTGTGTCAGGAGTTTATTCCTGGAGGTAACGATTCATCTTTTTATTATCTTTTTTATAGAGGAAAAAATGGCGAGATTATAGAAAATATAGGGAAAAAAATACTGCAATCTACCCCAAATGGTGGCATTATGCTTAAAGGGAAAAGCGAATTTAATGAAGAGTTGTCAAAAATATGTAAGAGATTTTTAGAAAATATAAATTATCAGGGAATCGGTGGTATTGAATTTAAACAGTATAATAATAATTTTTACTTTATTGAAATGAGTGTTCGACTGGAAGGTTTTTTCAAAATAAGTGAAATTTCAAATAGCCCCATCTCATTGGTTTCATATTATGACTTAACACAAGGGACTATTTCTAAGGAATTGTTAGGAACTAAGCAAAAAGATGGTTATATTTATATGACTTTTCTACCAGTAATACTAAATCATTTAAAAAATAAAAAAATTAAATTACTTGTAGTAGATGGATTGAGAGCAATATTTGATCCTAAGTTTAAGCTCGATGTATTCTCTTATAAAAGTATTAAGCCTTTTATGCTCCAGTTTATTTATCTATTTAAGAGAAAGTCATAATGAATTTTCAGAATGTAATAAATGGTATATCCAATAGGGCGCATAAATACTTAAATGAGCGCAGAGGTTGGAAAACGGATAGACGGATTGTTGTGATAGAATCTGATGATTGGGGAAGTATTCGTACGCCAAATAGAGAAATTTATGAGAAATCAATACAAAAAGGTATTTTCTTAAACAAAAGTTCGTTTGGAAAGAATGACACATTGGCATCTAATGAGGATTTTGAAGCTTTATATAATGTTTTGAGAAAGCATAAAGACTCGGCAGGTAATCACCCTGTTATAACCGCAAATACGATAGTTGCTAACCCTGACTTTGAAAAAATAAAAGAAAGTAAGTTTCAAGAGTATTATTTTGAAATATTTACGGAAACCTTAAAAAAATATCCTAATCGTAGTTTTAAGCTTTGGCAGCAAGGTATAGATGAAAAGCTTTTTTATCCTCAGTTACATGGACGAGAGCATCTAAACGTTATGCGTTGGCTAAAAACTCTTCGATCTGGTTCAAAAAGTGCTCTTTTTGCATTTGAACATAATTATTTTGGAATTAGTGAATTAGTTAGTGAAGGAGTACCAAATTTTTTGCCTGCGCTTGATTATGATGATGACGAGAGTCGCATATTTGGCAACCAGGCAGTTGCACAAAGCGCTGACATTTTTAAAGAGATCTTTGGTTTTGCATCACAATCATTTATTGCACCTAATTATTATTGGCACGATGAAACCGAAAAAGTATTAGCTGAAAAAAATATTAATTATATACAGGGCGTTTACACTCAAAGATTGCCAAACGAAAAGTACAATTACCATTATTTAGGTGAAAGAAGTAAACATAATCAAATTTATTTAACACGAAATGTGATTTTTGAGCCTGCTACCTCAATAGAAAGAGGTTGGGTGTCGACTGCCTTGTTAGAGATTGAAAGGGCTATTAAATTACAAAAACCTGCAATTATTAGTATGCATAGGGTGAATTTCATAGGATCTATTTTTGAGGAGAATAGAACTAAGAATCTTCACCTACTAGATCAGCTACTACATGAAATAGTAAAACGCTGGCCTGAAACTGAATTCATGCATTCTGCTGAACTAGGCGAATTAATAGAGAAAGAATTGAAGTAAGCCTTCTAAACTTATCGAAGCACTGCTTGAGAAAGGATTGAAAAAATGAAAATTGCTATTCACCATAGAGAGGGCAGCTTTTCTAACCGTTGGATTATATATTGTGAAAAGAACAATATACCCTATAAAGTCGTTAATGCATTTGCCGATAATATTATTCAGCAGCTTGAAGATTGTAATGCTTTAATGTGGCATCATCATCATGCGCATTATAAAGATGTATTAACTGCCAAGAGAATTCTTTTTGCTTTAGAGCATGCTGGTATAAAAGTATTTCCAGATTTTAAAACAGCTTGGCATTTTGATGATAAAGTAGCGCAGAAGTATTTATTAGAAGCTATTGACGCCCCAATCGTCCCTAGTTATGTTTTTTATGATAAAAAGCAAGCCTTAGATTGGGCAGCTAATATAAGTTACCCAAAGGTTTTTAAGCTTAAGGGTGGAGCAGGTTCGGCTAATGTTAAGTTAGTGAACACCGAGAGAGAAACCATCAGGTTAATTAATAAAGCTTTTGCTAAAGGCTTTGCTCAGTTTGACCGATTTGCAAACTTAAAGGAGAAAATTAGAAAGTTTAAAGAGGGGAAAGAAACATTTAAAACTGTTTTAAAAGGTTTAGCACGCCTGTTTATAACAATAGATTTTGCACGACAACAGGCACCAGAGCGTGGTTATGTATACTTTCAGGATTTTATTCCTAATTTAGACTCTGATATACGTATTCAAATTATAGGTGAACGGGTGTTCGGCCTGAAAAGGTTTGTTCGAGAGAACGATTTTAGAGCTTCTGGAAGCGGGAATTTCATTGAATTCAATGAAAATAATATTGACAAGAATATATTAAAAGTCGCCTTAAGTACAAAACAAAAAACTCAAGCTCAATGCTTGACAATAGACTTTATCTATAGCGATGATGAACCTCTGATAGTTGAATTAAGCTATGGATTTCCAGTCAAGTTTTATGATAACTGCTCTGGCTATTGGGATAGTAGTATGAACTGGCATGAAGGTCATTTCAATCCGCAAGAATGGATGATAGAAGATTTTATAAATGAAATTAGCCAGAATTAGTTTACTATCCATGAATATTTCTAAGTGTGTAGAAGCTCTTATGTTAGCTGAAAGTTGCTAGATATGTATAAAGTAATTTATTTTTTTACAGCACTCATAATTTTTGTTCTTCAACCTGAAAAATATAGTTTTTTTAATCATGAATATAATTTCTTTCTTAGTCTTGTTTATTTGTTTCTTGTAACAGTTTTTTTATTTCAACAAAGAATGCGAGACAAAAACTGGCTAAGGTTTGATGTGGTTTTTTTGCTTGGTTACACAATAGTTCATTTTCAAATTCCTTTTTTAGCCTCTATTGGGATTGAACCTTCAAGACCTAGTTTTGTTTGGATTAATAAAGAAGTTGTTAACTATGCGACATGGATGAGTACAGTGACTATAAGCCTATGGATGTTAGGCTATTCACTTTTTTCATCAAGAACAAAAGTTCAAAAGCAAGCCCAGAAATTCAAAGTTAATTACACCTTATTTGATCCGCTGTTAATAATTGTTTTTACGGGATTTTTAGTTACTGTAGGAAAAAACTTTTTATCTGGTGCTTATGATGTTAATAGTTGGGGTGATGGCGCAACTTATTTTTTATTGATTTTGGAAGTTTTACTGTATCTTAGGGTTATATATTTTTTTAAAGAAATCAATTCGAACTCATCAATCAGAAATATCATTAATACCTTTCTTTCGCATAAATTATTTGTTGCTGTTATAACTACTTATACATTACTCTTTTTCTTAACAGGTTCAAGAGGCGAAATACTTCGAATTCTATTAGTTACAGCATTTGCTTACTCAATTTATATTAAAAGTTTGTCCTTCCGCTTTATCATTATTTCAGTTCTTATAGGTTCATTTATATTTACAATTATGGGTCTTGGTAGGGGGCGAGTTGCTACTGATCTGGGTCATCAGAGTATATTACAAAGAGGGTACACTGCTTTACAGGAAACAGATAAAAGAGATAATTTTACGGAGGAGCTCGCTTCTTCAGTACGTATCCAATATAGAGCAATTGATACCGTACCTGAAAGTCATCCATATTTATATGGGCTAACTTATGTCGGTACCATTGTAGGAGCAATACCGTTTGCAAGCGGATTTGTAATTAGCGCATTAGATATTCCATATTGTTATAAAGGATCGGCTTCCTTTTTTACTTGCTTAGGTCAAGGAAATAACATTACTTATGGGGAAGGCTCAGAAATTCTAGCCGATATTTATATTAATTTTAGTATATATGGTGTTTTTATTATTATGTTGGCTTTTGGTGCCTTTATTGGTAAGGCAACAATTGGAGTAAAGCAGAAAAACTTTAATTACATTTTGATATATGCAATGTTACTCATAGCTGCTTTATCTATAAATAGGGGAACTATCCTTTATGCGTATAAAGATATTATTTATATATTAGTATTTCATTATATATTGAGTGGGCAACTAAAGTGGCGTCTTTAAACAGATTGTTTTTGTAAGGTAAATATGAATCCTTTAATAAGGTATATATTTATTCATGATGACATATATTGTTAGGTATATTAAATTTATAGCTATTTAACAGCATGAGTATAAATCTATAACCTGAACTTTAAAGAACTTTACTGGTATTAGAGGGGAAAAAATCTTCTAATAGGAATAATATATGAGAAAAATCTTTATTACAATTGGTAAGTTAGATCGAGGTGGAGCAGAAATGCGTACCTTGAGGCTCATCAATGATCTTAATAGAATACAAGCTAAAGCAAAATATTATATTTATGTTGTTTCTGGGGAAGTAGGAGAATTAACACCTGAATTCTTAACACAGTCTAATTTAGAAATTATTTATGGAAAAAAAGGCCTGTTAGGGCTAAATTTGTTCTTTAAAACTTTAAAAAATATTGCTCCTGAAGTTTTACACATTAACGCGAGTTTAGCTGGTGGTATTTATGCGGTAGTTGGTAGATTAGCAGGGATCGAAAATATATTTTGTCATATTCGTACAACAGAGCATTATGGCAGCGGGCTTATTTATCACTTAAAACAGAATTTTTTTAGCATATTACTCAATAACTTTTCAACTAAGGTGATTGGAGTATGCCAAGGTGCAAGAAAATTATCCAAAACTTCTCAGAGCAAATGGTTAACTATATATAATGGCATTGATATAGATGATAGGGAGTCTCTGGAAAATGAGCGTCTGCCATACTCTTTAGTCTGCCTCGGAAGGATGCATGAAGCTAAAAATCAAATTTTCTTAGTTGATGTAATCAGTGAACTTTGTTTGCTAAGACCTGAGATTAACTGGCAATTAGATTTTTACGGTAAAGAAAATACAATTATTAAAGAAAATATAATGCTAAGAACGCATAAATTAGGTGTAAGTCAACATATAAAATTTTGTGGGCAAACTCAGCAACCATTAGAAGTTTTAAAAAAATATAATTTTTTAGTTTTGCCGTCTGTAAGAGAGGGTCTTCCTGGAGTGGTGTTGGAAGCATTAAGTGTAGGTTGTGAGTCAATTGTTTCTGGTTTAGACGGTTGTAAAGAAATTAGTGAGCAAAATGCTTATGTTCATGTTGTTGACGGTTATGATAGTCGAGAGTGGGCGAAAATGATTATTACACAGATGGAGAAAATGCATACATATTCAAGACAAGAGGTTAGAGATACTTTGAAGAACTCTAGTTTTACAAATGAACAGCACGTGTCCAGTATGGTCAAGTTATGGGATATTTAGTTTAGTCAAAATAGCTAATCTTTCTTAAATTTACTAGAGAAAAAGATGAAAGTAAAAAGCGTGTTGTATGTTCACGATCATAAGTTTAAATATATTAATAATAAATACTTCTCCGAAGGTAAATTTACTAATGACGTTTTTGCACGATATGGTGTTTTTGACAAAGATATAAACGTTATATCAAGAGTGGTTTGTGATGATGAAAGTATCAACTTTAATGAAATTAACAAACCGAATGTGCATTTTACGCCTGTTAAAGGTATCGGCTTTTCTTCAATTTTTTCTAAAAACTTAATATTTAATTTAAAATTGGTTCAGAATAGTATAAAAAATGCTGAGGCTCTCATCATAAGGCTACCTAGTTTTTTAGGAGTTTTTGTTTTATTGGTTAATTTGTTATTTAGAAAAAAATACTTTATAGAGTTAGTAGGTGACCCAAAAGAGGCACTTTCTACTTCCAAGGTAAAGGCAAATATCGTATTCAATATATTTGTTTATATATTTACTTTTCTAAATAAAATTTTTGTTAGACATGCTAATGGCGTGATCTATGTAACCAAGACAGATCTTCAGCAGCGCTATCCTACGAGGGGATTTGAAGCAAGTGCTTCAAATGTACAGATAAAGGTGCCTGTGCTGAATTTGTGCCTCAGCGACTACGCTATTAAAAACACTAATTTTATTAAACTAGGCCTAATAGGATCCTTTAATAATGAGTATAAGGGCATTAGGAATGCTATAGAAGCTATCGTTCATTTAAGAGAGAAACAATTAGATGTACACTTGCATATTTTAGGTTCTGGAAAACTAAAACTGCACTACCTTCATCTGGCAAAAGAATTAGGTATTAGTGATCAGATTTTTTTTGATGGCTCATTAGCTGGTGGTGAACAAGTCTTGCAATGGCTCAGGCAACAGGATATTTATATTCAGCCTAGTTTAACTGAAGGTCTTCCGCGTGCATTAATTGAAGCAATGAGTGTAGGGCTACCAGCAGTAGGAACCAACGTTGGGGGTATTCCTGAACTATTACTAGAGGATGATCTTGTTGCTGTAAACGATAGTGAGGCTCTAGCTGACCGACTTTATATTTTGGCAGTCTCTCAAGAACTCAGATATAAGAAGGGAAGACGTAACCATAAAGTAGCCTGGGATTATGATGCAGATAAGTTAAATCAAGAGCGCACTCAATTTTGGAAAAAAGCTGCTGAGGTTGTGAATGGAAAGAAGTAAAAAAACTGCTAAAGTTTGCATGCTTATTACCGATGCTATTTCTTTTAATGTGCTTTGTCGTGGCCAACTTGAATATTTTAGAGATAAATCTAACTTAGAAATTACCCTGATTTGTGGTGGATGCCAAGAACAGTTAAACATACTTGCTGCACGTAAAGTAGGTAAGGTAGTTAATGCTAAATTTCATCGCAAACCTTCGTTTTTTCAAGATATAAAATCATTAATTTTCCTTTTTTTCTTTTTTTTGTTTAATCGTTTTGACTTAGTGATTTATTCAACTCCTAAAGCTTTATTATTAGGAAGTATTGCTTCATATCTAACTTGCCAAAAAAGGCGTATAGCACTGGTAAGAGGGCGTGCTTACGAAAATTTCTCTGGTAAAAAGAGAAAGATATATGAGTTTTTAGATAAAATTTGCTTACTAATGACCCATAAGACAATTTTTATATCTAAATCTTTAAAAGAGGCTTATCAAATAGAAAAATTAATTAATGTTAAAAAAGCATTTTTACTAGGGGCAGGGTCTTCAAATGGTGTGGATACCAATAAATACAGACCTAAAACAAATTTAAAAATGAGTATTGTTCATGAAGAGCCAATCAATTCTCTGAGTAATATTTTTACAGTTTTAATAGTTGGCCGTATTTGTCCTGATAAAGGTCTATATGATTTAGCCGAAATTCTTAAAAATTTAAAACAGACAAATCTTCAGTTCTTAATAGTGGGGCAAATAGAGGATAAAATTTCAGAAAGTTTTCTGGAAGATTTAAAGCAAGAGTATCCTTTCCTTCAGCATATACCTCATAGCAATAATGTAGTGCAATATTTTCAGAAAGCTGATTTACATTTATTTCTAAGTCATCGCGAGGGATTTGGTAATGTAGCCATTGAAGCAGCAAGCTGTGGGGTACCTACTTTTGCGTACGATGTAGTTGGAGTAAAAGATAGCGTAAGCAATAATATTAGTGGTCAACGATTTAATTTTAAAGATACTTTGACAGTTGCCAACGCAATTAATCAAGCTGCCACTGATATTCATTTTCAGAAACCGTATGGTTCTGCACGAGATTGGGCAATACAAAATTTTGATCAAATGAAAGTTTGGCAGAATTACTTAAATTTTTATTTGCAAAACTTGTAGGTGAGTTACGCATGATTAAACGCCTTTTCGATTTCACTATTGCCAGCATTGCCTTAATCTTATTATCTCCTTTATATTGCTTCGTTGCTTATAAAGTCAAAAAAAACTTAGGCTCACCCGTGTTGTTTCGCCAAGTGCGCCCAGGCTTACATGGCAAGCCATTTGAAATGATTAAGTTTCGTACCATGCTTGATGCTGTTGATGAGCAAGGTAATGTGTTGCCAGACAGTGAACGCTTAACCCCATTTGGTCAAATGCTACGATCTACTAGTCTGGATGAAATGCCAGAGCTATGGAATGTGATTAAAGGCGATATGAGTGTGGTAGGGCCACGGCCATTGCTGATGGAATATTTGCCGCTGTATAGCCCAGAGCAAGCAAAGCGCCATCATGTGCGCCCTGGTATGACAGGTTATGCACAGGTCAATGGCCGTAATGCCATTGGTTGGGATGAAAAGTTTAAGTTAGACACGTGGTATGTGGAGAATCAATCCACGCTGCTTGATTTTAAAATTATGTTTAAAACTGTGCATAAAGTGCTAGCAAAAGACGATATTAGTGCTGAGGGTGAGGCCACCATGACCAAGTTTACTGGCAGCGCAAAAGGACAAAATCATGAGTAGTGCGATGTATCTCTCTCGAACCTCACACCAATGATCTATAAGCAATGGCTAATAAAACCATGACCGTTTCAGTAACGCCCCAACTGACGCATGACGTTATTGAGCTAATCAATAGTGCTAAGCAACAAGCAGCCATCGCCGTCAATTCAGAACTGACCTTAATGTACTGGCAGGTTGGACAGCGGATCAGGCAAGAAGTTTTGCAGGGCAGCCGTGCAGATTATGGTAAGCAGATAATCGCCAACTTATCCAAAACCTTAACTGAGCAATTTGGTAAAGGATGGGGTAGAACGCAACTTAACTATTGTGTCAGATTTGCGGAGATATTCACGGATATTAAAATTGTCCACGCAGTGCGTGAGCAATTAAGCTGGACTCATTTTAAAACGCTTATATATATTGATGAACCACTTAAGCGTGATTTTTATTTAACTATGGCCATGCAGGAACGCTGGTCTACCCGAGTCTTGGATGAGCGCATCGGTGCCTTGCTGTTTGAGCGTACCGCTATTTCTAAAAAGCCTGAGCAAGTCATTATTCAAGAGCTTGACCAGTTGCGCCATTCTGGTCAGTTAAGTACGGAGTTACTACTTAAAGATCCTTATATTCTTGATTTTTTAGATTTGAATGACCGTTATTTAGAAAAAGATTTAGAAGATGCTATTTTAAGAGACATAGAGCAGTTTATTTTAGAGCTGGGCTCAGGATTTAGTTTTATTGCCCGACAAAAGCGCATCCAGATAGATGAAGATGACTTTTATATTGATCTATTATTTTATAACCGCAAGTTAAAACGATTGGTGGCGATTGATTTAAAAACGGATAAATTTCGACACGCCCATAAAAGTCAAATGGAACTGTATTTACGCTGGTTGGCCAAATATGAACAAGAAGAAGGCGAAAACCCACCACTTGGTATTATTTTATGTAGTGCCAAAAAACATGAGCAAATTGAATTGCTAGAGCTTGAGCAATCGGGCATCCATGTGGCGGAATATTTAACAGTATTACCGCCTAAAGAAGTGTTGCAGCATCGTTTACAGTTAGCAATGCAATATGCCAAGCAACGCTTTATAACCCCATTGAATGAAGAAAATGATGACTAAATTTATTTATTTTAGCCTTGGGCAAAAGCATGAATAACGCAATTTATGCCATTTATGGCGCATCAGGTTGTGGTAGAAGCCTTATGCCCGTGGCACGTGAGCAGTTGCAGCGTGATGGCATTAACGCAAGCATTTATTTTATTGACGATAGTTTAAAGCAGCCCTTTCAAATTAACGGGCACACCGCATTAAATTATCAGGCTTTTAAAGCATTAGACGCAGTGGATAAATTTGTACTGATCGCCATTGCCAATAGTAAGATACGTGAACAGTTAGCCAATACACTACAGGCTGATGGCATCAATTTATGGTCAGTGCAGGCCAATTCAACATTGCTGATGGATGCAATAGATATTGCAGAAGGTGCAGCATTAAGTCCTTTTGTGGCCATTACCTCTAATATTAAAATTGGCAAATGTTTTCATGCCAATTTATATAGCTATGTGGAACATGACTGTATTATTGGTGATTTTGTCACTTTTGCCCCAGGTGTGAAGTGCAATGGTAATGTGCATATTGAAGACCATGCCTACATTGGTGCAGGCGCAGTCATTAAACAGGGCACGCCCGATCAGCCTTTAGTGATTGGCAAAGGCGCGGTGGTGGGTATGGGTGCAGTGGTCACCAAAAGCGTACCTGCTGGCGTAATGGTGGTGGGTAATCCTGCCCGTGCGATGGTGAAGTAAGTGGCACGTTTTGTTTTACCCCGTGACTGCATCGTATAAATGGCATTCACTCTCTCGCACATGGCAGCTGCCTTGCCGTTTTGCCGCTGTCAACGCTGGGTCAGTTTTGAGGCACTGCTTATTGGCACCATGCTGCCCGATTTGCCCTATTTTCTAAATGCTGAACCAGCAGTTGGGCAGTATTCACACGAGTGGATAGGCATCTTTACTTATTGTCTACCATGGGGGCTGGCTGCATTTATTTTATGGTATTGGCTATGTAGGCCAGCCGCATTGGCTTTAATCCAGCCATGGTGCAATGTTCAGCCTGTTAAGCAGCCAGCAATATTACCTCATGAAGTTCAATACCCATTTGGGCTTTGGCTGGCCTCTAAATTAAAACAATATGGCCTGTTTTGGCTAAAAGTCATGGCAGGCTTGATGTTAGGTGCGATGACGCATTTGCTGTGGGATGGCACCACGCATCCCGATGGTTTTATTGCCATGCAATTAGGCTGGTTGCAGTATCCAGTCAATGTGAGCTATTTGGGTCAAATGCCAGTCGCACGGTTGTTGCAATACCTTACTTCTATAGTGGGGCTAGGTTTGCTCGTTAAGTGTGCAGCAATCCGATTAACGCTAAAAAAGCAATCTGGCATTCATGTAAAACAGCAAAAAACAGAGTTAAGCAAATGGCAAAGCGGATTGATTATCATTTTGTTGTGTTTATGTTCATTGTTTTGGGGGTTGCATGCTGCAATAGAGTGGCATAAGCTTTTGTTAAAGGACAGTTATTTATTTACTGCAAAAGTTTTGGTTGGGCTGCTGCAAGGGGCGGCTGGTTTATTTATATTGTATGCTTCGCTACGTTGGATAATACTGAAGTTGAAAGCGATCCAGCGTACTTAACAGATGCGAATAGCCACACCTGAATAGTTAAGCCTAATTTATCCTAAATCTGCCAAGTCAGGCATTTGAGGCTGGAATTAGCATCAAACAGAATTTGCGTTCACATAATATATAAAACGTGGCGCAATGAAAAAGGTGAGTAAGTGAGGTCACTTATTCTAATATCAAAAGCAGAGTGATTGAGGCATGACTATTATCTAAGAAAAATGCAAATGCTAAATACAATATGCGCTAAGTAATATGCGCTAAATAATGGATTATTTTTTCTGGTAGCGGACAGGCTGGTTGTTATCAATGATGATTTATAGCTTGTCAAATGTGCTATCAGAAATAATTAGTTCAGGTGCGGGAATCCCATAAATTTATCGAATCAGGCTGTACAAACCCATGCTAAATACTCCTTTTCAACCCTGGCCGTGTTTTACGCAAGTTGAGGCAGATGCTGTCTCACGTGTGCTGTTATCCAATAAAGTAAACTACTGGACAGGGCAGGAGTGTCGCCAGTTTGAGCAGGAGTTTGCTGCTTGGGTAGGAGTATCCCATGCCATTGCATTGACTAATGGTACGGTAGCACTGGATTTGGCATTAAAAGCACTGGGTATCGGCGCAGGAGACGATGTCATTGTTACCTCACGCACTTTTTTGGCCTCGGCAAGTAGCATTGTGACTGCTGGGGCGAATCCCATCTTTGCCGATGTAGAGCCAGATTCACAAAACATTAGTTTAGCCACCATTCAGGCGGTAGTGACTCCCAACACGCGTGCCATTATTTGTGTGCATTTGGCGGGCTGGATGTGCGATATGGATCCTATTATGCAGTTTGCCCAGCAGCACGGCATTTATGTCATCGAAGATTGCGCACAGGCACATGGAGCATATTATAAAGGGCGTGCTGCGGGTTCAATTGGTCATGTGGGCGCGTGGTCATTTTGTCAGGATAAAATTATGACCACAGGTGGCGAGGGCGGCATGGTCACCACCAATGATGAACAACTCTGGCAAAAAATGTGGTCTTACAAAGATCATGGCAAAAGCTATGAAGCAGTATACCAGCGTCAGCATGCACCAGGTTTTCGCTGGGTACATGAATCTTTTGGCACCAATTGGCGCATGACCGAGCTACAAGGTGCTATTGGCCGTATTCAATTGACCTATATGCCAAAATGGCACCAACAACGGGATGCGCATGCACAAGAAATTTTGGCTGCCTGTGCGCAGACAGGTATTTTTGACGTGCCCATGCCATCGGGTGATTATCAACATGCCTATTATAAAGCCTATGCTTTTATTAAGCCTGAGCAGTTGGCCAGTGGCTGGACACGTGACAAGGTAATTGAGCACATCAATGCGCTGGGTGTGCCATGCTTTAGTGGGTCGTGTTCAGAAGTTTATTTAGAAAAAGCCTTTGATGGTACACCGTGGCGACCTAAAAAGCGGCTGCCTGTTGCCAGGCAATTAGGTGAAACCAGCGTGATGTTTTTGGTGCATCCATCTTTAAGCACTGATGATATTTCCAAAACGATACAAGCTATTACTGATGTTGGTCACCAAGCATTAAATCCTTTAGGCGATGCTAGCGTAAGTGAGTAATCCCATGTTTACGAGTATCATACGCACGCCATTAAGGGTGTTGTCAGACTTACCCAGATGGCAAAAGCAACTCATTATCATGGCTTTTGATTTAGCAGTCATGATATTTACCCTGCATTTTTTAATGGCCGCGCGTCTGCTGTCTTTAGATTATAAGTTGTCTTTGCAAACGCAGCTGATTGTTTACGGCTTGTCATTTGTATTTTTATTTTTCAGCGGCCTGTATCAGGAAATTCTGCGTTCATTTAATGAAAATTTATTTAAATCAGTGCTACTGAGTTTATTCTTGCTGAGCCTTGTCATATTTGGCATTAATGCGTCGGTGCTGCATTTACCACGCTCTGTGCCACTGGCCTATATTTTTATTCTGCTGGTATGGGTGCTGTTTAGTCGCATCACCGCGCGGTTTTTATTGCATTATCGAACAGTTGCAGTACAGCCCTCGCAACCTACCAAACACGTTTTAATCTATGGGGCTGGTGCTGCGGGTACAGCTTTATTTAGCTCTTTAAAGAATCATTCTTATAAGCGCGTAGTGGGCTTTGTTGATGATAATCCTCTACTCATCGGTGGACGTATTGCGGGTATTAAGGTCTACAGTAGCACTGACCTGGTACGAGTGATTGCTAAATATCGGGTAGAAAAAGTATTACTGGCCATGCCATCTGCTACACGCAGTCAACGCCGTCAAATTATTGAACAGTTGGAACCGTTGACGGTTAAAGTGCAATCCGTACCTAGCATTGAAGAGATGATCAACGGTCAGCTTAAAATCTCCGATATGCAGGAAGTCGACATCATGGACTTGTTAGGCCGTGATGCTGTGCCACCAATACAACGCTTGCTTGCCGCCAATATTAGCCAAAAAGTAGTGATGGTAACTGGCGCAGGTGGCTCTATTGGTAGTGAATTATGCCGCCAGATTATTAAGCTTCAACCCAACACGCTTATTTTGCTGGAATTGTCTGAGTACGCACTGTACGCCATTGAGCAAGAGCTCAAAGCACTGGCCCCAGCCTTAAAGATTGTCCCATCCTTGGGCAGCGTGCAACATCAATCCAAACTTGAGCAGATAATGCAAAAGTATCAGGTGAATACGGTATATCACGCAGCAGCTTATAAGCATGTGCCATTGGTTGAGGTGAACCCATTTGTTGGCTTAATGAATAATAGTGTGGGTACCTATCGATGTGCGAAAGCGGCGCAAAACTGTAAGGTAGAAACATTTGTACTGATTTCAACCGATAAGGCAGTACGCCCGACCAATGTCATGGGTGCCTCTAAACGTATTGCCGAGCTGGCCTGTCAGGCTTTGGCAGCACAGCCTAACTGTCAAACGCAGTTTAGCCTGGTGCGCTTTGGTAACGTATTAGGCTCATCGGGTTCTGTGGTGCCGTTATTTCGCAAGCAAATTGCCAATGGCCAGGCGATTACAGTCACGCACCCAGAAGTTACCCGTTATTTTATGACCATTCCAGAAGCTGCGCAGTTGGTTATTCAGGCAGGGGCAATGGGCAAGGGTGGTGATGTATTTTTGCTGGATATGGGCGAGCCCGTCAAAATTGTTGATTTGGCCAAACGTATGATTTTTTTAAGTGGTTTAACACCTAAAGAATCAAATAGTACCCATGGCGATATTGAGATAGTCTATTCAGGGCTGCGTGATGGCGAGAAGCTATATGAGGAGCTATTGATTGATGAAGCCAATAGCGAGCCAACCGAGCATAGCTTGATTTTGCGCGCGCTTGAAAAGCAGTATAGCCTTGAAGAAATAGAGGCGTTATTGCAGCTCATCACTAACAATGCCAGCCAGATGCAAGGAATGAATGAAATCCTGACCCAGCTTGAGTATTATGTTGATGGTTATCATCGCAGTCAGGTATTTTCAGCACCACCTGCTGAGGCGAATTGCCCTGTATCTGCTTAATATAAGCATAAGCAGCACCATAAAGCCCGACCTGATTCGGGCTTTGGTTTATTTAGCTTTTGACACATCGTTTTTTAATACAGCAAGTTTAGGCAATACAGCTTTATAAAGCAGCTTTATGAGGTAAAACTCCGTGCAATAATTGCCCTGGCATCTACCTCTACAGGCAATGTACCGTAGTTATGTGCGCCCTGTTGCCCTAAACGGGCCTGACAAAAAGCATGACTAACAAATTGTGGCGCATGTTGTAATAATAGCGCAGCTTGTAGCACCACAGCCAACTGATCCACTATCGTACGCGCACGAAATTCCAATTGCTCAGGGTAGGCAAATTCCGCTTTAAGCTTGGCCACTGCGGCATCAAACAGGTTATGGCTACCTAAGGCCAAACTCACTTCGTTAAAATAAGCCTGCACCGTTTCAGGGGTTTTTTGCATGGCACGCAGCACATCCAGACACTGTACGTTGCCTGAGCCTTCCCAAATACTATTAATTACTGCTTCACGATATAAGCGTGGCATTGGCCCATCTTCCATCACACCATTACCGCCAATCACTTCCATTGCTTCATAACTATGATTGGGTGTGCGCTTGCAAATCCAGTATTTGCCAATGGCAGTAGCAATTCGTGCCAATAATGCAGCATGATATCCTGTCTCGTTAGCCTGCTCTTTTTGATCCAGTGCCTGTGCCATGCGCATGCTTAACGCCAATGCACCTTCATACTCTAGCGCAAGGTCGGCCAGCAGGTTTTGCATTAAAGGCTGGTCAATCAGCTTTTTGCCAAATACTTCGCGCTGCTGGCAATGATGAATAGCCTGAATGAGCCCCATACGCATAATGGCACTTGAACCCAGCATACAATCAAAACGGGTTAAGCTCACCATTTCAATAATTGTGGCAACCCCACGACCTTCCTCACCCACTAACCAGCCAAACGCGCCACGAAACTCTACTTCACTCGAGGCATTGGACACGTTGGCCATTTTATTTTTTAGGCGAATCACCTGTAAGCTATTTTTACTGCCATCAGGACGCCAGCGCGGTACCAAAAAGCAGGATAGTCCAGCATCGGTCTGCGCCAGCACCAAGAACAAATCACACATTGGGGCAGACAAAAACCACTTATGCCCAGTAATCTCAAAACATTTGAGATCATCATTTTTGGCAGCACCCGCCTCATCAATTGCTTTAGCAAAGGTTGTGTTGGCACGCACATCTGAGCCACCTTGTTTTTCGGTCATGCCCATGCCTACAGTTAGGCCGTTTTTTTGGTTGGCGGGCAAATTACGCCGATCATATACACTGCTTAAAATTTTATCCTGCCACATGGACGCAAGCTTGGGTGTGGTGCGAATACTAGGAATACTGGCAAAAGTCATGGTGGTCGGGCACATATGTCCTGCTTCTATCTGACCTTGCATTAAATATTGTGCTGCACGTGCTACATGCGCACCAGGCTTTGGATTTAACCAGGGTGCTGAATGCAACTGATTGGCAAATGCACTGTGCATAAGCTCATGATAGGCAGGGTGATAATGCACAATGTCTACCCGATTGCCAAAACGGTCGTGTGTGTCAAGCTCAGGTTTATATTTATTGGCCAAATGACCTAATTGTAAATACTCGCTAGCCCCTGTGATGGCACCAAATTGTTGAAGTGCATCCATTGCCCAGCTCGCGCCTCCACGCTGTACTGCTTCTTGTAGGGCAGGGTCTGATTCAAATAAATTAATGTCTTCTAATACCGTTGCCACATTAAAAATGGGGTGGGTTTCGGCTTGCTCGGCAGCTTGGGGAAAAGCAGTGCGTGGGGTATGCTGATTCATAACGCATCCTTGTGTGTAAATCAGGTAATATCTCTACTTTACTGTAATTCATGCATTGCACTCATTGATGAAAAGTAACTTAGGCTGACTAGACAGTCATTCACATTAAATGAAAGCATTAGCAGAGAAATCAACGGTTAGCATTTATGCTTATTCGCCTGTTGTAAGGCTTCATCGCACCGCTTGCAATTTAAGCAATGACCCAACATGCGCTGCCTACCTTCAGTACTCATAACCCAGGATCGGTTAATCCATGGTGGGTTATGCCGCATATGCTGGTTGTGTCCACAAGCCAGCTCGGCTACCCAGTGCTGTTCTTCATCCTGATGAAAACCAACAATTGCCTGCTGCATATTCACTCCCCTAAAGTTTAGCCTGAAGGATAAAAAACAACCCCTATAGTGTGAGTATAATGAGTGAATTGATTTTTTTGGTAAAATTAGGCGGGATGCGCAATTTTTTCGGCATAATCTGATAAAAATGACGAGTCTGCATGATGCGAAATATTTTTCTTCGTTGGCGTAACTTAAAGCGCCTGCCTTCTGCTTGGTTGCTGATGTTGCAACTGTCCATGCTGCTAATTTTGCCATTCACCACGGGAAGCTTAAACAGTAATGCCACGATATGGGGGCTGGGCACGCTGGTGTTGCTTCTAATTGCAGTCATTATCAGGCGTAGCCCAATTTATAGCACGGTGGGCTTGGGACTGGTACTTTCGGCGCTGTTATTGTCCGTTACCTTAATGCTGGGCTATACCTCAACATATTTGCAGATTGTCTCTAATCTGGTCGAAGCCGCAGCTTATATTTATGCAGCGGTAGGCTTGATGATGTACATGTTTGCCGACCGCTACCTCACTAGCGATGAGCTATTTGCGGCGGCAGCTGTGTTTACCCTGTTTGCCTGGGCTTTTGCCTTTTTGTATAACGCCTGCCAGATCGTTTATCCAGAAAGTTTTAGTCTGGCTGGCGAGCCAGTGCGCCGCTCCTGGGTAGAGCTGTTATTTTTAAGTTTTAGTGTGCAGTCCAATACGGGTTTGAGTGATCTGGTGCCAGCAACGCCACAGGCACGAATGCTGGTGGCATTGCAGATGTTTGTTGGGGTGATGTATTTAACGTTAATTGTGTCCCGTCTGGTGACGCTGCATTATGTGAGAAACAGGCCAGTACATGAGGCACATGAACAAAACGAAAGTGTAAGGAATAAGGTTGATGAGGAGTCTTGAGATTAGAAGTAAAGCTTTTAAGGAGTTTGCCTTACTGTTTAAAAACTAATTGCGTCTGAGGGTTGACTTCTCTATATTATTAAACTCATAGGTTTAATAATATAGAGAAGATATGCAACTGGTAAAAGCGTGGGATGCAATTCAGCAAGTATTTACACAGGCTCAAGCCTCTACAATGCATTGCTCAATTGCCTCAGTCAATGAACAGGGTCAGCCTCATATTACCCCCATTGGAACAGTATTTTTACGTGACGATCAAACAGGATATTTCTTTGACACTTATACAAAGCAATTCGCTGAAAACGTAAAATATAATCCTAAAGTATGTGTAATGGCGGTGAATGCGAGTAAGGGTTTCTGGTTAAAATCTTTAGTCCTGGGAAAGTTTGCTACCCAGCCTGCTATTAGATTGTACGGAGAAATTAGCGAGTTAAGAGTAGCGAAGAAAGAGGAAATTGCTGCGGTACAAAAGCGCATCAGGCCTTTAAAGTGGACAAAAGGAAGTCGGTTGATTTGGTCGAATTTTACGCATGTGCGTGATATCCACTTTACTGAGTATCGTCCTATCAAATATCCAAATATGCTACCTGATGAGCTTGAATAAATTATTAAATGACAGGCATAAAAAACGGCACCCTAAAGCACCGTTTTCTATTTCTTAATTTCAACCTCTTATTTTAACAGGGGCTTCAAAAAATGCCCTGTATAAGATGCCTTTACTTTCACAATTTGCTCAGGCGTTCCTTCAGCAATAATCATCCCACCGCCAGAACCACCTTCAGGGCCTAAATCAATCACCCAGTCGGCAGTTTTAACCACGTCCAGATTATGCTCAATCACCACAATGCTGTTGCCCTTGTCACGCAGGTGATGCAGGATTTCCAGTAGCTTGGCGATATCATGGAAGTGCAGGCCAGTGGTTGGCTCATCCAGAATATACAAGGTTTTGCCCGTATCCCGTTTGGCCAGTTCACGTGCTAATTTAACCCGTTGCGCTTCACCACCAGACAGCGTGGTCGCTGCTTGGCCTAAACGGATATAGCCCAAGCCCACTTGAATCAAGGTTTCCAATTTCCGATAAATCGATGGAATGGCTTCAAAAAATGCCGCCGCATCTTCTACCGTCATTTGCAGCACATCAGAAATATTCTTGCCTTTGTAGTTTACTTCCAGCGTTTCACGGTTGTAGCGTTTGCCATGACATGCATCACAGGGCACATACATGTCTGGTAAAAAGTGCATGGCCACTTTAATCATGCCATCACCTTCACAGGCTTCACAGCGGCCGCCTTTCACGTTAAAGCTAAAGCGACCAGCAGCATAACCACGTGATTTTGCTTCTACCGTTTGCGAAAATAACTCACGAATTGGCGTAAATAAACCTGTATAGGTAGCAGGGTTGGAGCGTGGTGTACGGCCAATTGGACTTTGGTCAATATCCACTACTTTATCCAAGTGCTGCAAACCATCAATACTGGTAAATTTTTCAGCCGTTAAAGTGGTGGCGCCATTTAACTGGGTAGCAGCCAATGGTAATAAGGTGCGGTTAATTAAAGTAGATTTGCCCGAACCCGAAACACCCGTCACACAAGTAAACAAGCCCAAGGGAATACTTAAGTTCACATCGCGCAAGTTGTGACCTGATGCGCCATTCAGTTGCAGCATTTTCTCGCTGTCGATGGCAGTGCGTTGTTCAGGTACGGCAATTTTTAAGCGACCAGATAAATACTTGCCCGTAAGTGATTCAGCATTGGTTTCAATATCAGCCGCTGTACCTTGGGCAATAATTTCACCGCCATGCACGCCTGCGCCAGGGCCAATATCAATAATATGATCCGCCGCACGAATGGCATCTTCGTCATGCTCAACCACTAACACCGTATTACCAAGATCACGTAAACGGATTAAGGTTGCCAATAAGCGATCATTGTCGCGTTGATGCAGGCCAATCGATGGCTCATCCAGCACATACATGACACCCATTAAGCCCGCGCCAATTTGTGAGGCCAGACGAATCCGCTGTGCTTCCCCACCAGACAAGGTATCGGCCGAACGCGACAGGCTTAAATAATTTAGGCCAACACTAACCAGAAAATGTAGGCGCTCACGGATTTCTTTAAAAATCTTGTCGGCAATTTCGCCTTTGGCACCTTCAAGCTTCAGTTCCTGATAGTATTCCGCAGCATCACCAATCGACATACGGGTGACTTCTGGCAAGGTGCAGTTAACCACTTTGACATTGCGTGACAGCTCATTTAAACGTGAGCCATCACAGGCATCACAGGCCGCGTTGGATAAATACTGCGACAAATCATCGCGTACCAGATTACTTTCAGTTTCGCGGTAACGACGATCCAGATAGGGCAATACGCCTTCAAATACCATCACGCGATGCTGTTTGCGACCGCGCTCATCCACATAAGAAAAATCAATCTTTTCTTTACCCGAACCATTGAGTACAAGGTTTTGCTGGGTTTTGGGCAAGGCTTGCCAAGGTGCATCCATGTCAATGTCATAGTGCGCAGACAGCTTGGTAATAAAGCCAAAATAATAGGGACGTTGTCGATCCCAACCGCGAATGGCGCCTTGGTTTAAGGACAGCTCTGGGTTAGGAATCAATTTCTCGGCACTAAAGTGACTACGCACGCCCAAGCCATCACATACAGCACACGCCCCATACGGGTTATTAAATGAAAACAAACGCGGTTCTAGTTCAGCAACCGCACGGTCACACTGCGGACAGCTATGCTTGGCTGAAAATACCTGATCAGGCTGACTACCATCCATCCAGGTGAGCGTGGCAATATCACCACCCAAACGCAGGGCAGTTTCAAATGATTCTGCCAGACGATTACCCAGGTCTTCACGAATTTTAAAACGGTCAACAATCACTTCAATGGTGTGTTTTTTCTTCTTATCGAGTTTTGGTGGATCATCCAGCTCAATAATCTCGCCATCCACACGAGCGCGCACAAAGCCCTGACTTTGCATTTGTTCAAACAAATGGGTGTATTCCCCTTTACGCTCACGCACCACAGGCCCTAGCAGCATCAGGGCAGTGCCTTCAGGTAGGGCTTTAACCGTATCAACCATTTCACTAATGGTTTGCGCCACCATGGGCAAATCATGTTCTGGGCAAAACGGTGTCCCCACGCGCGCATACAGCAGGCGTAAATAATCGTAGATTTCAGTAATGGTGCCCACAGTTGAGCGCGGATTATGGCTGGTTGATTTTTGCTCAATAGCAATGGCAGGGGATAAGCCTTCAATGCTATCAACTTCTGGTTTTTCCATTTGCGACAAAAACTGCCGTGCATAAGCCGATAATGATTCCACATAACGACGCTGGCCTTCGGCATATAAGGTATCAAATGCCAGCGAGGACTTACCTGAACCTGACAACCCAGTAATGACCACAAATTTGTCACGCGGAATATCTAAGGATATATTTTTTAGATTATGCGTTCTTGCACCACGAATACGGATTTCACTTTGGCTCATGTAGGTCTCAGCTAATGATGGATGGACAACAGTTCAGCAGGCGCATTGATAGATTAAAGATCATCTATTAAAAATCATGCACTCAAGATCAGGCAACACATAAGATAGCTACTGATTAAGATCATAAAGTTTAAGCCTAAATATGGTGCTGTTTTATGTAATTTCAAGTTGTTATTCGGCACAATTGTCATTAAAACGTCTTGTACTTTGGTGGGATACCCTGCCCAAAGCGGCATGTTTAATGCTTAAAATCAGGGTATACTGTTCGCAAAATTAATGAAATCAACCACCAAGGGATTCTGCTTTTCATGAATGCTATAGAACGTCGATCCACGTTTGCCCTGGCCAGTATTTTTGCACTGCGCATGCTGGGTTTATTCATGATCATCCCCGTATTTGCCATTGCGGGTCAGCAATACCACGGCGCAACACCTGCATTACTCGGGCTTGCAGTGGGTGTTTATGGTTTAAGTCAGGCTATTTTGCAAATCCCTTTTAGCTTATGGGCAGATCGAATCTCAAGGCGTGGTTTAATCATTTTTGGCTTGTTGTTATTTGCTTTAGGTAATGCCATTGCTGCCATGTCAGTGGATATCTGGCAGGTGATTATTGGCCGCGCCATTGCAGGCAGTGGTGCTATTTCAGCAGTGGTGATGGCGTTATTGGCTGATGTTACGCGTGAAGAGCAACGCAGCAAAGCCATGGCCATTATTGGCATGAGTATTGGCGTGTCGTTTATGCTGGCCTTTGTGCTTGGGCCATTGTTAACCAGTCATATGGGCTTAAAAGGCTTATTTTGGTTATCCAGTGTTGCGGGCATTTTGGCGATTTCATTATTACTCATGGTGCCTAAGGTTTCTATTCAACATAAACATGCCAATGGCAACTATAAAGAAAAATTTAAACTGGTACTTGGCAACCATAATTTAAATCGTTTACATGTGTCTATTTTCATGCTGCATTTAATCATGACGGCATTGTTTGTATTTATACCCAGTCAACTGGTCGAGTGGGCAGGTATTCCTGTTAATCATCATGGCTGGGTCTATTTGCCCTTATTATTAATTAGCTTATTTTTCGCCTTTCCCAGTATTATTATTGCCGAAAAGAAAAAGCAAATGCGGCAGATATTTATTGTGGCGGTGCTATTTATTACCGTGGCCTTAGGGGTATTAAGTGCGTTTTATACCATTAGCTGGGGGTTGTTGTTAGGCCTGGCTTTGTTTTTTATTGCGTTTAACGTGATTGAAGCATTATTGCCTTCATGGTTATCCAAAATTGCCTTGCCTTCGGTAAAAGCCACCGCCATGGGTATTAATGCCTCCAGCCAGTTTTTGGGGGCTTTTTTTGGCGGTATTTTAGGAGGTCAGTTACTGGCCAGCTCAAGCACCAAAGTGGCCTGGATTATTTTGTTGGCTTTGGCGTTAAGCTGGTTATTTGTGAGCTGGTTTTTAGAGTCGCCACGTTACTTGACTACCTTAACTGTTGAGTTGCATACCATTTCGCGTGACTTAGCCAGCTGGAGCAATAGTGTGCTTGCGGTAGAAGGGGTTGAGGAAGTAGTGGTGCTGCAAAATGATGGCTTGGCTTATATTAAAGTCGATCAGGAAAACCTGGACGACGATGCACGACAGAAGTTGTCGTCACTGTTAAACCAAGCAGTGGCGTTTTAATTCAGACTGGTTTAAAGTCAACTCATCAAAAAATTAAACACGAGGAAAATAGCAATGCGTGGCGTAAATAAAGTAATTTTAGTAGGCACTTTAGGCCGTGATCCTGAAACCAAAAGCTTTCCAAATGGCGGTTCGCTGACTCAGTTTTCTATTGCGACCAGTGAAAGCTGGAATGATAAAAATACAGGTGAGCGTCAGGAAATTACTGAGTGGCATCGTATTGTATTGAATAACCGTTTGGGTGAAGTGGCACAGCAATATTTAAGAAAAGGCAGCAAAGTTTATATTGAAGGCAGCCTGCGCACCCGCAAATGGACGGATAAAGAAGGCCAGGAGCGCTTCACGACCGAAATCCGTGGTGACTCTATGCAAATGCTGGATGGCCCGCGCGGTGGTCAGGGCGAAAGCCAAGGTCAGGGCATGGATTATGCGCCTTATAGTGCTAAATCCAATAATCAATATTCTGATAATCAGCAAGGCTCAAATCAGTCTCGAACCAGTGCGGGGCAAAATAACGCACCATCCTATAACACCGACCTTGATGATGACTTACCATTTTAATCAATCACATTCTTTTATAATCCCCTTGAGTTCGCTTGAATAAAAGGGGTATAAGTACTTATAGAATAAGTCTGTTATTGGCGTTTATATAGCAATATTATAAATAATAGGTGACAACACTCTCGCGATTATAATATGATCAAAATAATAGTTTAATATATTATAGCGTTTATATTCGTGGGAGTACCAATGAAACCAGATATTAGTAATTTAACCGTTGCCGAGCTACAGCATTTAACCAATGAAGCTGAAGCATTAATTGAAGCAAAAAAAGAACAAGAATTAGATGCAGCTTATCAACAAGTATTGCAAATTGCATCTGATAATGGTGTCTCAATAGAGGAGCTAATGGCTCGCGGCACTAAATCTGCTAAAAGCACACGCAAACCAGTTGCACCGCGCTATCGTAATCCAAACAATCAACAAGAAACCTGGACTGGCCGTGGCAAGCAACCCCGTTGGCTCGCAGCCAAAATCGCAGAAGGCGCTAGTTTGGACAGCTTTTTAATCTAAGCGTCTGTTTAAATGATTAAACTTGAACAAATGGCTGAGCAATTTATATTTCAAGCACTGAAAACTGCTGTATCTATTCGCTAAGTCATTGATCAAATCCTCAGCCAGCATATTCGTGATGGATTGCTGGCTGAACTATATATTAGCCCAAATAACAAAAGCCAAAATAAAATCCTTTTCGTTCTGGGGCTATTTGCGCATAATGTGCCATCACATGAGCTGTATGGCTACTGGTTACAACAGATGATGGTATTTTAACAATGACAACGAAACAGCCGGGGAAGGGCTGGTGGGCATTTGCAGTTCTTTTATTTATGTTCTTTATTGTGCTGCAATTGCCTGCGGCATGGATTATTGCCCGCGTCTCACCCAATAACCCTTATATCGACAGCATTAGTGGCAGTGTGTGGCAAGGCCAAGCTGACTGGCATGTCGATGAGCTACAAGGGGTAATGTCTTGGAAATTAACCCCATGGTCATTTTTATTATTAAAACTAGGGGCAGATGTTGAGCTGCGCACGGGTGAAACGCGTTTGAATGGCACTGTGGCAGTAGGCTTTAAACAACGCCGTATTGACCATTTAAAAGGTCAGATCAGTACCCAGACGTTGCGTACCGTGCTGCCGTGGCAATGGCCCAATAGTCCGATTAATGTGCGTGACCTTAAAGTTGTTTTTCATGAGCAAAAAGGCTGGCAAACTGCCGATGGCCAGTTAAGCTGGACAGGTGGTATGTTGGGTTATCCATTTGAAGGACGCGTTGAACGTGCTAATTTACCGCCTTTGGTGGCACGATTAAGTGCTGATAAAGGCCGCTTGCAGTTGAATATGACCACCGCCCAAAACGAGCGTATGGGTGATATTTATTTATCCAGTGACAATATGCTGGAAGTTCAGCTGACGCAGCGTTTATTGCTAACCGTAGCAGGTTATCGGGGTCAAGCAGGTCTGGATACTGCTGTAGTATCTACCCGTCAACCATTATCTAGTTTGCGAGTGCCATAATGCGTCGGTACTTTTCTCTAAAAACACTCGATTTGGCTGGCCCCTGGGTACTATTTATTTTAATTGTCTGGTTATGCTGGAAAACTGCTGCTTTAGTTTGGTTAGTGCTTGCGCCACCGCAACCGCCTGGGGCACGAGACATTGCCCTGAGCTATCAAACAGCGACCAACATTCCTAACCTCACTGGATTTTCTTTATTTAAAGAAAATCGGGTTGACTTGCCTTCTGGTCAGACCACCTCGCAAGTACCCTTAAAATTGGAAGGGGTTTTTTTGGGGCAGCCTGCGCATCATTCTGCGGCGGTCATTCGGGTGAATAACGTTTCTAGCCGTTATCGCGTCGGACAGGAGTTAGAAGGCACCTCGCAACGTCTGATTGCAGTTGCATGGGATCACATTATACTGGGCGACGCCAGCGGCCAGCGTGCCACGCTTTATTTTGGTGATGAATCTGCTACCGAAACCAGTGCGCCTGCCATGACGCGCGCGCCAGAAGTCAGTTCAGCACAGTCACCCCAAAATGCAATTGGTGATGCCATCCGACAGTTACAGAACAATCCAACAGGTTATTTAAGCCAGATGGGTGTCCAACCGTCAGGGCAAGGCTATGAAATTACCGATGCCGCGCCTGCTGAGTTACGCAATAAGCTGGGACTGCGCTCAGGTGACAAAATTGTGTCATTAAATGGACGACCGTTAGGACAAGTGCAAAATGATGTGCGCTTGCTGCAGCAAATTCAGCAACAACGTAGTGCACAAATTGAAATTCGTCGTGGTGAACAAACCATGACCATTCAACAAAGTTTTTAATATCTGAGCCAATGTTATCCATACGACGTACTCAGGTAATCTGAAATTAAAATAGGATGTAAGGCAACACATGACAAACTTTGCACATAAACGCTCTGCTTATGGTGTGTTCATGGCGTTACCCCTGCTGGCTGCTTTGGCGTTTCCTGCCAATGCCCAGACATGGAAAATTAACTTAAGAGATGCTGATCTAACTGCTTTTGTTAATGAAGTCGCTGATATCACTGGAAAGAACTTTGCCGTTGACCCGCGCGTTAAAGGAACGGTAACCGTCATCTCCAATAAAGCGCTGACTCGAGATCAGGTTTATGATCTGTTTTTGGGTGTATTAAATGTCAATGGCGTAGTGGCGGTTCCATCTGGCAATACCATCAAATTGGTACCAGATACCAACGCCAAAGCCAGTGGTGTGCCGTTTGACAGTCGTAATCGTGTCCGTGGTGAAAACGTAGTCACACGCGTGATTTGGCTGGTCAATACCAATCCGAATGATTTAATTCCAGCCATTCGTCCGCTAATGCCGCAGTATGCACATTTGGCGGCTATTCCAGGCACCAATGCCTTAATCGTGTCAGATCGTGCTGAAAATATTACCCAAATTGAAAACCTGGTGCGCTCACTGGATGGTACAGGTGAGGATGATATTGAATCCATTCCCCTACAAAACAGCCAAGCTGAAGAAATTATTGGCCTGGTCGATGCCATGAGTGCCACAGGTGCATCGCGTGATGTGCGTGGCTCCAGAGTACGCCTGATTGCCGATTCGCGTAGCAACCGTTTACTCATTAAAGGCGATGCGCAAAGTCGTAAACGCCTGCGTGATTTGATTCAAATGCTTGATGTTGCGCCTGCTGATCGCTTAGGCGGCTTGCGGGTATTCCGTTTACGCCATGCCAGTGCCAAAAATCTGGCGCAAATGTTGCAAGGTCTGGTTACAGGTCAAAATACAGGTTCGGGCAGCAATAGCTCAAGTTTAAGTACTGGTTCGACACTCAGCAGTGGTAGTAATAATAGCAGCACAACCAACAGCACCAATGGTTCAAGCAGCAATACAGGTTCCAGCATTAATTTAAGCACGTTAGGCAGCTCAAGTAGCAATACTGGCGACAGCCAAATGACTAACTTTAGTGCAGGTGGGGTTAGCATTATTGCCGATGAAACCCAAAATGCCCTGGTGGTTAAAGCTGAACCCGCCTTAATGCGCGAAATTGAAACGGCAATTGATCAACTTGATACACGTCGCTCGCAAGTATTGATTGAAGCAGCCATTGTTGAAGTATCAGGCACTAACACTGATCAACTGGGTATTCAGTGGGCACTTGGCGATTTAAATAGCGGTGTCGGTTTAATTAACTTTGGTAATGTTGGCTCAAGTTTAGCCTCATTGGCAGCTGGTGTATCGGCTGGCGGTGCAGCCGCAGCGTCAGCGGCAGGGGATTTGGCAGGTGCGGCCTTTGCCGTGGGTGATTATCGCCGTAAATCCAATGGCAGCACCAGTTTTTATGGAGCTTTGATTCAAGCCTTAAAAGTAGATGAAAAAGCCAATTTGCTGTCTGTTCCTTCGGTCATGACATTAGATAACCAGGAAGCGCATATTGTGGTCGGTCAAAACGTCCCATTTATTACGGGCTCTACCACCTCAACCAGCAACGGTATTAGCAATCCGTATCAAACCATTGAGCGTAAAGATGTGGGTATTACCTTAAAAGTGATTCCCCATATTGGTGAAGATGGTACCGTGCGCTTGGAGGTCGAACAGGAAGTGTCTGCGGTATTAAAAACCAATACTGACATCCGCTCCTCCGACTTAATTACCAGCAAACGTCTGATTAAAACCGAGATTCTGGCGGATGATCAGCAAACGATTGTCCTGGGTGGTCTGATTCAGGATGACACCACGGGTTCAACCCAAGCCGTGCCAGGCTTAAGCAGCATCCCCGTGGTAGGGCGTTTATTCCGCTCTGATGCAGGCAGAAAGGAAAAAAGAAACCTGCTGGTGTTCCTGCATCCAACCATTATTCGGGATGGCAAATCAGTCCAGTCACTGACGCAAACGCGTTATGGTCAAGTTCGCAGCCTGCAATTAGTTCTGGATCCTAACGGCAATATTAACCGTCTACCAGAAAATATTGAGCGCATTTATGGTGAAAGCACGACGGATGTCATCACTAATCCTACAACTGGCTCAAGCATAAACAGCATTGATAAAACCCCAGTTGCCATTAACCGTGCTGTTACCACGCCAGTTGCCAATCCACCCGTAGTTGTAGTAAAGCCCTTAGTTGAGGCACCACCTGCAACCCATACTACAAAAGATGGCAGCACCGTGATTCAAACCACTATTCGTGCACAGTAAATAGCTTTTAGACATTGGTGCTATGGTAGAATTAGCTCAGTATGAAATAGTGCGTCTTTGTTTTAGTCGTTTGAGGAACCAGCATGACCTGGAAAATTAAAGCCGTGGCTGGCCCATTTGTGGGACAGGAAATGACCATTGATCAAGATAAGATCATTGGGCGTGACCCAAGTGTCGATATTGTTTTGCAGGGCGGTCATATTTCCCGTCGGCATGCTGAGTTAAGCATTCGCGACAATCAGTTATGGCTAAAAGATTTAAATTCCGCCAATGGCACCTTTGTCAATGATGTACGTATTACCGAGCAGCAATTGCATCAAAATGATGAGCTGCAAATTGATGTGGTACGTTTTTTGGTATTTAACACCTTACAAGAAACCTTGCGTGAAAAAACCAGCGAGTCGGTGCATTTAACTGATGAAGGTTTGCCAGCTCAAGTGAGTGTACCTAAGCCAGCACCAATGCCTCAAGCAGTTGAACCCGCTCCGATCGCTTCAAGTGCTGTAGAGCCAACCCCAACACACTCCACACCGAATACGGTATCGCCAAAATCTGCTTCTAAAAATACATTGTCTGCGGCTATTGGCGTGGCAGTGATTATTTTGCTGTTCTTTTATGTGATTTGGTATTTTGTTTTTCCTCATTAATAAAGTAAAACCTTTAAGCTTTAATGAGATGAAGCAAACAATGCCTCACTATAAAAGGTAAGCGATGATTGGGCTATTGCGGCTAGATTGTTAATACTGGGTGGCTAATGAAACTTGATCAGTTGGGTGAACTTCGGGCAGTATTTTTTGATCTCGATGGCACCCTGGTAGACTCTGCTATTGATATCTACTATGCCATGAATGCAGCATTGGCTGATTTAGGCTGGCCATTGGTAACCGAAACGCAAGTCAGACTCTGGGTGGGCCGTGGTGCCTCGCAACTCGCGCATTGTGTGGTGAAGCATCAACAGGTTGAAGTGGATCCCAAAGATCAGCATCGTTTACTTGAGGCTTTTTTAGCCCATTATCAAAAGCACGTGTGTATTGATAGCAAGCCTTATGATGGCGTTGCAGAATTTATTGCAGCATGTCAGGCACGTCATTTATATCTTGCCTGCATTACCAATAAACCCTATCAGCCTGCATATGACCTACTTCAGGCACTGCATTTATTAGCGCCATTTCAACTGTTACTGGGTGGTGATAGTGTCACCCACAAAAAACCTCATCCGATGAGCTTGCTGCATGCCCTGCAATATTTTGACCTAAAGCCGCATCAAGCGATCATGATTGGAGATTCACGTAATGATATTGAAGCTGCTCACGCTGCAGGCATGTTATGTGTTGGGATGACTTACGGCTATAATCATGGCGAACCCATTACCACCAGCAAGCCCGATCTAGTACTTGATTCACTACAACAATTGCTTTAATTTTACCTATTAGACCATGTAACTTCGTTTCGAGTCATTTTTATGTGCTTTCAAAGCAGTATGCCCGCATTTTGTAACTCACGTTGGCGTTTCTAATAACAACAATTGAACGGCTATGTTGCTGTTCGCTCTTCTATGGCCACATTTGGCCCATTCAGATTGACTATTTTGTGAGAATAACATGACCGATCAGCAGCTTTTTGAGCAACTTAAAGCCGCAGGCTATAACTATATTCCTGTGTTTCGCCGTCGCTTGGCAGATACCGACACTCCATTAAGCGTGTTTGCTCGCTTGCGTCAGCATCAGCTTGCTTATTTATTTGAATCGGTAGAGGGCGGTGAGCAATGGGCGCGCTTTTCCATGATTGGTGTGGGGCAAGATGCTGTCTTACAGTGTAATAACGGCCAAATGCAGGTATTGCAGCATGGTGAATTAAAACAATTTAGCTGTAGCGATCCGTTTAGCTATATTGAAGAATTTCAAGCGCAGTATAAAGTCCCTACGCCTGATTTAATTCCTGCCTTGCCTGTGTTTACAGGTGGGCTGGTGGGTTATTTTGGTTACGATGCGGTGCGTTATATTGAGCCGCGTTTAAAACATCCTCCAGCTAATGATGTATTAGGGATGCCTGATATCTGGTTAATGCTATCAAAGACAGTCATTGTGTTTGATAACTTAAGCGACACCATGTTTTTAATTACGCATGCTGAACCACATCTTGACGATGCCTATGCACAGGCCACGATGCGCTTAGATGAGTTAGAGCAATTATTAGCGCAGCCCGTTAATTTAACTGCCAAGCATCATACTGCCCCCAATTTTCAGTCGCTCACGGGACAGGAAAAATATCTGCAAACCGTTGAAACAGTCAAAGAATATATCCGCGCAGGTGATGTGATGCAGGTGGTGCCAGGGCATCGCATGGTATCTGACTTTGATGGCGACCCTATTTCAGTCTATCGTGCCCTGCGACATTTAAATCCCTCGCCTTATTTATTCATCGTACAAGGCTATACCCTGACCGATCAAACGCCTTTTCACCTAATTGGCTCATCGCCCGAAATCTTGTCACGTCTGGAAAATGGCGTGGCCACGGTACGTCCATTAGCGGGAACACGGCCACGCGGTAAAACACCAGGCGAAGATTTGGCACTAGAGCAAGACCTGCTAAACGATAGTAAAGAAATTGCCGAGCATCTCATGCTCATTGATTTAGGGCGTAATGATGTGGGTCGCGTGAGTAAAATAGGCAAAGTACGCGTGACCGAACGCATGGTCATCGAAAAATACTCGCATGTGATGCATATTGTCTCAAACGTTGAGGGCGAGGTGCGTGACGATGTGAGTGCTATGGATGTGTTTAAAGCTACTTTCCCAGCAGGCACATTGTCTGGCGCACCCAAAATTCGTGCCATGGAAATTATTGATGAGCTTGAACCTGTCAAACGCGGTGTATTTGGCGGGGCAATTGGCTATTTAGGCTGGCATGGGGAAATGGATACCGCTATTGCCATTCGCACTGCTGTGATCAGAAATGGACAGATACAAGTACAGGCAGGAGCGGGACTGGTGGCTGACTCTGTGCCAGAGGCTGAGTGGAATGAAACCTTGATAAAAGCTCGCGCAGTGATCAAGGCGGTTGAATTATCATCAAATGGACTGGATATTTAACACTTTTTCGCAAAAACAGTAAAAAAGCACTTGTGTCATGGCTGATTTTTGCTAAACTGCTGCTCGCTTCACATGATGTGTAAAGTTTAAAGCCGACATAGCTCAGTTGGTAGAGCAACTGACTTGTAATCAGTAGGTCCCGAGTTCGACTCTTGGTGTCGGCACCATTATTTGGTAAATTTTGCATCAGTAAGCTGTGTTAATCATTAACACATCGGTGGGGTTGGGGAGCGGTCAAACCCAAGAGACTGTAACTCTCTCGCGAAAGCTTCGCAGGTTCGAATCCTGCCCCCACCACCATTTTACATGTAAAACACAATAAGACTGCGGGAGTAGCTCAGTTGGTAGAGCGTCAGCCTTCCAAGCTGAATGTCGCGAGTTCGACCCTCGTCTCCCGCTCCAGTGTGAATACAGAATTTTAGCTCTTATAGCTCAGTGGTAGAGCACTCCCTTGGTAAGGGAGAGGTCTCCAGTTCAAATCTGGATAAGAGCTCCAGATATTGTGGCAAGTTTTGTGTGGTAAATTTCGTGGTGATTACCACAACAGGCAGGCTATAAGGCCTGCCTAAATTATTGTGTTGCTGTTCAGCGCATGTTTTAATATGCTGCTGAAAAAAACAGGGTCGTGAGGCCTTACGTCGTAGGCTAAGTTTGCTTATCATAGGCAGGTTTACGAGTCGTAGACTGCGTTTAATAATAGTGTGCGGATGTCAAAGGCATTCGACGTGGACGAGGAAGAACATCATGGCAAAGGCCAAGTTTGAACGTAACAAGCCGCACGTAAACGTCGGCACCATCGGTCACGTTGACCATGGTAAAACCACTTTAACTGCTGCGATTGCAACGGTTTGTGCAAAAG
>JAEWKT010000049.1 GCA_023393635.1 Pseudomonadota bacterium
CTGGCCCGCGCCTACAATACCGTAATCCCATCCTCCGGCAAGGTACTGACCGGTGGTGTGGACGCCCATGCGCTGGAGCGCCCAAAACGCTTCTTTGGTGCAGCACGTAATATCGAAGAAGGCGGCAGCCTCACCATTATTGCCACCGCCTTGATTGATACTGGCAGCAAAATGGACGAAGTGATTTTTGAGGAATTCAAGGGAACAGGTAACCAGGAAATCAATCTGGATCGCCGTATTGCTGAAAAACGCGTCTTCCCGGCCATGAATATCAAGAAATCAGGCACCCGTCGTGAAGAGCGCTTGATGGATGAGGACAATCTGCGTAAGGTCTGGATTCTGCGTAAGTTATTGCATCCAATGGATGAACTTGCTGCCATTGAATTCCTGCTGGACCGCATGAAAGACTCCAAAACCAATGATGAGTTTTTTGACCAGATGAAGCGTAAGTCCTCAACCTAAGGATTGCTGCTTCCAAAAGCACTTTAATGCTTGCGTTAAAGTGCTTTTTTATTGACCTCATTGCGCTGAAAGTATCAAGTTGACTTGTTCATTCATTTTTCAGGCAAATGCCTGATTGAAATGAACAGTGCTGATTTCACGTGTTAACGCGCGATCCTCCTAACATGGTATGATGCTTTTTCCAGAATTAATGGCATAAAACGCTATTGCCTAATTCGGGTTTATTCATTTATTCACATGATTCCACACGTATGTCGCCTTTACTGTCATTGCACTCCCTACAGGAATTAAAACACAGCCGGCAATTCCAGGGCGTGCTACTGATAATACGCCTGTTACTGATTGCCACACTGGCCTGGCAGGTTTATAGCCAGCCCAATTTTTCTTCAGTATTTATTGACCAGAATATATACGCTGCTTTGGTAGCCTACGGCGTTTTAGCCAGTGTTCATTATCTGGCCATGCTGTTTCGTCCCACCAGCGCCCTGATTTTCTATCTGGGAATTATAGTAGACTACTGTTTTGCCTTAAGCCTGCTGTTTTTGCTGCCCAATCAGGCCAGTATTATTCTGATAATGGCAATGACTTTTGTGATTGCTGCATTTAGTGACCTGAAAATTTCATTTTTAACAGCCATGAATGCCAGCTATCTGTTAGCTGCCATGATTGCAGGTTTTTTTTATAACACTTTAACCAATAGCCAGTTACAACCTGTTCATTTAATAGGTTGCAGTATTTTTGCCTTGGGCTATTTGCACTGTTATAAGCATCATTTACAAAGTAGTGCCCGTGATCTAAAAAGTGCATTAAACAGTGGCATTCTAGAAAAAAAACAACTGGTTGATGCTTTAACCTATCTCTATCCTTATCATCAGCGTAACCAGATTCCATTAAGTCTACTGATGATTCGGGTGAAAGCAGGCTCACGTTATCAAAAAGAAGCCATACGGCAATTATTTACCAATTATAAAAATCGCTTGCGCAAATGTGATGTACTGGTACAACTGGACCGGCATCATCTGGCTGTGCTGTTATGTGATACCAGCGCGGCACAGACTGGCCATGTGGTTAAGGCATTGGGTTTAGTCAAAGATGAAATGCAAATACAGCAGCCAGAATTTGGTATTCAATATGGCGTTTGCCCTGTGCCACTTGAACAGGAAATTGCACTTGAAGATATTTTAATGCAAATGATGAATGCATTGAAGGCTGCAGAACATCAGAATGCCAGTCGGCTTATCTTCATCAATGCAAAACAAAGTGATTAATTTTAATAAAAATAATCAAAAAGGGAGTAGTTTTTTCCAAAAACCAGTGCTAGGATTGCTGCACCATTTAATCTGACCCTTGCGCTGTGTCCTCACCGTAAGGCAACGGATAGCAATAAGCAAGAAACAGATTAATTTGTGGTTTTCGAAAACCTTATTTCTTTTGTGAGAGTGATGCCATGCAAATCAAAAAAATCGCAATCGCTGCTGCTATTGCTGCTTCTTTAGCTTTCGTTGGTTGTTCAAAAAAAGCTGACGAACACGCTGCTGAAGCCCAAGACTCTGCTGCTCAAGCTTCTGCTGCTGCTGCTGACGCTGCTGCTGCTGCTACCGACGCTGCACAAGCAACTACTGCTGACGCGACTGCTGATGCTACCAACGCTGCTGCTGATGCTGCTAACAACGCTGCTGATGCTGCTGAAGACGCTGCTGATTCTGCTGAAAACAGTGCTGACGCTGCTGCTACTAACACTGACACCACTACAACTACTACTACAGCTCCTGCTGCTCAGTAATAGTTTAAGTGTGTTAAAAAAGAGAGCTTTTAGCTCTCTTTTTTATTGTCTCAATATTTTATACATTAAAGCACTGATTGAAATTTGTGACATAGGCTGGCTGCGTTTAAGCAATATTAAATAGACGCACGCTTAATATAGCCTGCAATCATAATAAGCAATAAAAAAAGCAGCACTACGGCCACTTTTTATAGATTGGTTTAACGCGTAACACAGCATTTAAGCCAGTCATTATTCATCATACTGCTCTTGTTCCACGCGTTGGCGAAACTTTTGCCCTGCCCTAAAGGTGACCACACGACGCGCAGTAATTGGAATTTCTTCACCTGTTTTTGGATTACGGCCTGGACGTTGGCGTTTATCACGCAACTCAAAGTTGCCAAAACCTGAAAGCTTAACCTGATCACCTGCAATTAATGCCTGACTGATTTCTTCAAAAAATAGCTCTACCAATTGTTTGGCTTCGCGGCGGTTAAGCCCTGTTTTTTCGCTCAAATGATCGGCCATTTCGGCTTTTGTTAGTGCAGTCATGATGCCCTCAAAGTCGCCTTATATGTATTCTGCAATGCATCAATAATGCGCTGCATACCTTCTTTCACTTCAGTATCCTCAAGTGTACGATCAGGATGTTGCCATAACAGTCCAAACGCCAATGAACGTTGGCCTGTTTCAATACCCTGACCTGTGTACACATCAAACAGCCAGCTTTGCATTAAGTGCTCACCTGCAGCCGCTTGAATCGTATACTGAATTTCATTAACTGCTATATTAGCATTGATTAAAATAGCTATATCACGCCTAACTGAGGGGAAACGTGATAATTCTGTAAAATTAGATACATAAGGTTGCAATAGGACATCTAAATCCAGCTCACACACCCAGGTTTTACCTAAATCCAGGTCTTGCTCTAGCGAGGGATGCAAACGACCCAAATAACCAATCACTTGATCATTGACCACAATGCCCGCACTTTGCCCAGGATGCAACCAGGCATGCTGACAACGCTCAAAGCGAGCGTTGAGGCGCGCTGCCATTAAAATACGCTCAATTTCGCCTTTAAGATCATAAAAATCCATTGGCTGAGTTTTGGCATGCCATTGTTCGGGTAATGCAATGCCAGTGGCAATCATGGCCAACGTAGGAATTTGTTTTAAATCACTGATGCATTGTGCAGTCGCATAATCAAAACGCAAGCCTGTTTCAAATAAGCGCACACGGCTTTGCTGGCGATTCAGATTGTATTGCACTGATGGGATTAAACTCGATAACAGTGTGCTGCGCATCACGCCCAATTCACTAGAAATTGGATTGGCCAGACTCAGCAGTTTTATATCAGGGTTTAATTGTTTTTCCAGTTTTTCATCACTAAAGCTAAAGCTAATGGCTTCTTGATAATCAAGACTCACCAGCGTTTGACGCAACTGTTGAATGCTCAAACGATCTTGTGCAGGCTTTAACATGACATCAAGCACAGGCATTTTGGTGGGGATATTATCGTAGCCGTAAATACGTGCCACTTCTTCAATCAAATCTTCTTTAATAGCAATATCAAAGCGATAAGAGGGCGGCACCACTTGCCACTGCTGTGCATTACCGCTCACTTGCATGCCCAGATCGTTTAGCGTTTGTTCCACAAAATCTGCGGCAACTTCATAACCCAACAATTGGGTCACTTCTGGCAGGCTTAAGCGAATTGACGCACGTTTCGGTAGCACATCGGTTTGCTCAACCAGTATCACCTCTCCTGCTTGTCCACCTGCCAGCTCGATAATCAACTGGGTAGCACGCTCAAGCGCAGGCACCGCCAATTCAAAATCCACACCACGTTCATAACGCTGTGATGCATCAGTGTGCATCCCATAACGGCGGGCGCGACCTGCAATGGCCAATGGATCAAAGAAAGCGCTTTCCAGGAAAATATCGGTGGTGGTATTGGTAACACTACTATGTAGGCCCCCCATAATACCTGCCATTGCCAAGGCTTGGCTGTCATCACTGATCACCATGACATCATCAGACAACTCAATTTCCAGCTCATTCAATAAGGTGATTTTTTCTTGTGGATGCGCTTGGCGCACTTGAATATCACCGTTTATTTTATTGAGGTCAAAAGCATGTAAGGGCTGGCCTTGCTCTAATAAGACGTAGTTGGTGATGTCCACCAACACACTGTGCACACGTATTCCTGAGCGCGTTAAGGCATCCACCATCCATTGTGGCGTTGCCGCTTGTGGATTAATCCCCTGAATAACACGGCCTGCATAGCGTGGGCAGCCTGCACTATGGAGTACTATCTGTTTTTTGGCAGTAATACTGGCACTTACGGGCTGAATATCAACTGCTTTAACAGCAAGTTGGTTAATGACACCCAGTTCACGTGCAATGCCTTTAATGCTAAAACAGTCACCACGGTTTGGTGTAATACTAATTTCGATCACGCGATCATCAAGGGTTAGATAGTCGCGAATATCCATCCCAATTGGCGCATCTTGTGACAGTACCAGCAAACCATCTACTGCGTCTTCAAGATCAATTTCAGAGGCACCACATAACATGCCGTTGGATTCTACGCCACGCAGCTTGCCTTTTTTAATTTTAAACTCTTTCCCACTAGCATCAGCTGGCAACACAGCACCAACTGTTGCCACAGGTACTTTTAAACCTACAGCAACGTTGGGGGCACCACAAACAATCTGTAATGGCTCATCACTGCCAATATTTACCGTGGTAACACGCAAGCGATCTGCATCAGGATGTTGCTCAACCGTCAAGACTTCACCGACCACTACACCCGTAAAAGCCTTAGCCACAGTGCTGCTATCATCCACTTCCAAGCCTGCCATGGTCAGCTGATGGGCCAGCGCATCGCTATCCACCGCAGGGTTCACCCATTGACGCAACCAGTTTTCACTAATTTTCATAACCACAATTTCCTAAATTCTTTTTCAAATAACGCAATATCTTTTGGAGGGTCGGAGGTCTTAAAAAACCTTAGCGGGCAGTCATTGCAAGGCAAAAACAAATGAGAAAGCGCAGTTTATGCAATATAAATGAACATTCCGATTGCGTTTTTAACAATGCAAGGGCAACCGCTAGTTTTAAAAACTCCTAAGCGAACTGGCTTAAAAAACGAATATCATTTTGGAAGAACAGGCGTAAATCTTTTACGTCATAGCGCAACATGGCAAAACGCTCAACGCCTAGGCCAAAAGCAAAGCCTTTATATTCATCAGGATTAATGCCACAGCTCTTTAATACGTTTGGATGCACCATGCCGCAGCCCATCACCTCTAACCAGCGGCCACGCTCATCCATAATGTCCACCTCTGCACTGGGTTCGGTAAACGGAAAATATGACGGACGAAAACGCACTTGTAGCTCTTTTTCAAAAAACTCATTGAGCAAATTAATAATCAAGCCTTTTAGCTCAGCAAAACTGGTGTCTTTGGTAATCACCAAACCTTCAATTTGATGAAACATGGGCGAATGGGTTTGATCGGAATCACAGCGATAGACACGACCTGGGCAAATAATACGGATTGGCAGGTCTTGTGTTTCCATAGTCCGAATTTGCACCGAACTGGTGTGCGTGCGCAGCAAATGATGCGCATCAAAATAAAAAGTGTCATGCATGGCGCGCGCAGGATGGTGACTTGGAATATTTAAGGCTTCAAAGTTATGATAGTCATCTTCTACTTCTGGCCCGCGCTCTACCACAAATCCAGCACGGGTAAAAAAGTTGCCAATACGCTCTTGTACCTGAGTGACTGGATGAATACTACCAACAGATAGCCCACGGCCTGGCAAACTGATATCAATAGTTTCACTGGCCAATTTGGCATTTAACGCCGCTTGCTGTAATTCAGCTTGCTTGCTATTTAATGCGCCCTGAATGGCTTCACGCACCGCATGAATTGCTGCGCCCTGCTGTTTTTTTTGTTCAGGATCAAGCTTGCCTAAGCCTTTGGAAAACTCTGCCAACTGGCTTTTTTTGCCTGTAAATTGAACACGTGCTTGATCAAGGCTGTTTAAGTCTTGTGCCGCAGCAATGGCAGCCAATGCATCGTTTTTCAGGTTGTCCAGTGACATGCTTTCTGGTGACATGGGTGTTCTCTGAATAAAAATTAATAATAAAAATAAGTAAGCACTTACTTAAGTTAGCCATGGATTTTAACAGTTTTTTAAGCCAGATAGTGACGGCTTTGAAATGAAGGTAACAGTTATTGCAAAGATTATTAACCAGGTTAATGCTCTAGCTTTAAACCTGTTGATTTAAATCCACTGTTGCCTCGAAAAGTAACACTTTAGAAACGTGGCATCTTACACGCGTGACAATGTTGATTCACTCAGTTCCTGCTCTATTTTGGCAGCTTCATTTTCAATGTGAACCGTAGTTTTTACAACCGAAGGGTTTTTAATAGATGGCTCAATCAATACGGGATCAATATTGCTACGCTGATTGACTGAATCTTTATATTTTAAGTGACGCGCTGCCTGCTCACGAAAGCCGCCGCGTTTAATAATTTTTATCATGTTGACCTCGCTAAAAATATTTGAAGCAACAAATCAATAAATACTTAATAAAAAAACCGCCCTCACGCATGAGAAGCGGTTTTTTATGCTCTATCACAACGCAGAACCAGACTTAAGCAGCCAGATTCTGTTTTGCTAAAGATGCGATTGCAGCAAATGCAACGCTATCATGCATAGCAATATCAGCTAAAACACGACGGTCGATTGTCACTTGAGCTTTTTTCAAGCCAGCGATTAAACGGCTGTATGACAAACCATTTAAACGTGCACCAGCATTAATACGTGCAATCCACAAGGCGCGGAATTGACGTTTTTTCTGGCGACGGTCACGGTAAGCATATTGACCCGCTTTAATAACCGCTTGGAACGCTACGCGGTAAACACGCGAACGCGCACCGTAGTAGCCTTTAGCACGAGCAAGAATTTTTTTATGACGACGATGCGCCTGTACACCACGTTTTACACGAGCCATTTATTATCTCCTTAGATGTATGGGCACATACGACGAACTGAGGCAACGTCACTGACGTGAACCATTACACAGCCGCGCAATTGACGAATACGTTTAGGAGATTTTTTGGTCAAAATGTGACGTTTGAATGCTTGCTTACGCTTAAAGCCGTTTGCA
Source organism: Pseudomonadota bacterium (assembly GCA_023393635.1). Lineage (GTDB taxonomy): Bacteria > Pseudomonadota > Gammaproteobacteria > Pseudomonadales > Moraxellaceae > Alkanindiges. Next base: position 7,407 of record JAEWKT010000049.1, read on the forward strand.
GTCGCTTTGAAGCGTTTTGCTGCACCACGACGGGTTTTCATCTTAACTTTCATGATTGCCTCTTTGAACACCTGTTCAGCGCGTTGCACCATTACAGACGGCTTGCAGGTAGGGGGTGCGTAGTTTAATCGATATTTGATTAAAAACAAAGCACTTGTTGCATCAAGCCTTTATTTTAATTTTTGACAAATCCCAATCATCATCTTTATAAATTCAATTTACTTAAATGAAACTTAAGCACGCAAAACTATGTCAAAATAGCCAGCCATTTTAGCGACATCACTACCTATGAAACCTGCTTCACATGATGCGTTTGCAGCCTTGCGGCATCGTGATTTTTCTATTGTGACCATCAACCAATTTTGCTTGACACTTGCTATTTTAATACAAGAGGTGATTGTTGCTTATGCATTATATCGCCTAACCCGCGATCCATTGGTACTTGGGCTTATTGGTCTAGCAGAAGCAATTCCCTTTATTGCATTGTCGCTATGGGGTGGTTATTTTGCCGACCGTTTTAACCGTCAGATTATTATGCAAATTTGCATGCTGTTTGCCTTGCCCATGCCGCTGGTTTTATCAGGATTATTTACTGGTTTTGAACAAGGTCATTTAAGCCAGTCACAGCTTGCTTTAGGAGTATATGGCATTATTTTTGTACTTGGCACGATTCGGGGTTTTTATAATCCTTCGGTAAGCTCACTTAAGCCATTTCTGGTGCCGCGTGCGCTATATCCCAATGCTGCCACATGGACTACGATTGGCTGGCAAAGTGCCGTGGTACTTGGCCCAGTGACAGGCGGTTTTTTGCTGGGTTATGCGGGCTTACACCTGACATTATATTTAGTAACTGGCTTATTGCTGGTGTGTAGCGTGTTGCTGGCGCTGCTCAAAAAACGGCAATTTCCGCCCATTAATCACGATAGTGTCTGGCTTAGCTTGCAAGAAGGTTTTAGTTTTATCTTTAAAACCAAAATTGTGTTCTGGTCAATATCGCTAGATTTGGTATCTGTATTATTTGGTGGGGTGATTGCCTTATTGCCTATTTATGCTGAAGATATTTTAAAAGTGGGTGCAGAAGGCCTAGGGATTTTACGTGCAGCGCCATCGGTTGGTGCATTGTTAATGATGGCATTGTTGGCCAAGTATCAGCCCACGCGCCATGCCTGGCGCAATATGTTACTAGCGGTGGCAGGTTTTGGAATTTTCACACTGGTATTTGCATTTTCAAAAACCATGTGGTTATCACTACTTGCCTTAGGGCTGACGGGTGCTTTTGATAGTATTAGTGTGGTCATACGGCAAACCATTTTGCAAATTTTCCCACCTGAGAATTTGCGTGGACGCGTGGCTGCGGTTAATGGCATGTTTGTGTCCAGCAGCAATGAACTGGGCGCATTTGAATCTGGTGTAGCAGCGCGTTATTTAACAGTAATTCCTGCCACAATTTTAGGCGGCAGTATTACTTTGCTGGTGGCAATACTTACCTATTTTAAAACCCGTGATTTACTAAAAGTAGATGTTGAACATAGTAAACCTGCTGAGGTGAAAGAGTAGACAAGTAGCTTCATCATCTGCAATTCGCTCAACCAAAGTCATGTAAAATGCAGGGGAATAAGTTGTTCTAATGAATAAGCAGCTTTGGCGTTAATGCTATAACTCATTTTTAATTTTGATTCGTCATTTCTAAATACCAAATAGTTTTACCCCAGAAATTATTTTTAAGTTTAGGGAAGACCTCCCCTTGCTCAAAATAACGTTTTTCTGATTGATTAGCAGGACTCCACCAATGACCTGAGTATGGACAGACCTCTCCACCAAAACCTTTTAAGCTTTCAGCCTGAATAGTTTCAGTAGATCCCCCTTCATCAGCAATTCGTTCAACCAAAGTCCACATAGTTTCAAAATACATATTTTCACCCGTCTCAGAATTTTGACGAGTGATCCTAGACAAACGATCCCTCTAAGTTCTTAAAATATTTCTACTCAAAGGCTTCTGGGCTTAAACAGCCATTTGCAGAATGCCGTCTGATTCGATTGTAATAAACTTCAACATATTCAAACAAGACAGCATCGGCTTCTTTTCGAGTGGTAAATACACTGCCATGTACCACATGACCTTTCAGTGTATGAAAAAAGCTTTCAGTCACTGCATTATCCCAACAGTTCCCCCTGCGTGACATGCTTTGAATGCAATTATTCGTCAATAATAGCGCTTTAAAGTCACGACTACAGTACTGACTGCCTGAGAAGCATTGCTTCGCAAGGGAATGCACCATAACACCTGTTGGATACCCCTGACGAGCCATTGTATAATTAAATGCATCACATACCAATTGACGGTCTATTCGATGGCTGGTTTGCCAGCCTACAATGCGACGACTAAATAAATCTAGCATCACGCATAAGTACAACCAACCTTCTTTGGTGTGGATATACGTTATGTCGGTTGTCCAGACTCTATTCGGCTGCATGACTGTAAACTGTCGATCTAACAAATTCGGCGCTGTCGGCAAACGATGATTTGAATCAGTTGTATGCTTATATTTGCGTGAAATTTTGCTGCGTAAACCAAGCTTTTTTAGCATCCTTCCAACTGTACGTTCACTCATGCAGCAACCTAAATCATGCATGTCGTGCACCAATGAAGGTGCTCCTAAGCGAGCATGGTGTTGCCAATATACAGCTTTTAAATCAGTATACTTCTGATTGACGTAAATCTGTCTCTTTCGCCAAGCATAGTAGCCCGAAGTGCTAACACCTAGGCATTTACAGGCAGAAGCAACCGTAATTTCAGTCATAGCTAGACCTTGGATTATCGTGTACTTTTCTTGGCATGGTCTGTCAGGAAGTACACATGCGCTTTTTTTAAAATATCATTGGCCTCCCTGAATTGTTTGACTTCTTTTTCTAAATCGAGAAGCAGCTATAGACTCATGTGAATTCGAAAGTGCATAATCTATTGCTTGCTGTTTAAATTCTGGACTAAAGCGTTTAGCCATTTTACACCTCCAAAGTTAACGTTACGTTATCTTTAGAGGGACTGCGTGTCCATTATTTTGTCTAGGGTCGCAATTGCTTTATAAATATTAGTAATTTTTGCTTCTTTAATGGCTTTTTTAACGGCTGGGCATGCAAGAAACTTATTAAGTTCAATAATTCCACTTTCGATCGCAGGTTCAGCCAGTTTATAAATATTGCTCCCTGAAAATTTAAGTGCCTTTGTTGCAGGCCTTAGCATAAAACGGTGAACGGGGGCCAAAATGACCTTTAAAATTCCTTTAAATAACGACCCTAAGACAGGAAATAAGCCAATTAGTGTGAGAATTAAACCAACCCATGCCCAAGGATTATTACTATCCTCCTTAATCTTCATGGAATTTGCACAAATATCGCGTACATCACAAATCTGATCTACAAATGGAATCATTGAAATGACAGTACCTGTCACCACTTGTGCAGTACTTTGTTCCTCGGCAAAATCACCTTGAATTACCACCCATAGCCACTCAGCAACATCTTCAAGAGCTTCCTGCCCTTTTTGAATTGCCTTATTAACGGGAGCAGCAATCGAAGCTACCTAAGCCTCACCATCAAACTGCCAGTACACTTCGCCCCAATCTTGATTTTTAATCTCAGGTAAAATTTCGCCTTGTTTAAAATATTGACGTGATTCCTGCTGTGCCACCGTAAGCCAATAACCTGAACGTGTTGCAGATTGACCACCCTGGACGGTCGTAACTCGTTTAAACTGTTCCTTTTTCAGTCCAGACCCTCCCCCGCTATCAGCAACCCGTTCTATCAGCGTCCATGTACACGGCGCTAATATACGTGATCCTGGATATTCAGGATCATTTTCTGGTATACGAGTTTCATCTGCCATCCCTAATATTTCATCATCAAACTCAATCAAAAGACATGGAAAACTATCAGGTAGATCAGGTAAATAAAATCCTGTTTGGGGAACTTTTTCCCCCGTTTTCACTTTTACGCTCTCATTAAGGCGATAAATGGGATAACTTAATGGCGGAGGAGTAACGGGGTCATACTCAAAGGAACTGTCATGTGAACCGATTTGGGCAAAATAATGGGTTAGACTTCCAGGGGCCCATTGCTGAACCGTATGCTCAATCGCTTCTGAGAGACCATAGGCTTTAAATAACAGGTATTCATATTTTGCAGCCGCTTTGGGTTCAACCTCATCCATCCAGTCAGCACTAAACTCACGTTGTCCATTGATAGAAGATCTTAAAGAAAAACTGATATAACAGCTAAAGTCATTGTTGAGCCGTTGAATATAGCATTCATTGAGCCATTCCATCGTACTCCTAAAGTTGGGAATCACACGCTCTCCCCAAACAATATCGGGCTGTTCAGGTAAATGACGGTTACGGTAGTCTGGTGGCAAATTATTCATGAAACGGTCCAACAGACTTTCCAGATATTCCAGCATTTCTTTCCAGATGTCCCGAATCATCTTTATCCGTTCAGGTTCTAAAAATTGTTCCATCACATAGATATCATGGGCAATTAATGGGGTTGGATAGCTCATTGTTATCTCCAGCTATTTGTGAGTGTTGGGATACCGACCAGACTGGCACCCTGCCCTGTATTTAGTCCACTGTCATAACCCCATTTGGTTGGCATACGCTGGCTGACATAAGCTGCATTGAGTTGTTTCGGGTCGAGTACAATCTGTTTGCCCCCACCCTCTAGAACATAGCCCTCCAAATCATCTAATTTTTGTGAAGCAGCAGGTCCCTCCCAGACATTTAAGCCACCTTTGGGTACGGTATAGGTAACGTGGGTTCGGCGAGGTCGGCTTAGCCTTTTAGCATATTTTGGAAAGTTGGTTTCTTGGGATTTAAGCAATAAGCTACTGCAGCGGCCATAATATTCACCATAAAATTATTGACTGAACGATGCCGTGAATATTCAAGTTACTGTAATTTTTTTAAATGATCATTCACTGTTTCAACCCTCTTCTACAAAGCAATTGCTTTTCTTCCTCACTGTGGATGGGATTATTTTTCATATTCTTACGTGATAGAGTCAGTATTTTTAGTCCTCTAGCGGCTAGAGCTTCAGTTTTTACTTTGCTCAAGTAACCTTTATCGGTGAGTAAAATTCCTTTTAATTCTTTGGTTAAAGGCTCAAGTACAGCAATATCATGAACATTTCCAGATTTAACTTTTAGATTGCTAATTTCACCTAAGTGGTTAATAATCAAATGTAATTTAAATCCATAGAACGAGCCAGTGCTACTTTTTCCACGTTAAGCTAAACCTTTGAATACACGACTTCTTTTAATCCAAAGATTATGGCAAACGACTAATTTAGTTGAGTCAATAATGCTAATTCCTGTATCTTGTCCTTTAACTTGGTGGAAGAAACTACTCAAAGCTTGTAGACAACGGGGCATAATTTCAATGAATCGATTGTAGCTTAGAAGCTGAGAAAAAGCTGATTTCCAGAATGGTATGATCATTTGGCAATAAAAATATTTGAAGAATCTAAAACCAGATTGATGAAATAAAATGACAATAGTCATTACTTCGGACAAGCTTAAAGCTGACTGTTTCAGCCTGAGTTTTTGATCAGAAATTAAAGCTTTCTCCAAAGACTCATTAAATATTTTTGCAAAAATCATCCAATATACAAAATAATTCGGTAGCATGATTCATTGAAAAGCCCTGTATTATAGCACTTTTTATTTAGAATCAAGATGATACTAACACAGGGATTTTTTCTACTCTTTTTTAGATCGAACTCAGGTAATCAATAAATTGATCCTTTTTTGATTTATGCCACAAGTCTATTTAAAATTAATTTTCGCCATCAAACATCCAATATTCGTTACCCCAGTCTTTATTATATTTAGGAATTAGTGTTCCTTTTGTAAAGTACAACCGCTTCTCTTTCTGGCTAGATAAAACCCAATAACCTGTTCTTGGGCATAGCTCTCCACCCATTACTTTTAAAGTAGATCCAGCAAAAACGCCTATTTCCTCTCCCCCAATCTCTTCAAACTCACCTTCTATTAATTCAACAAAATACCAACTGCAGTCAAAACTAGTAAATGCATTTCTTGCGATTAATGATGGAGCTAATTCAATTTGTCCTTCATTATCATCTTGTATGTAGTTCCAATCATCATCTATTTTCTTCTTTTTAATATTTTCAATAGCAAATACTCTTAACTCCTCAGATGGCGTCCATGCTGTATATTCGTTAAACTTGGAAAACAACTGCTTGCCTAAAGCGTTTATTGTTTCACATTTTTCTAACCATCCTCTTTCAAATGTACCTGTTTCTTCATGAGTCCAGGCAAATTGCGGTGCACCATATCGGTCACCTACTGGAATATATACTCCTGTTTTTGGTATAGACTCACCACTGTTCACCCTTATATCTATACGCACCTTGAATTTAGGCACTTTACGATCGAAAATCCCAAGCTCATTGATCACCTTGAATAAATTGAACAAGCTCCATAATTTTGGCGGTTTAACGCAATAATCGTAATAACTACATAATCGATATAGCTCATCAAATCTGATTTTAAATTCAGTTTCTTCTTCTTCTGACATCCAGTTCGGTTGAAACTCCCCCAGCATACGTGCTGTATTATAGGCAGGCGTCCAGCCATATTTTTCCTGTTTTGTTTGCTCAATAATTCTAATTAAACCTAATCTGAAATCTAACAAAGAAGGATAAGCATAGGTACTCCAGTTGGCTGAGGTATCTCCCATTCCCCAACCTTCTTGTAGTAAAACACGATCCCGATATTGTTGATCAGCCAAATCAATTACTCCACCAGTATACTGAATCAAATCATCCAGTTTGGTCAGTAACATTTCCAGATAGGGTCTTGAAGTCACATAATAAATCAAGGCAATAGATTGCTTTTGAAAACGGGTTAATTGCAGCTCTGTATGTGGCATAATAATCTCTTAACTTTATCTGTTAATAACTTGTCCAGCTATATTTGGAAGGCCAATTCTGACGTCTTTTAACTGCTCATCGAAATCAGTCATACCCCAATTCGTATCATAAGGACCGTGAATGTTCGGCTCTTTTATCCTGCTCCGAACCGCTTGGTATTTAGCTTTCTCAGCAGGAGATAAATTATTGTAAGCATCTCTTCTTATTGGGGATTTAAGCGATAAACGTCCATAACTATCCATAGGATAGTAAATAGTATTGTCAAACTTGCCTTCTTTAAAAATAATCTGTTCCCATCCGCCAGACAAATTATAACTATCTCCTAAAGCATCCTTGGTCTGACTTGAAGCAGGACCACGCCATACTTTGATGGATTGACCAGCAGGAATATCATAAATTACAAACTGCCCATTTGCATTCCAGTCTGGCCATACCGCCAGATATTTACGCCAAGCTGCTTTCGGATCAGGGCTATTTTTAATTTTAATAAAAACTTCTTCTGTGACCCAACACTCCCCAAATGCACCATTTGCAGGTGATGTTACCCGATATAGTCTGGCAGGTCCCGTAATAATATCCGTCGATATCTTACTAAATGAAGCAATATTATAATCAGCCAAAGGCGGGTAGCCCTGTTTAACTCTTCGATCTACTAGACTCCTTTGCTCAGCTGGATCTAAAGGTGCATGTTCTAAATTACCTCTACTTAGCCAAGAAGGTCTGGGTTTTTTAGTACGCATTAAAGTAACCGCACGTACTTCTGGCAACGTTCCTCTAAAGTGCACATTGGTGGTATTCCTCACCGCTGTTCTTTGCAGATAGGACTCCATATCCAGTCTATAGATAACTCTTGCCAAAGCATCATTAAGTGGTGCCAAGGCTTTTGCAAGGGGTGCATCAGCTGCCTTTCTAATTTTTTGGACAATGGCGACAGTATTTCTAATTTTATCTTTTAAACCAGGAATATACCTGGCCTTATTGGTTAAGTTATCTAATAGCTGAATCCCTCGGTCAAAAGCAGCCAATAACTCCTTTGCACTAAGCTTATTTTTTACTTTTATAATTTCATTCTTTAAATAAACGAGAATATCTACGTTCGGTAAATATTTTTTTATATAGTCTTGTACTTGTTTTTTCCTTAAAAAAGTAATTACCCATGTCATAGCTGAATCAACAGCTTTAACAACGGCTTTTCCTCCGCTTCGTCTCACAAACAAAAAGAAGATTTTTAGAACCCCTTTAACCAAACTTCCTAGACTTGGAAATAACCCTATTAAAGTAAGTGCCAGAGCGACCCAAGCCCACTGATCAGACATATCTTCATTTAACTTTTTACAATTTGCTACTAAATCACGGACATCACAGATTTGATCCACAAACGGAACCATAGAAATTGCAGCATCAAATACAATTTGCCCCGTACTACGATTATCATTGAAATCTCCTTCAACGGCTTCTACCATCCACTCCCATATACTTTTTTCCTCTTGAATATCTTTTTGATCACCAGTCATCCAAGCCAATGCATCTCTGGCTTGTGTAGCATTAGGAATATTATTTGCCATTATTTAAATCCCCATTGCTACGAGTTGATGAATCCTCTTCAATTTCTAATAACTCTTCTAATGGATTGGCAATTTTTTCTTTACCTTCTTGAATTTCATAAACCACTTTTTTTATAGTTTCAGGTGGTATATTTTCATGCCTAGCAAAACCATTAGTATCTAGTTTTCCTGCTAATGTTGTTCCATCCTTAAAGAAAATTTTATAACCATTATTTGCTATACCCTTTCTTGTTTCAGGATTACGATAATCTAATTCAATCCAATTTTTTATATCAGCTCCTGGTAAATTTACTGGTGTGAGCTGAACCTTTTGCCCCCCACTAAACACATGCTGTCCAGCCTTTGCCTCAAACTTGCCACCTGTTTGAATCAATACTCCCTGTCCACCCAGCAATAGCTGCGAACCACCCGCAGTTAAGGTAATTTCCTTAGGGCTAGTAATTTCTATGCGATCTTCAGCAGAGATAATCTGGATGACTTTACGCGCTATAGCTTCTATGCCATCAGTTTGAGCTTGCAGTGCAATATTACCTTTTGCAGCAACAGCACTTATTCCTTGCCCTGCGGCAAACAGGCTTATTTTTTGCTGCGCATGGGCAACCAAATTGTTTTGCGTGCTGAGGTTAATGCTGTCGCCTGCACTATGGCTAATTTGGCCATCAGCAGATACATGAATATCTGCCTGACTACTTAAGCCAATACTTTCAGGTGAAGTGAGCAACATAATGGCTGACTTAAACGCTGCTGCTTGCTCAGGGCTATCCTGCTGCAAGTAATCAATAAAACCTTTTAAATTCTCTAAAATATCTAAAGGTTCAGCGTGCTGATTTTTAGCCACATCACTCAAAGCAGCAGCACTGTTTAAGGCACTATTAAGCTGACTTTTAGCATCAGATGCATCCAAATGATTGGCTTTGGCTTGGTCTTGCGCATGCGTACTAACCAGTAAGCCTTGCCCTGCTCGTACTGCACCCCACTGGTCGGTTCTAAGCTCAAAACCTTCACCACGGGTGCTACTGGCATCACTGGCTTTAGGATGGCTCAAATGACCAAGGTTAAGTTGGCTTGCAGCATGGCTACTTTGCAACTGCGCACTAATCTGCCCAGTGGTGTCATCAAATCGTAGCTGGTTAAAACCCTCGCCATTAATTTCCTGAGTTTTAATACCGCTTAACGCCCGCGTATCAGGCAAACTTCCCTGACCATCAAATTGTGCAGATATTCTTGAACCTTCATGGATGCGCCCAACCACAACAGGTTGATCGGCATTACCATCCAGGAAGTCAATGACGACCAGCTCACCTGCACGCGGTAAGAAGCGCACACCATAGTTGCTGCCATTACTGCCATCACCTGCCCATGGCGTTAATACATCTACCCAGGCCGAATCGCTGTCTGTGTCACTACTGCCTGCACCACCACTGTGTTGATGATCATCAGGACGGGTAAATAAAAACCGTACCTTAATGCGTCCCCACGCATCCACATGCATGGTTTCATTTTCAGCCGTTACCACCCGAGCTCGCATGGGATGTGCTTTTGCCACATGAAGCAGCGGATCATAAAATGGCACAATCGGAACATCACGGCGAATAAGCGTCATGCTCACCTGATGCGGTGGTTGCTGGGTTTGATGAGCAATTATTGCATCAGATACCCACTGGCTTTGCTGCACAAGATGTATTATTTGTGCGCTTAATTCGTTGGGTAAGTTGTTTTGTGCATAAAAAGATAGCTGGGTAATTAAAAATTCACGTGCACTGGCTGGCTTTTGATCCAGTTGATGATGGCCTGCCAAGCTAAACCAGCAACCAAGCTTTACCGTCCTCACTGAACCAATGGCATGAAAACTTTTTGTTTCCAGGGTACTACGTTGAATCAGCAACTCACCTAATCGCTCAAGTTGCGCTGTGGACGGTGGCGTGCTTTGATCTTGCCCGTCTAAACCCCCTAATGCACCATCGCCCACATACCATGCTTTCTCTAAGTTTAAACTGGCCGATGAGTAGGTGTTACTTTGTTGCACACTGCTAATATTGGCGTGTTCATCCATACTGCCATGCTGCTGAGACCAGCGTTGCACATGAATATGGCTACTTTGCAATTGACGCTGAGCCGTCAGGGTATTGATACTGTCATGCTGCGCTTTATTATCAGCATGGTGAAAATGCAATATAGGTGCAGGGTTTTGCGCCAGGGTTTTCGCATCGTCAAATAAGATTAATGCCTGCTGCGTGCCTGTACTATCAATCATCCAGTTGATGCTCGCACGTCGCCACAGCCGCGTTAAAAAGTCGAAATCACTTTCCTGACTTTGCATGCTAAACGGTAAAATATCGTAGGTTTTACTTATTTTAGAAACATCAAGCGTTAGGGTTTTGGCAAAGAGTGCACTGTTTTTCTGCCATTCGGCAAAGATAATTTGTGTAATATCCAGTACTGATTTTTGCATAAACACACGGCTATTGCGGCGCTTTGGCATCAGGCTACTAAAAGTATCTTGAAAAATCAGCTTATAAACTGCAAAACCTCCATCATTTTGACCACTGGCTGCTTGCGTAATAATGCCATTAAGGACATGAACCTGCCCTTGCTGATCACGCTGCTCAACCACCGCAGTTTGGCCAATAAAATGTTTTAGGGGAATAGAGGCGTTGGTCGAGAGGCAGATAAGTTCTAGCTCAAGTCCTTCATTAAGGGCACTATGACCAAACACAAACTGTAAATAAAAGTTGTCATTTAAAGCGGTATCGCCCAACTTTAAGGCAATCACCCGATGCGCTGCATTAAAGCCAATACCCAGCTTTGAGAGCACCTGATGGATGGTACCCAACATTTGTTGATTCATGTCCAACTCTTCTTATTAAACTGTGATGCAGGTCTATAGTTTTTAGTTGAACATACAAAACTGCATTATTTTTGTGGGTTGCAGCCTAACTTTTATACTTATTAAAATCAAGAATGATTAACTGTATAAGTACATAATATACTGTTTAATATTAATTTATTTATTAATTTAAAACGAATAAACAATTAAGGGCAAACTACATACATAAGATGAGTTCACCCTTGAATAAAGCAAATGGCTTAAAGCCATTTAAACCAAAATTTCACGTTTACCACTTGGCCCCATGGCACTAATAATGCCTGCATCTTCCATTTGGTCAATAAGACGTGCGGCACGGTTATAGCCAAGGCTAAATTTACGCTGTAACGCCGAGGCCGAACACTTGCGGGTTTCTAGCACAAACTGCACGGCTTGATCATACATGGCATCACGGTCAGAGCCTCCCTCTTCCGATTCAAAACCACGACTAGAGCCATCGTCATCATAAGGCGTTAAAATTTCATCAATATAATCTGGGCTTGCACGCTCGCGCCATGCATCACAAATTCGGTTGACTTCATCATCGCTAATAAAGGCACCATGCACACGTTCTGGCTCAATTTTGCCTGGTGCTAAAAACAGCATATCCCCATGGCCCAGCAAATCTTCTGCACCGCCACCATCCAAAATGGTGCGCGAGTCAATTTTACTGTTGACGCGCAGTGCCACACGCGTTGGAATATTGGCTTTAATCAAACCCGTGATCACATCAACCGATGGACGTTGTGTGGCCAACATTAAATGAATCCCTGCGGCACGGGATTTTTGCGCCAGACGCGTAATCAACTCTTCAGCTTTTTTGCCCACTTGCATAATCATGTCGGCAAACTCGTCCGCCACAATCACAATCAATGGCAAAGCTTGCAGGCGTGGCGCGCGATCCTGCACTGCACTGTCTTGTGGTTTCCACGTTGGGTCTAATAAGTCTTCACCACGTGCAATGGCTTCATTTACCTTGCGGTTAAATTCATCAATTTTACGTACCTTTAAAAAGGTCATTAATTTGTAGCGACGTTCCATCTCATTAACTGCCCAATTCAAGGCATTCACCGCATCTTTCATGTCCGTCACAACAGGCGTCAACAAGTGTGGAATATCACCATAGTTGGCCAGTTCCAGCTGTTTAGGGTCAATTAAAATTAGGCGTAATTGCTGCGGCGTGTACTTAAGTAACATGGATAACAGCATGGCGTTTACTGCAACCGATTTACCAGAACCTGTGGTGCCTGCCACCAACATATGCGGTGCTTTGGCAAGGTCAGTGAGTACAGGGCGGCCAGCAATATCCTTACCCATTGCCATGGTAATTAAACCTGTTGGGTCACGGTAAGCATCAGTTTGTAGGAGCTCACTCAAGCGCACCATTTCGCGTGACGTATTGGGCACCTCAATGCCAATATAAGGCTTACCTGGAATGACCTCCACCACACGCACCGACGCCATGGACATTGAGCGTGCCAGATCACGTGAAATATTGGTCACCTTAGAGGCTTTCACACCTGGGGCAAGCTCAAGTTCAAAACGGGTTACCACAGGGCCAGGCTGCGCTTCAACTACTTTGGCCTTGACGTTAAATTCTTGCAACTTAATTTCTAATAGTTTAGACAATCGTTCCAACTGCTCGGCGGTATAGCTCACTTTACGGCTAGGATCTGGCAAATCCAGCAAATCTAAACCTGGTAACGGCGATAAATTGGCACGACGCTGAATGACCTGCATAGACCGCGACATGGGACGGCCAGATGCATCAGTGAGCGGCGCGTCAAACTCATCATCTGCCAAGGCCGCTTGTTGCTCGGCTGCACTTTGGCCAAACTCTTGAATTAAGTCATCCACTGATACTTCAGTTGTTGTCACAGGGGTTTTCTGGACTACGGGCGGAATAAGCTGTTTGGCTGCTACAGGTATGACATTAACAGGCGCAACACTTTGTGGTGTAGGACTGACACTGGGTGAAGTCATATGGTCAGGTAATGGATTTAACGACTGCTCAAAAATATTTAAAGTACGCTCAAAAGCATCAGATGGATTACTATCGCTTGCTGCTGCATAGCTTGGGTTAGACGCTGTATCGGTTGACGGTACGCTAGATAATGTTGTGTCGGTTGACGCATCACTGCGCGTCTGGGCAGGTGCTTCTGCCAATAATTCGTCAAATACACTTTGATCTTGCCATGCAAAGCTGGGTTCTATTTGTGTATTTAAGGTTTGAGCAGTGGCTTCATTGGTAGATATCCCAATAGGCGTGTTGGTCTCTGCCAGTACGTGATCGGCTTTTTGCACCAATGCAGCCAGATGATCCAGTGTGCTCATGGGTGGATTAGACCCCGTAGCAGCAACTGGTATTATAGTTTCAGACTCAACTGGAGTGGCAGACTTGGCGTGCGCAGACCAACGCTGGCCACTTTGAATCACCGCCTGCTCTGCGCCTAAATCTGCATCCGAGGCATCATTGGAATCTGCTATGGAGTGCGCTGCATGATCTGCTGCGCTATGCTCAAGCTCTAATTTTTCACCCAATGTTAAGTCAGGGGCTGCTTCACGTGCAGGCACATTTTTATAAAATAGCTCTTGGAGTAGCGCAGGAATTTTGCCCAGCGTATCCATGGTTTTGTTCCAGCGAATCCCAAATGCCATGGTTAGCATCGTAAGCAACAATGCCACCAAAAAAATAGTGGCGATAATCATGCCAACCAAAGCTAATAAATTACGGCCAATTTCATAACCAATAATGCCGCCCGATGCATTACTTAAGGTATCTGTTGGTTGTAAAAAATGCAGGCTTAATAAGGCAGCAACAATGGTCAGGATAAAAATTTCGGCCGCTATCCGAAACGGGCGACTTAAAAAGCTATGCGGCCACCATAACTGAATGGCCTCGGCCAAAATAAAAATAGGCAGCAATAAAGCCGCGTGGCCAAAAACACCATACAGTAAATCGGCAATCCAGGCACCTGCAACGCCACTGGCATTGGTCACCTGCTGGGTATCACTTGATACATGCGTCCAGCCAGGATCAAACGGGGTATAAGTTACCGTTGCAATAAGCAAATAAATACCAAAAGAAGCCAAAAATACGGTTAGTAAAATTCGCTGCGCATAGGCGCCCGCCACTGGGTTCATTAAATTCCTACCACCAAGTCATCAAATGCTAATCATCATGCGCCCCTGCGCACCATTTATTATCAACATGTCACACTATTATAAGCGTAAAAACACATCATCTGGAAAAGCCAACCTTCATTCTAAGTTTGACGTGTTCTGCTTATTACGTCTAGCTTGTGCATGTAAATAGCCTCAGCATTTTTAGGGTTTGCGGGTTATTTTTAACAAAACCAGACCAATTTAAACCAAAGCGCAAAAACCGATGGGCGTAATATGTATTTTCTTGTCAAACACCGCCATTATTGCGCAGTAACTACCGTATAATTCTGAAATGATGAAAGAAACATAAGGAAGAAACAACGATGAATTCACGCCATATCCGTTTATTAATTTTGGGTTCGGGTCCTGCGGGCTATAGTGCGGCTGTTTATGCGGCGCGTGCCAACCTTAAACCTGTGGTAATTGCTGGCTTACAAATTGGTGGTCAATTGACTACCACCACCGAAGTTGATAACTGGCCAGGCGACCCGCATGGCTTAACTGGCCCTGATTTAATGGAACGGATGCAAACGCATGCCGAGCGTTTTGGCACCGAAATTGTTTATGACCACATTAATGAAGTTGACCTGCAACAACGACCATTTCGCTTGACGGGTGATGAAGGTGAATATACCTGTGATGCACTAATTATTGCGACAGGTGCAACAGCGCAATACTTAGGCCTTCCCTCAGAAGAAGCCTATATGGGCCGTGGCGTGAGTGCCTGTGCTACCTGTGATGGATTCTTTTATAAAAATCAGCCAGTGATGGTAGTGGGTGGTGGAAACACTGCGGTTGAAGAAGCCTTATATTTGGCCAATATTGCAAGCCATGTCACTTTGGTTCATCGTCGTGACAAAGTTCGCTCAGAAAAGATTTTACAAGATCAGCTACTGGCCAAGCAGCAAGAAGGTAAAATTAGCATCTTATGGAATAACCAGGTTGATGAAGTACTGGGTGACGACAATGGCGTCAATCAGGTTCGCTTGCAATCGACCCTAAGCGATGAGCAAAAAACCGTAGATGTGCAAGGCTTATTTATTGCCATTGGCCACAAACCCAATACTGGCTTATTTGAAGGTCAACTACACCTAGAAAATGGCTATATTCAGGTGCAAAGTGGCACACAAGGGAACGCAACTGCCACCAGCGTGATGGGTGTATTTGCGGCAGGTGATGTGGCTGACCATATTTATCGCCAAGCCATTACCTCGGCAGGATCAGGCTGTATGGCTGCCTTAGATGCTGAAAAATATCTGGATGCACTAGAAACAAATACTGAAGATGAACTGGAAGTTCCACAGGTATAAGACCAGCCTGAATCTCTTTATTTCCTAAAAGCCGTGCTTATCTTCCTAATAAGCACGGTTTCTTATGCAGTTAAACTCGGTTTATCCACGCTAAAATATTATCCTAACTATAAAGTAGTTAGATTTTTAGTTTATAAATTTATGAATCATCCCCTATTTACCTCACAATATATTTTTCCTGACCCAGCGCAAGCAGATCCAGAAGGTACAGGATTAATTGCTATGGGCGCAGATCTACAGCCTGCCACCCTGCTAGAAGCCTATTGTCATGGTATGTTTCCCTGGTTTTCCAAAGATGAACCCGTGTGCTGGTGGAGCCCTGACCCACGTTGTATTATTTATCCCAAACAATTTAAAGCCAGTAAGTCGCTCATTCGCCAGCTTAAAAAAAACCGTTATCACTTCACTTTAAGTCATGCCTTTGAGCAAGTGGTCAAAGCCTGCGCCGAACCACGTGCTTATACTGCCGAAACGTGGATTAGCGATGATATCGTGGCAGGCTATACTGCATTGCATCACGCTGGCTTTGCTCAAAGTATTGAGGTCTGGGAGGACAACCAATTAGTGGGTGGTTTGTATGGCGTACAGCTTGGCGGTGCTTTTTTTGGTGAGTCGATGTTTAGCCGCCAAACCGATGTGTCCAAAATGGCCTTTTGTTTTTTAATGACCTTATGTGCAGCCTCTCATATTGAATGGGTAGATTGCCAACTGCCGAACGAGCATTTAATGAGTCTAGGCGCCATCACCATATCGCGCACTGATTTTTTATCCCAGTTACCTGCCAGCATTCAGCAAGAACCACCTAACTGGCAACAAGTCGCGCAACAAAAATTTAATAGTCAATATATATTAACAACTGATGCGTTTTTAGACTTGATTCACTAAAGCGATGGCATTATGTTAGAAACATATAGGGCAATTTATATTAGTCCAGTATGAAGGACATTCAGTATTACATTACACCGCCACATCAATGTAGCTACATTGAAGGCCGTGCTGCGCGAATGGTATTTTTGGATCCTGTAAAACGGATAGATACCGTCACGCTATCTGAATTATCCCGTCAGGGCTTTAGACGCAGCGGGGATTTTGTTTATCGCCCCGAGTGCAACCATTGCCGCCAGTGCCTGTCAGCCCGTATTAACGTGCAAGTGTTTAGCCCAAATAGCAGCCAGAAAAAAGCATTAAAGGTTAATCGGGATTTACGTATGGTGACGCGCGCTACTAGTCATGCCACCGATGTACATTATCAACTTTATGAGCGTTATATCAAAGTACGTCATGCTGATGGCGATATGTATCCACCTAGCCGTGAACAGTTTGAGAAATTTTTGGTAGATAGCTGTACAGATAGCTTTTTTTTAGAAATATGGCAAGCTGATCAACTTAGAGCTGTAGCAACCTGCGATCAGTTAGATGATGGCATCTCAGCCGTGTATACGTTTTTTGACCCCAGCCAGACCAACCGCAGCTTAGGCACCTTTGCAATCTTACAGCAAATTGAGTGGGCAAAAGCGCATAACTTGCCTTATGTGTATTTAGGCTACTGGGTGCCAAATGCCCCTAAAATGAAATATAAAGCGCAGTTTTCAGGTCTGGACGTATTATTGCATAATCGCTGGACTGCATTACCTGATGGTTTAACTGAACAAGACATGAAACAGCTTAGTTTGTCTTTATCAAGTCCTGTCCCAGAAATTATCAGTCGCTAAAGCGGATACATGTGATTAGCTAAACAAACTTCCCAGTGTTAACGCCATCAGTACAGCATGCTCTTTACCATGCGTGGTGGTTGGGTAATAATTTTTACGTAAATCGATTTGGGCAAAGCCTGTTTTTTCATAGAGTGCGATCGCTGCTGTATTACTTTGCCTAACTTCTAAAAATACCATATTGCACGCACTACCCAAGCCCTCAATCGATTGCTCCAGTAACTGCATTCCCAAACCGCGCTGTTGAAAGGCTGGGGCAATGGCCATTAGCAATAAATTGGCTTCATCTAACACTTGTTGCAAAATACAAAAGCCGATTACATGATTATCTTGCTCTAAAACAGTACAGTAGTGCCCCGATTCAATGCTATCGATCAATAAAGCACGGCTCCATGGATGGGTTTGTACCTGTTGTTCTATCACGTGCACCGCATCAATATCCGCCAACGTCATTAAACGAAGATTTTGCATGGTCTAGTCTGCCATTTAACCCAATACAAATAAAAAAGCGGTCTTTTGACCGCTATCACAGCTAGATTATGGATTGTTTTAGTGAGAAGTAAAGCCTAGCTTTTCTTTCCACTCTGCCAATAAGGCATCGGTATCAAAGTCAGTTGGATGAAAACCTGGACGGAAGAAAGCCAGTAGCTCAGGTATCTGACGGGTCATAAAACCATTACGTCCATACATAAATTTAATCATGCGTTTACTGTCTTTAAGCGTAAGCTTGTTATCTTGCTTCATCAGACGGGCAGTAAAATAAGATTGGGTAAAGAAAATCAATACCATGGCAATCACCATTGCGGTGGCACGCATAGTATACGCTTTCGCACCACTACCATACATAGTAGCGTATACGTCAAAGGCTACTGATTTATGCTCATTTTCCTCAACCGCATGCCACATCCATAAACGGTACATGGTTTCATCATTGATAATGGCCTGCAAATCAGTATTACGCAGCAGTTCAGAAGCAATGGTGGCGGTAAAATGCTCAAGCGCACAAGTACCAGTCAGTCCAATCATTTCATTGGTAAAACCAAATGGCTTCATGATCTTGCCAACTACTTTAACACCCGTTTTAATGACTGTACCCGTCATTTTTTCCAAGGTGCGCACATCATAGCCATAAGCCTGTGCCGAAGCATTAAAGGCCAGATGCTCTTTGGAGTGCATGGCTTCTTGACCAATGAAGGCAGAAATTTCTTTTTGCATCTGGGGATCAGCCAGTTTAGGCTCATTGCGCACCGCGCGAGTGCTGTCAACAAAGAATTTTTCGCCATCTGGAAACAAGGCAGATAATGCAGTCATAAAGTGGGTTAAACCCGCATCATTGCCTGCCCAGTACCGTGGCACATCTTTAAACTCAAAATCCATGCGGCGAACTGGGAAGCTTGCTTTTACTGCATTGGCTTTTATCGCACTATTTTTTACTGCACTGGCTGATTGCTGGCTAACAGTAGCATTCATTGTTTTACTCCTGTTCTGGGCTTGTTTAATGAGTTAAGCCCTTACGAATATGTCCCATCATAGAGTGCTTTTACTAAAAAAAGTGAGTGCCAAACAGGACACTGTTTTATCAATTTAGGACAATCCGTACAATAAAAAAGCGGCCTGAAAAGCCGCTTTGCACACAACGCATGATTAATGTATGGCAAAGCCGAGTTTGTCTTTCCAGTTTGCCAGCAGGACATCAGTATCGTGGTCATTGGGATGAAAACCAGGACGGAAATACGCTAAAAGCTCAGGGATCATACCGCTTATGATGCCATGCTTGGGGCTGTAGCCATATTTATAAATATCACGTAACGCGGCCATGTTAAGTTGCTTGTCCTGTCTAAGCAAGCGAACTACAAAATAGGACTGGGTAATAAACAGCAGCACCATAGCAACCACCATCGCGGTATTTCTTAAGGCATAAGCCTTGATCCCCTTGCCATACAAGCTTTCAAATACATCATAAACAACTGCTTTATGTTCGTTTTCTTCAATAGCGTGCCACATCCATAAGCGATACATGGTGTCATCAGTCATTTTGGCTTGTATTTCTTCATTGATCAGCAACTGTGAAGCAATAGTCGCAGTAAAATGCTCCAGGGCTGTGGTTGCAGTCAGGTCAATCATTTTCTGGCTAATACCAAATGGCTTGGCAACTTTTGCAAAGCCCTTTCTTACCACTTGAATAAGTCGATCAGTTTTTCTTTCTAGAATATCTACCTTATGACCATAGGCATTGGCTGACTGGTTAAAGCCAACATGCTCCTTGGAGTGCATGGCTTCCTGACCAATAAAGGCCGAAATCTCTTTTTGCACAGCCAAATCATCTTTTAGCAATGGATGATGACGAACAGCACGTACACTATCGACAAAAAACTTTTCACCATCGGGAAACAGAGCCGACAATGCAGTCATAAAATGCGTTAAACCAGGTGAATTACTCATCCAGTATTCAGGCACCTGACCAAATTCAAAATCCATACGGCGGACTGGAAAGCTTGCTTTTATGGCATTACTGTTTGTGGCGTGAGGTGTTACTTTAGCATTCATTTTATTGCCCTCTAGCTTAACTTAATATAGGTACAATGCTGATCTATGATTAATCATAGAAATAACTTGAGCTAGATAGTAGTGCAGAACAGGACAGCTTGTTATCAATACAGGACAACTGTTCACTGAAAATAAATTTTTTGTCATAGCTGCTTTTTTATATATTGCTAAAGAAAATTAAAGGCCATAGGCAAAACACCAAGCAAAAAAAAGATGCCACAAGGGCATCTTTTTTATTACCGCAACAGCAATTAAACAGTAACGGAAGCGACAACACCAGCACCAACGGTACGGCCACCTTCACGGATTGCAAAACGTAGACCCTGGTCCATTGCAATCGGGTGAATCAGCTCAACACTCATTTGAACGTTGTCACCTGGCATTACCATTTCCACGCCTTCTGGTAACTGGATCGCACCAG
>JAEWKT010000055.1 GCA_023393635.1 Pseudomonadota bacterium
TCTACTGGAATAGTATCAATACCATTAATTGCAAATAGACGTCTGGCACGTGGCATGTGGTAGGCATCGGTAATTAATTCCACTCGTGGGGCGCCACCTTTTTTTTGCAAAAGTAACGAGCTAAAACGTGTATTTTCGCAAGTATTCATGCTGCGGTCTTCAAGCAACAAGGCATCTACGTCATGCTGCTTTAACCAGCTTTGCATATAAGGTGCCTCTACACCGCTTAGTAATATTGGCAGTGGATTATGCTTTTTTTGCTCCACTGCTTTTTCAAGCCGCATTTGGGTATAGGCATTCACCACAATATTGCGCGCACTGTCACGCCCTAAGCCGCCACCTAACACCACAATCACATGCGCACTGTTTTCATCCAAGCCAGCTTTATCGCGGTACAATTGGGCATCTTGCTGTTGATAATCATCGTGTAGCTGGGCTAATGCTTCTGCCATAGTGAGGGTGCGATTTTCCTTGGTTAGTTCTGCGGCCAGCTCTTTTTGTAATATCGCCACCTCTTCATCTTCTTGTAATTGTTGTTTATTTTTCTGCTCAATATCTTGTTGTTTGAGCCACTCAGGTGAGCCTGGCTCATAGGTTTCATTTTCTTCGATCTTGCCATCGCCACGCTGGCTTGCAGCCGCTATTTGGTTGACCGTCACAGGAACTTTATTTAATCCCCATAATACAGCGCGTGAATAAAATGGACTTAAAACAAATAGCACTATCAGGGCACAAATTAATGCAACGGCCACTAGCCACTTCATTAATTTTTTTTGCCAGGCTCCAAATAATGCCATTAGTCCACATTCCTCTCATTATCAACTTGCTATCAATTTATTTTAAAAATTAACTAACACGGGTTCTGGTTCAAGTTGTATCCCAAATTTTTCCATGACTGCATCCTGCACAGCTCGACTAACGCGCTGTACATCGTGCAATGAGGCCACGCCATAATTCACCAGCACCAAAGCCTGCTTTTCGTACATGCCCACGTTGCCAATTTGTTTGCCTTTCCAGCCTGCCTGATCAATTAGCCAGCCTGCTGCTATTTTGCATAAGCCATTGCCTTGTGGATAGCCACTTAGTTTAGGGTGTCGCAACACTAACTGGTCATAATATTGTTGGTCAATGACAGGATTTTTAAAAAAGCTGCCTGCATTACCAATATATTTAGGGTCTGGCAGCTTGGATTGCCGAATTGCAATAATGGCATTGGCAACTGATTGCGGTGTGGGCGTAGTACCTGCCTGCGCGCGCACATCGCCATAATTTAAAATTAAATGCGGTTGCTTGCACAGCTTAAAGATGACGCGTGTAATAATCCAGTCACCTGCCTGCTGCTTAAAAATACTGTCACGATAGGCAAACTGGCATTGCTCTGGCATTAATATTTGCCAGCTTTGGCTAGGAATATGCCATGCTTTAATATGATCAATATACTGGCTTACCTCCACACCATAGGCACCAATATTTTGAATGGGTGATGCGCCCACATAGCCTGGAATGAGCGATAAATTTTCCAGCCCATACCAGCCTTGCGCCAAAGCATGTTGCACAAACGGATGCCACTCTTCCCCTGCCATCACCTCAACCAAAACATGCTTATTGTCCTGGTTGATTACGCTAATACCCTTTAATAGAGGGCGAACCACCAACGCATTGATGGATTCAGCTAGCAAGATATTGCTACCACCAGACAATATAAATAAAGGCAACTCATGGGCAACTTTTGAGTTTAAAACCTCTAATAACGCGGGCTCACTATCCACAGTGGCTAAATAGCTGGCTTTACTCTGCAAGCCTAGCGTATTAAATGCAGTTAAACTGGCATCCTGTTCAAACCGCAACATAATTAATTCTCAAGTTTTTTTTGCTTGGCCAATATTGCACTAGACTGCCACTGTTTTACCCAGGCTTGCGCGGCATGTTCGCATTGCACAATCACCCGCTCAAAATCCTTTGCTTCACCGTAATATGGATCTGGTACGGCTTGCTGAGGATATACATTGCAATGCTCGCTCATTAAAGCCAGCTTGGCTTTTACATTTTTATTGCTGGCTTTTAATTGCTTTACTTGCGCTTGTAAATCGGCCAGATTGTTGTCGTCCATGGCCAAAATTAAATCAAAATGCTCAAAGTCATCGGGTTGCACCTGACGCGCGCGCAATTGTGATAAATCGTAGCCACTGTCTTTGGCGTGTTGTTGCGTACGAATATCAGGTGCTTTGTTAGGATGATAATTACTGGTTCCTGCTGAATCGACCTCTACTGCCAAACCAGCAGTTTGCGCATATTGCTGCAAAATCACTTCTGCGGTAGGCGAGCGGCAAATATTGCCCAAACAGACGCATAACACCCGATACGGCGAGCTTGTCATTTCCAGTATTTCCTCACAAAATAAACCCATCGAGTATAGCGGCAACACTAGTCAGGCGGCTATAGCCCGTGCAACAATGCCTTAGGTTTCAATCTGTATCAAGGGATAATCAGCCGTTATGGAAAAAAAAGTGGATCAAAAAAATGAAACAAAAACCAGCAGCTTTGAGTTCAATACCGTCAAACATATTATCTGTGCCGTGGGCGCGCGGCATCAGCTAGGCGAGCATTGCGCAAAGCTTGGCTTAAAACATATTTTATTTGTGACTGATGCAGGAATTGTGCAGTATCAGTTGCATGACGATGCCCTAGCCAGTTTAAAACAACATCATATCGATTACACCATTTATGACCAAGTGCAGGCTGATCCACCAGATCACGTCATACTCAGCGCGGTAGAACTTGCTAAATGTAAACAAATTGATGGCGTGATTGGCTATGGCGGTGGCAGCTCTATGGACGTGGCAAAACTGATTGCTATTTTGGCCAATCCACAACAAAATCAGTCGCTAAAAGAGATGTATGGTGTAGGCAATATCACAGGTCAACGGTTGCCGCTCATTCAGGTGCCAACCACTGCGGGCACTGGTTCTGAAGTGACTTGTGTGGCCATTGTCACCACAGGCGAAACCAGCAAAATGGGCGTTGTATCACCTACCTTGTATGCCGATATTGCTGTACTGGACGCCGAGCTTACTACGGGTTTACCACCAAACGTGACTGCCGCAACGGGCATTGACGCCATGGTACACGCGATTGAAGCCTATACCAGCGTGCATAAAAAAAACCTATATTCAGATATGCTGGCCAAACAGGCACTGCTATTACTGGATCAAAACCTGCAAACGGCAATTCATCAGAGTGATAACCTGGTTGCCCGACAAAATATGCTATTTGGTGCCATGTTAGCGGGTCAAGCCTTTGCCAATTCTCCTGTTGCTGCAGTACATGCGCTGGCCTATCCACTAGGTGGTCATTACCATATTTCGCATGGATTATCTAATGCGCTGGTATTGTGTGAAGTGATTCGTTTTAACCTAAATCATGCCACTAAAGATTATGCAGAATTGATGCAACTGTTAAACCCTACTGCACAAGGCACAGATATAGAACTGGCAAATCAGCTGATTGACCGCCTGGAACAGCATATTATTCAAAGCGGGCTACCACGTCGCTTAAACGAACTGAATATTCCTGAACAGGATTTAGAGATGCTGGCACATGATGCGATGCTGCAAACCCGTCTTTTGGTGAATAATCCACGGCAAGTCACTCACGCCGATGCACTGGCAATTTATCAGGCAGTTTACGTATGACAAACAATGCTAACACCACATTAAAGCCACAACCGCTCAGCCAAGCCGATTTTAGATATTTTACGCCACTCACCACGCGCTGGGCAGACAACGATATTTACGGTCATGTCAATAACGTCATGTATTACAGCTTTTTTGATACCACGGCCAATCGCTACTTAATTGAGCATGGCGGACTAGATATTCATCAAGGCAATATTATTGGTCTGGTGGTAGATTCTGGCTGTAGCTATTTTGCACCCATCGCATTTCCAGACCAGCTACTAGGCGCGCTGCGGGTGGCTCACTTGGGCAAGTCGTCGGTGCGATACGAACTAGCAATCTTTAAAGAACCCGATGCTAAAGATATGAGCTTTAATGCAGACAGTGACCAAAAAAATCTACAAGGTACTGCTGTGGCTCAAGGACATTTTGTGCATGTGTTTGTAGATCGTATTACTCGTCAACCTGTGGCCATGCCTGAACACTTGCGTGAGGCTTTAAGCAAACTGTGCCTTTAATATTTTATAAATTAATGAAATAGATAGAAGCTATTAAATATGGATCATGTCGCTCATATCACTTAAAGATTTTATAAGCGCTTATATTGCACTCACAATAACTCAATATTGTGAATGCTGCACGGCGCTTGATTTTTAACAACAAAGTTTAATATTTAACCGACCCTAATGAACTTTTAAGAAACTGCTCAAACTGGGTTAAAAATTTCTGCAAAAATACTTTGGTTTTGTCGTTGGTGATTTCATATCGTTCATTAATCAGCCCATCTTCAAATTTTAAATACACTTCAGGCTGACCCATTAACTGAATATTCAGGATTGGTAGCACACTGCGTAAATGTGATTGTGCAACGGCTGTGCCAATTTGGCCAGTGCTTGCCCCTAACATGGCAGCAGGTTTATGTCCCCAGCTATTATCTGTTGGCGGGCGCGAACCCCAGTCCAGTGCATTTTTTAATGGTGATGAAATAGTACGGTTATATTCTGGACTAACAAATAACAGACCTGCACTCTCTTTTAGAGTTGCCTTAAATGTAGTAACCGCAGCAGGCACATTCTCCCATAAATCCTCGTTATACAAAGGCAGACCTGCAATCTCTACTAACTTAAAATGGTAAGGCGAGTGATGTTCTGCTGCCAGTTTAATCAGGGCTTTTGCAAGTTTTAAATTAATAGATTCACGGCGCAAACTCCCCACAATCACTGAAATCGTTGTCATGATCTTTCTCCCACCTAATAATGATCAATCATTAAGTTATAGAACAAACCACGCACGTGTTGCATATTAGTTGGGTAAGTAATTGATTCAACATGCAACCATGTCAATCACGCTTCATACAAATGCGCTGTTCAACCAAACTACTCTTTAAAAGCAACATTTAGCAGATGGGCATCAAACTGTGCAATTAAACTTTTGATCTCAGGTTCCTGACGCAATAAATGATCTGCTTGCTGCAAAGCCTGCTCATAACGTATTGCTTTTAATTGTAGCGGCAACGTGGTATCAATTTGCTTAAACACCAGCTCTATGGTTCCCGCTGGCCACACGGTTTTCAAGGCTTGTTGTAAACCATCCATGAGTTCAGTGGCCATAAGGCGGTGCTCAGGCGAAATAACAAACTGACACTCCCCGCCAATGCTGCCTTCCATAATTCCATGCTGAGCCAAATTTAGCGTTGCTGGCGTAATATCTGCTTCTCGTAGCCAACATTCCCACTTTTCAATATCCCAATCGCCCGTAAGCGCGACTTGTTTATGCCGCAAAATTTGTTGTGGTAATTGTGCTGTAGCTTGATGATCCAAGGAATGTGCTGGTTTTTCTTCAACCATACTGTGTTCAGATAACTCACTTTTTACTTGAGCATTATTGCTAACTATTTCAGCTTCAACAGCTTCAACAGCTTCAACAGCTTCAACAGCTTCATTTGAGCGAATTGTATCTGCCACCACAACCGCCTCAGTGTCATTTACATCATGCAAAGAAGCTTTATCCTGGGCTGTTATCTGCTCCTCTACACGCTCAACAATCGGCTCGATATGCGTTTGCGGATGGCTGACTTTATTGTCTAGCTGATTGTTATTATCTTGAGTTGGTTCTGTTTTCTCTATTTCTCTATTAAAATTAGTATTTACTGGTGATTGTGCATTTTCCTGAACGGTGCTCTTTTGAACAACAGTTTTCTGAATAGAACTTTCACCATTACTATGCTCACTAGACTTAACTGGCTGCTCTACCACGTCAAAATGCGGTGCCAAAGGCTTAAAGGCCAGCATGCGCAAAATGCACATATCAAAACCTTGCTGCAAACTGACTGCAAGCTTTAGGTCTTGCCTGCCTTGTAATGCAATCTGATAATAAAGCTGGATATCAGTTGGGTCGATTTGCTCAGCCAATTGTCTTAAATGATGTTGATATTCCTGGGTTCCTTGTAGCGGCACTTGCGGTAAAAGCTGTAGTAAGGCCAATTGATGTAGCAGGCTAATCAGTTGATCAAGTATTGCTTTTAAATCTACTGCCTGATTAGACAAATTTTGCAAAATCTGACTAACCTGCTGGCCATTATTTTGATAAATAGCCTGCATCAAATGCACCAGCTGACCTTTATCCAGCAAGCCCAGCATGTCTTGTACATCGCTACCTTGCAGTTGACCTTGCCCATAAGCGATGGCCTGATCTGTTAAAGAGAGCGCATCACGTAACGAACCTTGCGCGGCTTCGGCCAGTTGCCACAGTGCCTTGTCATCTGAGCCAATCGCTTCTTGAGATAAAATATCAGCCAAATGGTCGTGGATTTCCTGCTGCTGTAAAGGCCGCAAGGTAAACTGTAAACAACGGGACAGCACAGTCACAGGCAGTTTTTGTGGGTCAGTCGTGGCCAGTAAAAACTTCACATGCTCAGGTGGTTCTTCCAGAGTTTTAAGCAAAGCATTAAAACTATGTGTAGACAGCATGTGTACTTCATCAATTAAATAAACCTTATAACGTCCCTGAGTTGGTGCATAAGGCACGTTATCCAATAGCTCACGTGTGTCTTCTACTTTAGTACGTGATGCCGCATCAATTTCAATTAAATCAATAAAACGGCCTTCATTAATGGCAGTACAGGTGGCACAGGTTTCGCAGGGTGTGGCACTGATACCAGTTTCACAGTTAAGGCATTTAGATAAAATACGTGCAATGGTGGTTTTGCCCACGCCTCGTGTGCCAGTAAATAAATAAGCATGATGCAAACGGTTACGCTCAAGCGCACTCGTTAAAGCTTTAGAAACATGCGTTTGCCCAACCAATTGATCAAAATTGCGTGGGCGATATTTACGGGCAAGAACCTGATACATGAAAACTCCTGTCTAAGCCCATAGCATAACGGATTTTGCCATAAAAACAGAGTCTAAAACTCAGTGTTCATACCTTGGCAGCAGCGCGCAATGGCCAATTTAACGCCAGCCTTTTTTACCTGTTAAATGTAAATCAGCCGTTTGTAGTGCAGCTTGCGTTAACCACCATAAGCGATAATCGCCTGTGACGCTACTGCCTGCAAAATTATGAATATAAGCAAAACTTAAATCACGTGATGGGTCGCACCACGCGCCAGAGCCATTATAACCAATATGTCCAAAACCACTGGGCGCACGCTTACCCAGTGTTAATATACGGTGATAACCCAGACGCCAGTTCATGGGCAACATCATAATACGGTCGCGCTGCGTGGTTTGAATTTGGCTTAATTGTTGAACACGCTTTTGGCTTATATATTGCTGCCCGTCAATTTCACCGCCTCGACTTAACATAGCATACATTTTAGCCAAAGACCTTGCGGTAAATACACCATTGGCGGCAGGAATACAGGCCTGCAAAGCACGATCATTAAAAAAACTAAAGCGGCTAATTCCTTTTGGCATGAGCGCATCTTCTGCTTCATAAGGATCAAGACCCGTTAGTTTTATTGCTTTTTCCTGCAAACTTAAAGGACGACGTCCATTTGCTAACAAAGGTGGATGCTTTTTGATTGAGGCTTTTGCCGAATCAGTTTTTTTAAGCCTGGATGCAGGCATAATTGGCCTTGCCACTCGATCCAGTTCAGCCTCAGGCACACCAAAATAAGCACCATCCAATTGTAATGGCTTTACCAGCTCGTCCTGAAAAATTTCACACACTGACTGTCCCGTTACTTTTTCAATCACCCCACCCAGTAGCCAGCCAAATGTTAAGGCCTGATAAGCGGTTTGGGTTCCAGGTTCAAAGCGTGGACTGATATTTTCACATACCTTAAGCATCTCGTGCCAATCCAGCATTTGTGCAGCGGACTGTATATTTTGTCGTATATCAAACAGCCCCGATTGATGC
Organism: Pseudomonadota bacterium; assembly: GCA_023393635.1. Lineage (GTDB taxonomy): Bacteria > Pseudomonadota > Gammaproteobacteria > Pseudomonadales > Moraxellaceae > Alkanindiges. The sequence continues at coordinate 8,037 of JAEWKT010000055.1, forward strand.
GACAACACATGGCGCAATGTAATGTGTTGCTTGCCATTTTTGCCAAATTCTGGCCAGTAATGGGCTACTGTCTGGTCATAGTCCAGTAAGCCCTGATCTGCCAAACGATGGCACAACGTCGCCAGTGCTGCTTTACCCGTAGAAAAACTTAAAGCCATGCTGTCCTGCTGCCATGGCGTATCCTGTTTTAATTGCCCAGTCCAGACATCAACAACTTTTTCACCCTTAAAATAAACAGTAAGGGCAGAACCACCACGTCCCTGTACAGGCTGAATTCTCTTAAAAATATTCGCTAATGAGGAAAACGACTCATGGTAATCACCTTTTAAATCGACCTGGGTTAAACCTAAAATTTGCTGTAATTGCATGTTCATTCCATTTCTCAATATTTTTAATTGATCCAACACCAATACTAATTGCAGCACACACCCTACAGCAATAAAAAAAGCTGACCTTATTGATCAGCTTCTTTAGTATTAGCTCATTATTTCATTGCTTACTTCTGTATGAAAACACATTCTCTGAGCAACACAAATTACAGTGTCACCACTTGACCTGCCAAATGTGGCTTGTCAGTTTTGGTATCGCATAACTCAAAATGCGTAGTGGCATCTTTTAACATGGAGAACGTCACATCAGCAGGAATAAATACAGGCAATTTAAATTGAACGGTGGCTTCATAAGCAGCTGGCAACTCACCCAATGCAGCCAGTGAGCGTGCTTTGGTCCACATACCATGCGCAATCGCACGCTTAAATCCAAACGCTTTCGCCGTCATTTCATGAATATGAATCAAGTTCACATCACCAGAAATTAACGCATAACGACGACCAATATTTTCAGGAATATGCCACGCCTGCTTTTGTTTGAATTCTGGTTTACACACATCAGCAGGTCTACTGGTTTTAACCGCACTAGCCTCCACTTTTTGACGTGTTAAATAAGTCGTCACACCACTATAAACTTCTTCACCGTTTACGCGGGCAGAAGTAATAAAATCAAACTCTAAGCCTTTATCGTGTGGACGCAATTCACCAAATTGACAAGACAAGCTTAATACTTCATTTGCATTAATTTTGCGGGTTTGACGCACCACATTACGAATATGCACCATGCCGAGCAAAGCAAATGGAAATGGCTCTTCAGTCATCATGCTCATTTGTAGGCTTTGCGCCAGAACCGCCAAATACGTTGCTGGTACGGTGCCATCATTTTTATAAGTGCAAATATCGTTATAAGACTTCAAATGCTTTTGGTCAATACTTAAACGATCAACAATATATTCAGCTTGAGGTAGCGTTTTTTGTTTAACTTTTTTACCCTTAATTAAGCCTAAAATAACCTTGCCATATGCCTTATAAGGTTTTGGCAATGAATCAAAATGACGAACGCTCATAGTGGTTTCCTCAAGCAATAATTACAAATTAATTAAAATATATAAAAGCAAACGGGGCGCACAAAGCACCCCGCTTTTTAAGCTAAAAACCTTAAAATTAAACGGTTAGGCACCTAACAGGCTTTGTCCACATACGCGAATCACGTTGCCATTTAAACCTGTAGATGCAGGGCTTGCAAACCATGCAATCGCCTCTGCAACGTCCACTGGTTGGCCACCTTGCTGCATGGAGTTCATACGGCGGCCTGCTTCGCGAATACCAACAGGAATAGCAGCAGTCATTTGAGTTTCAATAAAGCCTGGTGCTACTGCATTAATGGTAATGCCGTTCTTTAAAGTAGGTGCAGTAAACTTCACTAAACCAATCACCCCTGCTTTAGACGCAGCATAGTTGGTTTGACCCATATTACCTGCGATCCCACTAATGGAAGAAACACAAATAATGCGGCCGTTTTCATTTAAGCCGTCATTTTCCAATAAATAATCATTAATACGCTCTGCGGCAGACAGGTTAATGTTAATCACCATATCCCACAGGTTTTCTTTCATGTTGGCCAAAGTTTTATCACGCGTGACGCCAGCATTGTGCACAATGGTATCCAGGCCATTTTTAGTCGCGGCAAAATCTTTAATTTTTTGGCCAGCATCAGCAGCAGTAATGTCCAGTGCCAATACACTCCCGCCTATTTCGCCAGCAACACGTTGCAGGTCAGCTTCTTGTGCAGGTACGTCAAGACAAATCACGTGCGCGCCATCACGTGCCAAAGTACGCGCAATTGCTTCACCAATACCACGGCTTGCACCAGTAACCAGAGCCGTTTTACCGCTTAATGGTGCCGCCCAATCAACACTCACAGAAGATGCTTTAGTCACATGAACCACTTGGCCTGACACATAAGCTGATTTTGCAGACAGTAAGAAACGTAAGGTTGATTCAAGATTCTTTTCAGCCCCTTTACCAACATACACCAACTGCGCTGCAGAACCTTTTTTAAACTCTTTACCTACTGATTTTACAAAGCCTTCTAGGGCACGTTGCGCAATGGCTGCTTTAACGCTACCTGCCGCTTCTGGCGCACGACCAACCACAATCACACGGCCAGATGGCAATAATTGACGCGCAACTGGATGGAAGAAATTATATAAATCAGCCAATTGTTCAGAATTAGCAATGCCCGATGCATCAAAAATAAAAGCCTTAAAACGTGATTCTTTATCGCCACTATTAAAAGCGCGTAGATTTAAACCAGATTTAGCGGCCACTTGTTGTAATTGTGCGTTATCGCCAGCATAAGTATCTGCATTGATATTTACCAATGCATCACTAATGGCTGCAGACAAAGTACTATCAGCCGCTGCGCCCAGCAACACTGCACCGTTTACCAGTGGTTTATTCGCGTCATAGCGGTCAAGTTCTATAGGTGCTGGCAGACCTAAATTTTTAACCACCAATTTACCCAAGGCAGAGTTGGCAAAGGCCTGATAACGATCGCTCATGTTTTATCTCTCACATCAATAAATGAATAGCCACCGTAAAAACAGCCAAAGCTATCATTAGACGGCCATTTAAAACGCTACAAATTATGGCATACCATGGTCAATTGCAATGCTTGACATATTGTTTTTTACCAATTAGATATAGCTAAAAACAAAACGCCACATAACATGGCGCACAGTACAGCACCGAAAAATACGCATTAACCTATGCTACCGAAGAATTGAAGCCAGATATTTGACTTTTAGGCAAAATCGTCTGGCTGCTCAGTCAATACTTTATACATACTTTGTGTTAAGGTAAGCGCTTCAAATTTTACTATTTTTGGGAAAACTTTATGAGTAAATCCTCAAAAGACCAACCCGAATTGAGCAACAGTGCAACACCAGCAGCAAAAACCAGCGCAACCAAACCAGCCAAAAAGCGTGCTGCCAGTTCTACCACTCGTTCCTCAACTAGCAGTAAAGCATCTAAAGCTGCGGCCCCTCGCAGTGGCAGTGCCTCTAAAAAAACTGCCGCGTCTTCCACTTCATCTACTCCAAAACAGGACTCATCCATGAGCAAACAAGCTGCATCTGTTCGTCGCGTTGCCATTATCGGCGGCAACCGTATTCCTTTTGCCCGTTCAAATGGACCCTACTTCACTGCCTCGAATACCGACATGTTCACTGCTGCTTTAAATGGCCTGGTTGAGCGTTTTAACTTACAAGGCCAGCGTTTGGGCGAAGTGGTAGCGGGTGCTGTACTCAAGCATAGCCGTGATTTTAACATGACGCGTGAGTGTGTATTAAATACAGCTTTAGCACCAGAAACACCAGCATACGATATTCAGCAAGCCTGTGGTACTGGCTTACAAGCAGCTTTTTTAGTTGCCAATAAAATTGCCCTGGGCCAAATTGACGTGGGTGTTGCTGGTGGTGTAGACACAACTTCTGATGCGCCCATTGCATTTGGTGATGGTTTACGTAAAGTATTTTTAGAATTAAACATTGCTAAAACTGCCAAAGACCGTTTTAAGGCCTTAAGCAAAATTAATGTAAAAGATTTATTAGATGCGCCTAAAAATGGTGAACCACGCACTGGCTTATCCATGGGTGACCATCAGGCAATTACTGCTTTAGAGTGGAACATTGCACGTGAAGACCAGGACGCTTTAGCAGCCTCTAGCCACCAAAAAATGGCAGCAGCTTATGAGCGTGGTTTCTTTGACGATTTAATTACCCCATTTATGGGCTTAACTCGCGACAACAACCTGCGTCCAGACAGCTCAGTTGAAAAACTGGCCAAGTTAAAGCCAGTGTTTGGTAAAGGCGAAAACGCCACCATGACTGCTGGTAACTCTACCCCATTAACTGATGGTGCATCTTGCGTGTTACTTGCCTCTGAAGAGTGGGCAAAAGCAAATGGTCATGAAGTATTGGCTTACTTAAGCTTTAGTGAAACAGCTGCGGTTGATTTTGTGGGCAAAAAAGAAGGCCTGCTGATGGCCCCTGCTTATGCAGTTCCACGTATGCTGGAACGCGCAGGTCTTACCCTGCAAGATTTTGACTTCTATGAAATTCATGAAGCCTTTGCATCGCAAGTGTTGTCTACCTTAAAAGCCTGGGAAGATCCAGCTTTCTGCAAAGAGCGTTTAGGTTTGGATAAACCACTCGGTGCTATCGACCGTAGCAAACTAAACGTAAATGGTTCATCACTTGCGGCTGGCCATCCATTTGCAGCAACTGGCGGACGCATTATTGCCACTGCTGCCAAACTACTGAATGAAAAAGGTTCAGGCCGTGCGCTGATTTCAATTTGTGCAGCGGGTGGTCAAGGTGTTGTAGCGATTGTTGAAAAGCCATAAGCGGTTGTAAAAGCTGCTGATTGCTAATAAAAGCCCTGCTACTTTTTAAGTGGTGGGGCTTTTTTATGGCCAATCTTATTTTCTTTAGCAATTATCACTTTACACGACGGCTGCTTTTAATAACCTGCCCAACTGCTAAAGCGTGCTGCGGGTACTGCTAAACCCACCACAAACCAGATCGTGGTAATAATCCAGGCCAGCAAAGCATAGGCACGGATTTGCTCTGCGTTCCAATCGGCTGCAAACCACTCCAGAAAAAACCAGGCTTTCCATCCTTCTAGCCACTGGGCACCGCCCCATGATAAAACCCATTTCCAAAACAAACTATTGGCAATATATATCATTACCCAAATGGAAACACTCATTATGACTTCCTTTAATGCAGGCCATTTTTATCATCAAACTCAAAAATTTATAATTAATTAAAAATTCCTATAAAAAAAGCCCACCAACAGTTTTGCTGTAGCAGGCTTTTTGTATTGCTTTAAAGAATTAACCGCGCTTTGGCAGTACATCCTTTAAGGCTTCATGCATTTTTAGCAAGGTATCTTCAGTAGTCTGCCAATCAATACAGCCATCCGTCACCGACTTACCATATTCAAGCTGACTTAAATCGCTAGGAATATCCTGACGGCCACCCTTGATATGACTTTCAACCATCAAGCCAACAATCGACTGATTTCCATCAACAATTTGCTGAGTAATATTTTCTAGCACCAACGGTTGTAAAAACGGGTCTTTGTTACTATTGGCATGGCTTGCGTCAATCATGATCTTGGCACTGACTTTTGCCTTGGATAATGCCGCTTCAGTTTGCGCTACGGCTGAAGCATCATAATTGGGTTTGCCATTACCTCCACGCAACACCACATGACCATAAGGGTTGCCTTTGGTACGAATAACAGCCACTTGACCATTTTCATTCAAACCCAAAAAGCTATGCCCTGACTGCACCGCTTGCATGGCATTGATAGCAACAGTTAAGCCGCCATCGGTGCCATTTTTAAAGCCAACAGGAGACGACAAACCAGACGACATTTCACGGTGAGTCTGGCTTTCGGTGGTACGCGCACCAATTGCAGACCAGCTAATTAAATCCTGCAAATATTGCGGTGAGTTTGGATCCAGTGCTTCTGTGGCGCAAGGCAAGCCTTTTTCATTTAGCTCCAAAAGCAACTTACGACCCAAATGCAAACCTTTTTCAATATTAAAAGAATCATTCATATCAGGGTCGTTAATAAGCCCTTTCCAGCCCACCGTCGTGCGTGGTTTTTCAAAATAAACCCGCATCACAATATATAAGGTATCTTTTACTTTATCACTTAATGCTTTTAAGCGATCAGCATAGTCATGCGCTGCCGCAGGATCATGAATGGAGCAAGGGCCTATTACCACAAATAGGCGATTGTCCTTACCATCCAAAATATTGCGGATGGTATTACGGCCACTCAACACCATTGTCCGCGCTTTATCACTCAAAGGCAGTTCAGCCTTTAGTTGCGCAGGGGTAATTAAGGGCTGAATTGTTGAAATATTAATATCTTCGACCAGATCATTGTTAATCAAGTTATCACCAACCACTTTAGCACCAATCAAGTTATTTTCAGCTGTCGTGTTCGCAGCTGGAATTGCTACACTGTTATCCATTGCGTTTACAACATGCTCGCTATTAAACAAAAATTAAGTATAGCGCTAGAATGAAGTTAATAGCCAATAACTGCAAGAAAATCTTTCAAAATTTCAATAGTCTTATGCTTTTATATTGGCTAATTAATGGTAAAAACGGCTCAGTATGCCTATGCAGCTTTTTTCTTAAAAATAAAATGCCAGACCACCACCATAACGCCAACTATTGGTTAACAGGTTCTGGTCGTGGTCATGATAATAGCCAACATCAATAAATGGCCGAATTTTCTTATTAATTTCATAATGGGTTTTGACACCTATGCTGAACTCATCTACCCCTGCTTTAGCTGCTTTATTTGATCCCTCATGCAACGCAATATCCATTTCCATGTAAGGCTGCATAATCAGCTTTTGGGTCAATAATAATTCCCGTTCCAGCTCTAGGGTCATGCTCCATAAGTTGTTCTTTCCAAAATATAAGTATGCTTTCGTTTCAATAAAATAAGGAGCCAGACCCATTAAACCGATGGCAGCAAAATTTTCCTGCTTGCTGGGCTGATCCTTGGTGAAATGATGATAGCCTGCCTGCAAATCCCAAAACTCGGCAATATAACGGCTATAAAGAATAGACGCCTCATATTGCTCCATGGCACTTTCAAATTTGGTTAATTCTGCATCAATAAATAGGCGGTTTTCATCATTACCAACCGAACTTTCTACGCTGGACACTAAAAGCCCATTACCTTGTCGATCAACTGTCCATGCACTTTCCAGACTACTGGCCTGATAAATCTGCCCGCCATGTTCCATTAAATGCTGCTGATAGCTGGCTGAATGAGCTTCACGATGCAAAGAAGTGCTATGCGCCATGCTCAAACTCAGACCAGACAATATAACTACTGCAATTAACTGTTTAGTGATGCGCATGCGCTGGTCCTACTCCCTGCCCAAGAGATGATGGCTGAGCTAAATCAGTAGCACTATCTACCTGTGCCACAATTAACTTATTCATCATGCCTGCACTCATGTGATAAAGCAGATGACAATGAATTGCCCACTCCCCTAACTCGTCGGCAGTTAACAAAGCAGTTACTGTTTTTGCAGGCGGAACTACCACAGTATGTTTGTTAGGCATATTGACAGGGTCTTGCCCATTTTCAAGCTGCACAAACATGCCATGTAAATGCATGGGGTGCGCCATCATACTATCATTAATAAATTTGAGCCTGATGCGCTCACCATATTTAACCTGCAAAGGTTCAGCTTCATTAAACTTCTTGCCATTAATCGTCCAGATATAACGCTCCATGTTACCACCCAGACGAATTTCAACCTCCTGTACAGGGGGTCGGGTATCGGGTTGTGGCGTAAGTGACTGTAAATCGCTGTACTGCAAAGCCTTGTGTCCTGCTGGGGTTGAGGCATTTTCCCAGCCAGATGCGACCTGTTCAGTGTCATGCGTTGCTGTACTTACTGTGTGATCATGCTGCGTGGCAGAAGCGGCCTCTGTCTGATGATCCATCCCTACCATTGTATGCTGGTCATGATTCATGTCTGGCATTGAGTCCATGTCGTGATGCATGCCCATGTCCTCCATGCTAAGTAGTGATCGTGGCCTAGGCTTGGGCATCGTAATACGGCCTGGTGCTACTGAAGTCTGATTATGCAGGGTACCAATCGCAAAGCCAGTTCGATCAATTGACTCTGCTTCAATCTGATAATTGGCCTGAGCAGGTTCTACAATCACATCATAGGTTTCTGCTGTACCAATACGAAACTCATCAATGGTGACTGGCTTTACAGCCTGTCCGTCTGCACTGACCACTGTCATTTTTAAATGCGGAATCCGCACATCAAAAAAAGACATGGCGGAAGCATTAATAAAACGTAAGCGAATTTTTTCACTAGTGTTAAAGGTGCCTGTCCAATTTTGCTGGGGTGTTTTTCCATTGATTAAAAAAGTATAACCCGTGACATCTGACAGATCAGTTTTTAGCATCCGCATCTGATTCCACATTAAGCGATCCTGCCAGGTTGCTTTTAAACCTTGTTGTTGAATCTGCTTAAATACATCAAAAATGGTTTCTCTTTGATTCTGGTAGTAGTCGCCTGATTTTTTCAGGTTATTGAGAATCTGGTTACTTTTTGATTCATGAAAATCAGACAGCATCACCACATAATCTTTATCTGCTTTTTCATGGCTAGCAACTGGGGTTTTATTCTTTGGGTAAATAATAAAGGAACCATATAAGCCGTCCTGCTCCTGCCCCTTACTGTGGGCATGATACCAATAGGTGCCATTTTGACGGATTTTAAAATGATACTTAAACGATTGCCCTGGCTTGATGCCATCAAACTGATTAAAGCCAGGCACGCCATCCATAATTGCTGGTAATAGCAGGCCATGCCAGTGAATAGAGCTGTCCTGATTTTTTAACTGGTTATGCACCACAATGACAGCCTCGTCACCTTCCTCAAACTCCAGCAAAGGAGCAGGAAACTGACCATTGACCGTAATGCGCTGAACTGGCTTGCCAGTAACATTCACTGTTTGTTCAGCAATGACCAAATTATATTGCTTCACAGCCGCCATGACCCAGCTCGGCATCAACAGGCTTAGGCTAACCAGCAGTATTTGGCTTAATCTGGCGGGCACTTATACTTCCTTTTATCAATCGCACTTTAAATAACGTGAAACTTACTTGCTATCCTGCGCTTGAGACAATACCTGAGTAGAAGGCTGCTGAACGGGTGCAGGCTTGGCTTTCACGGGATTAACCATAAAATTAATCCCCAGCAACAGTAAAGTAATGCCCAGGATACGGCGAATCAGTTGCTCTGGCATTTTGGAGCTAAGCAAGGTACCAATAATAATAGCAGGAATAGAGCCTGCCAATAGCCAACCCAGCAAGCTAAAATCGACATTTCCTGCCCCCATATGTCCAAGGCCAGCAACCAGGGTTAATAGCACTGCATGTACTACGTCCGATCCAATAATACGAATCATGGGTAAATTGGGGAACATTAACAGTAAAGCCATTACCCCAAACGCCCCTGCACCTACCGACGACAAGGTGACAAATACGCCCAGTAAAATGCCCATAACCACGACCCGTACTTTTTTACTACTCACCCATTGGGCAATTTCTTCACGCGTCATATCATTGGGTTGCAGGGTGTTTTGCCGCTTGGAGCGTTTACTAAAAAAGGCCTCAATGCTGCGCCGAAACACAATAGAAAAGCCAGTGAGCATCAGCATAAAGCCCAGTACCATTGTCAGTACTGCTTTATAGTGGGTAGCACCACTTAAATAGTTGCTCAGTGCCCAATTGGTTAATATAGAAGCAGGAATACTTCCTAACGCCAGCCACCAGACAATGGGCCAGACAATATTCAGCTTTTTGGCATGCACAAAAGAACCGCAAAATTTAGAAATGGCGGCATATAATAAATCAGTACCAATGGCAATATGCGGCTCAATTCTAAATACGCTCATGAGAATAGGCGTCATTAATGAACCACCCCCAACGCCAGTTACCCCAACGCAAAACCCAACCAACACTCCTGCCAAAATAAACTGGATAACCTCAGGCATTTTTCTTCACTTTTTATATATTGCATAAATAAGAGGGCTATCATATCTACTTTTTAACGCAGGAATTTTCACAATTAATGATTAACTTATCTAAAAAAAAGCTAAAGATTTAAATACGACCCAGCAAAACAATGGCACTGGCAAAAATACCTTCCTGACGCCCTGTAAAGCCCAATTTTTCTGTAGTTGTCGCCTTGACGCTAATCTGGTTAATAGTCACTTCCAAATCACTGGCAATATGAGTGCGCATAGCGATGTTATGCGGTGTCAGTTTTGGCCGTTCGCACGCTACGGTAATATCTGCATTAATTAACTGGTAACCTTGCGCCTTAATCAATTGATATACGTGACGCAGTAATACTCGGCTATCGGCACCTTTATAGTTATTGTCAGTATCTGGAAAATGCTGCCCGATATCACCCATTGCCAGGGCACCAAGCAGTGCATCTGCTAGTGCATGTAGTATAACATCGCCATCTGAATACGCTTTTAAACCATGGGTATGCGGAATTTCCACCCCAGCCAGAATCACAAATTCCCCTGCTTCAAACGCATGTACATCTAAACCCTGACCAACTCTAATATCCAGCATCATATTGCTCTTATTTAAAAATTAGCTTAAGCATAGCAAAAGTTGTCGCTCCACCCCATGTATAAGCAACCATTTTGGTGATTTTATGGTAGATTCTGCTTTGCAATTGTTTTGATGCGTGTGCTAAATTTTTTGGTTGGGATTTGCAGGATTTAATAATCAATGACTGTTAAGCATTATGCCTACTGGGTATCGGGTATTTTATTGGGTTTAGGCGCTTGTCAAAGCGCAGTGGCTCAATTTGAAGCTTTAAAATGCAATGAAGCAACTAAATTTGTGGAAAAAACCACCTGTAGCAACCCAAAATTGACTAGCCTGGATACTGAACTGTACGCGCAAATTGAGCATGCCCAAGAAGTAACCAAAGTGCCTGTACAAGTATTAGAGTTATCGCAGCGCAACTGGATCAAACAGCGCAATCAGTGTAAAGATACTGATTGTATTGAAACCAGCTATAAAACCCGTTTAATGGAAATTAAAAACCTGAATGCTTTAAATCAGGATTTTGTGCAATATTTTGTTCGCATAAAAGATGATAAGCCAGACGCTCAATTGGCTTTATTACAACTGCAAAACCTTGATGAAAAACGGGTGCGGGTGGTTGCCCAGAGTTTTTGGAACAGTAGCGATAATCAACATGGCCAAGTGGTTAATTTTAGCGGCTATGCCAACCAAGGCAAAAAAATAACTGTCCGTGACTTAGATACCAAGTGCGTTTTAAAACTAAGACAACATAAGGCAGCGTGGGAAATTCGCCAGGCTTCCCCCATGTGTGGCAACAAACACGTGCGTTTTAGTGGATCTTATCAGGCGCAAAAATAAAGTAACCTTAGGACTTAAGCATTTTTTACTGGGTATTTCTATAAGAGATCTTGCTGCGCTTGTTCTGTCTATAATTGTTTTATCTGTAATTGTTCCGCCTGCATGATGGCAGCAGCAAGGTTTAGGTCTTCAGGATAGGTAATTTTAATATTACTACTACTTCCTGCAACTAATTTTACTTTTAAATTTAATTGCTCTATAGCACCAGCCTCATCAGTCACTAACTGTTGCTGTGCTTTAGCCTGTTGCAAGGCGCGTTTTAATAAGCCAAAACGAAACATCTGCGGTGTTTGACATTGCCACAAATCATCCCGAGAAACCGTTTTAACGACTTGGTTTTGCTTAGCCAGTTTAAGTGTATCGCGTACAGGCACAGCCAGTAAGCCGCCAACTTCGTCATGTGCTAATTCGCCAATTAAACGCTGCAAATCAGTCTGTAAAATGCACGGTCTGGCGACGTCATGCACCAAGATCCAATCGGTATCACTGGCATAATTTGCTAAATACTCAAGCGCGGCCAAAACAGAATCCATGCGCTCTGCCCCACCTGTTACCCAGTGTAAAAGCTGAGGTTTGGCAAATTCCAGGGTTTTAGCAATATTATCATGCTGGTTCAATGCAACCACACAGCCTTGAATAGCCAATTGACAAATTCGGTCAACACTATGCTGCATGACCGTTTTATTCATTAAGCTTAGATATTGCTTTGGAATAGCAGATGCAAAGCGTGTCCCACTACCTGCCGCAGGTAAAATAGCCCAGTATTTTATGCTCATTAATACAAACGTCTGTTTCGTTGGTTAAGAGATCATCGCCAAATACTTCAGGCGGTGCTTCATAATCAGGAGTTGGCAAAACACTCAGCTGTACAAAAGTTTCTTTTGGTTTTATGAGCCCTAAATCAAGTCGGGCATGTTCTTCCACGGCTTCTAAGCCTTTTTTTAGATCAAATACTTCCGCGCTTAAAATACGATTGCGCTCTGCAAGCTGGGCATTTTCTTTGTATTGTAAGCCAATGCGCTGCTTTAAATCCTGACGGTCATAATAGCCGCTTTCACCCCACCACAATTTATATTGCAGCAGAACAAGTAGCAAAATTGCTAACAGAAAAACGATACGCCCGCTCAGTGTGGATAACATCTCGATAACATCTCACTTGTCACTTGCTGACTTAGCGTCAATGACAGCCTAAAGACCAGGCATTTAAGCCATAATTCTCTAGGCTGTTTTACAACCAGGCTATTTAGCCAAGCTTTTAAACTAGGCCACTAAACCATGCCTTTAAGCCAGACCTTTAAGCTAAACCTTTAAACTCTGCACGACCGCGATAAGGCGCATCAATCATTTCTTCAATACGCAGCAATTGATTATACTTTGCCACTCGATCAGAACGGCACAGTGAACCTGTTTTAATTTGTCCAGCTGCTGTCCCTACTGCCAAATCAGCAATGGTGGAGTCTTCAGTTTCACCTGAGCGATGTGAGATTACAGTGGCATAACCATTGGCTTTAGCCAGATAAATTGCATCTAAAGTTTCAGACAATGTGCCGATCTGGTTGTATTTAATCAAAATAGCATTGGCCACTTTTTGGTCAATCCCTTGCTGTAAAATAGCAGGATTAGTCACAAATAAATCATCACCCACCAACTGGATTTTGTCACCACAAATATCGGTTAAATATTTCCAGCCTTCCCAATCGCCTTCGTCCAAGCCATCTTCAATAGAGATAATTGGATATTGACGGGCCAGACCCGCCAGGTAATCAGCAAACTGTTGGCTATTAAAGGCCTTGTTGCCTTCACCTGCCAATACATATTGACCATTTTTATAAAACTCAGTAGCTGCACAGTCCAGCGCCAGCATAATATCACTGCCTGCTTTGTAGCCAACTTGCTCAATGGCCTGCATAATCACGGTAATGGCTTCTTCATTGCTACGCAAGTTCGGTGCAAAACCACCTTCATCACCCACTGCAGTATTTAAACCTTGTTTTTTCAATACGCTTTTAAGTGAATGAAAAATTTCAGCACCCGCGCGTAATGCCTCACCAAAACTAGTAAAGCCTACTGGCTCAATCATAAATTCCTGAATATCAACGGTGTTGTCTGCATGCGCACCACCATTTAAAATATTCATCATCGGTACAGGCATGCTCAGGTTGGTTTGGCCACGCAAGTTAGCAATATACTGATACAAAGGGATTTTTAGCTCATTGGCAGAGGCACGCGCTGCTGCTAAGGACACGGCCAACATGGCATTTGCGCCAAGCTTAGACTTGTTTTCAGTATTATCAAACTGAATTAATTTATCGTCCAAGGCTTTTTGTTCACGTGGATTAAAGCCCAATAACAAGTCACGGATATCGCTATTCACGTTTTGTACCGCAGTACGCACGCCTTTACCCAGATAACGTGCTGCGTCGCCATCACGTAGTTCTAATGCTTCACGTGAACCAGTAGATGCACCACTTGGCGCACAAGCACGACCCATCACGCCAGAATCAAGAATGACATCAGCTTCAATTGTTGGGTTTCCGCGTGAATCTAAAATCTCACGCGCGCGAATATCAGTAATTTGACTCATATAAAGCTCCTACCTATAGCAGACTTATTTTTAAAGCAAAAGGAACAAAAAATGCGCAGGAAAGAACACAATATTGCCGCGCATAATAAATAATTAATGTGTATCCAGAGTATCAAAACCCTTAACCAATTGATCAAGCTGTTTTAACTGTGCCAAGAACGGTTCAAGTTGTGATAAACGCAATGCACATGGGCCATCACATTTGGCTTTATCTGGATCAGGATGCGCCTCTAAAAACAGGCCGGCAAGGCCAGTTGCCATACCTGCACGGGCAAGCGTAGTAATTTGTGCACGGCGACCACCAGCAGAATCACTACGCCCGCCTGGCGTTTGCAACGCATGGGTTACGTCAAAAAATACTGGCACATTCATGGCTTTCATGCTGTCAAAGCCCAGCATGTCCACCACCAGATTGTTATAGCCAAAACTTGAGCCGCGCTCACATAAAATTAGCTTGTCATTCCCTGCTTCCAAGCATTTATGCAAAATATGGCGCATCTCGGCAGGTGCTAAAAATTGGGCTTTTTTGATGTTAATAATGGCATTGGTTTTTGCCATCGCTTCCACCAAATCGGTCTGACGGCTTAAAAACGCAGGCAATTGAATAATATCAGCCACCTCAGCCACAGGTGCCGCCTGATACGGTTCATGCACATCAGTAATAATCGGTACATTCAGTTTATTTTTAATTTCGCCCAGCCATTCAATGCCTTTTTCCAGCCCTGGGCCACGAAAGGAATTCAGGCTTGAGCGATTGGCTTTATCAAAGCTGGCCTTAAATACATAAGGAATATCAAGACGCTTGCAGATATCAATATAGGTTTCTGCAATTTCAAAGGCCAGATCTTTGGATTCCAGCACATTCATACCGCCAAACAGCACAAATGGTAAATCATTACCCATACGAATATTATCTAGCGCAACAACAGACTGCGCAGTCTTCAGTTCAGTCACTGTTATATCCTTAAACCTTAATATTATGATACGTAAGCTATGCAGAAATATCCTGAGCCTGATGCTTTAGTGCCGCTGCAATAAAACTGGCAAATAAAGGATGGCCACTGCGCGGTGAACTGGTAAATTCTGGATGGAACTGACAGGCCACAAACCATGGATGATCTGGAATCTCTACCGATTCAACCAAATGCTGCAAAGCAGAATAACCAGAAATTTTCATTCCAGCTTGTTCCAGTTGATCGATATAGCGGTTGTTCATTTCATAACGGTGGCGATGACGTTCAATCACATCAGGCTGACCATAAATTTCACGCAGTAAAGTCCCTTCTACCAGCTCAGCTTTTTGCGCGCCAAGACGCATGGTGCCACCAAGGTCTGAAGTATCACTACGGGTTTGAATTTCACCGCGCTCGTCCAGCCATTCGGTAATTAAACCAATTAATGGCTGTTTGGTCTGGCGGTTAAACTCGGTTGAGGTTGCTTCTGTTAAACCTGCTTTATTGCGCGCAAACTCAATCACAGCCAGTTGCATGCCTAAGCAAATACCCAAATAAGGCACTTTGTTTTCACGGGCATAACGAATGGCATTCATTTTGCCTTCTGTACCGCGCTCACCAAAACCACCTGGTACCAAAATGGCATCAACCTGTTCAAGGCGACTCAAATCATTATTTTCTAATGATTCCGCATCAATGTAGATAATTTCTACTTTACTGCGATGGCTAATACCAGCATGCAATAATGCTTCATTTAATGATTTATAGGCATCTGGTAGCTCTACATATTTGCCCACCATCGCCACTTTAACCTGATGCTCTGGATTTAATAAGGCATCGGTCACTGCATCCCAATCGGCCAGGTCGACCGCTGGCAAATTAAAGCCAAAGCGTTCGCAAATCAGGTCATCCACTTGCTGGTTATGCAGGTTACGTGGAATCATGTAAATACTTTTTGCATCTTCAGCCACAATCACCGCGCGTTCTTCCACATTGGTAAACAAGGCAATTTTACGACGCGATTCTTCACTAATGGTATGATCAGAACGGCAAATTAAAATATCGGGTTGTAAGCCAATAGAGCGCATTTCTTTGACAGAATGCTGGGTGGGCTTGGTTTTGGTTTCGCCAGCCGACGCAATATAAGGCACTAAGGTCAAATGCATGAGCAGTGAACCACGCATGCCTACCTCAACGCGCATTTGGCGCACCGCTTCCATAAATGGCAAGGATTCAATATCACCCGCTGTGCCACCAATCTCAACAATGGCCACGTCGTAGCCTTCGCCACCCGCCTTGATTCGTTCTTTAATATTGTCGGTAATATGTGGAATGACCTGAACGGTCGCGCCTAAATAGTCACCGCGACGTTCTTTTTGCAACACGTCCAGATAAATACGGCCACTGGTAAAATTATTTTTTTTGGTCATGCGTGAACGGCGTAAAAACCGCTCGTAATAGCCCAGATCAAGGTCGGTTTCAGCACCATCTTCAGTGACAAAAACCTCTCCATGCTGAAACGGACTCATTGTGCCTGGATCAACGTTTATATAAGGATCCATTTTAATCATGGTGACACTTAAGCCACGTGCTTCTAATAGGGTTGCTACCGAAGCTGCCGTAATCCCCTTGCCTAAAGAAGAAACAACACCGCCAGTCACAAAAATATAGTGAGTCATTAAAATTCCAATCTGATAGCGCCCAAAATTGGCGTTTACTGATGGGAGGCAATTTTACTTCACCCACGCCTCATAAAGCAAAGCACATCCGATGTTTTCATTATTTTTATTACAATGTGTCTAAAAATAATGCACTTTAAAATGCATTCGGCCCATTCAGTACCGTAAACCCGTACAGAGCAAGTCACTTTGATGCAATTTTATGCCATGCCTTTAACTTCAGGTTCCTTAATGCAAGGTTGAGGTTTGCAGTAGTTATATTGGTTTTGATGGCGGCAAGGGATTATTGCAAATGTCCCTTATAAAGCTAAGGGAATTTCATCTGCTTAGCGCATGCTTCCCAATTGAGAAGTAATGATTTACTTAGAATAAAATCGTATTTCCTCCTTTTCCCTAGAAAATGTAATCTAAAAATCGTGAAATATGCAGATTTAAGTTAAGAGCTTACCCAGTTATTTGCATGGATTTAAAAGAAATTCTTTAAACGCAACCGCACTTAAAGTTTTTATTTAAGAATCGATGATTGGTAAGCCACTTTTAACCAATTTGAAATATTTCACTTAGATAATGCCTAACAGGAGAAGCCGAACCAGTTAATAAATTTGGCCAACCCTTTAACCAATGAAAATTATTTTGATGATTTTAGAGTCTTTAAATCTTGGAGAGACACATGAAAAAACTGTTATTGGCGACTGCAATTACTGCCCTAACCACCTCTGTAGTACAAGCAGCCCCTACAGTTTATGGCAAATTAAATGTATCTATTGACAGCATAGATGAATTTGCTGCTAGCAAAGCAGATACTAACAATGTGGTTAAGGTAAATTCAAATGCCTCACGGTTTGGCATTAAAGGTACTGAAGAAATTAATGAGAAACTAAGTGCTATTTATTTGGCTGAATGGCAAATAAACGTTGACGGTGATGGTAGCGACCTTGGTCAGCGTAACCGTTATCTGGGCTTAAAATACAAAGATGTTGGTAGTGTAAAAGTAGGTAAAATTGACTCGCCATTAAAGGACGCACAAGGCAAAGTTGATTATTTTAATGACTTGCATGTACTAGACATGGGTAAAGTACTGGCTGGTGAAAATCGCGTCAACAATGTGGTGCTACTAGAAAGTGATAGCAATCAATTACAAGGATTTGGCCTTAACTTAATGCTGCAACAAGCCGAAAATACGCCGTTAGATAGCAACAGTGCCAAAACCCGAGATGGCTTGGGTGATGCAATTTCAGCCTCTATCACCTACAAAAATAAAGAGGTGGGTTTGTCAGCCGCATTGGCAGGCGACAAAAATATTGTCAGCACCTTTAACGCAGTGTCCGCTAAAGCCGAAGCTGATATTATTCGTCTGGCAACTAGTTTAGATATGGCGGCAATGACCAGTCTTAGCGGCTTGACATTAAATGCCTTACTGCAAGCCGCTGAACCCACCAATTTATCGACTGCTGCCACGGCGGCTGGTATTGCTGCCACGCCAACTCAGCCTGCCGTTGCTGCGGGAGCGTTTTATGGCTTTGATAAAGAAAACTCATTTTTACTGAGTGCAGCCTACAAAATTGCCCAAACCCCATGGACAGTAAAAGGCCAGTACCAACAATCACAAACCAGTTTTAGCAATAAAGATGACGTAAAGCTCAGTCAGTTTGGCGGTTTGCTGGACTATACCTTTAATGCCAAAACACGTGCTTATGGCTATCTGGCACAACAACAAGACAATCGTAAGAATGTCGATGACCGCAATTACTTTGGTTTGGGTCTAGAATATAATTTTTAAGCAGACTGTTAAATGAATTATTAAGCAATTATATACTCTAAAAACTTAAGCATTATTTAACGCTGGCTTATTGCTGGCGTTTTTTATTGCTGTGTTACAGTGAACTTTAAAAAAAACCTTTCTAGTATTAAAAATAAATTTATTGGCACGCAAATTAGGAATATTATGCTGCAAATGCATGTCATTAGGCTGGAGCAATCCTCACTAAGCAGCGTTCAAACATGAACATCATAAGCTCTTAACCTGGGTTAGCAATGAACACACTATTTACCGCACCACTGTTTGCACGCATCGTCGATGATCTGGCCACGCAAGGGTGGTCACAACAAAATAATTTTATACCCGCCCATTTAGGCACTGAACTTGCCAAAGAATGCCGTAACCGTGCCCAACACGGCCAATTAGAACCTGCCGCGGTTGGCCGTGGTGCTGCCAAAATTGTGCATGAAAATATTCGTGGCGATCATATTCAATGGCTAGATGCTGGACATCATGCAGCAGTTGATGGTTACCTGAACCTTATGGAGCAACTGCGCACCAGCATCAATCAGGACTTATTTTTGGGTTTAGAGGACTTTGAAAGTCACTTTACGCTCTATCCACCTGGTACTTTTTATAAAAAACACCTTGATCGCTTTCGTGATGATGACCGACGCACGGTGAGTTGTGTGGCCTATTTAAATGAAGATTGGCTCCCTGAACACGGTGGTGCACTGCGTATGTATCTAGAGGATGATCGTGTGCATGATGTGATGCCACAAGCTGGCTCGCTCATTGTGTTTATGTCAGCGCAATGGCCACACGAGGTATTGCCCGCCACACGTGATCGCTTATCTATTACGGGTTGGTTTCGGCGTCGGGCTTAGTACTATCAGATCAATAAATACTTGCTTCAAGCCTTTGGTATATTAAGGTGTAAGAGTTCGAGTCTCTTCGCCCCCATAGGCTTGAATATCAATAGTAGAAAAACCATACAGTATAAATAGCCAATCTATTCAAACCCTTACAAAAATAATAAAACTTAAAGACATGCAAGAAGTGATTGCTAATTTAGTATTTGTTATAAGCTACTCAATACATTTATATTAGACAAGAAACTGACAACAAAAAAGGCTTAAACCCATTAGATTTAAGCCTCTTAGTCGATATACAGAATATATCGTTTTATATGGTGGGGGCGAAGAGACTCGAACTCTTACACCTCGCGGCGCTGGAACCTAAATCCAGTGCGTCTACCAATTCCGCCACGCCCCCCGATGGCGCGAATAATAACAAACCCCTTACACCTTGCATAGAGCAATTGATATTAAATGCTCAAACAATGTGCAAAAAACTTTATTTTGCTGTTTCGTTAAGCAATTTACCATCCTCAACGATTAAATAGTGCTGGCCTTGCGGATCCAATGCATCAAATAAATGTAACTTTACGGTTCCTTGCCGACAGAAATCACCGTAACCATGGCCCGTGGTAAATTCCGCTCTAAAACGTTGTAAAATCCGTTTTAATATCCAGGGATGGGCAAAAATCTCTATTTCCAATAACTTTGCTTTCTTTTTATATTGGCCATGCCACTGTCCAATCTCATCTGACATTTGCTGAAATTTCTGGCTAAATTCATCAAAGTCATCAGCAGAAAATTTGATATGACGCTGATACCACCGACTCCACCAATGCCCTTGTACAAAATCCTCAACCACATAATAAGGCTGAACAGGTTCAGGTAAATGACTAGTATCAGTTAAGCTCATCATATGCTCCGCTAAACACAACTATTATCCATTAAAGCTTAAAAATGCTTGATGGGTTAAATCTTTAATTTGCTGCATGGTTTGCAATCGATATTGCCGTTCTTTAGCCAGTAAACCATCTATTAAGCTTTGAAAACAAGCAAGTGGCACTGGTAACAATGGCACTGGTTGTTGACAATGCTGTATTGCCCATTGCTGAGTGCTGTTTATCCCCTGCTCATTGCGTATGCAAAATGGCAATTGCTGAGTCAAGAGCTGATAAAGAATTAAACCCAGTGCATAGTAATCGGTTTGGTGATTTAAGTCCTGCGCTAAAAATTGCTCTGGACTCATATATTTTGGTGTGCCCTGGGTTATTTTATTAAGAGGTGACTGAGTGTTTGGCCTGCTTGTTGACTGCGCTAAGGCGAGATCAATTAAAATCACTTCAGGTTTTTTGTTTTTAGTATTGAATAAAATATTACTCGGTTTTAAATCCAGATGTAGCCAGCCACACTGATGCAGTGACTCTACAGCACATAAAAGCTGCCAGAATAACGCTTTGATGTCTTTTAATTGATCAACTTGATTGGTTAAAACATCATATAAACTACCCGTTGCCACATAGGGCACTACCATGTAGTGTACCTTTTGCTGCTGTTGCTCTGGCTGAAAAGGCAGTAAGAAATCATGTCCTGTATCTATTAATGGCAGCCAATGGGTGGGTGTGTGAGTATGATTCTGGCAGGATGATAAATGCTGTAATACGGCTATTTCGTGGAAAAATAGTCGCTGTTCAATTTTGGGCACTGAATAAAGCAACCACTTCACCACAACCAAGTCATCGGTATGTTTTGAGCGTGCTAAATAAACCTGTGGCTGATGCCTAAGCTGACTCAAGCGTAGCGGCCGTAGCAACGTATAAGCAGCCAAGCTCAACATAAATTATCCACTCAACCCTCAACATGCAAACTGTTTAACACATCCAGTTTGACGATAAATGAATATGTCTCGTGTTACCCTTTACTGTTTCTATATTTTTTAAGGCTGCTCAACAAGTGCTAAACGCTTGGAATCCAGCATCTCCAGACAATGCTCCAGTGTTTTTCCAATGCGTGCATGCGTTGCAATACCACTAATTTTCGGCCAGGTTGCGCGTTCACCCTCACGCTGTAATTTTTTAAACAGTTGCCTATCTGGATTTTTAAGCATGTAGGTATAGTGGCGTAAATTATAACTACCGACTATATTCACATCCCCATAGTAGCGTTGGCCAATAATGCCATAACCATGATCCAGCATGCGACGCACCGTTGGCATGCGTCCAAAACGTTCACGGGAAAAGTCCATTGCGCCCATTGCCAGCACCTTGCCTTGGCCACGTATGATTTTATTTGGCCAGCTTAGCAGGTCTTTTCTATGGCGGGTGACGTCGGATTGCATAAACGGCACGATATGCGGATTCACCTGACAGGCAATGGTATAGTTAATATTATATAACTGCGTGATGCGGTCACGTGGAAAATCACTGCGCATGCTGCCATCTACCCAGCGTAAAGATGACATATAAGGTCTATTTTCACCATTCGCATCTTTGGCAGTAAGGCGAACAGGTGGAAATAAAACAGGCACCGCGCAAGATGCTAACGCCGCACTCCACATGAGCAAATAAGGTGAGGTTAATTCATTCATTACCCGTGGTGATTGTTTTCCCTCAAAAGGGGCAACCGCGATATTAATATGCCGCCCTGTTCTGGCAAAAGCTTCCTCAAACGTATAATTACCCAGGTTTTGTCGTAAAAAAACCTTCAGCACATTCACATCAGCAATACCGCCGCCCTGTATAATTTCAGAAATTTTACGAAAATGAAAAGCATACTCATAAAATCCATCCCCATCATATAAATCTATCAGCTCTTCATTGGTATGCGTCCCCAACATACCAGCCATCAAAGAGCCTGCACTAGAGCCTGAAAATACTTTGGGCAATAAATCTTGTTCGTTCAGTGCTTTACATACGCCAGTGTGAAATAACCCCAGGGTAGCACCGCCTGAAAACATTAAAGCAGGCTGACCATAACTATGTCTGATATTTTTAAAAATTTGATATTTTTCAGCTTCAGTTAAAAAATCAAAGTCTTGCAGACAAATATAATATAAACACTGGCACACCTCTTCTATATAATCTTCAATGAGTTTTTTAGTGCCAATATAGGCCTGACTATACAGTAAAGGATGTCCAATATTACCTAGATCATGGTGCAAGCCTTCACGCAACAACCTTACTAGCTCGATGTCTTTATGTTCTAAGCGATAACGGCGCAAACGCGTTAAACGATCGGCAATGAGTGAATAGTCATATAGTGACGACGTATTATCTAACTTCCAGTCCTGATTGCCAGAAATGTCATCTAGCACCAACGCCACTTCTTTCCATTCCTGATAATTGGTAGCGTGTTTAAGATTTTTTTCTAGCTGACGTACTTTTGCTGAATTTAAGCTGTTACGGTGATAATTGGATAAGTTTAGATTCATTATATTTCCTAGAGATATTAAACCAACCGTAATGGATAAATTTCTGCATGACTGCTAAAAAATCGATCAGTTTTTGAAGCTCACCTAAACTAAACACATGATCAGGCACGTGTTGCTTTAGTATTATCTATAAAAGCCTGCCTGTTATTTTGCAAGTAGTATTTAAAAAATTTAACTTGAATATTGCTTAGCACCACACAAGTGGGACACATATAGCCATATATGAGAAGAAACTAACAATATTAAGAGGTATTTAGGGTCACACCTTGGCACCTTTATTATGCTTCGGCTAACCTAAAACATAGCCAAGATCACATGCCTTAACAATGGACGAAGTATTAAGTTTCTGATTTAGACTGATTTATGATTAAGAATTTTTATAGTGTTGTGGTCAGGCACGCCCTTAAAAAATTGCTGCAACAATTGTTCAAAAATAGAATCTTTTTGCGAGGCCATGGCAAATAAAGTTAGTGATGAATGTAATTTTAAATTATCGGGTGAACCAAATATCTCCAAGGCACTTTTATGCGGATGTTGAAGTAATAATGCGGCGCACTCCAACAGACGAGTTCCTAATATAGGGTGATTTAAGTAATCTTGTGCTTCCTGAATATTTTTAAGTGCAAAACGCTTTGCGATTTCACTACGCCCTAAGCCCAGTAATTGAGGAAATATAAACCACATCCAGTGCGAAGTTTTATTTCCTTGAGCCAGCTCTTGTAAAACCTCTGGATATACAGAATTTTGCGCGCTGATAAAATGATTTAGATCAGTCGTCATGGCTTCCTCTTATCACACTCAGCAATTCCAAGGCTATGTAGTTAGCCAAGGGACTGCAATAAAAATCTATTACTCCCTTGGCATATTTTATTTCACTAAAATATTTCTAAAGGTCATATTAATACACCTTTGTTTAACGGTGGCTTGTTTAGCCATTATCTTTAAGAATATAAGATAAAATTTCAACAACCTGCGCTGTGGTCGTGGCCCATGCCTGTGCATTGCCATCCACCTCTTTTAGCGGATGAATAATACTTTCATCATGTAGCGTAATATAAGGTTTGCCCAGTGCAGCACAAAACCCTGCATCAAATGCAGCATTCCATTGTTTATATTTATCGCCAAAGCGCACAATGACTAGATCAGCTTGTTGAATTAAAGTTTGAGTGCGAATGGCATTAATCTTGGCTGATTTATGGTCACGCCAAAAGCCATCACTGTGTGGTGCTAACATATCACCTGCCGCATCACTGGCCTCGTGATGGGTAACAGGGGCAGTAAACACAATATCTAAACCCTTTTGTGCTGCACCTGTTTGAATTTCTTCACGCCAATTTGTATGAATTTCACCAGAAAGATAAACATAAAAAGACATGCCAGCTCCTCTTGTTATGCTGTATTAAAAGCCATAGTGTAACAGGTTGAGCAAAATCAGTAGCCAAATAACCACAAGCCAATCACTCTAAAACAGGTGGCTGTAGCTCGCTCATGGGCCAGCGTGGTATAGTGCTGACACTCAAATCATCCATTTGTCCTGCTTTTAAACGCTGCCAACCTGCAAATGCAATCATGGCACCGTTATCAGTACAAAGCGCTGCTTCAGCATAGTAAACCTGTGCATTTATTTTTTTAAGTTCAATGGCCAAACGCTCACGCAACAACTGATTAGCACTGACACCCCCAGCAATCACCAGACGTTTTAAGCCCGTTTGTTTTAGTGCTTTAATGGCTTTTTTGGCCAGTGTATCTACCATGGCTTCTTGAAAACTGGCCGCTAAATCAGCATCGCGCCCTTGGCCTTTTACTTTATTATATTGCGTTAAAACTGCTGTTTTCATACCACTAAAGGAAAAATCCAAAGCCTGATGCATCATGGGTCGCGGCAAAGTAAAGGCTTTTGCATCACCTTCTAATGCCAGCTTGGCAATATTTGGCCCACCTGGATAAGGCAAGCCCATCATCTTGGCGACTTTGTCAAACGCCTCACCTGCTGCGTCATCAATTGACTCCCCCAAAAGCTCATAATGGCCAATGTCATGTGCTGCCATAAGCTGCGTATGTCCACCAGAAACCAGCAAAGCCACAAATGGAAATTCAGGTGGATTATCCGACAACAAAGGTGCAAGCAAATGCCCTTCCATATGGTGTACACCAATCGCTGGAATATTTAAGGCATACGCCAGGCTACGGCCAAACAGTGCACCCGTCATCAGCGCACCCATCAGTCCTGGGCCGCGCGTATAGGCAACGGCATCAATTTGCTGTTTGGTCACCCCTGTTTGCTGCAATAACTCCTCTAATAAAGGAAGAAGTTTGCGCACATGATCGCGTGAAGCCAGCTCAGGCACCACACCGCCATATTCTGCGTGTAACTGTACCTGACTGTATAAAACCTGCCCCAGCAACCCATGGTTACTCTCAAACTGCCGATCGCCATCAAAAAGCGCGAGACCTGTTTCATCACAAGATGTTTCTAAGCCTAATACCAGCATAAAGGGCCAAACCTGTATATTGATTAACTACAAACAAATAACTACAAACTCACTTATTATAGACTTGTTCTTATAGATGTAAACGAGTAAAATAGCCTCCTTTATTGCGTCCTTGTTTTACATTTATCCAAAACTTCTGGATATTGTTAAGTAAATATAGAAGCTTACACAAACAGGGCGCGTTAATATCAACCTCCAGAGGATGTTACATGCCACAAGTTAAGTTGAAAGAAGGCGAACCAGTTGACGTTGCAATCCGTCGTTTTAAACGTTCATGCGAAAAAGCAGGTGTATTAGCTGACGTGCGTAAGCGCGAATTCTATGAAAAACCTACTCAAGAGCGCAAACGTAAAAAAGCGGCTGCTGTTAAGCGCTACGCAAAAAAACTGGCGCGTGAGTCTATTCGCACAACTCGCTTGTACTAATTATTCGTTTATTTAATATCCGTTAATTGGTAGGCCTGCTAATGAATGCACTTAAAGCTCAAATTACAGAATCAGTAAAAGTAGCCATGCGTGAACGCGCTATGGATACCCTAACAGTACTTCGTAATGTGCAAGCAGCCATTAAGCAAATAGAGGTTGATACTCGTGAAGAACTTGATGACGCACGAGTATTAGCAGTTTTAGAGAAACAAATTAAGCAGCGCAAAGAATCGATTACTGCCTTTCAAGGGGCAGGACGTGAAGAATTGGCGGCTAAAGAACAATTTGAAATCGGGGTGATAAGTCAATTTCTACCAACAGCGTTATCTGAGCAAGAGCTTGAAGCACTGATTGAAGAAGAAATTAGCGGACAAGGCGCCACGACCATACGAGACATGGGTAAAGTAATGAATGCATTACGCCCAAAAATCGCTGGTCGTGCAGATGCCAGTATTGTTTCTAACAAAATAAAAGCACGTTTAAGTTAATAGTCTATATTCAGCGTCAGCATACAATTAATATTCAGCATAAAACTGCTTATTATTGAAATTTTATTACGCTAACTTTACTCAATGACTTGTATATAACTCATCCATTTTTATTTACATCATCTACTTTGCTTATTCCAAAACTTTAAACTTGTTCTTAAATTTTAATCGCATATACATATTTACTATAACTTTTTCTTACTCTCTTCCTTATGATAGATCATTAGTTTATTGCGATTCGCTCTAGGCTAAAATCAACTCTATAGAAAAGGATTTCGTATGCACCCTGCTTCCCACCTGTCTAAAGTTTTGCTCTCCTCTGCATTGGCTTCTGCTTTATTGTTAGTCGGTTGCGGCAGTGATAATGATGACTATACGCCAAGCGCTGATTCCAAAAGTCTGGTTACCAAAACTGAAAACTATGCACCTGAGCAAACTGAAGCAAGTACCAGTGTTAGCCAAAAGATTACCTATAGTATGCCTGCAATTGCGGGTGGTCAGACTACCGCCACAGCAGTGGTGATGCTACCAAAAGGTAAAGCGCCTGCAGCAGGCTGGCCAATGATTGTATGGGCACATGGTACCACAGGGGTTGCAGATCAATGCGCGCCAAGTAATTTAAAAGACAATGATGGCAAATTTACTTTAGGCGGAGCGCTACCTTTAGTCAGCCAGTTATTAAGTCAGGGCTATGCGATAATTGCACCTGATTATGAGGGTTTAGGCAGTGCAGGTATTCATCCATTTCTCAATTCAAAAAGTGAAAGTGAGTCCATTATTTCTGCTGTGAAAGCGGCCAAGCAACAATATAATAATCAGTTGTCTAATGACTGGGTAGTAGTAGGTCACTCGCAAGGTGGTCATGCAGCCATTGCAGCAGCCGAACGTGCTAGCGATGCAGGCCTAAACTTTAAAGGGACAGTGGCTTATGCGCCTGCGTCCAATCTAGGTACTATTCTGCTAGGTGGTTACGGGCAGGTAAAAAGCCAACTAGGTAAACCAGCAGGTGTTCCTACAGCAAAGGCGGTGCTACCTGATCTTCAGGCGTTTGCTTCCCTCATTTCTGCAGGTATTATGCAATATCAACCTGCGTTTACCTACGCAACTGGATTCACCAGTCAACGTGCTGTGGATATTGCAGCAAAAGCAGAGTCTGAATGCTATCCACAGGTGGCTGCCCAATTTAAGGCAGATGTAGATAACTTTTATGACGATTCAGCCAATAGCAGTAAATTATATCCAGGCCTTGCTGAAAACTTCACTCAAATACCTGCGGCAGCAATCTTTTTGCTAGACTCAACCATTGGACAAAAACCAATTGCCCAACCGCTTGTGGTGGTACAGGGTGAGAAAGATGCCACTGTACCTGCCGATATTACACGACTGCTTCAGAGTCAAATTCGTACCAGCAATAGCAACAATGCTAATATCCAGTTTAAATACCAGGCAGATAAAGACCATGGTAGTGTCATTGGTGATGCTTTAAATCCAAATGGTGAACTGGCTACATTCTTAAAAGCTAATCTACCTGCCAACTAACCTGTTGCAGGTAATCATAAAAAGAGCGAAACTATTCGCTCTTTTCATTGGCTTATAAATTATTTAATTAATTAAAATAATCGTGCCCAGCATGTGCTCAAACTTCTAACAAACCAAGCAATTACCAGACAATCACTACTAAACTAAGCAAATACATATTAAGTTTAGCGCGATAAATACCGTGTCATATCCTCAATGCCCTTTAAAGTCATGGGATACATTTTATCTTCAAAAATTTGCTTAATGGCTGCAATGGTTTGTGTGTAATGCCAATAGTTTTCAGCTTCAGGGTTTAACCATGCAGTTTTGCTGAAATGCTGGCGTATGCGATGCAACCAAACGCTGCCCGCCTCATCATTCATATATTCTACTGAACCACCACGTGATACCAGCTCATACGGTGCCATACTAGCATCACCTACAAAAATTACACGGTAATCCCGTCCATAGGTATTCATCAAATCCCATGTACTCATACGACTGCTAGAACGGCGCGTATTGTCTTTCCACACATGGTCATATAAACAGTTATGGAAATAAAAATACTCTAAAGTTTTAAATTCAGTTTTTGCGGCACTAAACAGTTTTTCGCATTGCTGGATATAACTGTCCATGGAGCCACCGATATCAAACAGCATTAATACCTTAACGCGATTACGGCGCTCTGGTACCATTTGAATATCAAGCATGCCCTGCCGTGCTGTAGAATCAATCGTACCATCAATATCTAGCTCTTCGGCTGCACCTTGGCGCGCAAAACGACGCAAACGACGCAGTGCAATTTGCATTTGACGGGTGCCCAATACCTGATCATCGTCCAAATTCTGGAATTGACGTTTCTCCCATACCTTAACTGCCGAACGTTGACGTGACGGGCCACCGATCCGCACCCCTTCAGGATGATCACCAAAAGCACCAAATGGTGATGTACCACCCGTGCCTATCATCTTATTTCCACCCTGATGCTTTTTATGCTGCTCTTTAAGACGTTCTTGCAGCATTTTCATCAGCTCTTCTAAAGAGCCAGCTTTTTCAAGCGCGGCTTTTTCTTCAGGGCTTAAGGTTTTTTGCAGTAATTCTAAATCTAACCACTCAGGCGGAATTTGCTTTAGCCGCTCTAATAGCTCATCGGTATCCAGTGTTTCAATACCTTCAAAATAGTCTTTCATGGCGCGGTCAAATTTATCGTAATAGCGTTCATCTTTGACCAGGCAAAGTTTGGCTAAATGATAAAACTCCTCACGATCAGCAAACACCAAACCAGAACGCACTGCTTCGTTTAAATCAAGCAGCTCGGTGGTGGTGACTGGTACACCGTATTTTTTGAGGGTATAGAACAGATGAACAAACATAAAAAGCCTATGAAAAACTACCTACGTTGCGCTTGCTATGTTAAAAGCACATTCCGAATGCTCATTTACCCTTGTGTAAACTCCGCTTCGTCATATGCTTTTGCCTCGCCAGCCCTGCCTCGCTTAATTTTTCAGAGGCTTTTAAGATAAAGTTTAACGGCGTGACATAAAGGCCAGCCGCTCTAGCAATTGCACATCTTGCTCATTTTTAATGAGCGCACCATACAATGGTGGAATAGCAGATTTAGGATCACGGTTACGCAATACATCTTCTGGCATGTCATCGGCCATCAATAAACTTAGCCAATCAATCAGCTCGCTGGTTGAAGGTGGTTTTTTAAGACCTGGTACGTCACGCAACTTGAAAAATACCTGTAGTGCTTCGCTGACCAATGTTTCGCGTATTTGTGGAAAATGGACATCAATAATTTGACGCATGGTGGCTTCGTCGGGGAACTCAATATAATGGAAGAAGCAACGACGCAAAAATGCATCTGGCAGCTCTTTTTCATTATTTGAAGTGATAATAACGATAGGACGCTGCTTGGCACTGATGGTTTCGCCCGTTTCATAAACATAAAACGCCATACGATCTAGCTCATGCAGCAAGTCGTTTGGAAATTCAATATCAGCTTTATCCACTTCATCAATTAGTAATACGCAACGCTCTTCGCTGGTAAATGCTTCCCAGAGCTTACCTGGCTTAATATAGTGGCCAATATCATAGACCTTGTCTTCACCCAGCTGGCTATCACGCAAACGTGACACCGCATCGTACTCATATAAGCCTTGCTGGGCTTTGGTAGTGGATTTAATGTGCCACGTAATCAGTTTCATGCCTAAGCTTTGCGCAACTTGCTCGGCCAGTAAGGTTTTTCCTGTCCCTGGTTCGCCTTTTACCAATAATGGCTTTTGCAAGGTACGGGCTGCATTGACAGCCAAACGTAAGTTGTCGGTAGCGATATATTGACTGGTGCCAGTAAATTTTTGCTGTTGTATGGTCATAACAAAATCACAATTGGTTATTCAATAGGAGTGGGTTGGCGATATTGCTGATATTTATTCCACAGATATGCCAAAAAGAAGCCCAGTGCAGAGATAAATAAAATAGGAATCAGATTCGTCCAGATCAGGTGTTTTTCATCTGTTAATAAGCCAAATAACAAGCCAACAATGGCAGGTGCTATCTGGGCATTTGCCCCTTCGGTAATGGTAGGTGACAATAGCAACGCAAATAACAGAATCCAGCTCATTCCGCCAAAGGGACGCGGCACTGCTCTGGCAATAAAATACCAAAGCCAAAGCACAATTAAACTACCGCCCAAATATACGACTATTGCCAGATTATATTCAGGAATATTGTCAAGCGCAGAAAATAAATCAGGCACCACGTAATCCCTCAGGGGCAGGCGCAGAAGCAGAGATTAACCCTTCTGGCGGTAGCTGCAAAAAATAGCCTTGCTGCTTAAATGAGGTTAAAACATCTTTGACATTAACACGTGCCAATTTACGCTCAGGCGTTAATTCAAGATGCATGACAAAATTTGCACGCCCAAACGCTAATTTAAGATCAGCAGGAACAGCATGTAGTGGATCAATGACATCTGCATCATTTGGGTAGTTTGGCCTCGCAATATAAAGATACATCTCATCTTTTTTGCTTGATTTATAGATATCGCAATGCATTAATTTTCACACTCATTACAGACAACTCACATTAGCATACACTATATTAAGTGAATGAGACTGACCAAAAGTATGCACTCTCGAGTCTCTTTTGCTAATCAATGGGTGACATCTCAGCCGCCAATACTTTCTGCTGCTGATTTAATAAATTTAAAATAGGCTGGGTTAGCATCTCATAACGCCAACCCAATAAATGCTCTGGCAGCATGATTTCGTCCTGTTTTAATGCCACAGTATTAATCATGGCACTCAGCCATTTCTTACGCAACAACACCTCTGCAGGCACCTGGATATCACTGCTCAAATTTGCCACGTACTGGTGTACCTGATCTAATAGCTCATTATTTTTAAAACGGATAGGGCGTGGTAACCGTGATGGCCATAACTCAGGCTCTGGCAAATAGTGCAGTAAATCAATTATGGTTTTGCCATGCTCACGCAAAATATTGGGACGTATGTCCTTGATATGCTGAAGCTGGTACACATTGATAGGTTGTTTTTCTAATAAATCCATCATGACGCTATTTTTTAAAATAAAGCTTTTAGGCTGATCGGTTGCGCGGGCAATTTGCTCACGCCATACACACAGCTGTTGCAATTGGGCAAGCTGCTTGCGGTTATGCCTAAAGTTGGCCGCATCTAAATATAGCTCAGTAAATGGCCGCTCAGTGGCAATATCCTGCGCGCTAATAGCGCAATCTTGCAATACAAAATCCCATGTTTGTTTTTGTTTTAATTGCTCGCGCACCTTAATGGCTAAGGTTGGCAGATGAATCACGTCATTAGCGGCATAATGCAATTGCTCTGGACGTAAAGGCCGCGCTAACCAATTAGAACGCGTTTCACCTTTATCAATGTGTACATCCAGTTCCTGGCTTAATGCTTGCTGATAACTCACTTGTAAACCATGACCTAAAAAAGCTAAGCCCACCTGGGTATCAAAGATGTTTGAAAGTGGCTTTTGATTGGCGTAATAATGAATTAAATCGAGGTCTTCACCGCAAGCATGAAATACGTTGAGGCGCGCATTAAAAATAAGCAACCATAGGTCGCTTAAGTCCAGTGTTTTTCCATCCAGCAAAAACACCTTTCCATCTACATTAATTTGTAATAGCCCAAGACAGGGCCTTAATGTATTGACCTTTATAAATTCAGTGTCCAGAGCATAGGTATCTGTTGCCGCCATTGACGCGTACAGATCATACAGCTGATCCTGCTGAGCGATGTACTGGAACATCCCTTTTTGTATCCTAAATGATAGTCAAACTGTTAAAGCCAGTTTAACCAAGTGCTGCCAAATTAAACGTATAAAATTAATAACTGAGTAAAATAATTACGTATGGATGAAACAGGGCTTAGCGTACTGATAAGCGGTATTGTAATGCCTGACTTAAAGTATGACTGTCGACATACTCAAGCTCACCGCCTTGCGGTACGCCCTGTGCAATTCGTGTGACTTGCACAGGTAAATTTTTACTGGCTTCCACAATATAATGCGCTGTTGCCTGTCCCTCTACAGTGGCATTGGTGGCCAGAATCACTTCTGCAATTTCTTCCGTCTTCATGCGTGACAATAACAGCGGAATGCCAATTTCATCTGGCCCTACACCGTCGAGTGGTGACAAATGGCCACCAAGCACAAAATAGCGCCCTTTAAAGCCGCCACTTTGCTCTATAGCCATGACATCTGCTGGCGACTCTACCACGCACAATGCCTGTTGATCACGTTCGCTAGAGGCACAAATATTGCAAACTTCATGTTCAGACAATGATCGGCAAACACTACAGGTTTGGATACTGTGCATGGCATGATTCAGGGCATGCGCCAAATCAAGTGCACCATGCCGATTACGTGCCAACAAGTGCAAGGCCATCCGCTGGGCAGATTTCGGGCCAATGCCTGGCAGCACACGCAAACGCTGCACTAATTCATCAAATGCTGGACTGAACATGCATATCCTATAAGGCTAGTGTATTAAAATAACCCTGCCATTCCTGGTGGAAGCCCCATGTTGCTGTTGGCATTTTTCATGGTTTCATCGGACAGGGTTTCAGCTTGACGTACTGCATCATTAATGGCGGCGGCAATCAAATCTTCAATCATATCGGCGTCATCTTTTAGTAACTCAGGGTCAATTTGAATACGCTTGACCACATAACGGCCTGTCATGGTCACTTTAACCAGGCCACCACCTGCTTCTGCCTGCACTTCGGTTTGCGCCAGTTGCTCTTTGGCTTTTTTTACGTTGGCTTCAACATCTTTTTGCATGCGCTGCGCTTGTTGCATCAACATATTAATATTCATTGAATTTCTCCTAATTAAAATTTAAGCCATACATTAATTTGACATGATCCAGTCTAGTCCACGTGCCAGATCAACTTTAATGTCTTCAATATCTTCTAAACCTACCGACACACGCAGTAAGCCTTCTACAATTCCAGTCGCTACCTTTACCTCTGCTGGCAATTTGCCATGGGTGGTAGTAGCAGGATGTGTGATGGTCGTTTTGGCATCACCCAAATTACCAGTAATAGAAATAAACTGGGTGTGATCAATGACTGCCCACGCCCCTTGTCGCTCTCCTTTAACCACAAAGGATACAA
The DNA here is from genome assembly GCA_023393635.1 of Pseudomonadota bacterium. Lineage (GTDB taxonomy): Bacteria > Pseudomonadota > Gammaproteobacteria > Pseudomonadales > Moraxellaceae > Alkanindiges. Next base: position 41,254 of record JAEWKT010000055.1, read on the forward strand.
TACCACCAAATGCACGCTGTTGCTTTTTGGCAAGCTCATGGCCTTGATGGGTAGGCAGGCCATTATAAAACACAGTGTCAACCGCAGGATGCGCCTGTAGCCATAACGCAAGTTCAAGGGCACTTTTAGAATGGGCATCCATACGCAAGCGCAAGGTTTCCAGCCCTTTTAAAAACACCCATGCATTAAACGGGCTCATGCTTGGGCCAGTCGTGCGAACCACAGCAAAAATTTCTGCAATTAGTTTGCTGTCACCCACCACTGCCCCGCCTAATGCCCGACCCTGACCATCCAGATATTTGGTGGCAGAATGTACCACCAGATCTGCGCCAAACTTTAAAGGTTGCTGTAAGGCTGGCGTACAAAAGCAGTTATCAACCACAAATAAAATATCATGCTGATGTGCAATATTGGCTATAGCACTTAGATCAGCCACTTCTGACATGGGATTACTGGGCGATTCACAAAAGAACATTTTGGTTTTGCCAGACTGCACTGCGGCTTGCCACTGCGATAAATCACTTAAATCTACAAAGCTGATATCTATGCCAAATTTGCGCATGTATTTATCAAACAATGAGGTAGTGGTACCAAATACTGCCCGCGAGCAAACCACATGGTCACCCGCTTTTAAAAATGCAAGTGCCGTGGCTAAAATTGCAGCCATGCCAGAGGCTGTTGCAATGCAGCTCTCACCACCTTCTAGCGCGGCAAGTCGCTGTTCAAACATGCGTACCGTAGGATTGGTAAAACGCGAATAAATATTGCCCTGCACTTCGCCCGAAAAATGCGCTGCGGCATCAGCAGCACTGGTATAAACAAAAGATGAGGTTAAAAATATAGGTTCGCCATGTTCGCCTTCTTGCGTGCGTTGATGACCAGTACGGATGGCTAGCGTATCAAAACTCTGACTTTGCTGTACTGCACTGTCTAAATCTGGCCATTGGCTCATGCTTTACCTCAAAGTGTTTAGCAACACGGATTATTAAAAAACAAGTGGCAATTGTGAAAGTCTAAGCCATACCCGTCAAGTTTAAAATGCTAGAAAATTGAGGTATTCATGCTAAATTACCCCGAATAAGGCTGAAAACTAAAATTGTCAATTCAGCCAACTCATCATCACACAGAACCCCTTAAAATGATGGCCGTTTTTATGATTGATATTGCAATCAGTACTGCTGGTTGCCTGCCTGCATTTTCGTTTAATGTTTAAAAGAGTTTAATTATGTCCAAATCGTTCAAAGCGATTCGTCAACTTCGTCAAAATCCAAGTTTTAGTAATGCTTATGACCGATTTTTTAATCCTGCCTTATTGATTCAATCAGGCAAAACGCCTTATGTAGAAATTTATCAGCATGAATTAGCCAGCTTACGCTACTATCCACCGCTTGAAAATGCGCCTGTAAAACATCGTGTGCCATTGGTGTTTGTTGCGCCGCTGGCCATTAACATGAATATTTATGATTTATTTACAGAACGCTCGTTGGTTAAGTATTTTCTACAGCAAGGCTTTAGTGTGTATTTAATTGATTGGGGCACACCAACCCGTGCGCATGCCACGCTTAATTTTGAATATTATGTGTTAAAGCAAATGCCAGCCTTACTTGATCAGGTACGCCAGCATAGTGGACAGCAACAGCTTAGTTTACATGGCTGGAGCATGGCGGGTGTGTTCACTTTGCTCTATGCAGCAGCCACCAAAGATCCAGACATTAAAAATATTATTATATTAGGCACGCCTGTTGATGCCTATGCCTCAGGCAGTATTGGTAAAATGTACAAAACCCTGGGACGTGGCCTGAGATGGTTCAAAAATAAAACTGGTCTACATCCACGTCAGATTCCTGTACCCTTTTTGCATACGCCTGGCTGGACCAATGCCTTGGGCTTTAAAATACTTGATCCTGTTGGCACGGTTAAAGGCCATATCAATTTATTAAAGCAACTCAAAGACCGCAAGTCAGTAGAGGCACATGCCACGCTGGGGGAATTTTTAAATAACATGGTCGATTACCCAGGTGGTATTAACCGTGACATGCTTTTAAAAGTGTGGCTAGAAAACAGCTTAAGCCGTGGCGAGTTTCCAATTGGTGGTCAAACCGTTTACTTAAAAGATATTCATGCCTCATTACTGGCTGGTGGTGGCCGCAATGATGGTATGGTAACCGTAGATGCGGTACGGCCATTGACCAAATTACTAGGTACTGATGACACCAGCTTTACCAGTATTGCTGGCGGACATGTAGGCTTAATGAGCAGTCAGCAAGCTGCCAAAGAGTTTTGGCCATTTATGGCAAACTGGTTGGCACAGCGTTCAAACCAGACCTAAAGCCAAACATCAATTTAAACAATCGCGTGGTTTAAATTAACCTGCCGTAATGTAATACGTGTTCACTAAAGAGGAAATGGCATGACTGTAGAATCAGTGGCGTTTATTGGTTTGGGTGCAATGGGTTGGCGTATGGCTGCACATTTGCCCAAGCATTTTCCTGATGTGCGGGTGTGGAATAGAACCTTTGATAAAGCCGAAAAGCATGCGACTGCCTTTGGCACCACAGCCAGCAGTATTGAGCATGCGGTACAAGCAGATGTGATTTTTTCTTGCCTGCCAACCAGTGCGCAAGTTGAAGAAGTGATTTTGGCTTATCCTCCAAAAGCTGGCAGTATTTGGGTAGATTGCACCAGTGGCGAGCCTACTTCAGCGCAAAAACTCAGTCAGCAGCTTCTAGACTATGACGTCCATTTTTTGGATGCACCTGTGTCTGGCCAAACCATTGGTGCAGAAAACGGCACATTAACTGTGATGGTTGGTGGCAATGCACAAGCACTTGAACGTGCGCGCCCTGCAATTGAGCCTTTTGCAGGTTTAATTGAACATGTGGGAATAAGTGGTTCAGGCTTTGCAGTAAAAGCAGTGAACAATATGCTATTAGCGGTTAATTTGTGGGCAGCGGCTGAGGGCTTTAGTGCATTAAAAGCGCATGGTGTAAATATCCAAAGCGCGCTTAATTGCATTAACGCATCCAGTGGTAAAAGCAATGCGACTGAAAGTGTATTGCCACAACGGGTGTTTAATCGTACTTTTCCAAATACCTTTGCACTGAATTTGCTGGCCAAAGACACTGGTATTGCGCTTGATTTGGTGCAGCGGGCAAAACTGCCAGCCCCCGTTTTGGCCCTCACACAAAGTTTAATTCGTGCAGCAAGCGATACATCAGTGGCTGATAGCGACTTTTCGGCAGCGGTGAAGTTATTGGAAAGCTGGACTAATATTGAGCTTAGCTAATTGTTTGACATGATATTGCAGATTAAATGTTATGAACATGATTTAACCTAAAAAAGGAGTATATGAGATGGCTTATGATGAGCAAAACATTTTTGCCAAAATACTGCGCGGCGAGATTCCCTGCACCAAAGTCTATGAAGACGATAAAACGCTGGCCTTTATGGATATCATGCCGCAAGCAGATGGCCATACCTTGGTGATTCCCAAAGAACCAGCGATAACCTTAATGGATTTATCGCCTGAGTCTGCTGCCTATACCATTAATATTGTGCAAAAAGTCGGCAAAGCCATTCAAAAGGCTTTAGGGGCTGAAGGTATTGTGCTGATGCAATTAAATGGCAGCAAAGCGGGGCAAACTGTGCCACACATTCATTTTCATTTAATTCCAAGCTCCATCCATGAGCTAGGCAAGCATGCCGCACAAATGGGCGATATGGATAAAATTAAACAATTGGCTGAGAGAATTAAGGCTGAATTGGATTGATTTAAAAATTTAGCATGAAACAGGTTATTTTACTGAGCAAATAACCTGTTATGCCACAGCTGCATGGCGTTTTGTCCTGCGTTTAACGATTAAAATCAAACCCTGTACCATGAGTGCGCTCATAATAGCCAGCACCAGCGTTAACCAAAAATTCCAGACTGACCAGCCGTAAGCCAGTACCATAAAAAAAACGCTGAACGAATAAAAACCCTGCACCATGCCACGGTAAAGCTGGGCAACCGCAGCAGCACCCTGGCGGACATGCGTAAATACCGCCAGTATAGAACCAATAATAGGAAAAGCGGCCAGAACACCACTCCACTGACTACCTAGAAAAAAAGCCATTTGCGTCACCAGCACAGTTAATCCAGCACCAGCCAGTAGACGTAATGGTAAATCTTTTAAATGAGAAGCAGCTAACGGCAGCAATGGCTGTCCTGGCAGAATTTTTGGCGTGAGTAACATGGCAATCAACGCCAGTAGCAACGCAACCTCCAAATTAGCAGACAAATAAACCAGTACATTTGCCAATATACTCCACACGGCTAAGGCACAAAGTAAAGCAACAGGCCAGCGCCAGTAAATGGCAGCCCAGGCATACGCCACGCCAAAACCCAACAGTGCGACCAAGGCAGCAATGGCTGCTATTGACGCCGTAGCACCAAATCCTGGCCCTTGTTCCAACGCTAAAATCACCATAATAGGGCCAGCGACCACAGGCAAGCCCGCTAAAAGACCTGCCAGATGGGTACCCCATCGTTTACCTGCCAAAGTGACCAGTGCAATAAATAAGGGCACAATGGTTAGTTTTAAAAGCAGCATATTTTTCCTTATGAGTTTTCAGCGTTAATAGGATTAATCAATTATTTCTTATCGCGTCGATCACCAATTTTTCTGGCAGGGTTTCCAGCAACAATTGCATAAGCTTCTGTATTTTTAGTGACGGTGCTGTCCATCCCAATTACTGCAAAACTCTCAATACTTACCCCATCTACCACGCCAACATTTGCACCCAGCCACACATCCTCGCCAATAAAAATCCCTTGTGAATTTACGGCCTGCTCATGAATGGTGTAATCCAGTTTCATGCCATGATTAAACGCATACAAATGGCAATAAGCAGCCAGCCTTGTGTTATTGCCAATATGAATTCCCATACGCCCACCATCAAGCGTGCAATGATGGTTTAAGGCAACTTTTTTACCCAGCGTAATAGGCCCATGCAATACGCAATCAGCCGCAATAAAACTGCCATCACCGATAATAATATCGCGGTTGGGTTCGGCAAATAATTGGGCATCAGGTGAAATAAAGCAATTTTCGCCAATTTGAATACTTTCCACGGAACGCAAATAATCCTGATATTCCTGCTGCCAGGCTTGTGCCCACTCAAGATTTTTTGGTTTTAAGCGAAAGTATAGCCAGGGCATATAGCTTAAGCGTTTTTTATGCTGCTCGCGGTATTTAATTAAACTATCTTTTTGATTAAGGTTATGAACACTCAATATTTAAACCTGCTTCTACAAACCATGCATTACTGCAACATAGCCTGTTTATACTGACGCATCAATTAAACTGTTATTTATTTTACCCTATTAAAAAGGTATAAAAAAACCGCTCGAAAGCGGTTTGGTATTAATCATCAAGAAAGATGCAGCAGGATTAGAAAATACATCCGCCTTAAGATAATACTAAGAAAAGTATAACCAAACTCATGATAAAAGCGATAACTGGTCAGTCATCTAAAATAGCTATAAAACATTTTCCAACTTTGCTAGCGATTAAACCCAAATAACTTGCTTAAATCCTACTGATTGTGGTGGTCATTGCTGCGCCATAAAATGTGGCCCAAAAAAAGCTGGCATATCACCAGCTTTTAATGTTCAACCAGTCCTTTAGCCTGGCTTATAGCTGTCGCGCAAATCCAGAATGCGATTAAACACTGGCTCGGCTTGGGTAAAGTCTTTTTCATCCGCAACAAAATAACCTTCGCGTTCAAACTGGAAACGATCCCCTGCCTGTGCTTGTGCCAGTGAGGGTTCTATGACTGCTTGCAATACCTTGATTGATTCAGGGTTGAGGTTTTGCATAAAGTCATCACCTGCCTCTGGGTTTGCACTGGCAAACAATCGCTCATAAATACGCACTTCCGCAGGTACACCCTGCGCACTATCTACCCAGTGAATCACACCTTTAACCTTGCGGCCTTCAGGGTTTTTACCCAGCGTATCAGGGTCAATCGTGCATTTTAGCTCAATCACTTCGCCCTGCTCGTCTTTAATGACTTCATTGCATTTAATCACATAGGCATGACGCAAGCGTACTTCGCCTTCTGGAATCAATCGCTTAAAGCCTTTGGGCGGCACTTCAGCAAAGTCGTTTTTATCAATATAAATGGTGGAAGACAGCGGAATATCACGCTCGCCCATATCTACATTAGGATGACGCTTATGGCTTAAACTTAAATGCTCAGGCAAGTTGGTTAAGGTCACTTTCAGTGGATTTAACACTGCCATGGCACGTGGTGCGGCATTTTCTAAAGACTGGCGAATACAAAACTCAAGTAAACCAATATCTACCACACCATCTGCTTTGGACACGCCTGTACGCTGGCAAAAGTCTTTTAGACCTTCTGGGGTAAATCCACGGCGGCGCATGCCTGCAACCGTTGGCATGCGTGGATCATCCCAGCCTTGCACAACACCATCATCGACTAACTTTTTAAGTTTTCGCTTACTGGTTAGGGTGTAATCCACATTTAAGCGCGAAAATTCAATCTGACGCGGCTTGGCAGGCGTGTTGACCTTATTGATTGCCCACTCGTAAAACGGGCGATGATCTTCAAACTCTAGCGTACATAAGGAATGGGTAATGCCTTCAATCGCATCAGACAACGGATGCGCATAATCATACATGGGATAAATGCACCATTTGTCACCTGTCTGGTGATGGTGCGCTTTTAACACCCGATATAATATAGGGTCACGCATGTGCACGTTAGGACTAGCCATATCAATTTTGGCGCGTAATACTGCCGCACCTTCATCAAAGCCACCTGAGCGCATTTTTTCAAACAAGCTTAAGTTTTCTTCAACCGTTTGGTCGCGGTTGGGTGAATTAGTCCCTACTTCTGTAAAACTGCCACGGTTCAGCTTAATTTGCTCAGGCGTTTGTAAATCGACATACGCATCGCCTTGTTCAATCAGTTGCACTGCCCATGTGTATAACTGGTCAAAATAACTCGAGGCATAGCGGATATCACCATGCCAGTCAAAACCTAACCAGTGAATGTCATTTTTAATATTATCGACATATTCCTGCTTTTCGGCTGACGGGTTGGTGTCGTCAAGACGTAAATTACAAATACCAGCATTTTCTAATGCCACACCAAAATTAAGGCAAATTGATTTAACATGGCCCAAATGCAGGTAACCATTTGGCTCTGGTGGAAAACGTGACACAATCTGCTTGTGTTTGCCACTGGCCAAGTCATCTGCAATAATCTGGCGAATAAAATCCAAACCGACTTGTGGCTGCTGCTCTTGTTGTACTGTAGTTTTGGTAGAGGACAGATCAGACATTGCAGTTACCGCATCATTTGGCTTCATATAAATCACACGCAAGAATAAGGGTTAGGTATTAAAATTGAAAAATCTACTCGCAAATATTGGTTTTTTCGTCAAAACTAGGGAATCCTTGCTTGGACGTCAATTTCTGCGTTTACTTGTATTACAGTTTACCGTCTGCGTCTGTTTCTCTCAACCAATTCAATCGGCTTTTGCCGCACATCCTGGAGTTAAGCTAATGAGTCACCCACAAGTAGAGTTAAATACCAATAAGGGCCGCATCGTTTTGGAATTAAATAGCGACAAAGCCCCAAAAACAGTAGAAAACTTTTTATCTTATGTTAAAGATGGTCACTATGATGGCGTGATTTTCCATCGTGTTATCGACAACTTCATGATCCAAGTTGGTGGTTTTGATGAAAGCTTCAAAGAAAAGCCAACCAAAGACTCTATTGAAAACGAAGCAGACAATGGTTTAACCAATGACGAAGGCACCATTGCCATGGCACGTACTTCTGCTCCTCATTCTGCCAGCGCCCAGTTTTTTATTAATGTAAAAAACAACAGCTTCTTAAACCATTCCAGCAAAACACCACAAGGTTGGGGTTATGCAGTATTTGGCAAAGTGGTTGAAGGCATGGACGTGGTGAATGACATTAAAAAAGTGAAAACTGGCAATCGCGGCCACCATGCTGATGTGCCTGTTGAAAATGTTGTGATTGAATCTGCTAAGGTCATTAGTGAATAAATTAGCCATTCAACTGCTTAACACCAGATAAATTCTGTGCAACAGCTTTTTATTGCTGATTTACACTTATCTCCCGATCACCCTCGCCTTGTGCGGGGGTTTTTGGATTTGTTAGACCATTATCAGGGGAAAATCGATCAACTATACATACTGGGCGACTGGTTTGAAGCATGGATTGGCGACGATGATCGCTCACCTTGGCTAGATCACATCGTTCAAGCCCTAAAAGAATTTGTTGCCCACGGTAGTCAGGTTTTTTTTATGCACGGTAATCGTGATTTTGCTCTTGGCCAGAAATTTATGGATCGCTTTGGTGGTCAATTAATTGACGAAGAAAATCATACTATTCGTTTTGGCACCCAATCTATTGTATTGTCACATGGCGATGCGCTGTGTACTGATGATAAAAGCTATCAACGCTTTAGAAAAATTATTCGCAATAAATTATTGCTCAGTGCTATTTTGGCTTTACCCTTAACTACCCGTAGAAAAATTGCTGAGCTTGCCCGTAAAAATAGCAAAACCAATAAAACTATTAAAAATCCTTATATTATGGATGTCAATGAGCAGGCTGTGCAACGTATAGTGGCTAAGCATCATATTTTGCTGCATGGCCATACCCATCGGCCAGCGATTCATGAGCATCAAGGTAAAAAACGTTATGTGCTGGGAGACTGGCGTGAAGATAGGATAACAAATCAAGGCACAGCGGTGATTGCCCTGCTTAATGAAACTGGCTTGCAGCTTGTAGACTGGAATTTTTCATAAGCATTTACTAGCTAGCAAGATTTTTTAAATAGGCATTGATAAAAAAACCAGCCTAGCTCAGACTGGTTTTTTTTAATTTACATCATCTTTAGTTAAATAATCAGGCTGGAACCAATTTTGCCAATGGCTCACGTGCCCACACTCTGTGCTTTAATAATCCCTGCTTTAACTGATCTTGCACCTGCATAAAGTCATCGGCAGTCAAGGTTCCTTCATCGGGCGTCAGGTGTAACTGCTCCAGCAGCTCTCCATGCTTACCCAGCAACACTAATGGTTTTAGGTGTTTATAAGTTTCCAGCAAGTAATGCAGGCCTTCACCGTTTTGCTGCATGGCCTTTACATCATCGCCATCAGCTACCACTACGGCATCAAACATAATAGAAGGCATACCGTCCATAGCAGCATCAACTTTGAGCATCTCGCCCTGACTGGTTTTAACGGGTGCTGGACTTGGCCCAACCAGCTTGACCACAACCATTTCTGCAAGTGCCCAATTCAAAACAGCCTCCACGGTATCTGCATTCACACCATTGCTTACCAGCAGCCCAATCTTGCGTGCTTTAATATCACTGGGCAAAAGGTTCATTTGGCTTAAGGACGGTGCAGGTTGCAAATTCACTTCAGGAACTTCCACGGTACCTTTGACAGGGGGTTCCACGCCCAGATTCATGGCAACTTTTTGTGCCAGTTCCAGATCAATATTGGCCAGCATTTCATTGACCGTGCGCTCCCTAATCCAGATACGCTCTACTTTGCCCAACTCAAAACTATAACCGTTAATTACATGTTGCTGCTCAGGCGCGCTTAAACTTTTAAAAAACATGCGGGCTTGTGAGAAGTGATCTCCAAACGATGGACTACGCTGGCGAATCTTGTGCCCGTCTACCCGCTCCTGATAGCTTTCAAAGCCCCCTTGGGCAGCCGCTGGAGCAGTTTCACGCGGCCAGTTATTGTCTATTGAGTCAGGATTATATGAGGCACGCCCTTTATTAATGGTTTGACGATGCATGCCGTCACGCTGGTTATTGTGAAATGGGCAAACTGGACGGTTAATTGGAATTTCATGGAAGTTAGGACCACCTAAACGGCTTAACTGGGTGTCCGTGTAAGAAAACAAACGACCTTGTAATAAGGGATCATTAGAAAAGTCGATCCCAGGTACAATATGTGCTGGGCAAAAAGCCACCTGTTCGGTTTCAGCAAAAAAGTTTTCTGGATTACGGTTTAGTACCATTTTACCTAATGCGGTTACAGGTACTAATTCCTCAGGGATAAGTTTAGTAGGATCTAAAATATCAAAGTCAAAACTGTGCTCATCTTCCTCTTCAATCACCTGTACTCCCAGTTCCCACTCTGGGTAAAGCCCAGCTTCAATAGTTTCCCATAAATCGCGGCGGTGAAAGTCAGGATCTTTACCAGCCATTTTTTGCGCTTCATCCCATAACAGTGACACTACGCCCTGCATTGGTTTCCAGTGAAACTTTACAAAACGCCCTTTCCCGTCACTATTGATAAAACGAAATGAATGAATACCAAAACCTTGCATGCTGCGTAAGTTGCGTGGAATAGCACGGTCAGACATCTGCCATATCACATGATGGGCTGTTTCTGGTGTTAAGGACACAAAATCCCAAAATGTATCATGTGCAGATTGCCCCGTGGGAATTTCGTTGTGCGGCTCAGGTTTTACAGCATGCACCACATCTGGAAACTTGATGGCATCTTGAATAAAGAATATGGGTATATTATTGCCTACAAGGTCATAATTGCCCTCTTGAGTATAGAATTTAACTGAAAAACCACGCGTATCACGTACGGTGTCAGCAGAACCACGTGGTCCCTGCACTGTTGAGAAGCGCACAAATACAGGCGTTTGTTGCTCAGGATCTTGTAAGAAACATGCTTTGGTCAACTCAGAGTGATTTTTATAAGATTGGAAATAACCATGGGCCGCGCTACCACGTGCATGAACGACACGCTCTGGAATGCGCTCATGATCAAAATGGGTGATTTTTTCACGCAATATAAAGTCTTCTAGCAAGGTGGCTCCGCGCACCCCTGCTTTTAAACTATTTTGATCATCGGCAATTTTCACCCCCTGATTAGTACGTAATGCCTGATTGGTAGCATCGGATTTATGCTGCTCTAGCTGTTCATTCTTTTCTGAAGTGTTTTGGCGGTCAATGGTTGCTTTACCAGCAACTTCAGTTTTAAAGGCATCCTTATCTGTTTGGGGGTTCTTAATCATCATTTGCTCCAGGGTAATGGGTTTCACTGCTTCATCTATTAATATTTTTTAGACAGTGACTAGACCTATCTATGCTGCCAGCGCTATGAATAAAGCAAATTACCCAACCCGACAATAGACCGCTACAGCTTGCAAACACATCACTACAGGAAGTGCAGCGAACGCTACAGGACTCATGTAAAAGATACTTTCGACTACATTGTTAAGTATTTATTTTATTTAGAGGTTGCAGGAAGCCTAAAATAAAAAAACCCGCAGCTTTAGGCCACAGGTTTTTAAGAAAGAAACTACAAAATGCATGAAACTATGGATCAACTTACTTGTTGTAGCGTTCCACCATTTTTTCCAGAGAAATAGGGTTGATTTTGCTGGCATTACCCGCCGTACCAAATGCTTCATAGCGCGCTACACAAATATCCTGCATGGCAGTCACTGTTTTAGCAAAAAACTTACGTGGATCAAATTCAGACGGATTAATAGCCATTTCACGACGAATAGCACCAGTTGATGCCAAACGTAAATCGGTATCAATATTAATTTTGCGCACGCCATGCTTAATGGCTTCTACCAGTTGCTCTACTGGCACGCCATAAGTTTCTTTAATATCGCCACCATATTGATTAATAATCGCCAGCCAATCCTGTGGTACAGAGCTAGAACCGTGCATTACCAAGTGAGTGTTGGGAATCCGCGCATGAATTTCTTTAATACGTTCAATAGCCAAAATATCATCAGTAGGCGGGCGGGTAAATTTATAGGCACCGTGGCTGGTGCCAACCGCAATTGCTAGTGCATCAACATTGGTATCCGCAACAAATTGCGCTGCTTCTTCTGGATCAGTCAATAATTGGGAATGATCCAGCACACCTTCTGCACCCACCCCGTCTTCTTCACCAGCCATACCCGTTTCCAGACTACCCAGACAGCCAATTTCACCTTCAACAGACACACCACAGGCATGGGCAAGTTCAACCACACGACGAGTTACACGCACGTTATACTCATAATCAGTAGGCGTTTTACCATCCTCACCCAAGGAGCCGTCCATCATGACAGAGCTAAAGCCCAATTGAATAGAACGTTGGCAGATATCAGGACTGGTACCGTGATCCTGATGCATCACCACTGGAATATGTGGCCACTCTTCAATCGCCGCTAAAATTAAGTGACGTAAAAAAGGAGCACCAGCGTACTTGCGTGCACCAGCACTGGCTTGAACGATCACTGGAGAATTAGTTTGATCTGCTGCCAGCATAATGGCACGCATTTGTTCTAAATTATTAACGTTAAAAGCGGGTACACCATAATTATATTCAGCTGCATGGTCTAGCAACTGGCGCATAGAAATCAGTGCCATATCGTCCTCCAGAAAATTGGGTCAATTCTAACCTGAGTCAATCAATAAGTCAGTGATATTGCGTTTTTTTATTTTAATATGCGCTTTTTAAACAACAAATCCCGTAATAAATACGGGATCTGCCTTTACCGCTAGAGTTACGCTTAGCGAGGAGTAGTTTCGGCAGTGTTGTTATTTGCAGCTTTGGCAGCAGAGTTATTGGCGGCTTTAGCAGCAGAGTTTGCAGCATCAGCAGCAGCATTTGCCGCTTCTACCGCAGCGTTAGTGCTGTTAGCATTTCCAGTAGTGGTGTTTGTGCCAGTAGTCGTTGTAGTAGTGGTGTTATCCATAGTCGCTGGTGCGGTTCTGGTGGTGTCATTCATGGGCGTGGTATCAGTTGTATCAACCATAGTGTTGTCGTCATGCATGTCTGTCATGGTATTGTCAGTAGTCATGTCGGTCATGGCGTTGTCAGTGTTTACTGCCGCATCATTCATGTTGGCACGGGCATCAGCAGCAGCTGAATCAGCAGCAGCGTCGGCATTTTGTTTGGTACGGTCACTACAAGCACCTAAAGCTAAAGGTATAGCCAGGGCAGCAACTAATAAAGACTTATGCATATAATCACCTCATCAAAAATAGATTTATTTATCAGTATAACGTTTGGTTATATATTAACTGGTTGTAATTTACCTCTACATTCTCCAGAAAAGTAGCTACAACCACCTTAATATAATCACAATGATTTGATACGTCATATTTATCAATCGCCAGTAGATTAGCACTGCGACCTAACTTGGAGAAGTCCAAAGTGTCTGCAATTACCGATGTAAGTGTTTGAGTTACGTTAATTAACAGGGATTAGTGAAACAAAGTGTTTTTATATTTTTGATTGATGCCAAGTTTTTAATCTCAGCTAATTTTTAGTTTCTTAACAAGTTTCTTAGAATAATTCAGGCTCTGCCATATTAGTGGCGAGCCTGAAAAAAACCTTAACGATAAGGATTGACTATTAATCGCGCTGATTGGCCTGTGCTTTTTGCTCATTGGCATTGGCTTGTGCATTAGCAGCGGCTTCATTGGCAGACTCAGCAGTTGCGCTTGCAGCATTGGCAGCAGCTTGCGCAGCTCTTGCTTGAGCATCTGCAGTGGCATCACCTACTGCATCAGCAGCGTTAATGGCAGTACCCGCAACAACTGCACCAGCCGTTTTGGCCGCATCAGCAGTTTTGGCTGCTGCTTGCTCTGCATTTACTTGTGCCTGATCGGCTGCAACCTGAGCATCAGCTGCGGCAGAATCAGCAGTTGCCGATGCATTTTCTTTAGTTCTTTCACTGCATGCTGCCAGCGCCATAGGAATAGCGAGTGCTGCTACCAAAAATATGTTTTTCATGTCTTACCTCACAAAATTATTAATTATGTATTGCCATAACGCTCGGCTAATATTGCAACTGCTGGCAGCACCTTTCCTTCAACAAACTCCAGAAACGCACCACCACCTGTTGAGATATAGCCGATTTGATTCGTTACATTGTACTTGTCAATCGCTGCTATCGTATCACCACCGCCAGCAATGGAAAAGCCTTCACTTGCAGCAATTGCTTGTGCAAGTGTTTGTGTTCCGTTACCAAATGCATCTACCTCAAACACGCCAACTGGGCCATTCCACAAAATTGTTTTTGCACGGGTTAATAGCTCGGCAAATTGCTGGGCGGTTTGTGGACCAATATCTAAAATCATGTCGTTGTCATTTATATCATCAACATGTTTAACCACTGCTGTGCTGGCAGCTACCGACCCCATAAAGTCATCAAAATTAAACTGGCTGGCATCTGCAACCACCACATCTACTGGTAAAGGCACATCCACTTTCGCTGCAATGGCTTTAGCGGTATCAATTAACTCAGCTTCTACTAATGACTTCCCAACGTTATAGCCTGCTGCTGCAAGAAAGGTATTGGCAATACCACCACCGACAATAAGCTGATCACACACGCTAGACAACGAATTAAGTACATCAAGCTTGGTAGATACTTTAGAGCCTGCAACAATCGCGACCATGGGTTTTTCAGGCGCTTCCATCGCACGACCCAGAGCATCTAGCTCGGCTGCCAGCAAAGGACCCGCTGCGGCAACTTTGGCAAAACGTGCTACGCCTTCTGTTGACGCCTCCGCACGGTGTGCAGTACCAAAAGCATCCATGACAAATACATCACAAAGATTGGCATATTGTTGTGCAAGCTCGGGGTTGTTTTTCTTTTCACCCTGATTAAAACGTACATTTTCAAGCAATATCACTTGACCTGATGCAACTTCTACACCGTCTAGATAGTCAGTTTTTAGGGCTACATTTTGCCCCAAAGCATCTGACAAGTATTGAGCTACAGGTGCCAAAGATTGTTCCTGTTTTGGTTCACCTTCTACTGGACGGCCTAAATGCGAACAAACAATCACAGCCGCACCCTGTTGCAATGCTTGTTGAATGGTTGGCAATGCAGCACGTAACCGCGCATCACTGGTAATTTGCCCGTTTTTTACGGGGACGTTTAAATCTTCACGAATTAAAACGCGTTTGCCATTTAGATCCAGATCAGTCATGCGTTGAAAGTTCATCTTTAATCTCTGCCTTCTTAACAAAATAGGTGCCAAAATAACTGGCGCAAATGTTAAAGCAAATCATTTGCAGAATCTATGTTTGAATTTACGAAGAAATAATGAAAATTACTAAAGACATTAGACAAATAGGCGTTAAAATTCTATTGTTTATAACGAAATATCGCTCAGTTAAGTTTTGGATCCGCTTTATTATGTCTATTCATCCTGTTCCTTCGCAAAATATCCGAAACGTGCTGGGTGACCGCCTGGCCAGTTGCTGCTTTGATCCCATTACTGGTTTTTTCCGTGATGGCTTTTGCCATACAGGGGCTTATGACTTGGGTCAACACACTGTTTGCGCGCAAATGACTTCAGAATTTTTAAATTTCTCGCAGGGGGTTGGTAATGATTTAACCACCCCCTTGCCAGAAGTAGGTTTTGATGGCTTACAGCCTGGTGATTTCTGGTGTATTTGTGTAACACGCTGGAAAGAGGCGTATAATGCTGGTTTTGCGCCGCCTGTCAAACTCCAGGCATGTCACGAAAGTGCATTAGATTTTGTTTCTATAGAGGTATTGCGACAGTATGCGATTTAATCAGTCAACACCGCCTATTATTCTGGCCTCTACCTCAACAACACGGCGCCAGCTTCTGGCGCGCTTAAACGTGCCTTTTGATGTGATTTCACCAGAAATTGATGAAACACCATTTGCAGATGAGTCAGCCCAGACACTAGCCTGCCGTTTGGCCGAACAAAAAGCAGGAGTAATTTCCAACCAGTTTCCACATGCAATGGTAGTAGGTTCTGACCAAGTGGTCTGGACTGCCAATGAACCTAAAGTATTTTTGGGTAAACCCCTAAATGCAGCACGTGCTTATGAGCAACTACGAATCTTATCGGGTCAACTGGTTCATTTTGAAACTGCGGTAAATGTCCAATGCCAGCAATTAAATATTAATCGAACTGAGCTGGTACGCTATCTTGTTCACTTTCGCACATTAAGTAGTACTGAAATTCAGCGTTATGTGGCTTTTGACCAACCTTTTCACTGTGCAGGAAGCATCAAGGCAGAAAGTCTGGGCATTAGTTTGTTTGAAGGCATGCATGGCGAAGACTTTACTGCGCTATTGGGTCTGCCATTAATTAAGCTAGGTGCTATCTTGCGCGAAGTGGGCTGGGCGTCCCCTTAAATTTTTATTCTTTATTCATTTCATTGTTTAGTAATCACCCTGCAAAAATTATCCGTTAAAAAAAGCCCCTGGAAATAATCCAAGGGCTTTTTAGTATGAAGTTTAAGAAGTACATCAAGCAATGAGTATATTAACTGGCACGCTTTAAACCCTGTTTTTTTAAGGTGACCATTAGTAAATGAACGGCAGCAGTGGTCACGCCTGGAATTCGGCCAGCCTGCGCCAGGGTTGCAGGACGCACTTCTTTTAGTTTCTGGGTAATCTCACGCGATAAGCCCGACACTACGTCATAATCAAACTCGGCTGGAATGAGGCTCTGCTCAAGTTTTTTAAGCTGTGCCACATCATCCTGCTGACGATCAATATAACCCGCATATTTTACGCCAATTTCAATTTGCTCACCTACCAGTTGTGAAACATTACTATCAGTCAGCTCGGCAATTTGAGTAAAACTGACATTAGGCCGCTTGAGTAAATCGATGGCGCTGCATTCCTTGCTCAGCACTTCGCCTGTTTGCTCAATAAAGCGTTGACCTAGCTTATTGCTTGGCGCTGCCCACAACCCGCGTAAACGTGCAGTTTCTTGTTCAATGCTTTCCATCTTTTCACAAAAATGCGCCCAGCGAACGTCATCCACCAAGCCCATTTCGCGGCCAATGGCAGTTAAACGCTGATCGGCATTGTCTTCACGCAACATTAAGCGGTATTCGGCACGGCTGGTAAACATGCGATAAGGTTCTTTAGTACCCAAAGTAATCAGGTCATCAACCAGAACGCCCATATAAGCCTGATCACGTGTTGGCGACCAGCCTTCTTGATCCCACGCGCGGCGTGCTGCATTTAAACCAGCTAGCAAACCTTGCGCCCCTGCTTCTTCATAGCCCGTAGTGCCATTGATCTGGCCAGCAAAATACAGGTTGTGAATCGACTTGGTCTCTAAAGTAGGCTTTAAAGCTTGTGGATTAAAATAATCATATTCAATGGCATAACCAGGGCGCAAGATATGCGCATTTTCCATGCCCTTAATAGAACGAACCAGTTTAAACTGGATATCAAACGGCAAACTGGTAGAAATACCGTTTGGATATAACTCGTGCGTGGTTAAACCTTCTGGCTCCAGAAAAATCTGATGGCTGTTTTTATCACTAAAACGATGAATTTTGTCTTCAATTGAGGGACAGTAGCGCGGCCCTACACCTTCAATAACCCCTGTGTACATCGGTGAGCGATCTAATCCGCTACGAATAATGTCATGGGTTTGCTCATTGGTATGGGTGATAAAACAGTTCACTTGCGCAGGATGCATGGATGCATCACCCATAAACGACATTACAGGAATTGGCGTGTCGCCAGGTTGTGGCGTCATGACTGAAAAATCCACCGAACGCGCATCAATACGCGGTGGCGTGCCTGTTTTTAGGCGACCAACAGGTAAATTTAACTCGCGCAAACGGTCTGCCAGTGCAATAGATGGTGGATCACCTGCGCGTCCCCCTTTGGATTGCTGCATGCCGATGTGAATAATGCCCCCCAAAAACGTACCCGTGGTGAGCACGACTGTCTGGGTGTCAAAGCGAATCCCCATTTGGGTAATCACGCCTTTTACCGTATCGCCCTCAACTACCAGATCGTCGGCAGCTTGCTGAAAAATATCTAAATTAGGCTGATTTTCCAGAATTTCACGAATGGCTGCTTTATATAAAATACGGTCGGCTTGAGCACGTGTTGCACGAACGGCTGCACCTTTACGCGCGTTTAATACCCGAAATTGGATACCACTTTTATCGGCAGCCAGCCCCATCGAGCCGCCCATAGCATCAATTTCACGCACCAGATGCGATTTGCCAATACCACCAATAGCTGGGTTGCAGCTCATCTGTCCTAAAGTTTCAATATTATGCGTGAGTAGCAGGGTTTGTCGTCCCATGCGTGCAGCAGCCAGCGCAGCTTCGGTGCCCGCATGTCCACCGCCGATTACAATCACGTCATAAGCTTTAGGATAGTGCATAATAAACTTTTCTATTGATGAAAAAACAGGCGGGAATTATAGTCTATTTTCGCTCCCAGATACAGTAATTGCACCGCATGCTTTACAAACAAAAGCCCGTGATAGAACGGGCTTAAGCACTTGGAAGCTTTAAAACTAAATAGGTTCGGCTGCGCTGGTATTTTTGTTGGAATCTTTATTGATATCTTTATTTAACAACTGATCTACCACGCCAAACTTCTTAAACAATCTTGCACGTGCCTTAGGGTATACATTGGCACGGTGAAGATCACCTTTATAATGATCCACCACGCGCTGATCCATTATTTTATACCACCACTTTGGAATAATGGCGGGCAACAATAATGAAGCGTAGCCTGCAGGTAATTGTGGCACTTCTTCAAAATGGCGTAGTGCCTGAAACGCGCGGGTTGGATACGCATGGTGATCGGAGTGGCGCTGTAACTGGTATAAAAACAGGTTAGTAACCATGCTGTTGCTGTTCCAGCTATGCTCAGGCATCGTGCGCACGTATTTTCCATTGGGCAGCTGCTCACGCTTTAGCCCATAATGCTCCAGATAATTCACCACTTCAAACAAAGTAAAACCATACACTGCCTGAGTTACCAGATATGGAATAACACGTCGGCCAAAAACAGCAATCATGGTGGCATGAAAGCCAGCTGACATTAACCAGCCCTGAATCAGCTCATTGTCCAGCGACCAGAAAGTTTTTCCTTTGCGTTCCAGACGACGGGTTTCAATCTCAAGGGCTGACTTAAAACTGCCCACCACAGTGCGTGGCCAGAATTGCCAGAAGCTCTCCCCCATTTGCGAAGACGCTGGATCTTCAGGGGTGGCAACACGTCGGTGATGACCGTATGGATGTTCTACACGAAAATGAATATATCCTGTTGGCAATAAAGCCAGATGCGATAGATAATGGTAAATTTTTTCAGATTTATGGCTAAGCTCATGTGCCGTATTGATGGCAATACCATTGATGGCACCAATCGACGCACCCAATACAAGCTGGTCAATCAGGGGTGTACCTTTGCGGCTAGCCGCATAAGCGCCAATCAGTGTGCCCAGATATTGCGTTGGAATATAAGCCTTTACGATACGCATATAATACGGGTCTTGCTCTAACTGCTTGATGGCTTCTTCTGGATGGTTTTCTGCGTCAGGCCCTACAATTTTATCCATTAAAGGCACAATGCCATGCAGCATGATTGGCCCTAAAGCCGCCAAAGCACGTAGTTTTTTGGGCGCGATGGCATAGCCTGCTGCAGCAGTTACCCCAATAATGGGCAATGCAGGACTAATTAACCACAAGTAACGCTTTGGGTCTTTATGTTGAGTCGCTGGTTGCTTTAGCAAGCTCAGTGGGGTGTGGGCATTCATTGGCGGCACTCCAGAATTTAATTGTCCTAATCGTTATGCCCATCATTTATCAGACGCTATCCATCTACCAGTTGTGAGCGTCCAGAAAATCTATTCCAGACACTATAAGCTATGTTTTTACTCATATTTTGTCATACACTAAATAATGAGCTTGCCTTTTGTCCCTGAGAACGTGATGGATGCTTTAAGCAAAATTCTAGATGACATTCATATGCGTGGTGCCGAATATTTATATGTTTCAGGCTGTAATGACTGGCATTTTTGCCTCGACACTCAAGGCGAATGTGTTTTTCATATTATGCTGTTTGGCGATGCAATGATTGAAATGCATCAATCAGCAGCAAATGAACCACAAGTCCAGCCTATGCAAGCTGGCGATATTATTATTGTGCCCACAGGCAAAAAACATCAAGTGTATAGCAATACGGCCAGTGCAACGTTAAACCCTGCTTTTGATTTACGCCCAGAATTTCATGGGCATCGTAATGACAGTGTCAATTTGGGTGGGCAAGGTCAGGCCAGTAGTCTGGTGCTGTCTATCCGCTGCTTACTGGATGTCGAAATGGCGCGGCCGCTACTGACCGCGCTGCCATCACTAATGACGATTAATAATGCCATGGACACAGGTGCTCCTTCGTGGCTTCAAATTGGCCTGCAATTTTTGGCACTTGAAGCTGAGCGTAGCCGTCCTGGTCGTGACACCCTGATTAATCGTCTGGTCACCATGTTACTTATTGAATGTGTGCGGGATTATATTGAGCAGCTACCGCAAGGCTCGGAAAACTGGCTAATGGCCTTGCGCGATCCCCAGCTTGCCCCAGTGCTTAGTGCAATTCATGCGCAACCCGAAAAATCATGGACGGTAGCAGAGCTGGCCTCGCTGGCACTGATGTCGCGCTCTGCGTTTGCCGAGCGTTTTAGTCATACTATTGGTGAAACGCCACTTGCTTATCTGGCAGCACATCGTTTACGCCTTGCAGCATGGCATTTACGCGAAAACAATCAGGGCATTGGTCGTATTGCTGAAAAAGTGGGCTATAGCTCAGAAACTGCCTTTAGTCAGGCTTTTAAGCGTCATTATGGGCAATCGCCCAGTCATTATCGCAAGCACAGTTAAAATTTTTCTGGGCAGCTTTTTAAAGCTATTTTGAAAAAACTTGTTGGTATATTCATATTTTTAAATTTCTTAGTCATAAAAAAACATGACATTGTCATTACAGTAAATAAAACTTAACACTAACTACAAAGTGTGTATGTTTGAAAGACAATTCATACAAGGACATTTGACCTGTTTTTAGCCTTTAATCAAAGCTCAAAATAAGCAAATTTATATATAGGTTTGCATTTTATTCTTTAGTTAATGATTAATACACATGAGGCAGTACAAATGACTCAAGCCCTTGATACGGACGTTTTTTGCCATGAGTTACCTGTGGTGTACGACTGGACAGTATTAATTGAACAACGTAGCTTGAGTTTTGCCGAATTAAATAGCTCAAATTGTCACTCTCAGGCATGGGCAATGTTTAAAGGTAAACCGCTTATTTATCAACAAATTGATCATCTTATTCAGTGCGGTTTTAAAAAATTTTTACTGGCTTTTTTTCATGTTGATCATATTGTTAAACAACAAATCCAACAACTTCAAACCTTGTATGAAGACTGCACCTTTAAATGTATTGCGGTAGAGGATTCATGGTTTTTTGAAGATCATGGCAAGCTTTCAACACAAGGTGAAAAATATCTACAGCATTATATTAATATTTTTTTACGCCATCAGCCTGCCAAGCCATCCTTTGTATGGATTCAAAAAATTCAGGCCACAGCGATTAATCCTTTAAAGCATTTAAATATTGATCCACACCATGCCTGTGCATTAACCTGGGTAAAGCAAGCCAAGCCACGCAGTAATAAATTAGAAAATATTGGCTTGTGGTTAGATATCAAAGGGTTTGCTTACCGTTATAAAGCAATTTTGCAATCTGATTTACGTCCATTAAACGGCTCAATTGTGCAATATTGTTTTGCACATGTGAATCAACATAGCCAGGATATTATCTTAAAAGACAAAGACGGTAGTTCTTTTCAACATCGCTTTGAAGAGGATGGCTTAGTGGCCAGCCGCTGTTTTAATCAGGTGTCTATTGATACTAAAACTGGCGTAGTCACCAAACAATCAAGTTCAGTAAAAAAACTACAGCAAGAAGTGAGTTTCTACCAGCAGCTTCCCCAGCAACTGCAAATTTATTTTCCACGCTTAATTGACTCAAGCAGCAATCAAATTAATCAGACACAATCTAAAGAAAATGAAAATAAGCAAACCAGTGCCTGGTATTCACTGGAGTATTATCCGTATAAGTCCTTGTCCCAGTATTTTGTATACTATACCCTGCCCCTAACCTATTGGAGTGATGTGTTTGATCGGCTACTTGCCATTCATCAGCAGTTTGTGGCAGTGACCCCAACTTATAACCAGCCTAATAACTCCACGCCTAAAACCTTACTTGACTCGCAACAACTTAATGATTTTTATATTGAAAAATTACATCAACGCTTAGTGCAGGCAAAGGAAAATACAGCATTAGCCACTATTTTAAATGCATCAAATATTTGTATAAATAATAAAACCTTAATGGGAATAAATCGCCTGTTACCCTGGCTTAAACAACAAATTAAGCGTTTAAGTAAAAATGTTAAGTCAGGTTTTATCCATGGTGATTTGTGTTTTTCCAATATTTTATTTGAGCCTGCAAGCGGTGTCATTCGGTTGATTGATCCACGTGGTGAGTTTATGGGATCAGTCAATCAGGGTGATTCACGTTATGACCTTGCTAAACTTTTGCATTCTGTGCATGGCCGCTATGACTTTATTATTAATGACTTATTTGTTTTACAACAAGATGAACTGCAATTTAATTTTAATACGCCACAAACACCTTATTTAGATCAGCTTGAGCAATTGTTATTTAACAGTTTAAAACAGCACACCAGCTATGCCATCAATGATTTAATTTTATTAGAAAGCTTATTATTTTTAACCATGTTGCCACTGCATGATGATCAACCAAAGCGTCAAATTGCCTTTTTACTCACAGGTTTAAAACTATTAAATGAAGTATATGCTGCCGATATGCTAAGTCATCAGCCTACGCCAGAGATACAACTGACAGCACGCTTTGATGCACAACCAAAAGCAGTGGCGCTATAAATTCAACATCTATATATTTAAGATCATTCAAGAGGTTTAATATGCGTGTATGCATCGATATTGATGGCACTTTATGTGAAATTAGACAAGCTCACCAAACCTATGCGGATATCCAGCCACTACCTGGTGCAATAGAGCAGTTACAAGCCATGCGTAAGGCGGGCTACTATATTATTCTGGCTACTGCGCGCCATATGAAAACCTGCGATTCAAATGTAGGCATGGTGATCGCACGTCAAGGTAAAATCTTATTGCAATGGCTGGAAGACCATCATATTGAATATGATGAAATTTGGTTTGGCAAACCCAATGCTGACCTTTATATAGACGACCGTGCGCTGCGTTTTAATGGCAATTGGCATGACATTGACATTGCTGGCCTGCACAATTTAAGTCAGCCTGAAGCTGCAAGCCACTTGCCAAATCCTCGCCAAAAACCAATGACCGAAGAGGTGTGAATATGAACATTGTCATTCCTATGGCAGGTAAAGGTTCGCGCTTTAGTCAGGCAGGATTTGAGGTGCCAAAACCCTTAATTGAAGTACACGGCAGGCCAATGTACCAGTGGGCAGCCAATTCTTTACCCCTGGATCAGGCAGGTAAATTGGTTTTTATTTTAAGACAGGATGAATTTACTGACCAACTGAGCGACGATATTGCCTATACCTATGCCGCCTATGACCCTGAGATTGTCATACTGGATGCCTTTACTCGTGGTCAAGCCGAAACAGTTTTTCTAGCCGCCGATGTACTGGATACCAATCAGCCGACATTAATCCATAATGCCGATACTGCTTTTGAGAGCATGACACTGCCTGATGCCCAGAGTTTTGGCGGCCTTGTGACTTTTGAATCTGCCCCAAATGATGCGCGGTGGAGCTTTGCGCGCGTGGATGAGCAAGATATTGATAAAGTGGTTGAAGTGCGCGAAAAGCAAATTATTTCGCGTTATGCCTCTACAGGTACTTATTATTTTAATGATACTACATGGCTACTTCAGGCAATTGATCATCAACTAAGCCATGACTTAACTGAGCAAGGCGAATTTTATATTGCACCTTTATATAATCAGGCCATTGCAGAAGGACATTATATTGAGCTATTGCACTGTCACAACTTTACAGGTTTAGGCACACCTGAAGAATTAAAAACAGCATGGCCAGATATTCTGCAACGTTTGAGCCAGCAAACCCCTCCTCTCACTGTTTAAACAAGCACCACTATAAAAAGAGCATCACATGAAAGATCAGGATTTTTTTAAGCTTAATGCCAAGCAAATGAGTCAGCATATTCAGCAGCAAGCCACACAGCCATTAGTACCTATAAATAGCGCGGATATTAGTGTGGTCATTCAAGGGCCAGTGTTTACGCAAACCACTCCTCAGGCACCACATGGGATTACCAAGCAGGTATTGCTGGCACTTAGACAGCATTTGCCTCAGGCTACTTTAATTTTATCAACCTGGAAAGGTCAGCCAATTGATGATCTTGAGGCAGATATTATTTTACAACTGGATGATCCAGGCACGACCAATTTTTATAAATCTGACGCCAAAGCAGATAATTTATATAATAATGCCAATCGTTTAATTTACTCCACTCAGGCAGGCTTAGACCACGTCAAAACAAAATACACGCTCAAAATTCGTAGTGATTTGCTGATGTTTCATTCCCTGTTCAGCAGTTTCTTAAATCAGTTTGAGCAGGCAGATCCATCTTGGCAAGTATTACAGCAGCGGATTATTGGCTTTCCCATTTATAGTCTTAAATTTGAAAAAGCCAAAACAGGTTCTGCTGTAATCAATGCTTTGTTGCACCGCAAAGCAAAAGTCCAGCCACGTCCCTTTCATGTCTCTGACTGGGCTTATTTTGGCTTAACCGCAGATCTTAAAACCCTGTTCGCTTGTCCTCTACAAGCAGAGCCGACTACTTCGCGCTGGTTTGAAACACGGCCAAAACCTGCCAATGATATTTGGCCAGATCGCTTATGGCGTTATTCACCAGAGCAATATATTACCTCTAATCTGGCACAGCGCACGCTGGGTATTCAGCTTGAACATGGCTCACAAGATGATCCTGATATTCTGCAAGCATCAGCGCGATTTATTGCCAATAATTTTATTATTATTGACCAGCAACAATGGGGCTTGTGGTCTTTAAAACTTAAAATATATCAAAATAACCTGATGCCAGAAGTGCTGGACGGCTTGTACACACATCAGGTTTGGTACAGCGACTATCAAAAATATAGTGTCAATACGTCGAGTTTAGCCAAAGCCTAGCAGTTGATGCTTTACTACACTAATCACGACGATGTTCATCCTGCAAATATTCATCGGATTGCATTTCTAGCAAGCGTGACCGTGTGCGCTCAATTTCAAATGCTAGCTTTTCGCCTTGGTATAACTCAAGAATTGGCTGCTCTGCCGTAATAATCAGCTTGACACGACGATCATAAAACTCATCGACCAGATAAATAAAGCGTCGCGTGGCATCGGCAATATTGTCATTTAATGCAGATACTTTACCAATTAAAATGGTGTTATAGGTATTAGCCAGTTCAATATAGTCGGCTGGGCTACGTGGCTTCATGCACAGTTCGGCAAAATCGCACCACAAGGTATCTTCGGTATGACCACGGGTTTCAATTAAACGCTGATTAACCAAAATAGGTTCTTCTGAATAGGTTTCATGCTGGGTTAATGCCACAAACCGTTTGGCCAGCCAGATTTCAGAATCATGCGTGAGTGGCGATAAATACAAATGGGCTTGCTTTAACACACGCAAGCGATAATCAATGCCTGCATCCACATTAAGAATGCAGCACTTTTCTTTTAGCATGGCAATAGTGGGTAAAAACCGATCACGATGAATGCCATTTTTATATAAACCATCTGGCGCAATATTAGAAGTAGCCACCAAAGTGATACCGCGATCAAATAATTTTTGGAACAAATCACTTAAAATCATGGCATCAGTAACATTGCTGACAAAAAACTCATCAAAGCAAATGATTACCGCATCGGCATAAATACGGTCTGCCACTATTTCTAAAGGATCACGCTGCCCCGTTAGGCTATTGAGTTCTTTATGCACGCGCTGCATAAAATGATGAAAATGCATACGCATTTTGCGACGAAATGGGATTGCATCAAAAAATTGATCCATTAGCCATGTTTTGCCACGACCCACCCCGCCCCACATATACACCCCATGAGGGGCATCTGATGCACGTAAACGACGAAAAGGACGTTTAGAAGTTTCAAAGCGCTGAATCAATTTTTGCCATACGTCATCCAAGGCATGAATAGCCGCACCCTGCTCTTCATCAGGCATAAATGCACCTGAGGCCAATGCATCGGTGTAGCGTTGCTCAGGTGAACGCTCATCGGGTGCATAGGGATTTTTTGGATGTTCGGGTGCTTCAATACTCATAATATGGCTCTAAATAAAACATGAAACCGCTTCGACTGGTTTACTTATCGGGTTTGCTGGCAGCCGATGGCTGAAGCATCTTTTTAAGGAAAATTCTGCTCAAGTTGCTGGGTTAAATCAGTTAAATGACCATGAAAAAAATGGCTGCACTCTGGCATTATGCGAAGTGTTAAGTCAAGGCTTGTCGCCCAATCAATCACCTGTTGCACAGGCACAACTTCGTCCTGATCACCCATTAACACGGCGGTATCTTTAGATAGCTTTAATTGCTGCATGGGATAGTGATGCACTGGCGGGGCAACCAAATAGGTTTTTAACAATTCAAAGGCTTTTAACTCGTCAATGACTGCACCGCTATTAAAGCGCGATGCCAATGCCGCAGCAATATAAGCACCAAAAGAAAATCCTGCAATATATAACTGGCGTGGCAAAGTACTGGATGGATTTTGTCTTAATATCCAGCTTAACACACTGAATGCATCATCAATTTCACCGATTCCATTGTCATGCGTGCCTGTACTACTGCCCACGCCTCTAAAATTAAAAGTCACCACTGAAATATTTTGGCTTTTAAAAAAACGCACTAATGTGGTTACCACTTTATTGTCCATGGTGCCACCAAATAGCGGATGCGGATGACAAATTAACGCCACTTGCTCAGATTCTTGCCATACGGGACGCACCTGTAGCGAACCTGCAGGCGCAGAAATTTGAATATCTGACATAATAACCTCAATAAATAACCGCACGGCAAATGTTCTAAATACCAACAACCTAAATCATTCGCGGAAGACTATCTTAAAGGGTTTGGTGCAGATGCGTAATAGCCTACGACTAAAATCCAATACAATTAGTGCAACAAGTTATTCGTAATGCGTCCTGACGATGCGCTTCTTATTCATAGGCTTGTTGTTCACATATTTCTTGTTATTGTAAACGTTTACGGTATTGCTTAGGACTGATGCCACTCCAGCGGCTAAACGCATGCGTAAACGCTGAAGCCTCATTGTAATGCAACTGCTCAGCAATTTGCTCAATCGACAAATCACTGGTTTGCAATAATTGGCACGCCTGCTCATAGCGTAACTGATCACGTAATTTGCTAAAGCTGGTATTTTGCTCAGCCAGTCGATAGCGTAAAGTGCGTTCAGATAAACCCAGTGCGTTTGCTACGGCGGCAATAGGTGGCAAAAAATGTAATTGCATTTTTAAATAATCAATGACTTGTTCTTTAATAGAAATCTCGTGCTGCTCTTCTTGTAAATATTGCTGCAGCGCGTCGTCGCATTGTTGTTTGTAACGCTGGTGGGTTGCAGCATCAGCAGCCAAAATAGGGCGATTCAAGTGCACGGTTTTGCAATAAATGGCGCCACAAGGCTGATCAAAATAAAGTGGGGCATTATAAAACTGGCGATACTGCTGCAAAACCACAGCATCACTTGGCGCACTAAAAGGCAAATCAATGCGTTCAATTGGAATAGTTAGCCCCATTGCTGCCTGCATGTCTTTGAGCAACTTTACCGTTCCTGCAATTTCAGCATCAGCGCGAAAGTAGTGTAAGGCGGGTTCGGTTTCTAAAGTATCATAGGTTAATACCGTTAAATCCTGCTGTTGCTTTAAGCCTAAACGCCCAAATAAAAAAGTAATCTTTTGGTAATAAACGCCCAGTTGCATGGCTTCAATTAAACTTGGGCTAGTCATGAGTAGCATGAGTAATGGCCCATAACCCGCCAAATTAAACTGCTGGCCAATATATAAGCCAATGGCTGGGTGCTGAATATGCCCGACAATTTGCTTTTGAATGGTATATTCCAGTGTCAGGTCAATAGTGGCAGAAGGGTCTAGCTGTTTTACATCCAGTGCCAGATCCTGCAAAAAAGATGCTGTATTTTCACCAGCCGCATGCAACCCTTGCAATAAATACAATAGACCTAACACTGAGCGTTTAGCCATAATTATCCTAAGTTATCCTATTGATCCGCCATATAATTGCATGTGTAAATTGGATGCCTTACTTAAGCCAATGAACACCGATGGAATAAAGCTAGCATAGTTTATCAATTTTATAATTTGCCGAAAAAAACAAATTTAGTGTCAACCTTAGCATGGTTTATTATATGGCACTTATTTAGTATTCCCTTTAAGTTGTATTTTTCACTAAAAAATTACTTTAGTTATCGTTAACTCAAAATTGCTCATTAATCTAATTAATAAGCAGCCACTCAATAGTTACTTAGGAGCCACCCATCATGAATGCTTCAATAAACTCAACAATAAATGGTAAGTCCTCCTCGCCTGCATCCCGCATACTCGAAATGGTGATTATTGGCGCAGGTTTTGGTGGCCTGGGTATGGCGATTCGCATGCTAAAAGAAGGTCGCAAAGACTTTGTGCTGTTGGAAAAAGCAAGTGACGTGGGCGGTACATGGCGTGAAAACAGCTATCCAGGAGCTGCTTGTGATGTGCAATCGCACATGTATTCTTTCTCCTTTGCACCAAAAAGCGATTGGTCGAAGCGTTATGCTGAAGGCCCAGAAATTTATAACTATATTCAAGAAACCACCGACAAGTTTGGCTTGCGTGACTATATTCAATTTAATAGCGAAGTCGCTGGTGCGCATTTTAATGAACATAGCGCGCATTGGACGCTTGATTTAAAAGATGGTAGCACCTTATATGCCAAGTTTGTGGTGCTGGCATCAGGGCCACTACATGTGCCACAAATTCCCAACTACAAAGGGATGGAGAAATTTAAAGGCAAAATTTTCCATTCTGCCCAGTGGGATCATAGCTACGACTTAACAGACAAAAAAGTCGCCTCTATTGGTACGGGTGGCAGTGCCATTCAATATATTCCTGAAATTGCGCCTCTTGTGAAGCAACTAGATGTGTATCAGCGCACACCAGCCTGGGTGATTCCACGCGATGAACGCAAGTATGGCAATTTAGATAAAATGTTATTTGAAAAAATACCGTTTATTCGCAAGCTGCATCGTACACGGTTGTATTGGAGCAATGAATCACGTGTGATGCCAATTTTTCACCCCCGCGTTATGGCCACAGCGCAAAAAGGCATTGAGCTGTTTATCCGCTATCAGGTAAAGGGTGACAAAGAGCTGGCCAAAAAATTAACACCGAATTATGTACTAGGCTGCAAGCGAATTTTGATTTCTAACCGCTACTACCCTACGTTTACCCGCAAAAATGTTGACTTGATTCTAGACAGTATTCAGGAATTTACTGAAACTGGCATTATTACAAAAGATGGTACGCACCGTGAAGCCGACTGCGTGGTATTGGGTACTGGCTTTATTGTAGATCCGCGCATTTATATGAAGGACTTTCCCTGCACTGGCTTACAGGGTCGCGAGCTAATTACTGACTGGAAAGATGGTGCTGAAGCCTATTATGGTATTAGCGTTGCAGGCTATCCAAACCTGTTCCAGTTGGTGGGGCCAAACACCGCGCTGGGTCATAATTCGATTATTTTTATGATTGAAGCACAAGCCAACTATATTCTGGACGCGATTAAAACCGTTGAGAAGAAAAAAGCCGATTATCTGGATGTAAAAGCAAATGTCCAGAGTGCGTTTAATGTCAATGTGCAGAAAAAACTCAAAGGCACGGTGTGGCAAAATGGCGGTTGTGTGAGTTGGTATCAACAGGCAGATGGCAAGAACTTTACTATCTGGCCTGGTTATACATGGCGTTACTGGCTGGAAACCCGCAAGATCAAGCCAAGTGCTTATGAGTTTGTGAAAGTAAAAAGTAAGCAAGTCGCCTAATATAGGTTAATCACTTAAGAAAGAGTCGTTTTGGCGGCTCTTTTTTTATTGGTTCTTTTGTACTTTAATGCTTGTGAGTATTGGTTGTCTTGCATCACTCGTTTGTTTCTTTAAGTTTTCTTAAGCAGGAAGAAAGCTGAAACCTATATTCAATTTACTTGTGAATCCTAAATTCTACACTAGGATAATTATCTAGTATTTATAAAACTCAGGCCTCCTACCTCTTTAACAATTTTTTCATATTGACTAAGCCACTTTGGCCGCATACTAGAACTTCATTTTATTAAATAAATACCTCACTGGAGCTTATTGTGCTGACCGAAATGACTATCCCAGAAAAAATAAAATCTGATCAGCACACGACGGCACAAGCTCCTACCCAAACAGACTTATATTCTCCAGCTGCACTCTTTTCGCGCACACCCAACCTGCGTGACCATAATGAAACCGAGATGCGTCATATTTTGCGGGATTACTTTTTAGATACCTTTAGCACTTATGAATCTCTGTTTGAGTGCCTTGCCAGCAATGACGCGTTCTATATCAAACCCATTAGCCTGCGCCATCCACTGATTTTTTATTATGGTCATACCGCCACATTTTTTATTAACAAACTACTGCTTACTCGTATGATTGATCAGCGTGTTGATCAGCGCATGGAATCCGTGTTTGCCGTGGGCGTGGATGAAATGAGCTGGGATGATCTAAACGATAATAACTATGACTGGCCTGCCGTACAGGAGGTCAAAGCTTATCGGGATAAAGTACGCGCACTGGTTATAGATTTAATTGATCATGCACCGCTACAAATGCCAATTGACTGGAACAATCCCTGGTGGGCAATCATCATGGGGGTTGAGCATGAGCGTATTCACTTAGAGACCTCATCAGTACTCATTCGTCAGCATCAACTGGAATTTGTAAAACCAGTCGCTACTTGGCAGCCATTTCCATTAGAGAATGCTACTGGCAACTCGCCACTACAAGCAGCTTTGCAAAATAAACTCATCAACGTGGCCGCGGGTACTGTTCTTTTAGGCAAAGATAAAAGTAGTTCGTGTTATGGTTGGGATAATGAATATGGCAGGCATAAAGCAGATATTCCTACCTTTGAAGCAACTAAATATTTAGTCAGTAACGCAGAATTTTTACAGTTTGTACAAGCTGAGGGCTATAAAAACACTGAATATTGGGACGATGAAGGCCAAGCCTGGTTAGATTTTACCAAGGCGCAATATCCCACTTTTTGGCGCAAAAAAGGCAATGGCTGGGAATTACGTTTAATGACTCAGGAAGTTGCGATGCCCTGGAGTTGGCCAGTCGAAGTGAATTACCATGAGGCCAAAGCATTTTGTAACTGGAAGAAAATCCTGACTGGACAACCCATACGCCTTCCCACTGAAGATGAATGGTATCGCTTATATGATGTGGCAGGTATTAACGACGTTGGAATGACACCTGCACCAGCCAATATTCACCTTGATTATGCAGCATCCCCTTGCCCTGTTAACCAGTTTAAACAAGGTGAGTTTTTTGATGTGGTGGGTAACGTTTGGCAATGGACCCAAACACCTATTTATCCTTTTGAAGGCTTTGAGGTTCATCCAATTTATGATGACTTTAGCACCCCAACCTTTGATGGTCGCCATAACTTAATCAAAGGCGGCTCCTGGATCTCGACTGGTAATGAAAGTCTACGTTCAGCACGTTATGCGTTCCGTCGTCACTTTTTTCAACATGCGGGTTTCCGTTATGTTGTCTCTGGAGAAATTGCCCCCGTGCCAAGCTCACATTATGAAACGGACAAACTACTGGCAGAATATGCCGAATTTCACTATGGTGACACTCATTTTGCTGTAAAAAACTTTAGTAAGGCATTGGTTGATTTGGCCATGCGTACCCTTGCTACCCATCAGCTTGATCACTTGCCAAAGCGTAAGGCATTAGATTTAGGTTGTGCTTCGGGCCGCGCCACCTTTGAGTTAGCACGTTATTTTGATGAAGTCACGGGCATTGATTTTTCAGCACGATTTATTGGTCAGGCCGACAAACTGGTCAAAGGTGAAACGCTGCGTTATACACTCATTGATGAAGGTGAACTGGTTTCCTATAAATCACGCTCACTGACCGATCTAAATTTAGACCACATCAAAGACAAAGTTAATTTTTATCAAGGCGATGCCTGCAATTTAAAACCTATATTTACAGGTTATGACTTTATCATAGCGGCTAATTTGATTGATCGTTTGTATGATCCAGCCAAATTTTTAAACTCCATTCATGAGCGTTTAAATGTGGGCGGCATACTGATGCTGGCCTCGCCTTATACTTGGCTCACCGAACACACTGAACATCAAAACTGGGTGGGTGGCTTTAAAAAAGATGGCGAAAGTTTTACCACTTTTGATGGATTACAGCAGATGTTGTCAAAACACTTCCGTTTAGTTCAAGATCCGCAGGAAGTGCCGTTTGTGATTCGCGAAACCAAACGCAAGTTTCAGCATACTCTGTCTGAAGTGACATTTTGGCAGCGCGTGGTTTAAGCGTTTTGATTGATTGTTTACTTTGAACGTCTTTAGTCCTTATACGATCTAAGCAAATAAGGATTAAAGACATTTTTGATAAAACGATATTCATATTTCTAAATATTGATTAATTTTAATCTTAATTTCATCAAGATTTTTTATAAAACAAAAATTAATTATAATTCAATATTTTGAAAAGCAATTAAATTATTTATTGCTTTTTATGCCACAATTTATTAGGCTTGCCCTCATAAAAACTATAGTCACAGTATGCTGATAGTCGCATTATAGACTTGGGTCACACTTTAATAAAAAGAGCTAGACATGAATCAACAAATGTTGGGCAGCATCCATCAGGTGCTCTCAAAGCTAGGTATTGGCTTTAATCCTTCGCATCGCAGTATTCAATTAAAATTTGATCAGCCCGCCCTTGAGCAGCAAGTTTTTATCCAGCGTCTTGATGGCCGTACTGCCATTAATGAAGGCTTAACCGCAAACCTCATCTGCCTGTCCACCGATGCCCATCTGGGTTTAAAAACGTTTATCGGTCAGGCAGCAACCATTGAGCAGCTCACCGATCAGGGGCAGCATCATCCATTAAGCGGCATCATCACCGAAGCAATCAGTGGTCAGAGCGATGGTGGTTTTGCCGTCTATCAATTAAAACTACAAGATAGTTTTAGCAGCTTACTCGCCAAACGCCGTAACAGTCGCGTGTTTATGCAAAAGTCTGTCATCGACATCACGCAAATCCTGCTGGCAGAGTGGCAGCAACATAGTGAACTCTTCGCCAAAAGTATGACCTTTGACAAAAGTCAGCTGAGCCGCACTTATGATGTGCGCCCGTTTACCATGCAAAGCAATGAATCGGATTATGATTTTTTAACCCGACTATGGCGATCTGAAGGGATTAACTGGTTTATTGATAGTGCTGCACCGTATCAACATCAATTAAACCTGTTTGATGACAGTAAAGCACTGAGTCCATTAACCACCCATACTATTCGCTTTCATCGTAGTGACGCCACCGAACAACGCGATACCATCACTTCGCTTAGTGCTACCCGACAACTCAGCAGTAGCCAGATGCATATACAACGCTGGGATCAGCAACACGGCAGCATGAATGAACAAACCAACTTAAGTGTTGCCAAGCAAAGCAGCAGTTATTCGGCAGCGCGCTTAAGTCTGGAGCAGGCATGGCATATCGGTAGTGCGGCATTAGGGGACTTAGATGGGCAGGATCAAAATACCTTACCGCATGATGATCAGTTAACCCGTTTGGGTGAATTACTCATTAAACAGCAACAGCTAGAAGGTAAAAGCTTTACTGCATTTGGCAGCGTGCGTGATGTAAAGGTCGGTTACTGGTTTAAGCTAACAGGTCATAGCGAACTGGATCAGCAGCACAATGACACGGAGCGGCAGTTTTTAATCACGCAGCTGGATTTTTTTGCCCAGAACAACTTTCCTAAAGAACTGGATGCACGCATTGCTGGCTTAATTCAGCAAAGCCATCAGTTTGCCTTAAGCTCCCTTTGGTCTTTAGATCAGCCACATCAGGTAAAGATGACCCTGATACGCCGTGATATTCCGATTGTGCCATTTTATGATCCTTTGATTCATGTGGCCAAAGCAGCACCGATGCGTGCCAGAGTAGTAGGTACGCAAGGTGAGCAGATTCATGTTGATGCCTGGGGGCGTATCAAGGTTCAGTTTTTATTTTCACGGCCACAGGACAATACGCATAGCGGCGGTGCTGGTAGTAGCGGTACAGATAGCGATTCTGCGTGGTTAGATGTATTAACGCCTTGGGCTGGAGGTGATGAAGCAAGCTACGGGATGCGTTTTCTGCCTCGTGCTGGCGAGCTGGTGGCGATTGATTTCTTTGATGGTAATGCAGACCGACCCTTTGTATTAGGCCGTATTCATGAGGGATCACGACTTCCTGCCCAGTTTGACCATCAAGGCACCTTACCTGACACAAAAGCTTTAAGTGGGATTAAAAGTCAGGAAATCAATGGACAGGGTTTTAACCAGTTACGTCTGGATGATACCACGGGTCAGATCAGTGCCCAGCTGCAAAGTAGTCATGGGGCAAGTCAGCTTAATCTGGGTAATCTCGTTCATCCACGCAGTAATGAGGAAGCTGAATCTCGAGGAGAAGGCTTTGAGCTGCGTACTGATATGGCAGGAGTCATACGAAGCAAAGCTTTTTATCTCTCTACTTTTGCCCAAAATAAAGCAAATGCCAACCAACTGGACATTAGCGATGCACTTGAACAAACGTCTACCAGTTTGACTAGCATGAAAGCCTTAGCTGAATATACGCAAAAACAACAAGCTGAGCCTGCAGATATGCTGACCACTCTGGAAGCTTATATTCAAAAAGTTGAAACGCAGTGGTCAGACTTAAAAGCGATGAAAGACGCTGTCATGTTGATAGCTGCCCCTAAAAGTATTGCTGTTAGCTCTGGGGATAACCTTCATCTCCAAGCTTTGGGTGGTATAACGACTGGAAGTTGCAAGTCCATTAATACCAGTACAGATGAAAACTGGATATTAAATGCGAAGAAAAAAGTTAGCCTGTTTGCAGGTCAAGATAGCTTTAAGCTATATGCTGCTAAGGGCAAATTTGATATTCAGGCGCAGGACAATACAGTGGGTATCACTGCCCGACAGCATGTCAAAATCATCTCTACAGAAGATGAAGTACATATTAATGCTGATAAAGCAATTGTACTGACTGCGCAAGGCTCACAAATTAGAATTGATAGCAATGGAATAACTGCGATCACGCCTAAAGTCTTTAAAGCAAAAGCTGCCCAGCACCTGTTTGAAGCTGGGAGCAAAGTGAATGTCCCCTTACCTTTCTTTCCACAGAATATTTGCTGGGAATGTCTGGTAAAACGGGCATCACAGCGTTCTGCCTTTATTAATAAAGGAGATGGCACTTGATGAATATCAACGATAATTGGTTAAGTGTGTTATCTACTACTTTTATAAAAGATCAACAAGATTATGCAGATTTAAATATTTATGCGATTGCTGATGCCGCTCAGGACAAATATTTTTTAAAATCACTGGTTCATTTACGGCAAAAATGTTTACTGACAGAAGCAGCTGGGGACAAAGCAAGAGAAGTTTCTCCCCATTTACTGCAACTCCCTGTAGACTTTTCAGCTTCTGAGTGGACATGGATTGAAAAACATATCGCTGGCACTCCTAAAATGACAATTCTCACCTCCTCTTTACCTTTTGAGTTACTGTATGAGCATTTAAGGCAATTTCTAGAAGTAAAATTTGAAGGTGGGCTAGAGATGATATTGGCCTTTTGGGATCCTGCAATCTTAGCTTGTCTGGTCGGCCATAAAGAAGATGCCACCTTATATATTTCAGATCCTGTGCTTGATGCGGCACAGAAAGAAACCCTACTCAGGCCAGTGAAAAGATGGTGGTATTGGGATCGCCAGGGAAATTTACAAGTAATTACTGGCACCAATGAAAACCTGTCTTTATTACCTGCTTTTCACTCCTCTTTATTTTTCACAGTTGAACAAGAGGAGTTAATGATTGAGGCCACTTTTCCTGACAATTTAAGTTACTACTTAAGATTAAATAATGGGTTTCTGGTCGATAAATTTACGGATCAAGAGCTATATGACCTCATCATTAATTCGCTTCCTGCAGCAAGAAGTTATGGTTTAACAGGAACCCGCGACATTTTAAATTTTATGTGCCTCCAATTGATTTATAAAGAAAACTTTGATACTAACCCGCAATTACAACATGCATTAGCTCAAGTTAAAGACAAAATCTTAAGTATGGATGACGCCATGCTTCAGCTCTCCAATCAATAGCAGAAAGGGCAATAACACCATGAAATTTAAGTCAAAATTAATGATGCCGATAAGTCTGGCAATAAGCCTTGCTGGCTGTGTAGGCCTTGGCCCATATAAAACCTATTATCTGGGTACAACATCTTTCTTGTATGATCTATCTTATAACTCTTATATGGTTGAGCTAAACGGTAGTGAAATTGGCGGTGGATTTGGTGGTGGCATGAATACCTCACCCGTTAAGCTTGGCCCCCAAGTAGTAACTTGGCAAGAGTCGAATAGTGATCGGTTGCATAAGGCCAAAAATATTGTTGTGCTTCGTCGGGAAGACTTAAAAAACAAGCATTATCTGGCGGTACATCTCTACCCTGACGATACCA
>JAEWKT010000056.1 GCA_023393635.1 Pseudomonadota bacterium
GCGCATAGCTAGGGCAGTACGACGGGATGGGCGTACTTCCATAGGCACTTGATAAGTAGCACCACCAACACGGCGTGCTTTTACTTCGACCATAGGACGAACTTTTTCAAGAGTAGTCTCGAAAAATTCAACTGGGTCTACTTTAGATTTTTCTTGAACGCGGTCTAAAGCACCGTAAACGATACTTTCAGCAATAGATTTTTTACCATCTTGCATTACGTGGTTCATGAATTTAGCGATTGTTTGGCTGCCGAACTTAGGATCCGGAAGGATTTCACGGGCAGCGACTACGCGACGTCTTGGCATTTTAATACACCTATAAATATGACACTTCAGGTTTATCCAGCATGAGTACAAAGTGTCATGTACTGTTCGCTGGCCTTACTACACGTCGCTTGAATTTCACAAAATTAAATGCAGAAATCAGACAAGCGAGACGATAAAGGATTGCGGTTCTACGTTTTTAAGAAGCTAATCTAAAAAGATTATTTCTTAGGACGTTTAGTACCGTATTTAGAACGTGACTGGTTACTATCTTTAACACCAGCGCAGTCTAAAGAACCACGAACGGTATGGTAACGTACACCTGGTAAGTCTTTAACACGACCACCACGGATAAGCACAACACTGTGCTCTTGTAGGTTATGGCCTTCACCACCGATATAGCTTGATACTTCAAAGCCTGAAGTTAAGCGAACACGGCAAACTTTACGCATTGCTGAGTTAGGTTTTTTAGGTGTAGTTGTATAAACACGTGTACAAACACCACGACGTTGTGGACAAGCCTTCAACGCAGGAACTTTGGATTTCTCAACCAAAGTCGTACGACCCTTGCGGATCAACTGATTTGTTGTTGCCATATGGCAATTCTCCCGTAAATAAAAAACCTCAAAAAAAATACCACTTTTTGAGGGCATGCAATTGTAAGACAAGACACAAAAATGGTCAACATTTGATGCCATAACAAATGTTGACCAAGTACCTGACAAAACTTATTTATCAAGCTTTTATGTTTTTAGCCTATTTTTTCGAAGAAGAGTTTTTTGTAACTGCTTCTTTAGCTTCTGTAGAAGAGTTTGTAGTGTCACTAGTTTCAACTTTAACCTGATCAACAGGCTTATCTGCTGCTTCTTCGGCTGCAAGTTTAGCCTGATTGCTAGCAACCAGTTCTTCCTCATCAACTACCGGGTTATCTTCATCTAATGGCACAGCAGTTTTTTGAGGCTCTACTGCTTCATGAGGCTCCACCATATCTTCCGCCAAGCTTTCGATATCTTGCTGAACTTCCTGCTCAATATCAGCTTCTGTCTTTTTCTCTTCTTCAGAAGGTTTTTTCTGAACTTTCACCTTGGCAATCGTGTCATGGTCTTTAAGCTCAACTTCTTTTATCTTGTCAAGATTGACCTGTTCCGGCTGTTCAATTTTTTCCGGTTTGGCAGAAACCGCAGGACTTGCCTGCTCTAAGGCTTTTTCTGAACGGTTAAATGCTTCCAGAGGTGAAAGTGAAGAGTCATTATGCTGCTCTAGATAAGATCGTGCTTCAGCAAATGCTGTCTGTGCCTTTTGGCTGGCCTCTTCAACCAGTTTCCAGCTATAGATTGCGCCAACTGTTGCACCAGCCAAAGGGGTAAGTTTGGTCAATATAGATAGCTTAGAAAGAACGGTAGGATTATCTTGTTGCTGACCATCCTGCCCTAGCCATTTTTTAAGCATTTCAAAATCATTACTCGACCCTAACAGCTGCTGTAACTGTGAAACATCATTATTTTGCAGCATACCGCTCACAGCTTTAAGGCCCATCAGTATTGCCTGTTTTTCAGCAATTAAACCCATGTCAATCTGTCGCAGCACATGCTGTACAATTTCCTGATCCTCTTTCAAATCGAAGCCATGCGCCCGTCCGGTCTGGTAAATGGTTCTAAGAGCTAACGCTAGAGATGCTGGTACATCAACCGCAGCCCCTACAATACCAGTGGCACCGCTGACCGCACCTTGGACTGATGCAATCCATTTATTCTGCTCTGCCAGAGCCTGACTTAAACGTTTTGAACGTTTAGGATCTTTTTCGAGCTCTTCAAGTTTACTGGCACCTGCCTCGCTTAAAATGGCTTCCACCGAACTGAGTTGTGAACTGAGTTCACTCAAACATTCAAACATATAATCAGAGATTTTGTTGCTGACTTCAGGAGGAATAAAATTAGCAACACCATTAAAACGGTTGTAATGACGACCTAATAGTTGACGTGACATTTTGGGCACATAATCACGTAAAATATGCTGTGGATGATCATCAGGACTAGCTTCCATTGGACTTTTTACACGAGCAGAGCCTTCAATAACCTGATTCTGATCTGTCTGTCCATTCTGCTTAGTGGCACCACCAGGCGTTGCTTGATTCAGCATATCCAAACCTGTAGAACTGAGCTTTTTAGCCACTTTCACAGCATTGGAAATAAAACCTGCTGACTGATTATTATTAGTATTCGTCATCAATCTCCCCTCTTCATTCAGTTAGTTATTTGATAGTAAATACTAGGTGTAGTGAAGATTTAACACAATTCTAAAGTGTTTCTTTTAGTTATAAGCAGGTAACTCAAAGCATGCTATGTGCAACTCGTGTATAGCTTGCAATACGCATAGGATTTGCCATAAGAAAACAAAAACCTTTCTGTTATTATGAGTTCAATTTGAAAGATGAGTAGCGTAGCACATCCGGCATAACCCCGCTCCTGCCAGAGTGTCCAAGCCAAGCTCATAACCTCACCATAAAGGGAACTGTAGATGAAACGTGTTGTAATCACTGGTATGGGTATCAACTCATGCATTGGTAATACTTTAGAAGATGTTACTCACTCTTTACAAAACGGCATTTCAGGAACACGTTTTAATCCAACTTATGCTGAACTTAATTTCAAAAGTCATGTAAGTGCAGCTGCAGAACAGAAC
>JAEWKT010000017.1 GCA_023393635.1 Pseudomonadota bacterium
GCATTGCCCGGTGCAACAAATACTTTTGCCACTTGATCGTCTTGTGCGATTTTCCATGCAAGTGCATGTTCACGGCCGCCACTACCTAAAACTAAAATGTTCATCTTTAGAAAATTCCCTCGAAAATGAAATTCCACAAACCCAATGAGGTTCAAAATTATTTAATATCTTATAGCAAGATATTAAATAATCTACTGATGTAGCAAACCCTCCTTGTGAAAAGAAGGGTCTGGAATTTATACTTAAAAATTAGTGGCGGAAATGACGCATGCCAGTAAAGACCATGGCAATTCCATGTTCATCCGCAGCAGCAATCGTTTCTTCATCACGCATTGAACCGCCTGGCTGAATAATGCATTTGATACCTGCTTTGGCAGCATTGTCGATACCATCGCGGAACGGGAAAAATGCATCTGATGCCATGACTGCACCTTCAACTATAAGTCCTGCATGTTCCGCTTTGATTGCAGCAATACGAGCTGAGTTAACACGGCTCATTTGACCTGCGCCTACACCAATCGTTTGGCGGTTTTTAGCATACACAATCGCGTTAGATTTTACGTATTTCGCCACTTTCCAGGCAAAAATCAGATCATCGATTTCCTGTTCAGTTGGTGCACGTTTCGTCACAACTTTAAGATCATCTTTAGTGATCATGCCCAAGTCTTGATCTTGAACCAGCAAACCGCCATTTACACGTTTATAGTCAAGCTGTGGAGCACGTTCATCAATCGCAGGAAGCTCGCCACAAACCAGTACACGTACATTTTTCTTCGCACCAGTGACTTCAAGCACGCCTTTAGCAATACTTGGTGCAATGATCACTTCAACGAATTGACGGTCAACAATTGCCTGTGCAGTTTCGACGTCTAATTGACGGTTGAATGCAATGATGCCACCGAATGCAGATTCTGGATCCGTTGCATAAGCAAGATCGTAAGCTGCTTTGATACCGTCTAGAGAAACTGCAACGCCACATGGATTCGCGTGTTTTACGATCACGCAAGCAGGTTTAGCAAATGATTTCACGCATTCAAGTGCTGCATCAGTATCAGCAATATTATTATAAGATAATTCTTTGCCTTGTAACTGTTTTGCAGTGGCAACAGAAGCTTCGGTTGCTGCTGGATCTATATAGAATGCAGCAGATTGATGCGGGTTTTCACCGTAACGTAAATCTTGAGCTTTATTTAACTGAGTATTGAACGTACGTGGGAATTTATCTGCTTGGCCTTCTTCTTTACCGACACGAGCGCCTAAGTAAGATGCAATCATCCCATCATATTGCGCAGTATGTTCAAATGCTTTCACTGCCAGGTCAAAACGGGTTGCGTAAGATAAGGACCCTTCAGCTTTAAGCTCAGCAACCACGGCTGCATAATCAGAAGCATTTACCACAATACCTACAGAGGCATGATTTTTTGCCGCAGCACGAACCATGGTAGGGCCACCGATGTCGATATTCTCAATTGCATCTGCCAGTGAACAGTCAGGTTTTGCAACAGTAGCAGCAAATGGGTACAGGTTAACAACGACCAGATCAATCGGAGCAATATTGTGTTCTTGCATAACAGCTTCGTCTAGACCACGACGTGCAAGAATACCCCCATGAATTTTTGGATGCAGGGTTTTAACACGGCCATCCATCATTTCTGGAAAACCGGTATGCTCTGATACTTCAACCACAGCAATATTATTGTCTTTAAGTAGTTTGTAAGTACCACCAGTTGAAAGGATCTCCACTCCTAATGCAACAAGGTCTTGAGCAAAATCTACGATGCCCGTCTTATCAGAAACAGAGATTAAAGCGCGTTTAATAGTCATGATTTTTAAGTCTACAGATTAAAACAAATAGGCATAAAAAATGCCCACGAAGCGTGAGCATTTTATCATTTATTCACTCATCAAACCGTGAGCTTTCAACTTTTTACGTAAAGTACCACGGTTCAGTCCAAGAATCTCGGCGGCCCGTGTCTGGTTACCGCGAGTATATTCTAGAACTACAGATAAAAGAGGTTTCTCCATTTCTGCCAGCACCATGTCATATACCTGAGATGGTAGCTCACCTTGCAAAGACGCAAAGTAATGGCGAACCGC
Source organism: Pseudomonadota bacterium (assembly GCA_023393635.1). GTDB lineage: Bacteria > Pseudomonadota > Gammaproteobacteria > Pseudomonadales > Moraxellaceae > Alkanindiges. The sequence goes on from JAEWKT010000017.1 coordinate 2,098, forward strand.
GCGATCTACATGGATGCGAAGTGCAACATCAGATTGTGCAGTAAAAATAGGAGATTTGCTATTCATGCGAGTTAATCCGAAAATCAAATATCACTTGGGTAAAGCGATAAATATGGTCTAGAAAAATGAAGCTCCGTCTTAGATCCTAAAAACGGAGCTCTAAAACTGGAAACAACTAGCTTGCCACAACTTCTCAAAATTGAGCAAAAAATAAGCGTAACAATAGTTGAAGTTTTGTTACAGTTATTTTTCAAAACAAAAAATCGGCTCCATGCGCTAAATTTATATAAAGCACATATTGCTTAACTGTATTTGTTGTGAATAAAAGCGAGAAGTATGTAAGGCTAAGCTTTCGTGGCGCGTATGATACCATTGTCTAAGAAAAAGTGAGCAAATTAACTGCAATTTTTTTTAATTTTTTTACAATTATGGACGGATTATTTCTAAATGGTAGTCATCAAAGTCTTTGCGGTCCACTGGAACTGTAAATTTGAACTTAAATGGACTATGCGTTGGTATACGGCGAACTTTATATAAATCATTCGTGAGATACTGTTCAGGGAGTATTACTGTATTAAAAATCTCTGCATTATGCTTATTAAGGCTAAGCTTGATACTTGGTATTTGAAGACTATTTTCATATTCATTCATTATTACACCAGAAAAAACTGTTTGTCCTTTACCGGCACGATTAACTTTAACTTTATCAATTTTAACCTGAGAGTAATAATCTTCCAGTTTTTCACAAGTCAGTAAGGTACACACCTGTTTAAATAACAGGTTAAAGAATGGACTATCATTGATTATTTTAGGGTTAAACCAGAGTACCTGTAATATAAGCACCATAGCCAACAATACATTGATACTGCCCCAGAGCAGATAATAAAATCTTGTACTTCTAGGGTGGGCAGCTTCTTTAAGTGCATTGCCCCCTGAAAGATGCAGGGCTGGAAGTGATAACGTGCTTTCATTATGAAAGTAATTC
>JAEWKT010000002.1 GCA_023393635.1 Pseudomonadota bacterium
CTACATCTAGCTATGCAAAAACAAAATATCCGATTGTTTTTAGTCATGGGATGGCAGGTTTTATCGTGGTAGGAACAGACCAGTTTGGTCTCGATTACTGGTACCAAATTTTGCCAGACTTGGCACGTAATGGCGCTAATGTCTAGGCCACTCGCGTATCACCGTTCAACTCATCTGAAGTTCGTGGTGAGCAATTATTACAGCAAGTACAGGAAATTCGTGCCATAACCGGTGCTGAAAAGGTGAATTTAATTGGGCACTCACATGGTGGTCCAACCATCCGCTATGTTGCAGGTGTTGCTCCTGGATATGTTGCCTCATTAACTACTGTTGGCGCACCCAACAAAGGCTCCCCTGTTGCTGATCTTATTTTACAGGCAGAAGGTACAGTGATTGAGGTGCCTTTGGTCGGTGCGGTCAATTTGGTTTCTAAAGCCATTACCTGGGCACAGGGCCTGGATCCGAATAGCTTCCCGCATGATGCTCTGGCAGGTGGAAAAAGTTTAACCTTTTTTGGCTCTGCAATATTTAATCTTCAATATCCAATCGGCATGCCAACCACGACTTGTGGAGAAGGCAAGCTACAAGACAAAGGAATTTATAACTATTCCTTTAGCGGGGTAGGTACAGTGACCAATTTACTGGATCCTGATGGTGCTTTAAAGGTCACCAGCTTGCTGATCAATGGTGGTAAAGAAAATGATGGGCTGGTATCACGCTGCAGTGCTAAATTTGGCAAGACCATTCGTGATGACTATAACTGGAATCATTTAGATGAAGTCAACCAAGTACTGGGGCTGAAATCTTTATTTGCACCTGATCCGGTAGATGTCTATCGTCAGCATGCCAACCGCTTAAAACTGCAAGGGCTATAAATTTACCTAGCCAATTTCAAGCATAAAAAAAATGCGCCAAAGGGCGCATTTTTTTCACTCGTATAAAACTTAAAATTAAGCTTTAACTTTACGAGCTGGCAATTTTTCACGAATGCGTGCAGCTTTACCAGACAATTCGCGTAGGTAGTAAAGTTTAGCACGACGAACGTCACCACGACGTTTCACTTCGATACCAGCAACGATTGGTGAATGTGTTTGGAAAACACGTTCAACACCAACACCGCTAGAGATTTTGCGTACTGTGAACGCAGAGTTCAAGCCACGGTTTTTCTTAGCAATTACAACGCCTTCAAATGCCTGAAGACGTTCACGCTCACCTTCTTTTACTTTTACTTGAACTACTACAGTATCACCAGGAGCAAAAGCAGGGATATCTGATTTTAACTGAGCATTTTCAATAATTTGAACTAAAGGATGTTTACCACTCATTGTGGGAATCTCCAATATGTGCGGGACAGAAGAGGTCTGTGCTACCGCTGGGGATAGAGGCTAAATCGCGTATCGACCCGTTTATCTTTCCCTTTATTACTTGAGCAGATACTCAAGCCAATAAAGAGCCTATTCATATTACTTAAAGTAAATCTTTTAAGTATCAACTCGAAGCAAAGCTTCTCGTCTTGCGCTCGGACAACAATTATGAATTGTTGTTACTTCCTCGCTCATCTTTTAGCCATTTTTTTTGCTGCTTGGTCAACTCTGCTTTTTCCACCAACTCAGGTCGGCGTTCAAGGGTTCGTTGATAGCGCTGCAAAAACCGCCATTTTTCAATGTTGGCATGATGCCCGGATTTAAGTACTTCAGGCACATCCAAACCTTCGAAATGATCTGGCTTGGTATATTGTGGGCAATCTAACAGACCATCCACAAATGAATCTTGCACGGCGGACTGTTCATCTGACATGGCACCCGGAAGTCTCCGAATGATACTGTCCAATAAAACCATCGCAGGCAGTTCACCACCCGACAACACGTAATCTCCAATTGACCATTCCTGATCAACATATTGCTGGATCAAACGTTCATCGACCCCTTCATAACGTCCACACAACACAATCAGTCCGTCATATTCGACAAACTGCTGTACCGCAGGTTCGTTTAAGGTTTTTCCTTGCGGCGACATATACACCACAGGAACCTGAACACATCCTGCTTGCTTTGCAAGCTCTTTGGCATGGTTGATTGCTTTGGACAGAGGTTCTGCCATCATCACCATACCTGGACCACCACCAAATGGACGTTCATCCACTCTTTTGTAGTTGCCCTCAGCATAATCGCGAGGGTTAATGCAAGTAACTTGCACTATTTCACGTTTTGCCGCACGCCCGCTAATACCGTAGGCTGTAATCGCTTCAAACATTTCAGGAAAAAGCGTAATGACTGCAAAAAACATCGCAGACTCCTCTACTTTCCTGCTGCGTTTATCCTTAAAGGACAAGCTTTTAAATATTTAGTAATCCACGCCCCAATTTACGTAGATACGACCAGCTTCAAGATCAACTCGCTGTACCACATCTTTATGCCATGGAATCATGCGTTCTTCAGCATCAATGCTGTCCGGTGTTGCGTGAACCACCATCACATCATTGGCACCCGTCTCAAACATTTCATGGATTTTACCGAGATTCACTTCTTGTTCGTTTTCATCAAGACCCAACACGGTTAAGCCTTTTAAATCCGACCAGTAAAACTCATCCATTCCTGCTTTCGGAAGCTGCGCTTTTGAAATCCAGACATTTGCGCCAACCAAGCCATCCGCTGCTGTGCGATCGCTCACACCCTTCAACGAAACAACCAGGCCTTTGCCATGCGGTTTCCAACGTTTTACATCTATTGTTTGCCAACCTGCTTTGGTCTCTATGTACCAAGGAAGATAGTCAAAGATGTTGCTCATAGGTTCTGTATTGGAATAGACCCAGAGCCACCCATTTAATCCATATGCTGAACGTAACTGTCCAATCTGAATACGATCTTCGGGAACATTCTGTGTTGGTGTCATGGGCTA
>JAEWKT010000022.1 GCA_023393635.1 Pseudomonadota bacterium
CATTACGGAACATGCGTAACCATGCACCATCTTCAGTCCATTCTTCTGGTTTCCAAGAATGCTGAATTGCACGGAAGTTACGTTCAGGGTGCGGCATCATAATCGTTGCACGACCATCTTTCGAAGTCACACCGGTAATCGCTTCCGGTGAACCGTTCGGGTTCAATGGATATTGCTGTGTAGCATTACCCAAGCTGTCTACATAACGTAGACTGACTTGGTTGCCTGCATTTAACGCAGCAATCTTGTCTTCAGTTGCAACCACACGGCCTTCACCATGTGCTACCGCGATTGGAAGAATCGAACCTTCCATACCATCTAACAAGATCGAGTTAGATTTTTCTACACGAACGTTGACTGCACGCGCTTCAAACACTTCAGAAGTGTTACGGTGGAAACGCGGCCAGTTTTCTGCACCCGGAATCAGTGGAGCCAATTGCGACAACATTTGACAGCCATTACAGATACCCAATGAGAAGGTTTCTTGACGATGGAAGAATTTCTCGAACTGGTCACGAAGTTTAGGGTTAAACAAGACTGATTTCGCCCAGCCGCCGCCTGCACCCATCACGTCACCGTAAGAGAAGCCACCACACGCTACAATACCTTCAAAGTCATCCAGGCTGATGCGGCCAGCAAGCAGGTCACTCATGTGCACGTCAACAGTGTTAAAGCCGACTTTATCGAATGCCGCAGCCATTTCCACATGACCGTTTACGCCTTGTTCGCGCAAAATCACCATGTTTGGACGGCGTGAATTGATGTACGGTGCTTCTACAGGTTCGTTCAAGTCGAATGTAGGCTGAGCAATAATACCTTTGTGATTCTTGTCTGTAATCAGAGCAAACTCAGAATCCGCAGTTTCTACGTTGTCACGTAGACGCTGGATTTGATGCGATACTTCAGTCCATGCTACTTGTAGATCAGCACGTTCAAGCACTAAACCATTCACAGTTAACTGGTCAGTATTGTTCACTGTACCTACAACTGCAATTGCATCTTTTAAGCTAGATGCGGCAACTTCTGCTTGAAGTTCTGCCCAATCAGATTTGCTGATTTGAAGAACTGCACCAATTTCTTCAGCGAAAAGGCTTGCAGTAGATTGATCTTCTAAAGCCACACCCAGACGCGAAGCGAACATCATTTCTGCAACAGTCGCTAACAAGCCGCCATCACCGATGTCATGGTAAGCCTTGATCAAGCCACGGTTGTTCCAGTCCTGCACCAATGCGAAGAATGCTTTGAAGTCTTCGAAGCTGTCTACATCTGGTGTTACAGAACCAATCGCTTTGTAAACCTGAGCCAGGATCGAACCGCCTAGACGGAACTGACCTTTAGACAAGTCGATACGTACCAGCACTGACTCTTCATTTTTCAATTCAGGAGTCAATGTTTTGCGAACATCAGTCACAGGAGCAAATGCTGTAATTACACCTGACATTGGAGATGTTACAGACTTGTCTTCATCTTCGTCTTTCCAGGTGGTACGCATAGACAATGAGTCTTTACCTACAGGAATGGCAATACCCAAAGCAGGACACATTTCCATACCGATGGCTTTAACACCTTCGAACAACGCCTGGTCTTCACCTTTTTGACCTGCTGCAGCCATCCAGTTTGCAGACAATTTAATGTCACTGATCTGGTCGATTTTTGCAGACATGATGTTACTGATTGATTCAGCCACAGCCAAACGTGCAGAAGCCGCTGGATTAAGAAGTGCTACTGGCGGACGTTCGCCCATCGCCATGGCTTCACCTGTGTAACCGACCAGGCTGGTTGTGGTTACCGCAGCATCTGCTACAGGAACTTGCCAACGACCGACCATCTGGTCACGTGCAACCATACCGGTAATCGAACGGTCACCAATGGTGATCAAGAATGATTTAGAAGCAACGGTTGGGTTTTTAAGTACACGGAAAATCGCATCTTTCAAATCCACTTGAGCGGCATCAAAGTCATCGCCTTTGCGTTCAATCGTTTCATATGAACGGCTCATGCGTGGTGTACCACCAAGCATCACTTGCATTGGCATATCCACAGCTTTATTTTCAAACAATGGATCTTCAACGGTTAAGTGACGAGCTTCAGTCGCTTCACCCAACACTGCAAACGGACAACGCTCACGTGCACAAAGTGATTCAAACAGGCTTAAAGAACTTGGACGAATCGCCAATACATAACGTTCTTGCGCTTCGTTTGACCAGATCTCCATTGGAGACATGCCCGGCTCAAGTGATGGAATCTTACGCAGGTTAAGTACTGCACCCAATTCATGGTCGTTTACCAGCTCAGGCATCGCATTGGATACACCGCCCGCACCCACGTCATGTACAGATACGATCGGGTTGTAATCTTCCATGCGCCAGCAAGCATCAATCACTTCTTGGCAACGGCGTTCCATTTCAGGGTTTTCACGTTGTACAGAAGCGAAATCCAGGTTTTCACCCAACTTACCGCTATCTACTGAAGATGCAGCACCACCACCTAAGCCGATCAACATCGCTGGACCGCCAAGCACAATCAGCAAATCACCCGGCTGAATCGCATCTTTTTCGACATGGTCAGGACGAATGTTACCGTAACCACCGGCAATCATGATTGGCTTATGGAAACCTTTTACTTCGCCATTGACGTTTTGTTCAAATGTACGGAAGTAACCGTTTAAGGCAGGACGACCAAATTCGTTGTTAAACGCAGCACCGCCCAATGGGCCTTCAATCATGATTTGAAGTGGAGATGCCATACGCGATGGCTTGCCGTAGTTTTCTTCCCAAGGCTGTTCAAAACCCGGAATGTTCAGGTTAGATACAGTGAAACCGGTTAAACCAGCTTTAGGTTTACCACCACGACCTGTTGCACCCTCGTCACGAATCTCGCCACCTGAACCGGTTGCAGCACCAGCAAATGGTGCAATCGCTGTTGGATGGTTGTGAGTTTCCACTTTCATTAAGATGTGAGCGGCCTGGCTCTTGTATTTATAAACGTGGTGACCGGTTGCTTCGTCTTTTTTCGGATAGAAGCGCTGGGTATCAAAGCCCACGATTACAGAAGCGTTATCTTTATAGGCAGATAAAACATCTGTAGGAGATTCTTTATAAGTATTCTTGATCATCTGGAACAATGACAATGGCTGTTTTTCACCATCGATTGTCCATTCAGAACCAAAGATTTTATGACGGCAATGCTCTGAGTTCGCTTGCGCAAACATCATCAGTTCGATGTCATGCGGGTTACGACCCATCTTGATAAAGGCTTCGGTCAGATAATCAATTTCTTCATCAGAAAGTGCAAAACCAAATTCAGAGTTGGCCTTAACCAGTGCTTGTTTACCCTGACCTAGAATATCAATGCTATTTAAAGGCTTTGGTGCTGTCTCAGAGAATAATGCCGCAGCATCTTCAATTTGATTAAACACACTTTCGGTCATGCGGTCATGTAAAACCTGTTTAACTGCATCAGATACTTCGGAAATACCCTTTAAAGTAAACAAAACACCGCGTTCTAGGCGGTGTATCGGGGTATTACAGTTGGCAAAAATATCAGTTGCTTTAGAAGACCACGGCGAGATTGTTCCTAAACGCGGTGTAACTAAAATTTGAATTTCATCATTTGCTGCTTGGCGCACTTCAAAAGAAGCACCATCGTTTAATAGTTGTAATGCAGATTGATGCTGCTGCTCGTTGAGCGCTTGATCAAACAGATAAATCCATTGACTTTCAATTGATTGAACAGAACTCATTGACGCGAGACGGTTTAAGAGTTGAGTTTTCTTAAAAGAAGAGTGTGCTGGTGCACCGGCCACGATAAACATGCTGATTTTGGCTCCACGGGCAGGTCTTTTGGACCATACCGCCAATGTGACTTAGAGAGAGCGCATATTCTACTGTGTATTGGCAAAATCAGCTAGATAGAAATTCACGAATGTGCCATCAATTCGCTCAAGAACACGCAAGAATATTTTATTTTTCAGATAAAAATTTTGAATCTTATACAAATTTAAGCCTTTACTATGTTGTTTCTAAATATTATTGCAATACTGAAGCTTATGCTCAATTTCGTATCTTTTAGCCAGTGTTACATAATTCTGCATTTTTTCATCCTTGATGTCTTAGAGTTCTTTCATAAATCATTTTTCAATAACTATAAGCTGTTCGTAAAGTTAAAAGAAAACGTAGATTTTAGCAGGCATTGGATTCATGAGTGTGGCATGGATGCCACACGTTTCCCATCCCTTGCGCTGCATTTTAAAGCAGTGCTTAAAACTGGCTCAGGAGGTCGTGTATGGGAAACACAAGGTTTTTCTTGCGGACTCCAAATATATTTTGAGATCCTCATTTTGACCTTTCAAAAGTAGAGATATTGCCTACGCAAAGGTGTCAAAATAGTAACAGTCAAATGAGGCAATGCTAATTTAAGGAAATCTAATATTGAACATTTTCTAATTCATGAAAGAGATCTCTTGAATAAATGATCAAGCTCAAACACTAGCACACAGTTCAGTGCATTATCAGAAAGACAAATCATGTCGTGCTGCTCTAGTAGGTTGGACTTTTTTTGGCATGATGAATTTAGGTCTTCACTGAATAATGATAAATGGAACAAATGCGTTGGTTGGAACTGCTTTCGACAGTTCGTATTGGTAGCAAAAAACAAAGTTCAGAACAGGCACGTAGCCCATTTCATAAAGATTATGACCGCATTATCTTTTCGCAAAGTTTTCGACAATTAAACCGTAAAACCCAGGTTCACCCGCTGACACAGCACGATGGCATTCACACCCGTTTAACCCATTCGCTTGAAGTGTCTTGTATTGGTCGCTCACTGGGCATGCTGGCAGCGGAAAAAATTAAAGATCAACTGCCAGTTTGGATTTCCCCTGCCGATGTCGGTGCAATTATTCAGGCCGCCTGCCTGGCGCATGATATTGGCAATCCACCCTTTGGACATGCCGGCGAATATGCGATTCGCGAATGGTTTGATGATGCATCACATGGCAATTTTCTGGAAAAACTCACTTCAGAAGAACAAGCCGATGTACGTCAATTTGAAGGCAATGCCCAAGGCTTACGTTTATTGACCAAAATTGACTACCATCCGAATGACGGCGGTATGCGCCTGACTTATGCCACTTTAGGCGCTTACTTAAAGTATCCGTGGCTGTCTAAAACGATTGCTTCTCAAGGTGACCGCCCTGCCAGTCAACGCGCCAAGTTCGGCTGTTATCAATCAGAAAAAGAGATTCTAAAGCAGATTGCTGAACAGCTCGGTTTAATTCAGCTCGGCGAATATCAGTATTGCCGTCATCCGCTGACCTATTTACTGGAAGCCGCAGATGATATTTGCTACGCCCTGATTGATCTGGAAGATGGCATTATTTTAAATATGCTGTCTTATGAAGAAGTGGAACCTATTTTCCTCGACCTGATTGCGGATTATGGCAGACCGGAAGAACTGTCTATGCCCACCACGACCTGGCAGCAAAAAATTGCCGCTTTACGTGGCCGGGTGATGAAACGGCTGGTGGATGAAGTG
>JAEWKT010000046.1 GCA_023393635.1 Pseudomonadota bacterium
GTCCTGGTGCATCCAGTTGATTGCCGTGTAATTGTTCTAACCGTACCAAATCACCTTGCAGCTCGGTTTCAAAAAAGCCTAATTGTTGTTCAACCGCCCGCTTAAATTCAGCCGAACCCACTTTGCCTTCACGCAGCAAGAGCTGTAAATAGCCTTGTTCCGCCTGTAATTGTTCCATAAATACTTCCATGGACGTTTGTACGACGCTGCGTTCAGTTGATGCTCTGTGTCTGGCTTCGCCAATAATTTGCCGTAACTCAAAACCTGCCCGATTAATGAGTGCGGTTGCCAGTTCATCTACATCACGAAAATGCCGATAAAAACTGTTGGGTGCAATGCCAGCCGCACGAGCGATTTCCCGTAAACTTAAACTGGCCACACTGCGATGCGGGCCCAACAAATCCATGGCCGCATCTAATAATTCATCTTTGCTAATTGAAGCACGTCGTCTCAACGCTGTCCGCACCTCATCCGCAGGTTGAACAGGCAAGTTTTCAGCAGCAGGATTTTTGGGCGTGTTCATAATTGAAAGCAAAAAATGGCGTGTGTAACAGTATAGAGATAAAAAAACTAAAAAGATAATATACAACTGTCTATACAAGTGTATAATAAGCTCAGAATTTGTTCATCAGTACTAACTCATCATCAACCATGACCAAATTTTAAATATCAAATTTGACGATTAGAGTTCAATGATCAGGATCAATCAAGAGACGCCAATGGCCAATACCACTGCATTACGACTAAGCCTAAAAGAATTAATGGCACATACCCTGGATGCCAATATGCTGGATTATTGGCTGGCTAAGGTTAATCTACGCTGGTCGGTTGCACAGGCACAAGCCACTATTGTTGAGCGGCAACAAGCAGCAGTGGATAGCGTCACCTTAGTGTTAAAGCCCAATCGGCATTTGATCACGCCAAAAGCAGGCCAGCATCTCATGGTCAGTGCTGAAATTAATGGTCGCCGCATTGCACGCAGTTATAGTTGTAGTAGCGTTAGCGGCAAATCAGAATTATTAGAAATTACCGTGAGACAGGTTAAGGGTGGCAAATTAAGCCAATGGTTATGTCAGCAGGCAAGCGTGGGTGATGTGTTGCATCTGGAGCAGCCATTTGGTGATTTGCAATGGCCAGACATGGATCAAGCGGTATTGCTATTGGCCGCAGGCAGTGGCATTACCCCAATGATGAGCTTATTGCGCCAGCATTTAAAACAGCACAATCATCAGTCTAACCATCAGCCTATCCAACTGCATTATTGGGTAAGCCAGCGTGAGCAAGCGTGTTTTGTTGAAGAGATCAACGCCTTGACCAAAATATGGCCTAATTTTAGTTTTTACTTATATGTGACCCAGCAAGCCGTTCAACAAGCAGCTAAGCCAGCAACTGAGCAAGCCGTTTCGCCATCCTATGTGCGACAAGGGCGAATAGATGCCAGTCATTTTTCTAAATATACTCACTTGGCAAGCACGGCAGTATTGGCCTGTGGTTCGGCTGGGTTTGTGGCCAATGCTAAGCAAATACTGCAAGCGCAAGTGGCCAGTTGGCAAGCTGAAGCATTTTCTCCACCAAAATTGCCTGCATTAAATGTCAATAATTGCACTGAAATAAAGCAGCAAAGCGTACAAATTACCCTGCAAAAACAGCAGCGCAGCATTCAGATTCCTGTAGGCCAAAGCATTTTGACCGCGCTTGAAGCTGAAGGGATTGAGCATCCAACGGGCTGCCGTATGGGCTTATGCAATACCTGTGCGTGCGGCAAAATATCTGGCACCACGCAGCATTTATTGTCTGGTGATCAACAGCACGATGCCGATTCTGCCTTACGCGTTTGTATTAGCACTGCCCAAACTGATCTGGTATTAGACATTTAATTGATATTAGCGATTTAATTAGGGAACACCATGATGTTATTAAAAAAACCAACTTTTAAAATGCCTAAGCTCCCGCAAGGATTGGGTGCTAAAACGCGTGTGCTTCATCAGGCCGAACTGGACTTATTGGCAGCCGAACTGGATGCCATACGTGCTGAAGTCATGGCTGATTTAGGCGAAAAAGACGCCAAATATATTCGTAAAATTGTGTCATCGGTGCGCTATAGTGCCATGGCAGGGCGTGGTTTATTGTTTTTGGGCTGGTTTCCACCCGCATGGCTGGCAGGGACTGCACTGCTTGGCATTGCCAAAATCATTGAAAATATGGAACTTGGCCATAACGTGATGCATGGCCAATATGACTGGATGAATGACCCCAGTTTAAATGGCAAAAGTTATGACTGGGATACCGTAGGCACAGGCGACAATTGGCGCAAAACCCATAATTTCCAACATCATACCTATACTAATATTAAAGGCATGGATGACGATGTGGGCTATGGCTTGCTACGTATTTTTCCAGAGCAACGCTGGTCGCCGTTTTATTTAGGTCAGCCATTATATGCTTTAATTTTAGCCTTGTTGTTTCAATGGGGAGTGGCCATTCAAGACTTAAAAATTGGCAAATATCTACAGGGCAACATGACCAAAGCAGAATTTAATACTCGCTGGCAGCCTGTCAAACAAAAAATAATCAAGCAATTATTTAAAGATTATGTGTTTTTCCCCATCATTGCAGGCCCAGCGGCTTTACCTGTATTTTTGGGTAACTTAACTGCCAATGGCATTCGTAACTTATGGACGTTTAGCATTATTTTTTGTGGTCACTTTACTGAAGATGCTGAAATTTTTCCAAAATCAGTGCTGGACAATGAAAGCCGTGGTCATTGGTACTATCGCCAAATCCGTGGTTCGTCTAATTTGACAGGCAATAAGCTGATGCATTTGTTATCGGGTAATTTAAGCCATCAAATTGAACATCATTTATTTCCTGACATTCCAGCCCATCGTTATGCAGCAATTGCGCCTAAAGTACAGGAAATTTGCACGCGCTATGGCATTCATTACAACACAGGGCGTTTTAGCAAGCAATTTGGCCAAGTGATTGGGCGTATTCTCCGCCATAGCCTGCCAAGCAAGCCCAATAGGGCGCAGGCAGTCAGTATGAGCCACTAATCCACTTAAGTTGTTATTACGCTGGAATAAACGCCAGGCACTTTTCATTCAGTAAAGTGCTTGGCGTTTTTAGTTTTTAACATAGCTATGCAATGATATTAAGGACAAGAATAAAAATAAGCAGCCATCCATTTAAGCACCTCGATAAACAAAAAAAATGCTAGAATATCGCGCTTATTTTCTTTTATTTGAAGCCTGCCATGACTGCAAACCAGCCCAACGCTCAAATTAACACTCAAATCAATACGTCTATCACTGGGGACCGTATTCTGATTCTGGATTTTGGCTCGCAATACAGCCAGTTGATTGCCCGTCGCGTGCGCGAAGCTGGCGTGTATTCTGAAATGTATGCCTATGATATGTCCGAAGAAGACATTCGTGCCTTTGCCCCAAGCGGTATTATTTTATCAGGCGGCCCTGAAAGCACCACGGTTGAGGGCAGCCCGCGCGCGCCTGAGGTGGTGTTTAATTTAGGCGTGCCTGTACTGGGTATTTGCTATGGCATGCAAACCATGGCTATGCAGTTAGGCGGTGATGTGCAGTCCAGCGACTTTCAGGAATTTGGCGGCGCTGATGTGGTGCATGAATTTGCCGATCGCCTGTTTAATGGCATTGAAGATGAGCCTAAAAAACTACGCGTGTGGATGAGCCATGGCGACAAAGTAGTGCAATTGCCAACAGGTTTTAAAATTAGTGCCAGTACACCAAGCTGCCCGATTGCTGCTATGAGTGATGAATCGCGCAATTTTTATGGCGTGCAGTTTCATCCCGAAGTCACCCACACTTTACAAGGCGAAGCGTTAATTTCGCGTTTTGTGCATGGTATTTGTGGTTGCGGTAACTTGTGGACACCAGAGCATATTATTGATTTGCGCGTGGAACAATTGCGCGAGCAAATTGGTGAAGAAAAAGTATTGCTGGGTTTGTCGGGTGGTGTGGATTCATCCGTGGTTGCCGCTTTGTTGCATAGAGCCATTGGCGATCAGTTAACTTGCGTATTTGTAGACAATGGCTTGTTGCGCTTGCATGAGGGTGATCAGGTCATGCAAATGTTTGCCGAAAATATGGGCATTCGCGTGATTCGTGCCGATGCCGAAGCTCGGTTTTTAAATGCACTGGCAGGTGAAGCTGAGCCTGAAGCCAAACGTAAAATTATTGGCCGTGAGTTTATTGAAGTCTTTACTGAAGAAGCGCGTAAGTTAGAAGGCGTGAAATTTTTAGCGCAAGGCACCATTTATCCTGATGTGATTGAATCGGCGGCTACCAAACACGGCAAGGCACATGTGATTAAATCGCATCATAATGTGGGCGGTTTGCCAGATGATTTAGCCTTTGAGCTGGTTGAGCCATTACGTGATTTGTTTAAAGATGAAGTGCGCAAACTGGGCATTACTTTAGGCTTACCGCACAGCATGATTTACCGTCATCCTTTCCCAGGCCCTGGTCTTGGCGTGCGTATTTTAGGTGAAGTTAAAAAAGAATACGCTGACATCCTGCGCCGCGCTGATGACATCTTTATGCAAGAGTTACGCACCAGTGGCTGGTATGACAAAACCGCGCAAGCCTTTGCGGTATTCCAGCCGATTAAATCGGTGGGTGTGGTGGGTGATGGCCGTCGTTATGCGTGGGTGATTGCCTTGCGTGCGGTAGAAACCGTAGACTTTATGACCGCACGTTTTGCCCACTTGCCCTATGATCTGGTGGAAACCATTTCTAACCGCATTATGAATGAAATCAAGGAAGTATCGCGTGTGGTCTATGACGTTTCATCTAAGCCACCAGCGACGATTGAATGGGAGTGAGCTAGGGCTTTCAAGACGCATCGCGTCTTGCCTGGCGAACGCCAAGAGCTGTGCTCGCGGCAGTAGGGGTTTCTGAAAGCAATGCTTTCAGCCGAATTTACGCCAAGGGCTATGCCCGCGGCAGCACTGGGATTTCTGGGAGCACAGTATTTTGCTTGGCGAACGTTCCTATGTTGTATATTAAAAGTATACGTATAGCCAAGACATAGTAATAGTTATGTTTTGGCTGCTCTTGAGTGGGAAGAAAAACTAGAGCTGCATTACTTGCCGCATTGTAAATATTTTTCTATGTTCTAATTAATTTTATATTTATTCGTAGTTTAAGGATATTCATGGCTATTCCTTCTTATGCCCAACTTATGTTGCCGATTTTGAAATTGCTCAAGCAGTATGATCGCTCTCTTAAGGTATCAGAAATTACTGAATTATTAGGTAGTTCATTGAGTTTGTCAGATGAAGAAATGACTCTTACTGCTAAAGGCGGATATCGAATTTTTGCTGACAGGGTATCGTGGGCTAAAACATATTTAACAAAAGCTGGTTTGATTGATCAGCCACAACGCGCTTATTGTCAGTTGTCGATTAAGGGAAGGCAGCTAGACCTTAACACATTGGAGAAAATAGATGTACAATTCCTATCACAGTATCCTGAGTTTTTAAATTTTTACAAGGGAAATAACTCGACCGTTGCTGTAATTCCACCCGTACAGCACGATCAATCTAATTTAGCCATACAAACTCCTGATGAAATTATTAATGAACAGATTATTATTTTAGAAGCACAAGTTAAAGATGACTTGCTAAAAACAATAAAAAATAATAGTCCAGCGTTCTTTGAGCGTCTAGTTGTCGACTTGCTCGTAGCAATGGGTTATGGCGGTTCACACCAAGATGCTGCTCAAGCAATTGGCAAAACCAATGACGGCGGCATTGATGGCATTATTAGTGAAGATAGATTGGGCTTAGATAAAATTTATATTCAAGCCAAGCGCTGGGAAAACACTGTTGGCCGTCCAGATATTCAGCAATTTAAAGGCGCATTGGCAGATCAAGTAGCTAAAAAAGGTGTATTCATTACGACGTCTAGCTTTAGTAAGGAAGCCATTGAATCAGCTAAAAAATCTGGCATCGTGCTCATTGATGGTGATCGCTTGACTTCACTCATGATTGAATTTGGTTTAGGTGTCACCATTGAACGAAGCTTTCATGTTTATCGCATTGATAGTGATCGCTTTGAAGAAAACATTTAATAACATAATACAATTTAGTACATTTGAAGGCTTGCGCCTAGACAATTGGGTTTAAAAATAAAGAATCTAAAAGGTTAAACCATGCCCGCCATTGTCCGTCACATCCTCGTTAAAACCCCCGAACAAGCCGAACAGCTTAAAACCCAATTGGCTAATGGCGCAGATTTTGCCAAACTCGCCAAGCAGCATTCCACCTGCAATTCTGCCAAACGGGGCGGTGAGCTAGGGGAAGTCAAAAAAGGGCAGTTGGTGAAGCCAATAGATAGCGTGGTATTCAGCAAGCCTGAACATGTGGTGCATGGGCCAATCAAAAGCCAGTTTGGTTTTCACCTGGTTGAAATCAAGTTTCGCTATTAATGTCATCACTCATTAGCACCATCAATCTGGCACTATTTTAAATAGACAATAAAAAAGCATAAGCTGCAATGAGCTTATGCTTTTTTAGTTTTACGGTTGATTAAGTTTATTTCTGGTAGTTATTGTGATTGGTCTGGCCACCTTCTGGCCCTAACCCAGAGTTACGGTTGTCGCGTGTACTTTGGTTACGACCATCTGGTTGACGATCTTGATCGTTACCACCGTGATCCTGCTTCAATTGACCGTCTACCTGTTTCACATTATGACCACCAGCTGGCTGGTTTTGCTTGTGTGACAATCGGCACCTCCGTTTCAATTATTGTATATTCAACATACGATATCAGTCTTCGTTACGCTGTTAAGAAATGCTGCGTTTTTAAACCTTATGTAACTTGCTTGAGCATATGACCTAAGTCGTACTTGAATACGCTTTGATTAGAGCCATTATCTAAGATAAGCAATATGCATCTAGGAACACCAATGGCTGATTTATCAAACTGTAAATACTCAATTCTGGATCTGGCACCAATTCGGGTAGATGGCGACGCTGCCACGGCACTCAAAAATTCTTTGGCGTTGGCACAACATGCTGAAAAGTTGGGCTTTACGCGGTTTTGGGTGGCTGAGCATCATAATATGGATGGCATTGCCAGTTCGGCAACTGCTGTATTGATTGGTTATTTGGCAGGCAATACCCAAACCATTCGGGTTGGCTCGGGCGGTGTCATGTTGCCCAACCATTCGCCACTCGTGGTGGCAGAGCAATTTGGTACCTTGGCGACCTTGTATCCCAACCGTATTGATTTAGGCTTAGGGCGTGCGCCAGGTTCAGACCAAAATACTGCACGGGCTTTACGCCGCAATCATCTGGAAACGGCAGAGGAATTTCCTGAAGATGTCAGCATGATTCAGGCCTTATTGGGCGATGAGCAGCCCAATCAGCGTATTAAAGCAGTGCCAGGGCAGGGCACGCATGTACCCATCTGGTTATTGGGTTCTAGTTTGTTTAGCGCCCAACTGGCTGCGGCAAAAGGCCTGCCGTATGCCTTTGCCTCGCATTTTGCACCACGCATGATGATGGATGCGATCAAACTATATCGTGAAAACTTTCAACCATCTGAGGTGCTGGATAAACCGTATGTGATGCTGGGTGTACCTTTAATTGCTGCGGATACCGATGAACGGGCGCAATATTTGGCCACCAGTTTGTATCAGCGGATTTTAAATTTAATGCAGGGCAAAAGTATTAAAAGTCTGCCACCTGTGCAACATATGCCGCCACTCGCGCCGCAGTTACAAGTCGCGTTAAATGGGTTTTTGGGTATGGCCGCCATAGGCAGCCCAGACAGTGTTAAAAAACGGCTGGAGCAAATTTTGCAGGAAACTCAGGCCGATGAACTAATTTTTACTAGTGATTTTTATGAGATGAATGACCGCCTGCGGAGTCTGGAAATTGCAGCAGCGTTATTTAGCGCAGCTTAACGAACTTAATAGAAAAAAAGTTTAGTTAAAAGGTCGTAAAAACCCTTAAATTTATTATGGAATTGATATACTACTACATTCTGTATGGGATTTAAGGTTTTCTCATGTTGTCACCGAACAAAACATCTTCGCATGTGTTATTTGATAATGGCGAGCATAAATGTATTACATTTACCAGCTTGGTTAAGGGGGAAGGCGTTCAAGCCAATCAGTTTTTGATTGTGCATAAAGATCGTGCGGCGGTGATTGATCCAGGTGGTGATTTGACTTATACCCCATTAACCATTGAGTTAATGAAGTACATCCGCCTGGATAAACTGGATTATGTGATGGCATCGCATCAAGACCCAGATATTATTACTTCAATGCCACGCTGGCTGGTGCATACCAATGCCAAAATTGTGGCTTCCAAGCTGTGGGCACGCTTTTTACCGCATTTAAACTCCGCATTTATGAGCGATCGCATTAAAGGCGGTAGCTGGCTTGAGCGTTTGGTTGAAGTGCCTGATCAAGGGCAAAGTATTAACCTGGGTGATTGTGAAATTAAAGTGGTGCCTGCACATTTTTTGCACTCGGTCGGCAATTTCCAGTTTTATGATCCTATTTCAAAAATCCTGTTTTCTGGTGATATGGGAGCGTCAATGGTAGACACTGCCAATGAACCAGTACAGGATTTTGCTGCCCATATTCCAACCATGAAAGGCTTTCACCAGCGTTATATGTGTTCGCGTCGAGTGATTCATTTGTGGGCTAACATGGTACGCAGTATGGATGTTGAAATGATTGTGCCACAGCATGGCCGTCCATTTTACGGCAAAGCCATGGTAAACCAGTTTTTGGATTGGGTTGAGCAGCTTGAGTGTGGTATTGACAGAATGACGCAATCAGATTTTCGCTGTCCCGATTAATATTTCAGAGCACACTTTAGCGTTCATTTTGATGTTAAAAAAGCTGACTATTAACACCAGTCAGCTTTTTTAATGGGCTGCGTATCACAACCGCTTTAAATGGTCTTTTTAAAGATTTTTGAATTACGCTGAAAGTTATACATGGCTTGGCGTGCATTGGGCAGGGTTTTAATATCTGCTGGCTCAAAGCCTTGCTCAATAAACCAGTGCGCGGTACGCGTGGTGAGTACAAACAAATTATGAATACCTTTGCTACGTGCTTTGGCTTCGAGGTAATCGAGTAACTCGGCACCGCGATTGCCATTGCGATAATTAGGATGCACTGCCACACAGGCAATTTCAGCCGACTGCACTTCATCCTCAGTCACAGGAATAGGATACATGGCCGCACAACCCACTACCATGCCATCGCGTTCAATCACGGCAAACTTGTCAATCTCGGTTTCCAGACGCTCACGGGAGCGATATACCAGAATGCCTTCTTCTTCTAGCGGACGCAGTAGTTCAATTAGACCCACCACATCGTCAATATCGGCCGTACGGATTTCTTCATACGGGTCATGGCTAATGAGTGTGCCTGAACCATCACGGGTAAATAGCTCTTGCAGCAGGGCACCATCACGGGCATAAGAAATAATATGCACACGGCGCACGCCACCACGGCATGCTTCAGCCGCGCCTGACATATGCAGTAGTAATTCACTATCTAGTGGCTTATTTCTTAAGTATTGATCCACTTCATTGGGAATCAGTTCACGCAATAAACGGTCATCATCGCCGCTAATGCCTTCTTTTTCACCCAGAAAAATCAGCTTATCCGCTTTGAGGGAAATGGCTGTTTTAACCGCCACTTGTTCAGCCAGTAAGTTAAATACTTCACCTGTGGTGGAATAACCCGTTGGCCCAAGCACGACAATATTACGGTTGGCCAAGCTCTTTTGCAGCGCGTCTATATCTACTGAGCGTACTTCGCCAGTGAGTTGATAATCCACACCATCACGTACCCCATAAGGCCGTGCAGTCACAAAATTACCTGATACGGCATCAATGCGCGCGCCATACATGGGAGAGTTGGCAAGCCCCATCGACAGTAAAGCTTCAATTTCTAAACGAATAGAACCCACCGCATCCAGCACACAGCGCAAGGCTTCACGCGTGGTAATGCGCAGGTCATTATGAAATGGCGTTTCCAGGTTGTATTCAATCAGGTTTTCATTAATTTGCGGCCTGGCACCGTGTACCAAAATCAGCTTAATACCCAAGGAGTGCAGTAAGGCAATATCATGAATAATATTGCGGAAATTTTCATGGTTTACTGCTTCGCCACCAAACATCAGCACAAAGGTTTTATCGCGATGCGCATTGATATAAGGGGCAGAATTACGGAACCAGTGAACGTATTGTTCGGTCATGGTGTCTGGAGATAAAAATTCGTCTGTCATGATAACTTGGTTATGCCTTGGTTGTGCCTTGATTATGCATTAGTTGGGTCTTGATTCAGTCAGTGCTGATAATTAATGACATTAAAACCGCGCATTGCCCTGAACGCAATAGTAATGAATCAGTTGGTTTAATAACAACACCATGGGAGAGAGGTTTTTAATCTCTAAATATTCGTTAGGCTGGTGTGCTTGCTCAATATTACCTGGCCCTAATATCACGGTATCCATGCCTTGACCATTAAAATAAGGTGCTTCGGTGCCAAAGGATACTGCCCCTGCGGTTTCGCCCAGCAGTGCTTCAATTTTTTGTACAAATGGCGAGTCTGCTGGTGTTTCTGCGGCGGCTGAACCAATGGCGGCGGGTTCATAGAGCATACTGACACCAAACTGTTGTTCAATGCCACTTAAGGCTTGCTTGATATCTTGGCGAATTTGCTCAAGCGACATACCAGGCAATGGTCTGACATCAAATTGTAGTTCACACAAGCCACAAATACGGTTGGGGTTGTCGCCGCCATGAATACAGCCCAGGTTTAACGTGGGGTAAGGCACTGGAAATAAAGGTTGCTGGATTTTTTTGAGATTATTTCTAAATTGCTGCAAACGCGTAATGACTTCCTGCATGGCATCAATGGCGTTACGGCCAAGCTCAGGGTCACTTGAATGTCCCGATTGCCCAGTAATCACCACACGCTCCAGCATGACACCTTTGTGTAATCGTGCAGGCTTCATCGAGGTGGGTTCACCAATTAAGGTAAAGCGGCCTTTGGTTTTGGCGGCTTCCATTAAAGCGCGCGCCCCTGCCATTGAGGTTTCCTCATCACAAGTGGCCACCACAATCAGCGGTGCTTTAAACGGGGTTTTGGCATAGGCACTGACTGCTTCTAATACTAATGCAAAAAAGCCTTTCATGTCGGCCATGCCAAGTCCATACAACTTGCCATCACGCTCAATCATTTTAAACGGATCGCTTTGCCATAGAGCATCGTCAAACGGCACAGTGTCCGAGTGTCCTGCCAAGACTAGTCCACCGCTTGCCTCTGGATCAGTACCTGCGCGCACAGCAATTAAATTGGCCTTGCCTGCTGCCACAGGCATTATTTCACACACAAAACCTGCATTTTCAAACCAGTTTGCCAGTAGATGAATCACGGGTAAATTGGACATATCCTGTTCAGCCATGGTGCAGGCCACACTAGGAATTGCGTTTAGTTCAGCGAGTTGTTGGCGCAGGCGTGGCTTAAGCATAGGGCAGAATTATCCTCATCATGATTGACAAAACCAGAATGCTCAAAGGGCATTTTTACACAAATGCTTTTAGCATCAATGTATTACAAGCAACATTTCAAGAGCGATATTTTACAAACAATGTTTTACACAGCGTGTTTTAGCATGTTTTTAAGCGATTTTGGCAAAGCTAACTCACTTTAGGCCAACTTTGCCGTAACAAACCATGTAAACCCAAGACTTGGATTAAATCTGCTGCGCATCAATAGATTGCCCAGTTACGCCTTTGCTGTCAGGGCCAATTAAATATAAATACGCTGACATAATGTCATCAGGTGTGGCCAATACATGTGGATTTTCATTAGGGTAGGCTTGTGCCCGCATATCAGTGCGCGTCGCGCCTGGATTAATGCAGTTAAAACGAATATCAGGATAATCGGCAAACTCAGCTGCAAAAATAGTACTTAAGGCTTCGACACCAAATTTGGACACGCTATAAGCACCCCATTCGGCACGTGCGGTGCGACCAACACCACTACTGGTAAATATAATGGCCGCATCAGGGGATTTTTTTAACAAAGGCAACAACGCCTGAGTGAGAACAAAAGGTGCGCGCAAGTTTACCGCAAGCACGTCATCCCATGTTTGCGCGTCGTATTGTTCCAGTGGCACACGATGCCCCAATATCCCTGCATTGTGCAAAATGCCATCTAAACGGCCAAACTGGCTTTGTAGGGTGCTCAGCAATTGCGAATATTCAAGTTCGGTTGCACTGGAGAGTTGCAGCGGTAAAATGGCAGGTTTTGCGCCCCCTGCCTGTTCAATTTGATCGTATACTGCTTCTAGTTTTGAAATCGTACGGCCGTGTAGCACCACTGTTGCGCCATGACGTGCGTAAGTCAGTGCTGCACTTTTGCCAATGCCATCGCCTGCACCAGTCACCAAAATCACGCGGTCTTTTAATAGGTCTGTTTTGGGTTGGTAGTTTTTTAGGCTTATGTTTAGATTAATCATATTATCCTCTTCATTGTTATAGGGCATCTCACTTGGCAAGACAGCATGTTCACAACGATGCACCGCAATACTTCACTACAGTACACCGTTGTTATCCATACTATTGCTAGTCTATTTGAAAATAAAACCAGACCTTACTATAGCATTTGTTCTACTAATGATTGTTGAGTGCTTTGGTGAAGTAAATGGTTTAATTCGGATACATTGTGAATAATGTAATCAGCCTGCCATGCGTTAAGGTCATCACAGTGTGCGGGGGGTAAATATCCATAGGCAGCCAATATGGTTGGCATACCTGCCACCCGTCCTGCATCAATATCACGCGGATGATCACCCACATACACAATCTGCTCAGGCGCTATGCCCAATTGCTTGGCTGCCAGATACATGGGTTCGGGGTCTGGCTTGGTGTGCTTAACATCTTCTGGGCAAACCAGCACCTGACAACGCATCGTTAAATCAAGGGCTTCAAGCAATAATTCACTTAAGCCACGTGGCTTGTTAGTGACAATGCCCCATGGGATATCACGTGCTTCTAGTTGCTTGAGTAAATCATCCATGGCTGGAAACAGGCAGGTATCTACAGCAATATTTTGCTGATAAATATCAAGAAACTGCTGGCGAATGCGCAATAGCTCTGGGCTATCTGTTTGTAGGTCTGGATAAATCAGATTCACCATGGCGCGTGCACCTTCTGATACTTGCGCGCGAATTAAACTTTCACAGGGCGGCTTAATATTGGCGTCATTGCACATTAAGTGAATAATGCGAATAAAGTCTGGTGCGGTATCAATTAAGGTGCCGTCAAGGTCAAATAATACCGCACGAATAGGCTGGGCAAATGGTTTAGACATTACAGCGCAGGCCTCCGCGTATGAATCATATAATTCACATCCACATTGGGGGCAAGCCAGTAATATTTGGTTAGCGGATTATAGTGTAAGCCAGTAATATGTTCATAGCTTAAACCCGCTAGACGTACATAAGAGGCCAGCTCTGATGGACGAATAAATTTCTTAAAGTCGTGCGTGCCGCGTGGCAATAAGCGCAGCACATATTCAGCACCAATAATGGCAAACAAATACGATTTTGGGTTACGGTTAATGGTGGATAAAAACACATGGCCACCTGGTTTAACCAGATCAAAGCAGGCTTTGACAATAGAGGCAGGATCAGGCACGTGCTCTAGCATTTCCATGCAGGTGACAATGTCATACTGGCCAGCTTGCTCGGCAGCTAATTGCTCGGCAGGCACATGACGGTAGCTAATGTTGTCAACGCCTTCTTGTTCTGCATGCAACTGCGCCACGGCCAAGGGTGCTTCGGCCAGATCAATTCCCAACACCTGCGCACCGCGACGTGCCATGGATTCTGCCAAAATACCGCCACCGCAGCCAATATCAACTATTTTTTTGCCACTTAAACCGCCGCTATAGTCGCTAATCCAGTTTAAACGCAATGGATTAATTTGATGCAGGGGATAAAATTCCGATTTTGGGGAGGTGTCCCACCATTTTTCTGCCAGCGCCTGAAACTTGGCAATTTCCTGTAAATCAACATTTGCAGATGACATAATAGCAACGTCCCAGACCATGTAAGTGAAGTGATTAAATGGATGATTTAGATTAGGCTAAATCATACAGATGACTTTGGTTTAAGTCAGCCTACCTGGTTTTGAGTGTAAAACAAATCAGCGCAAAGGCCGAATAAAAACCGCAACAATGTGCAAAACTTCACAGAATCCACATATACTATTCAACAACTTGTAATAAGATTCCGTTAAAACTTTTAGGCGTACAGGAAGTAATATTAAAATGAAACACTTGGTTTTAAGTGCAATGACTGCCTCTGTATTGGCAATGTCTGGCTTATCTACTGCGGCTGAACCGTTTGTAGCAGGTAAGGATTACACCGTACTAAGCACTCCTGGTAAAGTTGAACAACCAGGCAAGATTGAAGTGCGCGAATTCTTTTGGTACGGCTGCCCACATTGTTATACTTTAGAGCCTTTTGTGGCCAACTGGTTAAAAACTAAACCCGCTGACGTGAATTTTGTGCGTACGCCAGCAGCTATGAACACGGTTTGGGAACAAAATGCCCGTGGTTATTATGCTGTAGATTTAATGGGCTTAACTGAAAAAGTGCATAAGCCACTATTTGATGCCATAAACCAAAAGAGCCAACGCTTATTTGACCAAAAATCACTGGCCAACTTTTATAAAGGTTATGGCGTAGATAGCAATAAATTTAATGGCATGTTTAACTCATTTGCCGTCTCTGGCAAAATTGCCCAGTCCAAGCAATTGGCACAAGCCTATCAATTAGATGGTGTCCCTGCGCTGGTGGTAAACGGAAAATATGTGGTTAAAGGCGAAAGCCAAAAAACCATTCAAGTGATGAACTATCTGGTGAATAAAGAACGTGCTTTGGTTAAAAAGCCAGCACCTGCCAAGAAGTAATCTTGAGTTAACCGTTATTTTTTTAATGCCTGAAGAAGCCTCAATTTAAATTGGGGCTTTTTTGGTTTTAGGCGTCCATCAGCCTTTATTCTGCTTCGCTTTTCCAGTTAGAAATCCCTCTAAAAATAAGTTGCGCTTGCTTGGTGGTCGATATAATCAACTGTTCACGTTGTTCGGCCAATGCAGCAGTATTCGCATCATCTGGTAAATTGAGCCACGTCATGGCCCATGAAAAGGCCAGATTAATTAAAATAGACGACATTAATTGCAAGTCTTCATGCATTTCTATATGTGAAAATGCAGGTAGTTTTTTCATGTCTTCGGCTAGGTCAGCCACAAAGCAATCAATTTCCTGTGCAATGGCTTGGCGAATGATGGGTGAACCGCCCCAGCGTTCGGCAATTAAAAACAGCCAGTGGCGCGGGTTGGAATCCACCGCATTAAAAAAACGCTCAATACTCACCCGTGTTTTAGAGCTGGATTTTAAGCTGTAGCCATCACGCAGGCTACGCAACAGATGATGCAAACTAATCGATACCAGATTAATCAGATCACTGCCTAACTCATCCATATCCTGAAAATGACGATAAAACGCAGTAGGCACAAGCCCTGCTTCTCGTGCGACTTCACGCAAGCTAATCATACTAAAAGAACGGCCAGAGGTACTTAACGCCAATGCCGCATCTAACAAAGCCTGCCGACTTTGTTGCTTACGTTGATCTCTGATCGACATGCATGATGACCAAAAAAGGGCGATAAGCTAAGTTTAACAAAAAAGTAGGCATTAATTTAAAGAATTCAGTGTACGGATGTTGACTCAAAATAAAAATAGCTTATATTAGTGAACATGTGTTCACATTGATAACGAGTGTTCACTACGATTACTAACTGCCAGGCAGTGAATACATTTTAGAATACAAGTAAGAGGGTCGCATCATGTTACAAGCATCCAGTTACAAGCCACATTGGGTTCGTGAAGACTTTGTCGATTTTGTATTGGCCAAGGTAAATCCGTTATGGACCCTGCGCCGTAGCATGGCGCGGATTGAAAATATTGAAGCTATTGCTGATGGCATGATCAAACTGACATTAGCCCCCAATAAAAAATTTAGCCAGTATCAGCCTGGCCAGTTTGTGATGGTTACGGTACGCATTGATGGCGTACAACACCAGCGTGCTTATAGCTTAGTCAGCTATCCAGACGACTCACATATTGTACTGGGCATTAAAAAACAGGGCCGTGTGTCCAATTATTTGGCCAACGATGCGCGTGTGGGTGATGTGATTGAAATCACCCCAGCAATGGGCGAATTTACCTTAAAAGAACAGGCGCATCCTGTATTGCTGATTTCCGCAGGCAGTGGCATTACCCCAATGATTCCATTGGCAAGACAAGCCCTCGAACGCTCAAAATTTCCCGTTACTTTAATTTATTACTCGCGTGACCCTGCGTTTCGTGATGAGCTGGAA
Organism: Pseudomonadota bacterium; assembly: GCA_023393635.1. Lineage (GTDB taxonomy): Bacteria > Pseudomonadota > Gammaproteobacteria > Pseudomonadales > Moraxellaceae > Alkanindiges. The sequence continues at coordinate 16,465 of JAEWKT010000046.1, forward strand.
GCACTGGCTGCCAAACATGCGCATTTTAATTTAAACATTATTGTAGACAGTCAGGACAAACCAGCTTTCTTTGATGAAGAAACGCTAGATGCCTTATGTGTAGATGCCAAATATCGTGAAACCTATGTGTGCGCCGCGCCTGGTTTGATGAAAGCCACACGCCAGATCTGGGCTAAACGCGGCTGGACTAACAAACTGACGCAAGAAAGTTTTTTACCCGTGACCGTCAGTGATGATGCACAAGCGATCCCCGTTAATTTTCGCCGTAGCATGCAGGAATTTGAAGGACGTGGCAATTTGCTGGCCAGTGCCGAAGCTGCTGGTTTAAAACCATCGTTTGGTTGCCGTATGGGTATTTGTAATACCTGTGTGTGTACCAAAGTCAATGGAGCCGTGCGTAACCAGCTCACTGGTGAAATTAATGACCAAAATAATGTGCAAATTAAATTGTGTATTAGTGAAGCGGTCACGCCTGTTGAGATTGACCTCTAAGCCAGCCTCTTTGATGAGCAAGCAAACCAATAAGTTGAGTAAAACAAAATGAACATGATTAATATTGACGCCATCCAGTCTATTCCCAGTAAAAGCCGCGTGTTAACTACTGCGGAAATTGAAGAATTTGGCCGTAAAATTGACGCGATTCGTCAGGACACCATGGCCAAGATTGGTAAAGAGGACTCAGATTATATTTATAAAGTACGTAACTTTGTGCGCTATACCGAAATTGCCTCACGTGGCATGCTCATGTTTGGTGGCTGGATTCCACCTGTATGGCTCTTGGGTACGGCAATGCTTGGCGTGTCCAAGATTGTTGAAAATATGGAACTGGGTCATAACGTGATGCACGGTCAGTTTGACTGGCTCAATGACCCAAGCCTAAATGGCGCCAACTATGATTGGGATACCATTTGTACGGGCGAAGACTGGAAATATACCCACAATTATATTCATCATACCTATACCAACGTTCTGGGCAAGGATCATGACATTGGCTATGGCGTGATGCGCATGTCCCGTGGTCAAAAGTGGGAGCCGCGCTTTTTGTTTAACGTGCCTGTGGCCGTTGTTTTGTCTACTGCGTTTGAATGGCTGCTTAGCTTACAGCGCATGGAATTTGAAAAAGTACTGAGCGGTGAAAAAACCTTAAAAGATATTTACCTGCAATCTGGCAACTGGCGTAAAAAAGCCTTGCGTCAGTTTGCCAAGGATTATGTGTTTTTCCCACTGATTGCAGGGCCGATGTTTTTGCCTGTCATTGCAGGTAACTTTGTGGCCAACATAATTCGTAATTATTGGTCATCCGCAGTGATCTTTTGTGGTCATTTCACTGAAGATGCTGAGATGATGGAAGACAACACTGATTCTGAGACCAAGGCCGAGTGGTATTTACGCCAGATTCGCGGTTCTAGTAATTTTACAGGTGGCAAAGTTGTGCACTTTATGAGTGGTAACCTAAGCCATCAAATTGAGCATCATTTATTCCCAGATGTGCCTGCCAACCGTTATCAGGAAATGGCACCTAAAGTCCGTGCGGTATGCGAAGAATATGGCCAACATTATAATTCGGCTAGTTTTGCCAAGCAGTTTGCCAGTGTGTGGGTACGCTTGGCGGAGCATTCTTTGCCAGATCAAATGGTGGATGCAATTAAAGCTACCCGTGCCAAGTTTTCATTTAAAAAACTGTTAGGCCGTGCAGCGTAAATTGGCTTAAACGACTAGCCGATGTTAGATACAAGCCCTGTTGCTGTAATAGTGACAGGGCTTTTTTATTGGCACTTGCGCGGATTTATTGGGTTAACCATAACGCAAACAATGGGTATGCTGTGAGCTACAGCTCTGCCATCTAGGTCTGTTATACTGCGCGTCAAAATTCAACGCCTACCAAGGAATTTCCCATGCGCTTAGATCAACGCAGTAACGATCAATTAAGACCTGTAACCTTTACCCGTCAATATACCCGTTATGCGGAAGGCGCTGTGTTGGTAGAGTTTGGCAACACCAAAGTCTTGTGTACTGCCAGCGTGGAAAATAGCGTGCCGCGCTTTTTAAAAGGCACTGGCCAAGGCTGGATCACTGCGGAATATGGCATGTTGCCACGTGCAACCCATACCCGTAATGACCGTGAAGCAGCTCGTGGCAAACAATCTGGTCGTACTCAGGAAATCCAGCGTTTAATTGGCCGCAGTTTACGTGCCATGGTTGACCTTAAAAAGCTGGGTGAAAACACCATTACCATTGACTGTGATGTACTTCAGGCAGATGGCGGCACCCGTACTGCAGCGATTACAGGTGGCGCAGTGGCATTGGTTGATGCCTTAACCGCACTACAAGCTCAGAAAAAACTAAAACATGATCCCTTAAAAGGTCTGGTTGCTGCCATTTCTGTGGGCATGCATAAAGATGAAGCACTGCTGGATTTATGCTACGAAGAAGACTCAAGTTGTGAGACTGACTTAAACGTGGTCATGACCCAAACTGGTGAATTTATTGAGTTACAAGGCACGGCTGAAAGCAAACCATTTAACCGCGCGCAGTGTAATGAGATGCTGGAGTTGGCCGAAAAAGGGATTGCTGAGTTGATTTTAGCGCAGCAAAAAGCGCTGGGCTGGTAAGCTAAGTATCTTAAATATTTTTTGATTCTAGTTGTGATCAAAAGGCGAGTATGTGTGCTCGCCTTTTTTATGTCACTAAATTTTATAAATTAAACTTCACAAAAATAAACAACGCGTCTTTAAAACTATTCTATGGTCATTACATGCATTTTAATTTTGCCATTTTCATTTAAATGAAAGCACGAATTTTTTATTTCTTTTAATGGATTATTTTAAGGAGAACCCTATGCAAACACCTAAACTCTTGGCGTTAGTAATGGCAGGTTTAACCATGCCTTTAACCGCTGCTTGTAATGGCTCTTCTAATAGTTCAATAAAGGAACCTGCTTCAGCGGTGACTCACAAAGTTGATTTTAGCCGCCAGAAAATAACCCAGTTTAATGAACCGTGGGCCATGAACTTTTTGCCAGATGGCCGCCTGTTGGTTACAGAACGCAAGGGTAGCCTAAAGTTATATGACCCCAGCACTAAAAAAACCAGTAACATTAGTGGACTGCCTGCTGTGGTTTATGCGGGGCAGGGTGGTCTAGGAGATGTGGTACTGCATCCAGATTTTGTACAAAACGGACTGGTTTATTTCAGCTATGCTGAGGCAGGTACAGGGGGCAGTGGTGCAGCTGTAGCGCGTGGCAAGCTTACTTCTGACAGTCATGGTGACGGGCAGTTAAGCAATGTACAGGTGATTTGGCGGCAAGTACCAAAAGTGTCAGGCGATGGGCATTTTGGTCATCGTATTGCCTTTGATAAAGAGGGCATGTTGTGGATTTCCTCGGGGGAGCGGCAAAAGTTTGATCCAGCACAGGATATGAACAGTAACCTTGGCAAAATTATTCGTCTTCATGAGGATGGCAGCATTCCAGCCGATAATCCATTTGCCAAGCAAGGCGGTGTGGCTGCACAAATCTGGAGCCTCGGCCACCGTAATCCACTAGGAATTGCTTTTAACGAGCAAGGTCAGTTGTGGGAAGTTGAAATGGGTCCTAAAGGTGGTGATGAGCTCAATTTAATAGAAAAATCGCAGAATTATGGCTATCCGCTGGTATCTAATGGCGATCATTATGATGGCAAGCCCATTCCTGATCATCACACCCGACCTGAATTTAAAGCACCAGCTATCAGTTGGTCACCAGTGATTTCCCCTTCTAGCTTGATGTTTTATCACGGCAACCAATTTCCAGCGTGGCAAGGTAATGCATTCATTGGAGGGTTATCCTCCCAAGCGTTAATTCGCATTGAGTTTGATGGCAATAGTGCCCGCGAAGCTGAACGCTTTGACATGGGGGCGAGAATCCGTGATGTGAAGCAGGGGCCGAATGGTTCACTCTGGTTATTAGAAGATGGTAAGAATGCTAACTTGCTGCAATTGGTGCCTAAATAGCAAAACGCTTATTGTTGAATGAAAAACTGCTGAGTAATTCTGTCAGCAGTTTTTAATCATTCGCGCTTTAAAGCCCAGTTACTTTAACAAGCGCATGGACAAATCAACGGCTTTCACATCTTTGGTCAGCGCGCCCATGGAAATATAATCCACCCCAGTTTCGGCCACTTCACGCAAATTATGCATATCAATATTGCCAGAGGCTTCCAGTTTACAACGGCCAGCCACATGCCTTACCGCATCAATCATTTGCTGGTTACTAAAATTATCCAGCATGACAATATCTGCACCCGCAGTTAATGCCTGATCTAGTTCCTCAAAACTTTCCACTTCTACCTCAACTGGCTTGCCTGGCGCAATTTTATGCGCTTCGCTAATGGCATTGGCGATATTACCTGCTGCCATAATGTGGTTTTCTTTAATTAAAAACGCATCAAACAAACCAATGCGGTGATTTTGCCCACCACCAATAGCCACGGCATACTTTTGTGCAATACGCAGGCCAGGCAATGTTTTGCGCGTATCCAGTAATTTGGTATTTAGGTCATCAAGCAGTGCCACATAATTGGCTACTTTGGTTGCCACAGCCGATAGTGTTTGAATAAAATTCAAGGCAGGACGCTCGCCAGTCAGTAAGCTTCTGGCATTGCCGCTCAGCTCTAAAAAAGCATCATTGGCGTTTAAATGTGTTCCTTCAGCGTGCAGCCATTTCACGTTCACACTCGGGTCTAGTTGTTTAAATAAAGCATCTACCCAGGGTTGACCAGCAAGCACCATGGCTTCACGGGTAATTACCACCGCTTTGGCTTGTTCCTGCGCAGGAATAAGTTGTGCGGTAATGTCTCCCTCGCCAATGTCTTCTGTCAGTGCCTGATTAATATTTTGTGAAATAGATTGTGTAAGCAGCTCACTAGAAATCATAAAGGCAACCAAATAGTGATTAAGTTAATAAAAAATAGCAAAGTTTCAGGCTCAAACGTGATCGAATATACATTATTGATTCGTTAAAAATTGGCCAAAGCTTGCCAAACAAGTATATAGTAACTATACAAGGATCGATAACTGTTATTAATTAGTGTGTATGGCCATGAGTAGTCAAAATCAGATACCAAGCGGATCTGCAATATTGCTGCGCTTTAGTGATATATTGCGCCCTCAAGTGCTTGCATATTTTCAAACCTATTTTCAAACCTTTGTCACAGGGCTGCCCAATCATTTAATGGCGGCCAGTGAAGGGTTGCCAGATGGCCAGCAGCAGGCTTATCTGGATATTATTGTGCTCCTTCGCCATCGTGGTCACGAGATCAATGCGCAGGTAAGCCAACTATTTAATGAAAAATGGCAGAAATTTCAGCAACTTGCACAGCAGATTCCTGAACAGAATAATCAGCCTGTCAGTACGTCACTTGATGGCATTTCACTCATTGCATCCGATGAATTAGAACAAAATGTTATTATTGAAACTCTGGCGACACGCTTATTAAATCAAGTCGACAGTGTCATGACGGATGCATTTGGCCGCCTGCGTGTGCTGATACCTGCGTTAAAATATGCCGATCAATTGCCGTTTCATCCTAAGCCATTATTAGAACTTATCCCTGAAAGCTTTGGGGAAAACAGCTTAACCATTTTACAAAAGTCGATTCTGATTCAGCAGTTTGCCAATGCTTTGTCCATGCAGGATATTGCTAACGTGGTAAAGCAGGCGCTAGAGCAGGCCAAGGTGCCTTTACCTGAAGTCGTGGCGCGGGAAAATACCAACAGTGAGCTGGTCGATGATGATGAACCTGACCTGGTGGATATATTACGTGATATCCGCGATTTAAACCAAAAAAATTCAGGCAGCGGTGATGGCAGTGGGCAAGGCAGTAGCGATGGCAATAATGCAGCCAATAACGGCCTGCGCGCTGAGTTAAACACAGACCCTAACTCACCTTTATTACAGACCACCAGCACAGGTGGCATGGTGGTTGATCCCGCCCGCCTGGTTGAGCAGGCTGCGCATTTTGCGCAAATTAGTCAAAGTGTGGCCAGCGTGCCGTTGATGCCGCAAAATATCTTTCCATTGGCACAAGAGCAGTTGCTTGCCACCACGCAGCTCATGGATCGGCTCAGCAAGTTACAGTATATTCAGCCAAGAACTTCCGTCTCTGAGAACACTGACATTGTTTCCGCAGCCGAAGTGCGTGAGAATATTCGTAGTCAATTGCAAAACGATGAAGATACGGTTGAGATTATTGGCCAAAAAGACACCGATATTATTAATTTAGTCTCGGCCATGTTTGACTATATTTTAGATGATAAAGATTTACCCACGGCAATGAAGGCATTAATTGGCCGCTTGCAAATTCCCATGCTGAAAGTGGCTTTAATTGACCCACAGTTTTTTAAAGTTGAAAAACATCCTGCCCGTTTAATGCTCAATAGTCTGGCTAAAGCAGGGGTAGGCTGGGACGAAAAAGCCCAGGCCTCTGATATTTTATATAAAAAAATTGAAGAAACTGTTTTTAAAATTTTAACTGACTTTCATAGCGACATGTCATTGTTTGACGAGTTATTAGTAGATTTTAATCAGTTTTATGAGCAACAACAGGAACGGGTTGCACTCATTGACCAGCGCACCCGTGAAGCAGAAGAGCGCCGTGCCAAAGCAGAGCTTGCCCGTAGCGAAGTACAGTTGGTATTGAACCAGAAACTCACAGGCCGTCGCTTGCCCTTGGCTGTGATTCGCTTGCTGCAAGAGGGCTGGCGTCATGTGCTGTATTTGTCATTTTTAAAAGATGGTAAAGAATCTGAATCCTGGCGGCAGGCGGTTAAAGTCATTGACGCGCTTATTTGGTCAATGATGCCTGTTAAAGACGATCCTGTCTGGCTGGAGCGATTAAAAAGTGTTACACCAAAGCTGATGAATAGCTTAAAAAAGGGCTTAACGTCGGTAAATTTTGATAGCTTAAGACAAGAAAGCTTATTGAGTGAAATTGATCGCGTGCATCAGGAAACCATTGATGGCCTGGAAACGCCCATGGTGGAAATTCTAACGGAAGATCAAAATGTCATGGCTGATGGGGTTGACCGCATTGGGGTTGAGCAAGCCATGAGCGGTAACAGTACCGACTTTAAGAGTATTGTCTTGCCCAAGTCCGATTTGGTGGATTTATATCAAGGTGAAACGTTGCCCGTGACGGATAAGCATGTGCAAGTGGTCAGGCAATTAAAAGTGGGCACGTGGGTTGAGTTTATGGCTACCGAGCAGCATGAACGGCATAAACTGGTGGCACGTATTCGTACCATGGAAAAACTGATTTTTGCCAACCGCCGTGGCATTAAAGTGGCTGAAATGTCGCAAATGCATTTGGCAGTTGAATTTAGTCAGGGGCGGGCGCGCTTGGTGGATGATCAACCGCAAATTATTGATCGTGCCCTGCAATCTGTGGTGGGTGGTCTAAAGCAGTTATCGGTGTAATCCCTGTGGCTAATCCTTTGGTTGATGCCTCGGTTCATGCTGCCTTGCCTAATGCCTTACTTAAGCCATGGCCTGTGCAATCAGGCTGGCTACAGGCTGACACCACACTGGTGCGGCAGTTAGCATCGCCTAATTTTAACTCACGTCCGAATGTGGCCGATATTCGCTTAATTGTGCTGCATAACATTAGCTTGCCACCTGCACAATTTGGTGGAGGCTATATTGAGCAGTTTTTTCAAAATCAGCTTGACCACAGCATCCATCCTTATTTTCAAACCATTACTGGCTTAAAAGTATCTACGCATTTGTTAATCTTACGCACGGGTGAGGTTGTTCAGTTGGTGTCGTTTGAGGAACGGGCATGGCATGCAGGTCGTTCCAGTTATCTGGGCGTGCCAGAGTGCAATGATTATTCCATTGGCATTGAGTTAGAAGGCACCGATGATATGCCTTTTACCGAAGCCCAATACCACGCCGTTATTCAGGCTATTTTTAGCATTCAACACACCTATCCGCGCACGCGCCATCATATTGCAGGGCATTCGGATATTGCGCCAGGCCGCAAGACTGATCCAGGTCAGCATCTGGACTGGCAGCGTATTCGGCAGTCATTAGCAGCAGCGTATGCCCAAAGCACTTAACTGGTTAAAGTGCCTTATGGGTTGCTGTGTGAATTTTGCAAAAACATCGGCTAAAGTCGGGGCTAATCCAGCTTAAAACAATAATTTCATCTACAATAGCGCATTTTTCAGGCTGGCTTGGGTTTGGGGTATTAAATGGCTTTGTGGCGCTCCACCTTTATTTTTAGTGCAATGACCATGCTGTCGCGTATTTTAGGTTTAGTCCGCGATATGGTATTGCTCAACGTGTTTGGTGCAGGTGGCGTGTTTGACACCTTTGTGGTGGCCTTTCGCATCCCCAATTTTTTTAGGCGATTATTTGCAGAAGGCGCTTTTTCACAGGCGTTTATTCCTGTACTGACCGAATATAAAACCACCAAGACCCAAGCTGAAGTTCAGCTATTAATTAGTAGTGTGTCGGGCACTTTACTCACCATTTTACTGCCACTGACCATTATTGCGCTGTTTGCTGCACCCGCGATTATGTATGTGTATGCGCCTGGTTTTCATGATAATCCAGAAAAATTTGCCATTGCGGTTGATTTATTTCGCTTAACCTTTCCATATTTGCTGTTTATGTCCATGACAGCCTTTTCCAGTAGTATTTTAAATAGTTACGGCTCGTTTGCCAGCACTGCCTTTGCGCCTGTATTGCTTAATATTTGCCAAATAGCCGCAGCCTGGTGGTTTGTTGATTATTTTCATGATCAGCCCATTATGGTGATGGGCTGGGCGGTGCTGGTAGCGGGTGTGCTGCAATTGGCTTTACAGGTGCCAGAGTTATGGCGCAAAAAACTACTGGTGCCACCGCGGATTGATTTTAAGCACGAAGGCGTGGAGCGTATTTTAAGGCTGATGTTGCCTGCGTTATTTGGGGTGTCGGTGACGCAAATTAATTTATTGCTTAACACTATTTGGGCTTCATTTATGCAAGACGGCTCAGTGTCGTGGTTATATACTGCCGAGCGTATGACAGAGCTACCGCTAGGATTAATTGGCATTGCCATTGCTTCTGTTATTTTACCGTCATTATCGGCACAGCATGCAGCACAAAACCACCAAAAATTTCGTGCCATGATTGACTGGGCAACCCGTGTCATTATGCTGGTGGGTATTCCTGCCAGTCTTGCCATGTATGTGCTGGCTGAACCTATTATTCAGGCATTATTTCAGCATGGTGAGTTTGGCGTGCGTGATGTGACAATGACTGCCTGGGCACTACGTGGTATGTCAGGCGGCATTTTGGCTTTTATGCTGATTAAAATTTTTGCGCCTGGATTCTATGCGCGTCAGGACACCAGAACGCCTGTGAAAATTGGTTTGATTGCTGTGTTTGTCAACATGGTGCTGAATATTATTTTTATTACCACGTTCAAACTGATGGGCTGGGAAGCTTCACATATTGCACTGGCCATGTCGTCAACAGGCTCAGCATTTGTCAATGCAGGCTTGCTGTATTGGTATTTGCATAAAAACAATATTTACCGTTTTGAAGGTCACTGGAAGAAAACCTCACTGCAATACGTGATTGCCAATATTGCCATGGTAGTGGTGCTGTGGGGCGCGCTACAGTTTTATCAGGCCGATGTATCGCAGTGGTTGCGCATTGTCGAGGTGTTGGCCTTATGTGCGGTAGGCGCATTAATCTACGGTGCGGCCTTATTGCTGACTGGTTTTAGACCACGTCATTTACGCCCAGATGAAAGCTGATCTATTGCGGTGATGCCGCGTGTATAGTGATTGGCTGTTAGTGCGTGTTGGGTGTGGTTGGCTCACAATGCGTGTATGCTAAGCCATCAAATGTGTTGGATTAAAGGGAGATGATGATGACCTTACAAGCAGAACTTGAACAACGTTTACAAGCATTGCAGCCTACTCACCTTGCCATTGACAATGAATCACATGGCCACGGTGGTTATTTCCCAGGCAAAGAATCACATTTTAAAGTGGTGATTGTGAGCGCGCAATTTGATGGCATGCGACCTGTGCAACGCCACCAGGCAGTATATGCTGCGGTGGGTGATTTAATTGCGCCCAGCCGTATTCATGCACTGGCGATTCATGCTTATGCGCGTAGCGAATGGACAGGTAATGTACCCAGTAGCCCAGAATGCGCACATCAGCCAAAATCGTAACAGCAATCGTAAGAGCGTTTAATATTTAATCAAGAGGATACGGTGTGGATTCACATCTGATGTTTAAAATTGTTCATATGACCTTTGCCAGTTTGGCCATTATTGCCTTTTTAATTCGGGCAGTGCTTTTATTTTGGACATCAAAAAATCAGCCAAAAACAGCCAGCCTATCGCTTGCCACTGCATCAGTAGATGGTGAAACAGCGATCCCTGTCACTGCAAAGCCTAAATCCGCAGGGCGTATCATGTTGGTGGCCATGCAGCATTTAGCATTTACGCTATTAATTATTACAGGCATGGTGCTGTTGTATCAAAACCAGTTTGTGGTGCAACCGTGGTTTTACGGCAAAATTATTTTATTTTTGGTCATTTTGTCAGCCATGGCAAAAGCATTTGGCAAGCGTGATATTAGCATGGGTCAGCGTAAAGCAGGGGCAATGGTTGCTGGTATTGCTTTTGCTGGCTTAATGACTTTAGTGATCTGGAAGCCTGACTTCTCAGATCAGGCAACGCAAACCACGGCAGAATCCGTGCCAGGCCAAGTGGCAGCATTAAGCTCACCTGCAGCTTGCACGCAACAGTGCAGCCATCATTAAAACAGCAACATTAAACCAATCAAGCTGTCCGACAGATTTGTGCTGCTCATGGGACGTGATCGTTTACGGTACAGCAGCTTATTATTAAATGAGGGGAGTCAATCATGCGTCGTGTGGTATTTAATCAAAAAGGTGGCGTGGGAAAATCAAGTATTACAGTGAACCTGGCAGCAATTAGCGCGGCGCGTGGCAAGCGCACCTTAGTGATCGATTTGGACTCACAAAGTAATTCTAGCCAGTATCTGCTGGGCGAAAAAGCCACTCACAATCAAAATAACCCTGTTTTAGAACCCAATATAGAAACGTTTTTTGATGAAGTGCTGAACGCCACACAAGGCAAGGGTTTAATTGGTTCGGCCTTAGGTTCGATTCTTAAAAATAAAGAACGCGGCTTAGATGCAGTGATACATGGCACACCATTTGCCAATTTATCAGTGATCCCGTCTAGCCCAAATTTAGGGGCCATTGAGCATGCGCTGCAAAGCAAGCATAAAATCTTTAAGTTACGCGATGCCTTAAATGCGCTAGATAGCCAATATGATGAAATTTTTATTGATACCCCGCCAGCTTTTAACTTTTTTACCTTGTCGGCCTTAATTGCAGCGGATCGGGTGGTTATTCCGTTTGATTGCGATGTGTTCTCGCGTCGCGCCCTGCTGACCCTGCTTGAAAATGTGGTAGAGGCCAAAGGTGACCATAATCCACAATTAGAAGTAGAGGGCATTGTGGTCAATCAGTTTCAAAGTCAGGCCAAGTTGCCGCAACAAGTGGTGCAGGAGCTAAAAGATGAAGGCTTACCCGTATTTGATACCATGCTGCCTGCTTCAGTAGTGATGAAAGAATCACACCAGAAAAACAAACCACTGATTCACTTAAATCCAGATCATAAGTTAACAGTGGCATACGTTAATTTATTTGATGAAATGAGTGCTTAGGTGCATTATGAAGTATCGGCTTATTGGCTTTATTGTTGAGGAAGTAACCAGCATGCGTTTATCATCTCAAGTTTTCTCATTGGGTGCGTTGCTTGGCACACTATTAATCACCGCTGGTTGTGCCTCAACCGTAAAGCCGTTGTACGTATCACCCACACAATATCAGGCATTGAACTGTGCCCAATTACATAATGAATATGGCCGCATTGATCAGTATATCAAGCGCGGAGTCAGTAGCCCCAAAACCACAGGGGTTGGCGTAGGCTTGGGTGTTGGTGGCGGTTTTGGCCGTGGTGGCTGGGGTTTTGGCCCCAGTGTGTCAGTCAATATGGGGCAGTCACAGCGCACGCAAAACTCTGAGCTTGCCCGTGTATTGGGTGAGCAAGAAGCCATTGCCCAAGCGGCGCAGTTTAAAGGTTGCCCGATTGCTGCGGCGAGCAAAAAATAATTAAATTTAAGCGATGTTTTTTAACAGCCCTGTTTCCAGGTTACAGGGCTGTTAAGGGTAGGCAAGGTAAACATTGTATTCGGCTTTAACAGGTGGTCAGCGTATCAAATTCTATCCATCGCGTTATAAAGCCAAATAATATGTTGAATTTTCATGCTGTTAAGCTTGCTGCTTAAATCTGCCATATTTTAAGAAGATTTTGCATTACCCCAGCGCATGGCTTGCAGTTTGGCGGTTTCTTGTTCACGGGCATTTTTGGCAGGCTCATAAAAGCGTTTGCCTTTAAGTTCAGGTGGTAAGTAATCCTGTGGCACAAAGTTATTGGGGAAATCATGTGCATATTGATAACCTACCCCATAACCTTGTTGCTTCATCATTTTGGTGGGCGCATTACGCAAATGCAGCGGCACGGGTAGATGTGCTGTTTTGTCAGCCACTGCCAAGGCTGCATTAATGGCCAAATAAGTGCTGTTACTTTTGGCACTGGTCGCCAAATACACCACTGTTTGTCCCAAAATAATTCGGCACTCGGGGTAACCAATGGCTTGCACTGCACGGAAGCATTCACCTGCCAATAACAGTGCATTGGGGTTGGCATTGCCAATATCTTCACTGGCTAAAATCAGCATACGGCGGGCAATAAATACAGGGTCTTCGCCGCCTTTAATCATGCGTGCCATCCAGTACAATGCAGCATCGGGGTCACTGCCACGCATGGATTTAATAAAAGCCGACACAATATCGTAGTGTTGCTCGCCCGATTGGTCGTAGCGGGCAATATTTTGCTGCGCGGTACTAATCACCAGATCATTATCAATAATAATAGGCTCAACAGCCTGCGTGCTTATCACTAATTCAAGTAAATTTAATAATTTGCGTGCATCACCACCAGCCAGTTGTAGCAAGGCATCAGTTTGTTTCAACTCAATATTTTTTTCTTTTAAAATAATATCTTCAGTTAAGGCACGCTGAATCACTGCCAATTGCTCATCAGCGCTTAAGTTTTCCAGGATATAGACCTGACAGCGTGATAACAGTGCATTGTTCACTTCAAAGGATGGATTTTCAGTCGTTGCCCCAATCAGGGTAATTTTACCTTTTTCAACTGCGGCCAGTAGGGCATCTTGCTGGGATTTATTAAAACGATGGATTTCATCAATAAACACCACGGGTGGCAATAAATCACCATTTTGTGCAATCAGCTCGCGGAGTTCTTTAACCCCTGTATTAATGGCGGATAAACTAATAAATGGTCGGTCAACTGCTTCTGCCAACAGCAATGCCATGGTGGTTTTACCCACACCAGGCGGCCCCCAAAAAATGATAGAAGGCAGGTTCCCTTGGTCAATCATTTTACGTAGCGGTGCTTGTTGACTTAAAAGGTGCTGCTGGCCAATGACTTCAGATAACTGTCGTGGACGAATGCGTTCAGGTAATGGAATAGTTGGATTCATTATTAATATGTCATGGTGTATTTAAGGCTAATCATACCCAATTTTAAGCTGACTTGAGCGGTTACTGGGCAAAAATGCGAGTGAGTTCAGTGGTGTTTGAGTATCTTCATGAAGAAGTAACCTTAAAAATGCCGAATCCGTGGCAGCATCACCGCAATCACTGTAATGGCAAACCAAAACACGTAACTAATTAAAAAGTTAAGGAAAATAAAGTCATCCAGAGGCACCAGAAAAAGATCCACTGGATTCATGGACACGCTACCCACTGGCGAAATAATGCCATCTACCACATATGCTTTGGGAAAACCTGCCGCCACTACCTGGCAGCCTTGCTCACAATCCATGCTACCTTGTCGAATGACCTCTACATGCGTTGGAATCAGTAGCGAGAGGTAAGTCAGTATTAGTGCACTCAGCATCCATTTTATAACGCGGCGTTTTTTAAACTGCATTATTTATTTTTCCTATAGGGTTACTGAAATAAACAGGTCTAATGCTCGTTTGATTAAAGCAGCTTTTAACAGGAATTGATGGCTTGGCTATGATTGCATACTGATTTTTATACAAGACTTAACGTACCCAGCGCACCACATATTCTTCAATATCGTCAGGGTGAATGTCTCTTTCAGAAATGCAGCGTTTGGCGGCTGATTTTTTGGCAGGAATATCAGATTGTGCTTTGCCTGTCAGGAGTGGATGCCAGTCGGGTAAATCCAGACCCTGATAGACACGTTTATAGCCACAGGTAGACGGCAGCCAATGTAACTGCGGCACCAGTTCTGGGGTAAGCTGCAGGCAATCGGGCACAAATTGCTTGCGGTTGGGATAGTCACTGCATTGCGCGGTTTGTGTGTCTAACAACTGACAGGCCACTTTGGTATAAACCACATCGCCGCTGTCTTCATCTTCCAGTTTAACCAAACAGCACAAACCACAGCCATCACACAAGGCTTCCCATTCTGGTGTGGTTAATTGATCTAATGGATAGATTTTCCAAAATTGTGGACGCAGTGCAGACATGGCGTGGGCTAAACAGCCGCATTAAAGTCAATAAGGCAGCCAGTATAGCATAGCCATTTTAAGCGCGAATCACTTCACCAGTTTGAATGTCAACAATGCAACTAGGTTCGCTACTCATACCCAGTTCACCTGACAAAACCGCCAGATCTGGAAAATAAGCGCCCACTTCGGCAACAGTTTTAGCGGCCGCAAGTCCAGCAGGATTGGCACTGGTTGATACAATTGCCCCGCCAAATGCGCTGCATAATTGCTGCACCAAAGGATGGGTCGTTACCCGAATGGCCACCCGATCATGTTGACCACTAATCCATGCTGGCACAGCAGGGCTAAGTGGTACTAACCATGTGGTAGCGCGTTGCTGTGCGGTAATCTGCCATGAGTCCTGCATCTGCTGGATTTGTTCAGCCGATAAACCTTGTAAAAAAGGCGCTGCTTGTGCCATAGACGCCGCTACCAAAATCACGCCTTTTTCAATAGGCCGCTGCTTTAAGATCAAGATTTTAGCAAATGCACTTTCCTGATAAGGGTCACAGCCTAAGCCCCAGACCGCTTCGGTAGGGTAAGCTAACACCTCACCTTGTTTTAAAATGTCTACTGCCTGATTAAAATTAACGCAGTTCATGATTAACCTTATATGCCATTATTGACGACAGCGTTGATATAAACCGCCTTGCTGCACCACAAAGCCCAAAAGCTCCATTTCCATCAATTGACTGGTCAGGGTGGCAATGTCTATTTTAACGCGATCTACCAGGTCATCCAGACTAATGCCCACCCAGTCAAGTGCTTGATACACAGTTTGCAAATGTGCTGGAATTTCTATTGAAGTGGCAGGGCTTGTGACATGTGCTGGTGCTGCAATTGGAGAATTAGTAATTGGTGTGCTATCAGTTGTGCCATGGGCGGCTGTATTGATATGAGTGTTAACAGTGTCTTCCTGTTGCCAACGCCTTGGTAAATCCAGCTCATCAACAATTTGCTGCGGCTCATCCACCAGCATGGCCCCATCACGGATCAACTGATGGCAGCCGCGGCTGTGTTCATTATAAATATGCCCAGGAATGGCAAACACTTGGCGATTTTGCTCTAAAGCAGTTTGCGCGGTAATCAGCGAGCCGCTTTTTAGGGCTGCTTCTACCACCAGAACACCTAAAGATAAACCACTGACAATACGATTACGACGTGGAAAATGATATTCACGTGCAGGCGTGTTGGGCATAAATTCCGAGATTATTGCGCCGCCACAGTCAATAATTTGTCGATAAAGGCTTTGGTTGGCAGCGGGATAGCATAAATTAACGCCCGTTCCCATCACGGCAAGTGTTTGTCCTTGTCCAGCTTGCAAGGCGCCGCGATGCGCACTGGCATCAATGCCGTGAGCAAGACCGCTAGTAATATAAAAACCCTGTTGTGCCAATGCCAAAGCAAATTGTTCAGCAATTTGATGGCCTGTCTGGCTGGTTTTACGGCTGCCGACAATGGCAATTTGCGGCTGATTTAAAGTATGGATATTGCCGCGCACAAATAAAAACGGCGGTGGATCTGCTATTTGTTTGAGTTGTTTTGGATAATGAGGGTCATTCAGGTGCAGTACATGATCATGAGCATGATTTAAAGCATGAATTGCTTGCTCAAAAGATGATGCCAGCGCAGGTTCTTGCTGCCATTTCTTAAGTTTTTTAGGATGCGCGTGATGCAAACCCAACTGTTGCCAAGCCTGACTGCTGGCGCGTAAAGCCTGATCAGCAGTACCAAAATACTCAATAAGTGCCGTATAGGCACTTACCGAGTGTTGCACCACAAACCATAATGCCAGTTCGTCTAAGGTGTGTTGCGACCAGTGAATTGCCATAGGAAAACCTGAGCAAATTAAAGCTGGTCGTCAAGATCACCCAAAGGAGAGCGAATTTCGTCAGCGACTTTAATGGGCAATTCACTTTCCAGTACAAAGGCATAGCTGACGCGTTCAAAGGTACTAAAAATCATTACCAGGCCAACACGCTCGCTTGGCAACTGAATTTTCTCGCCTGTTTTAGGATCAGTGGTGATTTGTCCTTTTTGATAAACCGAGAGTACCTGACCTGGCTTGGCACCGTTTTGAATACCGCGATCTAGTGCAATCACGCTATTTTTAGCCGCTGAGCTAATTGAGTCAAGGATACGAATGACTTGACCGCCTGTAGTGATTTCGGTTGCTGCGGTAGGATAAAACACGCTTGGTAATGGCGTTTCATTTTCCAGCATTACCCGATCACCCTTGCGAACTTCCTGATCAAAACTGCGCTGTAGTTCAAGCGTGGCAATATCACCATTGATGGCAGTAATTTTGCCATTCGCAACTTGTGACAGTTCACGGCCAAGGTTTTCTTTCACTTTGCCATATTGAACAATATAATCCGCGCCTTCACGGTAGACGCCATATTGCTGGCCAACTTGCAAACCTGTGCCACGTACATACACCGATTGGCCTGCGGCAGCAACCACCCGATTATCACGGTTACCCACCACATAAGGGGAGGCTTGAATATCGCTCACCGCAACAACACGACTGTGCTTAAGCCAGTGCTGAATTTGGGTTAACGGAATAATGGGAATGGCAAGATCAAGTGGTTCTACCCGAACCTGTGGCTGTAGCTTCACCACTGGCAGGCCTGAATCATTCATACGGCGTTCAATGCCCAAACAACCATCACCTTCGTCACGACCAATGACGGTGCGACCATTAATGATACAAATCAGTAGGCGGTCGCCTGGATAAATCCAGTGCGGATTTTTAACATGACGGTTGGCTGCCCAGATTTCTGGCCAGCGCCAGGGCTGACTTAAGTAACGCCCAGAAATATCCCATAAGGTATCGCCTTTTTTAACGACATACACATTGGGTGCATCAACGCGTAAGCTAGGGGGTGCCTGATTGGGGGACTTGGCGGCTGCAAAACCAGGTAATGCAAAAGCGATCCCAAGTGCTAAGGAAAGTGCCATTAACTTGCTTGGTTTGACGTGATGTGATTTCAATTGTTGTGATGTTTTCATATGTTTGTTAGAGGCCATAGTCATGAACAATACTGTTCTCATTATGCTAATCCCTAATACCGAGCGTTAAGCTTTGCGTTATAATAGCAAGCTCAATAAAACGCTCCCCCCGTGACTGGTTTACAATAAGGGTTTATTTAACCGAAGTCCAGCCGCTTTGATACAGGAATGAGTACTGCATGGCACTTTTATCCATTTTAAATTTCCCTGACCCTCGTTTGCGCACCAAAGCCAAGCCAGTAGCACAGGTTAATGATGAAATCCGTACTTTGGCAAGCGATATGCTAGAGACCATGTATGCCGCACCTGGTATTGGATTGGCGGCAAGTCAGGTAGACAGGCATATCCAGCTTATTGTCATGGATTTATCAGAAGAAAAAAATGAGCCCATAGTGTTTATTAACCCTAAAATTACACCGCTGACCAGTGACACCCAGCCTTATGAAGAAGGCTGTTTGTCGGTGCCTGAAATTTTTGAGAAAGTGGATCGGGCGGCCAAAGTTAAAATTGAAGCACTGGATTTACAGGGTCAGCCGTTTGAGCTTGAAGCTGAAGGCTTGCTGGCAGTGTGTATTCAGCATGAAATGGATCATCTGGATGGCAAATTGTTTGTCGATTATTTATCACCCTTAAAACGCCAGCGTATTCGGGAAAAAATTGGCAAGGCTGAGCGGCTACGTGAAAAAGAAAAAGTGAAAGTGAAAGTGCGTTCTAACCGCTAAAGCTAAAGAAGCAAGCGGTGCTATTTACGATTCCTACCATAAGCATCGTGGCTAGATACCCATTCATTGGAAACAATCGCCGATGATAATGACAGCTCACCGCACAATACGGTGGCGGCAATAATTTCTGCCAGCTTATAGGCTTTGCCAGCACCATAACAATCCATGGCTTGCAAGCATTCACGCTGGGTTGGCAGGCCAGTACCGCCGCCATAAGTGGCTACAATTAAAGAAGGAATGGTGACTGACATATAGTAATCGCCATTATCCATGACTTCAGAATACACAAAGCCAGCACTGGATTCGGCCACGTTGGCAATATCTTGACCACAGGCTAAAAAGATAGCGGCAATCCCATTGGCAAAATGCGCCCCATTACTGACAGCCCCTGCGATAAATGCACCCAGATTGGATAAGCCACGCTGGTACATTAAGTCCTGCGCCTTGCAATGCATGATAGGTTCAAACAATTCAGCAGGAATGGTGATTTCAGCCACCACGCGTTTGCCGCGACTATGCAGGTTATTTACCACGGAATGTTTTTTGTCGGTGTCAAAATTGGCCGCCAGACTAAAATGTTCAAGCATGGGCGGTTGTTGTGCCAAAATCCACTGGCAGGCGGCATGGGTAGCTTTGGACACCATATTTTGTCCAGCGGCATCGCCAGTTGTCATATTAAAGCGCAACCAGCGCATTTTGCTGGCTGCATATTGTTCAATATCGCGTAATTTGCCGCTGCTGGTGGTACTTTCAGCAGCGGCTTTAATTTCTTCAAAGTGATCAGTCACCCACTGACCAAAATCACGGGCAGCACGGGCATTTTTAAACA
Organism: Pseudomonadota bacterium; assembly: GCA_023393635.1. Lineage (GTDB taxonomy): Bacteria > Pseudomonadota > Gammaproteobacteria > Pseudomonadales > Moraxellaceae > Alkanindiges. The sequence continues at coordinate 35,710 of JAEWKT010000046.1, forward strand.
CAAATATCGGTGCGCGCTGCATGGCATCATCAATCACCGTCGTGGTAATGCCACCTGCTGCATGCGTTAAGCGCATGCCACGACTATAACTGGCAACCAGTGTGCCTTCGGTGGTGGCCATTGGCACATAAAACTCGCCTTGCGCATGTTCACCATGCATCAGCAATGGCCCAGCAAAGCCCATTGGCACCTGCACAATGCCGCTAAAGCCTTCAATATTACCAGGCAGGTTCTCGGGTGAAATGGAATATTGGCCTGTGTGATGCAAATTATGTCCGCTATTTTTTTCGACCACTGCACGACGCGCTGCGGCCATGTCATGCGTATAGTCATTATTTTTGTCGCGTGGCAGTTTTTCCAGTGTCATGTTCAGTCCTTGATGATTTATAGCCTGCCAATGTTATAAGTCATCTATAACGCTCAGGCAAGATAGCATTTGCGTTTAACATGGGTTGGATTTAAATCACTGGAGAGCGCAAAGAGTCTATCGATCATATAAGGCGGCCTTAGAACCGCCTTATATGTTAGCCGCATTAAAAGTATATTTACTGATAAGCAAACTGGGCAAAGAAGCGGAAGATTCCTGCAATGAGTGTGATGCTTAAAACACCCAGTACCCAAAGGCCAATAAACCACAGCCATTGCTTCTTTTTTGAGTGTTCAGGTTCGGTTGGTTGCATGTTTGCTCCTTAGAGGCTGCTTAATGATAGCCGCCATCACCCACATGAAGTTTGCCGCGAAACACCCAATAAGACAGTGCGGTATAAGACAAAATAATTGGTATGACAATTGCGGCACCAATCAGGGTAAATAGTTGACTACTATGCGGTGCGGCTGCATCCCAAATAGTGATGCTTGGTGGAATAATCATGGGCCATAAGCTAATAATAAACCCACTAAACGCCATGCCTAACAAAGCCAGGCTGTATAAAAATGGCTTGGCTTGCTGTTGTTTACGGCAGGCCTGCCAAATCGCGTAAGTAAACCACAACACCAAAACAGGCACAGGCAGGAAGTAAAAAAACTGCGGCGTACTAAACCAGCGCTCAGCAATGGCAGGATGTGCCAGCGGCGTCCATACACTCACCATGCCAAAAATCACCAGCATGACCAGTCCAAGCTTGGGCATAATCCGATACATGGCTTGCTGCAACTCATGACTCGTTTTTAAAATCAACCACCCGCAGCCCAGTGCCGCATAAGCCACCACAACCCCAATACCAGTAAATATTGAAAATGGAGTTAGCCAGTCAAACGCACCACCTGCAAACTGCTGGTCGACCACGGTAATGCCTTGAATATAAGCACCCAGAATAATACCTTGCAGCAGCGAAGTAATGATGGAACCACCAATAAATGCCATATCCCACAAGTGTTTAGTACGCTTGGCTTTAAAGCGGATTTCAAAGGCTACCCCACGGAAAATCAGCGCAATCACCATTAAAATAATGGGCATATACAATGCCGATAATACCGCCGAGTACACCAGTGGAAAGGCAGCAAACAAGCCCGCACCGCCCAGCACCATCCATGTTTCATTCCCATCCCAGATAGGTGCTACGGTATTCATCATCACATCGCGTTCTGCTTCACCAGGGAAAAACGGAAATAAAATGCCAATGCCTAGATCAAAGCCATCCATGACCACGTACATCAGCACGCCAAAAGCAATAATGCCAGCCCAAATTAATGATAAGTCCAGCATGATATTATTCCTCATCACTTGGTAAGGTACGGGGATCGTGTTTTGCCCCAGATGTATTAGGGGCGTCATCTGCTGCCGACACAGGGCGCGCTGGGGTTTTAAACTGGCCAGGGCCGCCAGATTGGTGATCTTGCGCCAAGGGTTGTGGCCCTTGGTTCATCAGCTTGAGCATGTAATAAATACCTACCCCAAATACCACGCAATACACCACCACAAACACAATTAAGGTAAAGCCTACTTGTTCGGCACTGACGGGTGATAGCGCATCTTTGGTACGCATCACGCCGTAAATCACCCATGGCTGACGGCCAACCTCAGTGGTAAACCAGCCAGCCAGTAAAGTGATAAAACCACTACCGCCCATCGCCACTGCAAAACGCTGAAACCAGACGCTTTCATACAAACGCTTGGTTTTACGCAGATATAGGCTAATCACACCCATCAGGATCATTAACATCCCTAGACCTACCATAATACGGAAGCTCCAGAACACAATCAGGCTATTTGGGCGGTCTTCAGGTGCAAACTCTTTAAGGCCTTTAATTTCACCATCCAGTGAATGTGCCAGCAGCAAGCTGCCTAAATAAGGCACCCCAATGGCATATTTGGTTTCTTCAGCTTCCATATCTGGAATACCAAATAAAAGCAGCTCCATGGGTTTGCCTTTGTTGGTTTCCCAGTGGCCTTCAATGGCAGCAAGTTTGGCTGGTTGATGCTTTAAGGTATTTAAACCGTGCATATCGCCAATCACAGCTTGCAAAGGGGCCAGTGCCAAAATCATCCATAAGGCCATGGAAAAGGTTTTTTTAACCAGTGGATCACGACGACCTTTAAGCAATAGCCAGCCGCCCGTGGCAGCAACCAGCAGGGCAGACACTAAAAATGCCGCCATGCCCATATGTGCCAAGCGGTATAGAAACGACGGGTTAAAGACAATGGCCCACCAATCAGTAGGCACAATACGGCCACCTTCAATGGCAAAGCCTTGCGGCGTTTGCATCCAGCTATTACTGGATAAAATCCAGAACATGGAAATAATAGTGCCAACTGCCACCATCAGTGTGGCAAAAAAATGCAGCTTTGGCCCAACCCGATTCCAGCCAAACAGCATAATGCCTAAAAAACCAGCTTCAAGGAAAAACGCGGTCATGACTTCATAGGCCAGCAGTGGCCCCGTCACGGCTCCTGCAAAACGGGAGAACTCACTCCAGTTGGTGCCAAACTGGTAGCTCATCACCACGCCAGACACCACGCCCATGGCAAATGCCAGGGCAAATATCTTGATCCAGAAAAAATACAGGTCACGATAAACGGTATTGCGGGTTTTGAGCCAAGAGGCTTCTAATACTGCTAAAAAACTGGCCAAGCCAATAGAAATAGCGGGGAAAATAATATGAAAGGACACCGTAAAGGCAAACTGAACTCTTGCAAGCTCCAGTGCCGTTAAGCCTAAAGTCATGTGCTTTGCTCCGTAATACGAGGCTTCGATCGAATCTATATAGGTATAAAAGCATGAATATTCTTATGCCTATAGAGACTTAATCCAACAGACTTAATAAATTCCATGCTGATTTTTGTTTTTGTTAAGAAAACATTAATTAAAATAATTGTCAAATATTTATATAAGTATAATGCTAAAAATGTATTTTATTGATCATATCACATTTATAGTTTAAATATTCTTGAGGAGACAAGGCAAAATTTATTTTATTAAAAATAGACAAATTTATTTTTACGGTTAAAATAAGGTATACGATTTGTTATAGCGAAAATTACTTTGCAGTTGCGGCGTATGGGCTTAATGCTAGGCTTGATGGCCTGGTGTATGCAGCTCGTGGTATTTGTTCAGCCTTTTTTACCAGGTCAAAGCATGCCTGGGCTTGGTATTTGCCAGGTTATCGTTGATGCATTTATTTCTCCCCAGGCACTTATATCTCAACATCAGACTGCGCGTTATCAGTCGCTAACGCCTACACAGCAGCTCAGGTCAGAAAAATTATCTACTCAGCATACTGCTAAGCATTTACATCATGATCAGCCTGATGCAGCACAGCCCATTGTGCTCACAAGTAGTCATGCGCCACAGGTAGACCATCATTTTAGTCACTTGTCCTGTGGCTTTTGCATGTTATATGGTCATGCCATTCCCCCACCAGATGCACCTGCTCTCTGGTTACAATTTGCTATCAATCCTTATATAGCGCCGCCGCAGTTTTTTAATAATAACAATAATATTTTAGCGGCAGATTACTTACAGCCAAAAAGCCGCGCACCGCCTATTATTTATTTTATTTAAACATATATTAATGAGCTATTTTATTTTTTATATAAATAGCTTGGGATTATTTTGCCAAAATATCTGGAAATAATAATGAATCAGCTTTGCCTTTCTGATTTTAAAATGACGCGTTGTGCATTATCTATTGCCTGTTTTTTTTATGCAGGCATGAGTTATGCAGAAACTGCACCAATAAACACGCCTATGCCAGTTGCTGATTGCCCAATGCACCAGTCATCAAAACACCATACATGCGAACTTAGTCCTATTGTGGTCACTGCTGCTGCATCAGCCAGCACGCAAGCTTATTTGGTTGAAGCCAACCCAAAACAGCCGATTCAACCTGTTCCTGCCAGTGATGGCGCAGATTATTTAAAGCATATTGCGGGGTTCAATGCTATTCGTAATGGCGGCACCAATGGTGATCCTGTATTTCGGGGCATGTTTGGCTCGCGCTTAAAGATTCTTAATAATGGCAGTGAAATGCTGGGGGCTTGTCCTGCACGCATGGACGCGCCTACCTCTTATATTTCTCCGCAAAACTTTGATGCCATTAGCGTGATTAAAGGGCCACAAAGCGTGTTGTTTGGTGCTGCGTCTGCTGCCACCGTTAATTTTGTGCGCACGCCGACGCGTTTTGAGCAGGACACCATCACCGCGCAAGGCAGTGTGATGGCAGCCTCTAACCAGCGCGTCGATACAGATATCGATACCACTATTGGCAATCAGTTAGGATCAATCCGATTAAATGCCAACACCTCAGAAGCCAATGACTATAAAGATGGCAATGGCAATAAAGTACCTGCCAAATGGCGTAAGTGGAATGCAGACTTAAGTGCAACTTACACGCCAAGCGATGATCGCTGGATAGAGCTGAGTGCGGGTACTGGCGATGGTGAAGCACGTTATGCTGGCCGAGGAATGGACGGCAGTCAGTTTTTGCGTGAAAGCGTGGGCTTGCGTTTTGAACAAAAAAACCTGTCTTCTGTGGTGCAAAAGCTAGAGGGACAGCTTAACTATAATCATGCTGATCATATTATGGACAACTATACCTTGCGTGAACCCACGGCAATGGATATGGGCGGACATGGCCATGGTGCTGGACATGGTTCCATGGGCGGCATGGATGATATGCATGGTTCAGATGATATGAGCATGGGCAATATGGATGCTGCGATGGCCATGCAACTGGCGCGTAAAACCATTAGCGGACGCCTGGCAGCAACATTCAACTGGCTGGATTATGAGCTAGTGGCTGGGGTTGATGGCAACCAGAATGAACACAAAGGCCGTATGGGTGGTCAATACACCTTTAAAGATATGGCTTGGGATAAAGACGCTGAATTTAAGCAAATGGGCGTGTTTGCAGAATTGAATAAACCGCTGAGTGATACCAGCAAAGTAGCCACTGGCTTACGGGTGGATCAGCATAAGGTACAGTATTTAAAGCATGACGCTGTGACGCAAGCTTATCCAACCCCGTATGGCAATACCCGTCGTGAAACGCTGCCCAGTGGTTTTATTCGTTTAGAAAACAACTGGCCAGAACAAAACTTAAATAGCTATGTAGGTATTGGTCATGTGCAGCGTATGCCCGATTACTGGGAGCTGTTTTCTCCAGTACATAGCGGCAGTAGTAGTGCTTTTTTAGGCGTTCAACCTGAGCAAACCACGCAACTGGATTTTGGCTTAACCCATCAGACAGGCGCATGGACAAACTGGGTGTCTGCCTATGCAGGCAAGGTAAATGACTTTATTTTAATTAGTTACCATCACCACGACGGTCACGATGGTATTAGTGCAGGTGCCAAAAATATCGATGCTACTATTGCAGGGGCTGAGGCAGGGGTAAGCTACCAGTTTAATGAACACTTTAATGCTACCAGTAATCTGGCGTATGCATGGGGGCGCAACGATACAGACAAATCTGCATTACCACAAATTACTCCGCTTGATGCCCGAATTGGCTTAAATTATCAGCAAGATCAATTTAGCGTGGGCACCTTGCTACGATTGGTTGCCAAGCAAAATCGCGTGGCTTTAAATCAGGGTAATATTGTGGGTTATGATCTGGCTAAAAGTAAGGGTTTTGGTACCTTTGCAGTCAATGCCGCTTACCAGATTAATTCTGTTGTGAATTTAAGTGCAGGCGTGGATAACCTGTTTGATAAAGCCTACAGTGAGCACCTAAATAAGGCAGGTAACAGTGCATTTGGTTATGCCTCAAATGAGATGATTAACGAAATGGGCAGGAATTTCTGGGCGAAATTAAGCTTCAAGTATTAATTTATTACTTGCCTGCATTGTTTTTTGTTAAAGAACATGTCAGCTAAGTTGTCTATCTAAGTCAACAGCCGCGCGTATTTATCTGTCTGCCTGTTTTTAGCCGATCAGATAAATATGGGTGGCAGGGCATGGCTAAGGTATGTTTTATTTTGCATGAAAAACAAACCATTAACTTCTATATCTCCAGTCTGTTTTTAAGCATAAAAACAGGATTTATTTTGTCAGTGTAAGTCTTAAAAATAATAATTAACCGCAGGCTAAATTTGATGAATAAAGCACTTGTAACCCTGCATAAATACAGGCAAAATCCGCGTTTTACACGACTGTCCGTTTAAGGCTGTAGCACAGCGTGTTAAGATAGTTGAATGATTCGTTAGTGCTGTGTTGTTTTGCTTGAATCTTCAAGGCAAAGCCAACATAGTGAAAATATCTTCGCGGCCTAACCATTGGCTACTTTTGTTTTTCTTATCGCCGAGTTAAATTGCCCATGCGCCTTGAAAACTATTGTTCACCCGAAGAATGGACAAAAATTCAGAACTTCTCTAAAGACAAAGAAACGCCATTTCTGGTGGTGGATTTAGAAGTTATTCGTCAAAAGTACCAAGAGCTAACGACCTGCTTTCCTATTGCTAAAGTGTTTTATGCACTAAAAGCCAATCCAGGCGTGCCAGTGGTGAACTTGCTGCGTGATTTAGGTTCAAATTTTGATGTGGCGTCTATTTTTGAGTTAAACCGTGTACTGGATTGCGGGGTAGAACCCACTCGTATTTCTTATGGCAATACCATCAAAAAAGCCGCGCATGTGAAATATGCCTATGATAAAGGTGTGCGTTTATTTGCCACCGACTCTAAAGCGGATTTGCAAAATATTGCTGAACAGGCACCAGGTTCCAAAATTTTTGTGCGTATTTTGGTAGAAGGCGGTGAAACTGCTGAGTGGCCATTGTCGCGTAAATTTGGTTGCCATCCTGATATGGCCATTGACCTGCTGGTACAAGCCAAAAAACTGGGCCTGGAGCCACATGGTATTTCGTTCCACGTGGGCAGCCAGCAAAAAGATATTGCCGTGTGGGATGCCGCCTTATCCAAAGTTAAATATATGTTTGACTGGATGAAGTTTGAAGAAGACGTTTCCCTCAAAATGATCAATATGGGCGGTGGTTTTCCTGCCAACTATATTTCTGAAGTCAACCCGATTCAAATTTATGCTGAAGAAATTTTACGTTACTTGCATGATGACCATGGTGATGACCTGCCAGAAATTATTTTAGAGCCAGGTCGCTCACTAGTTGGTGAGTCAGGTGTATTGGTATCAGAAGTAGTGCTGATTTCACGCAAATCACGCACTGACTTAAATCGCTGGGTGTATATTGATGTGGGCTTGTTCCAAGGTTTAATTGAAACCATGGGGGAGTCTATTAAATATCCTATTTATACGCCCAAAATGGAAGATAAACCGTCTGAAGGTACTGTGGTGCTGGCTGGTCCTACTTGTGATTCTGCCGATATCATGTATGAAAACTCGCATTATCAGTTGCCATTAAATCTGGCCATTGGTGACCGTTTGTATTGGCTCACCACAGGTGCGTATACCAATTCATATTCATCGGTTGAATTTAATGGTTTTCCGCCATTAAAGACTTACTATCTGGACTAAGTTTTAGTTAGTGATTTTGATATATGTTGATATAAGGAAACCGCGTCGATTGATGCGGTTTTTTTTGGCTAAACCATTTTCTAGCAGCACAAATTATAGAGGCACAATAAATTAAAGTAATTACTCTAAAATATAGCTATAATTTTTTAATAACGAATAAACAAGGGAATGAGCAATGAGCCAGCATGATTTTGAACATAGCCGTGAAAATAGTGGTGAGTATGATTTTGTGATTATTGGCGGTGGCTCGGCAGGCTGCGTGCTGGCAGGGCGTTTATCGGAAGATCCCAATGTGTCAGTTTGCTTGCTAGAAGCGGGCGGCAATGGCAACAACTGGATTGTGAATATACCCGCAGCGGCTATTTTAAGTATTTCAACAAAAATCAATAACTGGGCATTTGATACCACACCGCAAGCTGGCTTAAACGGACGCTTGGGTTATCAGCCGCGCGGCAAAGGCTTGGGTGGTAGTTCTGCTATTAATGCCATGGTCTATATCCGTGGTCATCGGCAGGATTATGATCACTGGGCAGCACTGGGTAATACAGGCTGGTCTTATGATGAGGTACTGCCTTATTTTAAAAAATCAGAACATAATGAACGGATTAACAATGAATTTCACGGGCAAGATGGCCCATTAAATGTCAGTGACTTACAAACCGATAATCCCTTGCAGCAAACTTATTTGCAAGCCGCCCGTGAGGTAGGCTATCCATTAAATGATGATTTTAATGGTGCGACGCAAGAAGGTCTGGGTGTGTATCAGGTCACACAAAAAAATGGTGAGCGCTGGAGTGCAGCCCGCGCCTTTTTATTGCCACATCTTGAGCGTCCAAATTTGCATGTAAAAACCTTTGCCCATGTGCAGCGCATTATCATTGAAGATGGCCGAGCAGTTGGGGTGGAATTTAAGCAAAAGAAAAATATCTATACCGTGCGTGCCAAACGCGAGGTGTTGTTGTCAGCAGGGGCATTTCAGTCACCACAAATCTTAATGCTGTCAGGTATTGGCGATCAAACTGAGCTAGAACAGCATGGCATTCAGGTGCAGCATCATCTGCCAGGCGTCGGCAAAAATCTGCATGATCATCCTGATTTTGTGTTTGGCTATAAAGTAAAGTTAACCCAGGGCACCTTTGGCTTTTCGCCAAGTGGCTCGTTTGACCTAATACGCCATATTGGCAATTATCGCAAAACCCGCCGTGGTTTAATTAGCACTAATTTTGCCGAATGCGGCGGATTTTTAAAAACACGTCCTGAGTTGGCTATGCCAAACTTACAGCTGCATTTTGTGGTGGCACTGGTGGACAATCATGGCCGTACCCTGCATGGTGGGCATGGTATTTCTTGTCATGTGTGTTTAACTAATCCGCGCAGTCGCGGCAGTGTCAAACTCAGTGGCCCGCATATGGATGATCCACTCAAAATTGATATAAATTTTCTGGCTGATCCGCAAGATATGGAAGACATGGTTGCAGGGTTTAAAATCACTAAAAAACTCATGGATGCGCAAGCCTTTAAGCCAATTATTAAGCAGGATATTTTTTCAAGTCAGGTGCAAAGCGATGAAGACATCCGTAAGCTCTTATGCCAGCGTGTGGATACGGTGTATCACCCCGTGGGAAGCTGCAAAATGGGTATAGATGAGATGGCGGTGGTTGACCCAGAGCTGAAAGTACATGGTATTGATGGCTTGCGGGTGGTGGATGCGTCTATCATGCCAAGCGTGGTGAATGGCAATACCAATGCACCAGTGATTATGATTGCCGAAAAAGCAGTCGATATGATCAAACAAACTTATCAGGATACTGCTGCCGCCAGCATGGACAGCATTAATTTAGAAAAAGCTGAGCCTGCTGTACTTGCCTAGTATCTAAAATAACTCGTTTAATAAACGGATTAAACCGCTCGCAGCCTTATACTAAAAATAAGGTTGCTAGCCCTAAAAAGATAAAGAATCCACCAGAGTCGGTCAGTGCGGTAATCAGCACAGAACTACCCAAGGCTGGGTCTTTGCCAAAGCGCATGCGTAGCATGGGAATTAATACCCCTGCGGTGGCAGCCAGTAATAAGTTTAAAATCATCGCAGTGACCATCACCAGGCCCAAGGCGGTGCTACCATACAGCCACCACGTCATCAACCCAAGCAAGCTGCCCCAGAACACGCCATTAATTAAGGCCACTTCTACTTCTTTACGCAATAAACGATATACGGCCGAGGCTTTCACCTTACCCATGGCAATGGCACGTACAATCATGGTGATGGTCTGGTTACCTGAATTACCACCCATGCCTGCCACAATAGGCATTAAGGTGGCCAGCGCCACTAACTGCGCAATGGTATGTTCAAAGGCACCAATCACCCGTGAGGCAAAAATAGCAGTACACATATTAATGGCAAGCCAGCCCCAGCGGTTTTTCACCGAACGCCAAACGGAAGCAAATATATCCTCTTCTTCTCTTAAACCTGCCTGACTTAATATATCGCGCTCGTCTTCTTCACGCACATAATCGACAATATCAACCACAGTAAGTCGGCCAATCACGCGTTTGTCATGATCCATCACAGGTGCTGAAAATAAGTCATAACGCTCAAATGCGCGCGCTGCCATGTCCGCATCATCGTCAGGCTTAAAACAAATCTCGTCTTTCATCATAATGTCAGCCACAGGGGTATCGGGCTGATTAATCAGTAAGGTTTCCAAGGTAAGCTGACCAAGTAACTGATTATCACGATCTACCACAAAAATTTTATCGGTATGTTCAGGCAGGGCATCAAAGCGGCGTAAATAACGTAATACCACACGCACATCCACATCGTTGCGTACGGTGACCATGTCAAAGTTCATTAAGGCACCCACGGTATTTTCGGGGTATGACATGGCCGCATGCACTTGCGCCAGTTCTTCTGGATCAAGGGTTGAAAAAACGTCGTTGAGTACATCCTGGGGCAGGTCGGGTGCCAAATCCGCCAGTTCGTCCATGTCCAGACTAATCGCGGCGGCTTTAATTTCTGCACTATCCATGGCCTCAAGCAGCGATTCACGCACTGCATCTGACACTTCCAGTAAGATTTCACCGTCTTTTTCTTTAGACTGCACCAATTGCCAGATAATCAAACGATCATCTAAGGGCAGGTTTTCTAAAATATAAGCAATGTCGGCAGCATGCAGTTCAGCCAGACTTTGCTGGAGTTTAGTGAGGTTTTGCTGCTGCACCAGTTGGCCAATTTGTCGTTGTTTTGGGGTTTCTTGTCGCTTGGCCAGATCATCAACCAAATGTTGGCGCTTCAATAAAAACTGAATATGGCGCTGTAAGGTTTGCAGGTTTTCATGCTGCTGATCTGGTTGATTTGACATACCACTTCCTCAATATCCAGCTTTTATGGCTGTACTACTTTTACCCCACAGGTGCATGTGTTAGAAAAATTTTTGACAAAAAATTCAAACAGCCTAGTGTAGCAAGTTAACGCATTAAATCTGTTGAATTTAATTTTGTTTTGTATGGAAATAGCATATCTCAAGCATTGAGCCGTCATTGCGCTTTGGCTGCATAAAAATTGTACAGATATTAATCGGCAGTCTTATTCATGCTAAAATGAATGGTTTTCAGCTTACTGTTTTCTACAGGACAGCCTGCTTTTTGCCGTTCCCGCTTTTCGCCGTTAATAGAGCCGCCAGTCATGTCTACTGCTTACACCCACATGGATACTCCCAAAAAATTGTTTGATTATGATAAACATTGGGCCTCCTGTTTTGAACCTGCGCCATTTTTACCCATGTCGCGCCATGAAATGGATATGCTTGGCTGGGATGCCTGTGACTTTATTTTAGTGTGCGGTGATGCCTATGTAGACCATGCGTCGTTTTGCTCAGGCATTATTGGCCGCGTGTTAGAGGCACAAGGCTTTCGGGTGGGAATTATTGCGCAGCCCGACTGGACATCAAGCGATGCCTTTAAAGTACTGGGCAAACCTGTCTATGCTTACGGGGTAACGGCTGGCAACATGGATTCCATGATTAACCGTTATACCGCAGACCGTAAAATTCGCTCAGACGATGCTTATTCACCTGGCAATGTGCCCAACAAACGACCAGACCGTGCGGCGATTGTCTATTCGCAGCGTTGCCGTGAAGCCTATCCTGATGTGCCTATTTTATTGGGTGGTATTGAAGGCAGCTTGCGTCGTATTGCGCATTATGATTATTGGTCAGACAAGGTGCGTCGTTCTATTTTAATGGATGCCAAAGCCGATCTTTTAATGTATGGCAATGGAGAGCGTTCGATCACTGAAATCATGCACCGTTTGGCCAAAGGCGAAAATATTAAAGACATTACTAATGTTCGCGGCACGGCATTTATTTTAAATAAAAACAGCAAACAGGCCAAAAAAGACTTTATTGAAGTGGCCAGTAATGATGTGGACAGCATTGGTCGGGTTGATCCCATTATTAACCCGTATGTGATGACTGAAGACTTGGAAGGCTGTGACCTTGAGAATACCAAAGGTGGACAGGGCAAGGATGCGGTCAGTCAGTATCAGGGTTTTATCAAAGAGCCTGTTGCTAATCCGATTGTCCGCGAGGGGACTAAGCTTGATGCCGACACACAAATCGTGCAGTTAAAGCCCGCTAGCAAAGCCATTAAACACAAGCTGCCGCCACGTGAACTGTGCGTGATCCGTTTACCTGATTTTGAACAAGTGGCCAATGATCCTGTGCTATATGCGCATGCCAACCGTATTTTGCACCTTGAGACCAATCCTGGCAATGCGCGTGCCCTGGTACAGCGTCATGGTGAGCGTGACGTATGGATTAATCCACCGCCTATTCCGTTGTCCACCGAAGAAATGGACTACGTGTTTGACTTGCCCTATGCCCGTTTGCCGCATCCTGAGTATGGCGATGCGCGCATTCCTGCCTTTGACATGATCAAGTTTTCTGTCAATATCATGCGCGGCTGTTTTGGCGGCTGTACCTTTTGTTCCATTACCGAGCATGAAGGCCGTATTATTCAAAACCGCTCCGAAGAATCTATTTTACGTGAAGTGGAAAAAATTCGGGACACGGCACCACAATTTACAGGGATTATTTCTGATCTGGGTGGCCCCACTGCCAACATGTACCGCCTAGCCTGTAAAGACCCGCAAATTGAAAAAAACTGCCGCAAGCCATCCTGTGTGTATCCAGGCGTCTGTGATAACTTGCATACTGACCACGCGCCGTTAATCCAGCTTTACCGCAAAGCACGCGAAATTAAAGGGATTAAAAAAATCCTGATTGGTTCTGGCTTGCGTTATGACTTGGCCGTATTAAACCCTGAATATGTGCGTGAGCTGGTGACGCATCATGTCGGTGGCTATTTAAAAATTGCGCCTGAGCATACCGAAGAAAATGCCCTGTCCAAAATGATGAAACCAGGTATTGGTACTTATGACCGCTTTAAGCAAATGTTTGAGCGTTTTAGTAAGGAAGCAGGCAAGGAACAGTATTTAATCCCGTATTTTATTGCCGCGCATCCTGGCACCACCGATGTAGACATGATGAATCTTGCCATTTGGCTCAAAAAAAATGGTTTTCGTGCTGATCAGGTACAAACCTTTTATCCATCGCCCATGGCCACCGCCACCACCATGTATCACACCTTAAAAAATCCGCTTAGGAAAGTATCGCGGCATAGTGAAACGGTGGATATTGTCAAAGGTGAAAAACGCCGCCGTCTGCATAAGGCGTTCCTGCGTTACCATGATCCCAACAACTGGCCGTTACTGCGTGAAGCGTTAAAAAGCATGGGCCGTAGTGATTTAATTGGTAATAGCAAGCAGCATTTGATTCCTACTTATCAGCCGCAAGGGGTTGAGGGTGAGTACAGTTCTGCGCGCAAGAAAAATTCCACAGTGGCTGGGGATTCACAAAAACGCAGTAACGGTGCAGTGCGTACGGGCAACAACGGCCAATCCAGACGTCCGCAAAAGGGTCAGATTTTAACTCAGCACACAGGTCTGCCACCGCGTGAGCAAAAAGATCAGGCGCAGGACAAGAAAAAACGTCCTGCCAAGGTACGATAACATCAGTTAAACGTGTTATAGAAGCGGCACATTGCTATGAGACAGATTGATGGCAATGTGCAATGCTTTGATGGGCTACTGGATTTCTCAAAAGAACAATAATGTTGAACTTGGAGTGCTACTAATATCAGATGTTTTTTTGTGGCCGCAACGTGGTGCTGTATTGACGCTTGGGACTGCTTTGCACCAATTGTCAATCTGGATACCATATATACTCATGCAAGTGCGCTAGGGATAATCCAGAATAATAAATAGCTATACATGCTCAGAATAATTAAAGCTGGGTGACCAAGCTTTTACCTTTCTAAACTAAACCAATACATCCTCAAAGCTTGTTACAGGCTAGTGACCATAGTGCTGCCTTCCTTGCGTGCTTATTGATAAGCTAATAAATATAGTCATTTTTTTACCTGCAAGATAAACCTCTTTTCTCTCAGCAACAGGAAGGAATATGATGCGCTATCAAGACATGCAACAAGTATTACAAGACTTGCAACAGGCTCATGCCAAACCCGCAGTTAGTATTTTTATTAGAACCCATCGCACTTTCCCTGATAACGATAAGGACTCCATTGCACTAAAAAACCAGCTTAAATTGGCCGAAACAAATTTAAAAAAGCAATACGATGAGGAAATCACTAAACAGGTGATGCGCCACATTCAGCAGCAACTGGCAGACCTTAATCAAAACTATAATCTGGATACACTGGCAATTTTTGCCACGCCCGAGCAGGCTCAGGTAGTACGCTTTCCGTTTAAAGCAGAAGAACGGGTAGTGATTAATGACCGCTTTATGGTGCAGGATATTTTACGCAACCTGCTCTCGGCTGTGCATTATTATGTGGTGGTTGCAACCCGCGAAAAAGGACGTTTAATTGAAGCAGTTGATGATCGGGTAGTGCATGAGTTTGATCCGCAAGATACCGATGCTTTGAATGTTTTGCCGTTTGGGGCGTTTCCCATGCAATCGGATAACCTAACGGCTACACGGGTAGATGAGCGTGCTGGCGTTGAAGACAATTATATTAAGGAGTTTATGAACCGAATTGATAAAAACCTGCAAGCCATGCGTGCGCGCAACAATTTGCCTGTGATTGTGGTCGGGGATAAACGCAACCTTGGTTTTTATCAGGAAGTAAGCGATCAGCCAGCTTCTATTATTGCAACAGTGGATAACATTACCCATATGGATAATAGCGATGCCCAGCATATTATTGATGGAGTGCAAAACGCGGTAAAGCACTATCAGCGTCAGCAGCAAGAGCAGGCCAGTCAGGAAATTCAGTCGTTGCGCGGGTCATCGCGAGTGCGTACTGATTTGCAGGATATTTACCGTGCTGCGCTAGAAGGCAATGCTGCCACGCTTTATGTACGGCAAAATTACAGTTTGGCGGGGCATCTGGATGCAGATCAGCGTGCAGCAATATCTGAGCCTACTTCGGATTCAACCAGCAGCCAAAATGACATGGTTGATGATCTCATTGAATTAGTAAGAAAAAATAGCGGTCAGGTGATGTTTTTAGATCCAGCCATGACGGGTGAACTTGAGCCGCTGGTACTGGTCACCCGCTATTAAGTAGCTGAGCTTAAGTACCTGTTATAAGTAAAGTCATGCATTTGATTGAATACGCTGGCAACTACAAGACCAAACTGGCTTGTAGCTTGCCTGCTTTTGGTTAAGCGTAATGGTTTGAGCAGTTTAAAAATAATTGCCAGAATGTGTTGAGGAAATCCCATGACTGCTTCTAGCGCGTCACCTGATGAACATGCAGGCCATATGACCAGCCCGCCAAGTCAGGTACCACACCGTGCTTCACGGGTAAAGTCTAGTAGCTTTGATTACAGCTTGGACTTTAAAAAAATTGATTTTCGCCAGCATCCCGAGCTGTATCAGATTGGCCGCGGTGAGCAGGGCGTATTGTTGGTCGAACCCTATAAATCAGAAATCTTGCCTTATTGGCGTTTTGCGGACGAAGAAAAAGCAAGGCAAAGCAGTGAACAGATTTTTCAGTTATTTTTAGATTATCTGGGCAATGATGATTTTGTAGGCGCGGACATGGCGCGCAAGTTTTTACAAATGGGTTATACCCGCGCGCGTCGCTATGCCAATCATCAAGGCGGCAAAAAATATGATGGCCCCGTACCAGATGATAAAAAGGGCTTAAGCGGTGCGCATGGCCGTGACGAGTTACCGCGCACGCCTGAAGATCCTGTCAAGGCAGCGGCTGCGCGCATTTTTAAAACCAAATGGGATGAAGCCAAAATTCATCCACGTTATGTAGCACTGAAACAACAGTTTAAGCAACGTTATGAAGCCTAGTCTAAGCACAAGGTTAATTAATAAACCGAATGTTGCTTAAGAGGATTCAGGCAAACCCACTTCTGCTTCTTGTTGCTGCTTGCATTGTTTGTCATCAGGTTCCAGTTGCCAAAAAATCCAGGCGGCGGCCATGGTCATGAGTCCCATGCAAATAAACGTGGCATGAAATGCCGATAACACATGCGCTCCATAATGCACTGTAAAGCCACTTAAAATAGCAGCCGCAGCGGCAATACCCAAGCTCATCGACAACATCATAATCATGGACAGCAAGCTATTGCCACTGCTGGCATGCTGAGGTTCCAGATCTTTTAAGGTTAAGGTATTCATGGCGGTAAACTGCACCGAGTTAATCATGCCAAAAATAAAGAAATGAATTACTCTCAGCCACGTGGCATGCTCAGGCGTGGTCAGTGCGAAACTGGCAATGCCCAAGCCAACCAAAACAGTATTGGTGACTAACACGCGCCGATAACCAAAACGACGAATCAGTGGCGTGATGGTACGCTTAATAGTCATTGCGCCCAATACCAGTGGCATCATCATCAAACCTGCCTGTAATGGACTATAGCCCAGTGCCAGTTGCAGCATTAGTGGCATTAAAAATGGCAAAGAACCACCGCCTAAGCGTGCAAACAAGTTACCAAATATGCCAATACTAAAGCTTCGGTTTTGAAATAAATCAGCACGAAACAGGGCTTTTTTTTGCCGATTGGCATGAAAAATATAAGCCACACTGGCGGCAATGCCCATCATTAACAGGATCATCATGATGCCCACGTTGCCACGGTCACTTAAGCCATCTAGCGACAAAGACAGGCATACCATGCCAACCACCAGCAACACATAACCACTCAAATCAAAACGCGGTAGCTTGGTGTTTTTAAGGACGGGCATTACTTTTAAAGTAAGAATTGCCCCAATCACTCCAATAGGTAAATTAATTAAAAAAATCCAGTGCCACGAAGCTACTTCGACCAGCCAGCCGCCCAGTGCAGGGCCAATCAACGGGCCAATTAACCCAGGAATGGTAATAAAGCTCATCGCAGCCAAAAATTGCGGCCGCGGCACGACTTTTAAAATGGCCAACCTGCCTACAGGCAACAGCATCGCCCCGCCAATGCCTTGTAACACTCGTGAGGCAATAAGTTGATTTAAATTTTGTGACATCGCGCAAAATAACGAGGCAATGGAGAAAATCACAATGGCCGTTAAAAATGCATAACGAATGCCAATGCGATCTGCAATCCAGCCACTGGCAGGAATCACCGCAGCCACAGACAACACATAAGCCACCACCACCGATTGCATTTGTAAGGGGCTTTCACCCAAATGCTGCGCCATGCTTGGCAATGCGGTGTTGACAATCGTGGAATCAAGCGATTGCATAAAAAAGCCCAATGCCACCAACCACAATAAGGTTTTAAAGCTTGGGTCAACTTTGGCAGATTGTAAGTTAATAGATGTGGCCACAATGTTCCCTCATATCATGCCCATGAGTGTAACGTGTTGAGTTTGCTGTATAAGTAACAAGCTGTTGTAAAATCACCCCTATTGCATGAATAATGGTTTTAAACTTAAATAGACTTTTTGACCTGACCCAAAGCCCTTATGACCCCTGCCTGTCGTTTATTAGCCAGCAAACACATTGCGTATAGTATTCATGAATATGAGCACGACCCAGCCTGCACTAATTTTGGTCTGGAAGCGGCCAGCAAACTTAATTTGCCTGTCGCACAGGTGTTTAAAACCTTATTGCTCACCGATGACAAACAGTATTACGTGGCCATATTGCCTGTTAGCCACACCTTGAATTTAAAAAAAGTAGCGCAAGCGTTTAATGTTAAAAAATTGCATTTGGCTGACATGAAAGATGCCGAGCGCATTACGGGTTATCTGGTGGGCGGCATTAGTCCAATTGGGCAAAAAAAACGTTTGACCACGATCATTGATGCCTCAGCGCAAGCATTAACCTGCATGTATGTGAGCGGTGGTAAGCGGGGCTTGGATATTGGACTTCAGCCGCAAGATTTAGCCCAGGTGGTGCAAGCCAGTTTTGCAGCGATTGTGGATGAGAACCAAGTCAACTCATAAACCAACACAATTTATAAATCCTGTCACCTCATGAGTAACCTATTTAAAATACAGATAAAATTTTAATCACAATATAGAAATTTGATTGAATAACACGCAAAATGCAACGGTGTAAAAGCACGCACGCATAATATTTATTGAACAATTAAATTTTCAGGATTACTACATGAGCTTAAAAAAATACTTTTGGATTTATTTGGGAATATACATTGCAATCTCAATATTAATCATGGTTATCAGTGCATTTATTGAGATTGGTAATGGACCTGGGATCATGGTGCCCTTTATTGCCGCAATGACCACAGGACAGTATTTTGTTAAAGATCATTTCCGCATACCTGACGCAGCAGAAAAAAAGCGATTAGTGTGGGGGTCGCTGGCTATTAGCTGGGGTGCATCAATCATCGTTGCCGTCATCTTTGTGGCGCTGCAAGCTATCGTTGGCGATTTATCATCACTGAAACAAATGGTTAGTTCAGGTGGTTTCATGTTGATTATGCTGCTTATTCTGGCAGTAGTATTTCTTATTAGTTATGCCATGACCAGTTGGGCTTATGGTGGTCTTCTCAATAAGTTGGCTGCTAAAATTAACAACAAAGCCAACCCATAATTTAGTATAAATAAAATAGTTGATTTAACGTCGTAAACCAGTACCACAAGCATGAGTAATTTATTTTATTTGTTGCTTGTGGCGCGCTTACAGTACTTTTATAACTATACTTTTTCTGCTTCAACGATCTGTTTTTCATCACTACTGATTTGGGCCAGCGCAATCAACACCTCTTCTACGCTTTGACATACCATCACCTGAGTACGATGCTGGGCAGTTAAAAATCCCTCTTGCACTGCATAATCCAGCTGCGCAATTAAAAACTGGTAGTAGTTATTAATATTGAACAAAACAATGGGCTTGCTATGCTGTTGCAACTGCCCCCATGTGGCGACTTCCAATATTTCTTCAAACGTCCCTAAACCACCTGGCAGTGCCACAAACGCACTGGCACGGTCGGCCATAATGGCTTTACGTTCGTGCATGGTATCTACCACATATAACTCCGTTAAGGCATCATGGGCAATTTCATGACGCAATAAAAAATCAGGTATCACCCCAACCACTTCGCCGCCATGGTTAATCACTGTATCGGCCACCTGACCCATTAAGCCAATACTGGCACCGCCATACACCACACCCAGTTGATGCTGTGCCAACTGCTGAGCCAGCTTAATGGCCTGTTGCTCATACACAGGATTATTACCAGAACGCGAACCACAATACAGTGCCACGAGTGGCATGGTGGTTTTGATATCTTGTACAGTAATCGTTTTGGTCGGCTCATTGTCTAGCGACCATAATTTGTTAGAAACTGGATTTGGTTTATTTACTCTATGATTCATTGTTTATATTTATCCTTTAAAAAATAGCATTTGTTTAACCATATTAAAAAAATAATATATCAATTAGATGATACTGCGCTGTGCGCTGCAAGTTAAGTATGGAATTGCTTCACTCAGTTGCTTTTATGCTAAAAGCTGATTTTGAACAGTAATTAAAATATGAACCACAAGGCTGATGAGTAATGTCTTTTAAAGCCTATTCGGCTTATATTTGGCACTGACAATGCTGTAGTGTGCCAATTGATGACGATATAAAAATCCACATAACTGCGCCGTAAGCCTGATTTTAAGCCATGCAGCCGAATGCTTACTACGCAAGGGGAGTTGCTGCCGCTGAATATATTGTGCAAAGCCGTTTAAAACTTCGGTATCTACATGTTCAATATGAATATCAGTGAAATCAAAATGTGTTAACAGTGCGCGTACCTGTATCTCAGAATCCAGGCGTTGCTTTGGGATTGCAACCAGTTTAAGCAAATAAGGCATGAGGGTTTTAGCCCAATGGTCTGAGCCAAAAGAATGCGTGGGGCGAATCAAGGTGCAAAATGCAATACGCCCACCCGCTCTTAACGCGGCCTGATTCACTGCTAAAAAATCGGCCAAGGGTGCATGATAGGCCGCATCGACACACACCACCGCATCATAGGCATGTTGTAACTGTGCGCTAGGCAAGGGCAGTTGACTAAACGAGGCCTGATAAATGGCATCCAGTTGCGGCAAGGCAGCCTGTTTGATCCTTGCAATACAATCGGCCTGAATTTCAAAGGCACTCATGTGCTTTATGCCAAATTCAGCTGGCCAGTATTGCAAACTTGCCCCTTGGCCACAGCCTAAATCCAATAGCTTGTCATCGGGTTGTAGATGGACAGCACAGCCTATCTTGTGGGCTAATTGCTGGCATGCTGTCACATAGGAGTAATTGAGCGGGCAAGGCGTTGGCCAAATGCCCAAATTACTCCATGCCAACACATTTGGATCACCCAGTAAGTGGCTATCAATGGCAAATTGACGATTGCTTGTTATGAATTTTTTCACACGCTTTTTAGGCGATAGTTTCAAAGCTAGCTGTAGCAAACCCTGCAATGATTTTACCATCTCATAAACTGCCATTTAGCGTGGTAAGCCATCAGCCGTCACCTGAAGTGGCGCAAGCCCAACAAATGGCGCATGCACGCCCAATTGCTTGGTTACCCACATGGCAGAGGTCACGGCAGACTCTAAAATAGGCAGGCCATCACACAGCCATGAGCCACAAAAAAACACCCGACGCGCTGGGTTTTGTTGCATGTGTTTTACTTGTGCTACCAGCTTGGCCGTATCAGCATTCACAATGGCGCGGCTTAGTTTCACACGTGATATGACTTGCGCGGCATCGGGTTCAAATAATGGATTCCAGGTTTGAAAGATAGGCGGCTTTCCTACCAGACTGGGTTCAATGGCATTAATCCAGATCGTAAACATCGACTGGCTAAAGCTTTTATCCATGGCATAATTGAGTACCGTCCAGTCTTGTGGCAACTGGGGCATAAAACGCTGGTCACGATGAATCACCAGCTCGCCTTGGTCAAACTCAAACTGCTGCAATAATTCAATATCTACCTTAAATTGCTGCGCATTTAAAAAGCCCAATTGACTAGTTGGCGTTGCCACAATGACATAATCATATAGTGCTTTCTCATCAAATTCATTTTGCACCAATACTTGCTGCGCTTGATATTCTATTCGGGCCACCTTTGCGCCACTTTGAATGTGAATATCCTTGGTGAGTGCATCCACCAAGGCAGGTGTGCCGCCTTGCAGACGTAATAAAGCATCACCCTTTAGTAGCTTTTCTACAAATTGCAGCAATGGTTTGGCTGGCCAGTTGGCAATTTGCACAGGCTTGCAGGTACAAATGGTATGAATCACGGGCAGTACCGTGCCATACCAAAATAGCGGCTCAAATGGATATTGCGCATGAAATTGCGCCAGGCTCATGTCTTGATGAGGGTTGGTTTTAAATTTTCTTAAAGCTTTTTTAAGCTGAAGATAGCCTTTCAATAATGTTAAGTTTTGGCGGTTAAAAAACTTTAAGCTGGCCACAGTAGGTAAGTTGCCAATACGCGAGCGTTGGCTTTTAAACCAGGTGGTTAGGGCATGGTTTTGTTCTAACCAGCTACAGGATATATAAGTGCGTACCTTAAAGGTTGGTACACCCACATAAGCAGCCAGTGCCAAGGTGTTTTGCCATAATGATGCATTCATCACACGTAAGGGCGCATCAATAATGCCACCATCCACATATAGGCTATGACTATCCATGCCACGGCTTGGTAAGGCTTCATAAATGGTCACGGCATAACCTGCGTCTTGCATCAGCCGCGCGGCCGTCAGCCCAGCCATGCCACTCCCAATAATCGCAACGGTTTGTTTTGTATGTTGCACTGTGGTCATGCGTTTGCCTTCACTTTTAAAACAATACTGCTGTCATCGCAGTTTATAGAATGCGGCATAATGAAGACAAAAAATAGTATAGCGCAGTAAAAAATAATAAAGTTTTTAGGCGTTTTGATGGTGCTTGTCTGTTGCTTACTTATCGCCTGTGAGCTTACTTTTTAGTTTTGCCAGTGTACTGGCTTCAGCAGTGCTTTCAGGAACAACATGCTGTTGCAACGGCAAACCCACGCTAATTTCCAGGCCGCCATCGGGATGATTACGCGCATTGACGTAACCACCATGCAGTTCAGCAATCCGCTTGACAATGGCCAGTCCCAAACCACTGCCTTGCGTGGTACGGGCACTGTTGCCACGCACAAATGGCTGCATGAGTGATTCAATATCGTCCTGATTCACTCCTTCGCCGCTATCGCGTACCGTAATAATAATATACGCCCCCAGCAAATTAGTGGATAAATATACAGGCTCTGCCCCGTAGCGTTTGGCATTGCTCACCAGATTGCCAATCATGCGTTTAATCGATAGGCTACGCAGGTGAATCTGTGGCAATAACTGGGGTTGGTAAATAATTTTAAGCGGCTTAAATTGCACAATAATTTCCTGCATCAGTGCATTAATGTCGGTGGCCTGTTCTTTTTCATCTGAGCCATCACGCATATAAGAAATAAACTGGCTTAAAATAGCATCCATGTCATCGACATCATAAATTAAGCCCTGTTGTAGGTCTTCATCGGGCATCAATTCGGCAGTTAGCCTGATACGCGTTAAGGGGGTGCGTAAATCATGGGAGATGCCAGCCAGCATAATGGTGCGTTCTTGTGCGGCTTGCTGCAAGGTACTAATCATATGGTTAAATGCTGCATTCACTTGACGAATTTCAATAGGTCCATGATTGGTTTCTAAATAAGGTGCTTTTCCTGACTGGCTAAAATCACGCGCGGCATTTTGCAGGCGGCGTAAAGGACGGTTGAGCTGTCGTACCAGGGTTAAAATAATAATTGCACTTAATAAAGGGATTCCAAGAAGCCAGCCATAAATCAGCTCAGCACTGTATTCGGCATAAAAATCCAGAGGTTCCTGAATCCAGGCATTGCCCAGTGATTTATATTGAATCCATAGCTGTGGTACAGGTTTAAACTCAAAATAAACTGTCACGGGTTCATTGAGCTCACGCGATAACTCTTTTTCCAAGCGTCCTGTAAAAAATTCGGCGACTACCTTTTCGCGTGGATTTGGAAACAAGGCAGGATCACGAATAATTTGCACGCCCACCCGTTGTTCTAGCCATTCATGCATATCAAAAGAAAACGGATCTTCAGTGACAATTAAATCGGTTTGTTCCAGCAAATCCAGTTCAATGGCCAAATAGCGCGCATGTTGGCGGATTTCAGGTAAATACAGCGTGCGCCAAAAAAATGCCAGAGACATAAATAAGCTAAAAAATACCACGACCGTTACTAAAATAGTGGTACGCATGGCAGTTGAGCGCGGTTTGATTTTATCTAAAAATAATTCCCAGCGCGTGCGCGGCCGCTGACGGTATGGAGCTTCCAGCTCAGATAACAGTGAAGCGGGTGTTGATGAAGGCGTTTGTTGTTGAGATGAACTGGCATGCGCGGTGTTATTGGTTTTTTTTTGCACGCTAGGCTTCCTGGCAATGATAAAAACATAAACATCGTAAAGACACAGACATTGTAAAGGCATTTAACACCAGTGGCATGCATTAAAGCAGAGCATGCTATAAAACTGGTGCTAAATCTTAAAATTACAGTGGTTGCGGTCTAAAATGATTATTGTCAAAAGTCTGGTTTTATTCTGCACCATCGGGAACAAACACATAACCCACGCCCCACACGGTTTGAATATAGCGCGCACGTGCTGGGTTTTCCTCAATTAAGCGACGCAAGCGCGATACCTGCACATCAATGGAACGTTCCATGGCTCCCCATTCACGGCCACGGGCAAGGTTCATGAGTTTGTCACGGGTAAGTGGCTCACGTGGATGTTGTACCAAGGCTTTTAATACCGCAAATTCACCAGTGGTTAGCGTGACCACTTGCCCTTCACGCGTGAGGGTACGGGTAGACAAATCCAGTGTCCAGGGGCCAAAGCTCACCACTTCCACTTGCTGGCTGGGTGCGCCTGGAATCTCACGTACCTGACGGCGCAATACAGCACGGATACGCGCCAGTAATTCATTGGGGTTAAAGGGCTTGGGCAGGTAATCATCAGCACCTGCTTCTAAGCCAGCAATACGGTCACTATCACTGCCACGTGCGGTTAGCATAATAATTGGGGTATCAATGTTGCTTTGACGCAAACGACGGCAAATGCTAATGCCATCTTCTACAGGCAACATAAAATCTAATACAATAAGTGAAAATAGCTCACGTTGTAATAACCGATCCATCTGGGTGCCATCGTGGGCAGTTTTGACCACAAAGCCTTTGTCTTCCAAAAAACGCTGCAATAACGTACGCAAACGTACATCATCATCAACGACCAGAATTCGCTCCACTCGCTCTGCATCAGGGCGTATTTGTTGCTCTTCAGCAGGTACAACGAGGCTCATGATTAACTCCTTTGAGAATCTTGAATTGACAGATCCAGCAAATTTTTTTAAGAATGTTCATTAATAAATATATTTAGGGCAAGTTGAACAAAAACTCAAATAGATTCAATCAATAGATACCAAATATATACAGGTTTGCCTATCAAAATAATCATAAATATCAAGTTTATCGCAATATAGCGCAGCCAGTCATGCGCTGTAAATCGTCATCAGTAGAAGCATTTTGCCTACAAGTTTTAAAACATTTATTGAATAAGTTTAAAAAGCGCGTTCATTTAAGGCGTACAGGACGTATAATCGCCACTTTCATTTTTGTCGTGGAAGCGTTGTATGACTGAGTTGGTTCAACAACTGGCAAGCGAGCTTGCGGTTCGCCCTGTCCAAATTGAAGCGACCATTCGCTTAATGGATGACGGCGCAAGTGTTCCTTTTATTGCGCGTTACCGTAAAGAGGTCACCCAAGGGCTAGATGACACCCAGCTTCGTCAGTTAGAAGCACGCTTGGCTTATTTGCGCGACTTAAATGAACGCCGCCAAAAAATCATAGAATCCATTCGTAGTCAGGATAAGCTCAATGATGTGTTATTGGCGCGCCTCAATGCCGCAGGCAGCAAAACGGCACTTGAAGATTTATACCTGCCTTATCGTCCCAAACGCACCAGTAAAGCGGCGCTGGCACGTGAAGCTGGCCTTGAACCTTATGCATTAAAAATCTGGCAGGAAAATATTGAACCTGAAGCAGCACTGGCAGATTTTAGCCCAGCCGAAGCCAATGAGGGCGAAGAGCAGCGTTATGCAGATGTAGCAAGCCAGCTTGAAGGCGTGTCGCATATACTGGTCGATTTGTGGGCAACACGTTTAGAACTCACTGAACAATTAAAACAAGGTTTTGCCGCAAGCGCGCAATTGGTTAGTCGTGTGGCCAGCGACGAAAAACGCGAAGTAGGGCATAAATTCCGTGATTATTTTGAATCCAGTGAAAGCCTGGCTAAACTAGCCAATCATCGCTTGCTTGCCATGTTGCGCGGTCGGCAGGAAAACGTGCTTGGCCTGAAAGTAGATGGTGAAGATGCCCCACGTTTGGCAGAAATTTATGCCGATTTAAACTTAAATGATATTGCGCCAGAATCGCGCCAGCAATTTTTAAAGCAAACGGCTGATCTGTTATGGTTGGGTAAATTACGACCGCATTTTGAGCATTCATTGCTGACTGAAAAACGTTTGGCCGCTGAAGCAGATGCCATGAAAGTATTTGCCGAAAACCTGCGTCATTTATTATTGGCCGCACCAGCAGGTGGTCGATGCACCTTAGGCGTTGATCCTGGCATTCGTACGGGCGTGAAATTGGCCGTGGTGAATAGTGCAGGCGATGTACTCGCGCATAGCACCATTTATCCGTTTGCGCCTAAAAATGATGTTGAAGGTGCTTTGGCGGAGCTTGAGCGTCTATGCCGTGAGTTTGCAGTGGATCTGGTGGCGATTGGCAATGGAACAGGCAGCCGCGAAACTGAAAACCTGCTTGGTGAGCTTGTCAAAAAACACACTGATTTAAACCTGACCCGTGTGACGGTGAGTGAAGCAGGAGCGTCGGTGTATTCAGCCAGTGAGCTTGCTGCGCAAGAGTTGCCAGAGCTGGATGTTAGCATTCGCGGGGCAGTGTCTATCGCGCGTCGTTTGCAGGATCCATTGGCAGAGCTGGTAAAAATTGATCCCAAATCCATTGGTGTAGGTCAGTATCAGCATGATGTCAACCAAACTGGTTTGGCACGCACACTGGATGCTGTGGTAGAGGACTGTGTGAATGCGGTAGGTGTTGATGTCAATACGGCATCACCCGCATTATTGGCGCGTATTGCAGGCTTAAATAAAAATATTGCCCAGCAAATTGCCGATTATCGCCGTGAACATGGTGTGTTTAATAACCGCCAGCAACTCAAAAAAGTGCCACGCTTAGGCGAGCGTACTTTTGAGCAGGCCGCAGGATTCTTGCGTGTGCAACATGGCGACCAGCCGCTGGATGCTTCTGCGGTGCATCCTGAAAGTTATGCACTGGTTGAAAAAATTCTAGGCAAACTGGATAAAGGCCTGGAGCAAGTATTGGCCAAAACAGAGGTGCTTGGCAGCATTAATGTTGAAGAACTGGTAGATGAACAATACGGCTTGCCCACTGTGCAGGATGTCATCAAAGAGCTGTCAATGCCAGGTCGTGATCCGCGTCCAGAGTTCCGCACACCCAAGTTCCGTGATGATATTCAAAGCATGCAGGATTTAACCGACCACATGGTGAGCGGTAACCTGGTGCTTGAAGGCGTGGTAACCAATGTCACTAACTTTGGGGCGTTTATTGATGTGGGCGTGCATCAGGATGGTTTGGTGCATGTGTCCGAGCTATCAAGTCAGTTTGTCGATGACCCGCATAAAATTGTCAAACCAGGTCAAATTGTACAAGTGCGCGTGATGAGCGTAGATGCTGAGCGTAAACGGATTAGTTTAAGCTTGCGTTTAGACCCACAAGAAAAACCAGCACGTGGCGAGCGTTCATTGAATAATGAGCCACGCAAAGCATTTAAACCTGCTGCCAGAAAGCCAGATAGTCGCAGCTCAGATCGCAGTGCAGAGCGCACTAAACGTCAGGGCAACGGTCAGGATAATAAGCCCTTTGATAAATCAAAAGATCGTCCAGCCAAAGCAGCCGAGCCGAAAATTGGAGGCTTAGGCGCATTGTTGTTGCAAGCTGGGGTAAAAAAATCTGGTTAACAGCATTGCTTAACCATGCCATTAAAAATAAGCAGCGCAATTCAACGGCTGCTTATTTTTATTGGGGGTGTTTAAGTTTGAATGTTTAGTCGACAAATAAATCTTTGGCTAACTGGTCAATATGTTCAGGCGAGCAGGCGTATTGAGTTAGGTCATTGATACCTACGCGTTTAAGAACATCTTCATCTAATAAGGTTTGTCCCGTCATATTGCCCAAACCGCCAGTTAAAATCGCGTAGGCAGCATCTGCCATGATCTCAGGTTTACGGCTCATTAGGGTGGCCGCATCCTGACCAATATTTTGACTCACAGCAGCGGTATTAATAAAAGTAGCTGGCCATAAACTATTACACAAAATGCCATCAGCTTTTAGCTCTTCAGCCAAACCAAGAATCAGCATGGTCATGCCATACTTAGACAAAGCATAAGGCGAATACATGCCTAGCCAATGCGCTGATAAATTAATAGGCGGTGAAAAACTTAAAATTTGTGCAGTACCTGATGAAGTTAAGGCGGATTGCTTTAAATAAGGCAGGGCATGATGGGCGGCAATAAATAAACCGCGATGATTTAAAGTTTGAATCAAATCATATTTTTTAATACTGGTATGCTCTACATTGCCCAAATGGATCGCACCAGCATTATGAATGAGTACATCAATACCCCCAAAATACTCAGCAGCTTTGGCCAGTGCATCAATGACTTGTTGTTCATCACGCACATCCATTTGTAAGGGCAGGGCATGACCACCGTGTTCAATAATCTCCTGTGCCACCGTATGAATCGATCCACCCAGCTTTGGGTGCGGCTCAGCAGATTTGGCTGCTATCACCACGTTGGCTCCGTCGCGGGCGCAGCGCAAAGCCACTGCCCGTCCAATCCCGCGGCTACCACCTGTGATAAATATCGTTTTTCCTTGCAAGGAGGCCATAGTACATTCCTTTTTTAGTACAGTTTTTAATACGCATGCATGTTAAATGCCCTATTTACCTAAAGATGCCTGCTCTTTTTAATAGGTTACATCCTGCTTTGCAGGTTTAAGAGGCAATATAAGCAGGGTGCTGCTGATGAGGCTGTAAAATACTTTTCCCCTTTTGACCAAATCCTTTTTGATGCTTAATTTGCGCTTTACGTCCTTGCACTTGCTGATATCCATTTAACAGGGGGAGGTGCCGTTGCACATAATAAGTAAGCATATTCGTGGGCAGCAATACCAACGGATACCAGGGCAGCACTCGCTGCTCCACACCCAATAAACGCATTTTTTTGCGGCCTAAAAAATACTGGCTAATACTCAAACGTTTATGATAATCCCAACTGCGTTTAAGACGCTGCCATGTGTCATAGTGCTTGGTTAGAGGCTCTTGTGACAGTGCATAACCTAATGCTTTACTAGTCCAGTCAGGTGCAGATTGGGTCAGCATGGTGTGATAAAGCAAAATATGCCCATCAGTTTCGCTATTCACCAGCCAGGTTTCATCCACGCCCATCAACCAGCCCAGATATTTCCAGAAATGCATCACCGCCTTGCTTTCACGCATGGTGGGGAAAATGCCAATGGCGCGCAAACCCAATAAAAATAAACTGCAAAAGGCCAGATTAGTGGCCGCCATATCAATCTGGCATATGGGTAAGCCCCATTGTTCTGCTTGCCATTCGCTTTTGCGTTGTAAGTTGCGCCGTACCAAGGCATGAATCATGCGTACATGCACCGTACTTTTAAAGCCATTGCTAAAACGCTGCAATCCGTTGACTTCAGTGCAATCCATCCACCATTTGCTGGTTTCTGCCAAACGCTGTGAGGCATTTTTATCCAGAGCACCAGTCAGTACCAGGGCTTGATTAAAGCCAGACAATAAATACCCACCCATCAAGGCCATGTCTTTTAAAATATAATTGGCGTTTAAGCCCACTGAATGCATAAACTGCTGTGCAATTTTAAGCTGCTGGGTATCTAGCCAGACTGGTGGATGCTCAATGACGCTAAAAAAGTTATATAAGGGTGCGGGGCAATCATCAAGGCTATCCAAACCTTGCTGCAACGCTTGTTCAAATAATTGCTTGCGTTGTTTTGAGTCAGCTTCACATATCCATTCGACCACTTGATCCATTAATGGATCACCTTGCCATAATCCATCTAGCAAGGCTTGGCGATATTGCCTAGAGGGCGCAATTGGTTTGCCCAATAATTTAGTTAAAGGCTTGGCCCATAGTGACTTCAGTTGACGCTGTTCAAATAAATGTGCGCGAGTGGGTATTGTGGCTGTAACGGGTGAGGTTGGCTGGTTTTGATTGAGCATTGTTATTGTCCTTAAAGACCAAAAATCTGCTTTAACTTTATTATGAATGTTTATTCGTATTCAAGTCATATTTATTCAAATTTTAATGTGTATGTCTATAGTATGCTGATTAAAAGATGGCACCGAGCAATTTGCCAACTGCACACAATAAAAAAGCTGCAGCGGATTTAACGCATTGCAGCTTTTTTTATTTGTATTGATTGATATTGCCTGGCTTTAGACTTCAATAAGTGAGATCACTGGCTTACCAATGTTCACCAGGCACTAAACGGGCAAAAGCACGTTGTGCCAAGTTTAATTTGCCTGCTTTTTTATTGCCTTTATCGCCCGCTGCCGCAATAGAACTTGGGAATAAATTATAGCCAATGGACATGACCATGTCGTTAAACTTGGGCACTAGCGCGTAGCTCACTGAGGCAAACGTACCCACCTTGGTGGCAATACTTTTAGGTTTGTCAATAATGGCGCGCGCTACCATATCGGCTGCTTGTTCAGGCGATAGTGTGGGCACATATTTATAAATTTTGGTGGGCGCAATCATTGGCGTGCGCACCAACGGCATGTAAATAGAGGTTAAATTAATATTATGCGCATGCACTTCAGCCGACAAACAACGACTAAAGGCATCAAGTGCTGCTTTAGAGGCCACATACGCTGAAAAACGGGTAGCATTGGCCAGCACGCCAATAGAACTAATATTAATAATATGACCATCTTTACGATCAATCATGTGTGGCAACACACTTAAAATTAAGCGCACCGCGCCAAAATAATTGAGCTGCATGGTGCGCTCAAAATCATGGAAACGATCAATAGATTCTGCCACCGCACGACGAATGGAGCGTCCTGCATTATTAATTAAAATATCAATATGGCCTACTTCTGCCAAAATATTTTTGGCACACTCGTCAATAGAAGTCATATCATTTAAATCGCATGGAAACACCGATGCTTTACCGCCAGCCGCTTCAATCTCTTTTTTGACTTCTTCAAGTTTTTCCTGAGTGCGCGCTACCAGTAACACATGTGCGCCTGCATCTGCCAGTTGTTTGGCAACCGTGAGGCCAATGCCACTAGAGGCACCAGTAATCAGGGCAACTTTGTTTTTAACTACTGCGGTTAAACGCTTTTGAATGGAGCTGGCCATAGCAAATCTCTTCCAAATTGAATAAAATAAATCTCAGGCACTTATATAATTTTGCCTGTGCATATCTTTATAAAAAATGGCAAAAAAATATACGCCTTTCGTCGGATCAAAATTTAATCTGGTTAAAAGCAAGTGCATGATATCCATGAATTTATTAAAATAAATCTAGAGTAAATATTCTAATAAACAGATCAAAATTTAATCGAGCCTTTACTCTACTTTATATACTGGACTTTCATTTGATGTTATTTGTAAATTGTTCTACAGGATTGCATGACTAAACAAAATAAGTATGTAACAAGAAATAATAAAATAGTGCTTCACTTGAATGCGGTACACGTGCCCCGACATAAATCCGCTATACTAGGCATCAAATTTGTTTTAACCATGAGTTAAATGCAGCAGACCTTGCCATCGTGATGAGTGGCTACGGTCATTGCTGTCGCGGCATATTGATTTAATTTAGGAGTCCTGTGTGGCCCAATATATTTATACCATGAATAAAGTATCCAAAATGGTTCCGCCAAAGCGCGAAATCTTAAAGGATATTTCTTTATCATTTTTTCCAGGTGCCAAAATTGGTGTACTGGGTTTAAACGGTGCAGGTAAATCGACCTTACTGCGTATTATGGCGGGTGTTGATAAAGACTTTAACGGTGAAGCACGCGCGCAACCTGGCATTAAAATTGGCTATTTGGAGCAGGAACCAGATCTTGATCCTGCTAAAGATGTGCGTGCGAATGTTGAAGATGGCTTGCGTGAGCCTCTGGATGCGCTGGCACGTCTGGATGAAGTGTTTGGCGAATATGCCAGTGAAGATGCTGACTTTGATGCGCTGGCCAAAGAGCAGGAAAAACTTGAAGGTATTATTCAGGCATGGGATGCGCATAACTTAAATAATCAGCTGGAACAGGCTGCCGATGCATTGCGTCTACCACCGTGGGACGCTGATGTCTCCAAGTTATCGGGTGGTGAGCGTCGTCGGGTTGCCTTGTGCCGTTTGCTGCTGTCTAAGCCAGATATGCTGTTACTTGATGAGCCAACCAACCATCTGGATGCCGAGTCTGTATCGTGGCTGGAACGCTTCTTAAAAGATTTTTCTGGCACTATTGTGGCCATTACCCATGACCGTTATTTCCTGGATAACGTCGCAGAGTGGATTTTGGAGCTTGACCGTGGTCATGGCATTCCATATCAGGGCAACTATACCAATTGGCTAGAACAAAAAACTGCGCGCCTAGAGCAGGAACAAAAGCAGGAAGAAGCCTTTGCCAAAGCCTTAAAACACGAGCTGGAATGGGTACGTAAAAACGCCAAAGGTCAGCAAGCCAAGTCTAAAGCGCGGATTGAGCGTTTTGAAGAACTCAACTCGCGCGAATTTCAACAGCGCAACGAAACTGCTGAAATTTATATACCGCCAGGTCCACGTTTAGGCAATAAAGTCATTGAAGTTGAAGGCATTAGCAAATCATTTGATGGTCGTGTGCTGTATGAAAACTTAAGCTTTAATGTGCCACCAACAGGTATTGTTGGTATTGTCGGGCCAAACGGTGCGGGTAAAACCACACTGTTTCGCATGATTACGGGTGAAGATAAGCCTGATACAGGGTCAGTCAGCCTGGGTGAAAGTGTTAAAGTAGCCTATGTGGGTCAGATGCGTGACACTTTGGATCCTGCAAAAACCGTATGGGAAGAGGTGTCTGATGGTTTAGACATCATTACCATTGGTGAGTACACCACGCCTTCACGTGCCTATATTGGTCGCTTTAACTTTAAAGGCCAGGATCAGCAAAAACGGGTAGGTTCATTATCTGGTGGTGAGCGTAACCGCCTGCAACTGGCCAAAACCTTGCGTCAGGGTGCCAACGTTATTTTGCTTGATGAGCCATCTAACGACCTTGATGTAGAAACCTTGCGTGCGCTAGAGGAAGCCATTCAGGTATTCCCAGGTTCTGTGCTGGTGGTATCGCATGATCGCTGGTTCCTCGACCGTATTGCCACCCACATTCTGGCCTTTGAAGAAGAAGGCCCGCAGTGGTTTGACGGCAACTATAGTGAATACGAAGCGTATCGTAAAAAAACACTGGGTAACGAAGCCAGACCAAAGCGTGCCAAGTACCGTAAAATTGGTGGCTAAATTTTAAGTCGATCACAGTGGCATAAAAAACCTCAGTCCTTACTGGGGTTTTTTACGGCTTAAGAGTGCTATGTAAAAAAATATTATGTTTAACAGCGAAATGATACGTGGTCGGGCAGTGTGGTTTATTGCACCTATAATGAAACAAACAAGCTAACAAATAGGTATAACAATGATTAAGCCACGCCCGATTTATGTTGCTGCCTTCAGTATCCTGAGTGCCAGTTTATTCATGTCATCAAATATATTGGCGGCCAGCAAATTAACTGATAAAGAGTTAAGTCACACCACCGAAGCCAATCCTGCATTGGTCAATGTACCTGATGTTTTGGATTGCCCAGAAGATATGCCTGACGTTGATTGTACTCGCTTGCAGTATGAAAACTATGCCAATCAAACAGATCGCTCATATGATGAGTTTTTAAAAAATGAAACCACCAATCCATTACGCAACAAAGTGATTAAGCAACCGTTATTAACCCAGCCCTTGGAAAAACCAAATGCACCGTAAGAACAGCGTCCTGATGTGAATCAGCTGTATGACCAGCTAAAAGCGGTGCCAAATCAGTTGCCTCAATGAACCAGGTCACACAATAATGGGATTATTATTAAAAGTTACGCAATAATAGTGAATATTGTATAGCTTTTCTAAAAAAGTGGCGCTATACTACGCCACGCACTTTTTTCCGTTCATCGCCTGAACATCATATCAGATTTATGATTGCGCGTTCACAGTCCTTAGGATGACTATTCCTCGCGCCTCACATCTCGTGTCAGTCCCAACTGACCACCTTTTTCAGGCTGCTGCCGTAAGCTGCTGTGCGTATACTGCATCGTCTTTGTAAGCCTAAGCCCACTGACAAGAGTCAGATTTCTGCTTTGCTGCCTGATGCCGATGTCTATTTTATGACTTTATTGGAGCGCCCAACATGGGGCGACATACTCTATGAGCACCACTTTTGCTGATTTTCCTTTAGCTGAACAATATCAAAAAGCCTTAACTGATCTAGGCTTTACTGCACCAACCCCTGTACAGGCTGCTGCTATTCCTGCCGCATTAGAAGGCAAAGATTTATTGGTATCAAGCCAGACAGGTAGTGGTAAAACCGTTGCCTTTTTATTACCTACATTGAATCCACTGGCAGAAGCCAATGCATTGCAATCTGCTAAAGATCGCATGAAATCAATTACTGCCCCACAAGTACTGGTACTATGCCCAACGCGTGAATTGGCACAGCAAGTAAGCCAGGACGCCATTGCACTGGTTCGCCATGTCCGTGGTTTGCGTGTTGCTACCATTGTTGGCGGTATGCCTTTTGGTAAACAAATTGCCCAGTTAAAAGGCGCACAGCTGGTTGTAGCAACCCCAGGTCGTTTACTTGATTTGGTCAACCGTCGTCAAATTAGCCTCAATGATGTTGATGCGTTAATTGTTGATGAAGCAGACCGTATGCTGGATTTAGGTTTTTCTGATGATCTGGAAGCCATTAGTGACTTAGCGCGCGGCCGTAAACAAACCTTAATGTTCTCTGCAACATTTGCGGGTCGTATTGTTCATCTTGCTGAAAAAATGATGAACGATCCTGTACGTATTGCCATTGAAACTGGCTCTACCACCAACGTGGATATTGAACAAACGCTGCATTATGCAGATGGCTTTGAACACAAGAAAAAATTGCTGGCGCATTGGTTAAGTGATGAAACCATGGATCAGGCAGTTGTGTTTGCAAGCACCCAGGAAGACACTGACATGTTGGCTGAAGAGCTGGCTGAAGCAGGTCATCTGGTCGTTGCACTGCATGGTGCTATGCCACAAACCGTGCGTAATCGTCGTATTAAAACGCTGCGTGACGGCCGTGCCCGTGTGCTGGTTGCCACTGATGTTGCGGCGCGTGGTTTAGACGTTCCTGGGATTAGCCATGTGATTAACTTTGGTTTACCCATGAAAAACGAAGACTATGTACATCGCATTGGCCGTACTGGTCGTGCTGGTCGTAGTGGCCGTGCGATTACTTTAGCCTTACATCGTGAGCGCGGTAAAATCCGTGGTCTTGAAGATTATTTAAGTGCCCGTCTGGCGGTGACTGAAATTGCTGGCCTTGAGCCAACGCCACAGGCAGAACGTCCACGTGGAGCAGGTCGTAATGACCGCGGTGGCAACAGCCGTGGTGGTCGTTCAGGTGGCCGTCGTTTTGAGGGTGAATCCCGTTTTGGTAGTGGCGAGCGTCGTCCATTCAACCGTGATGGCGGTGATCGTTCAGATAGTCGTCCAGCACGTCCGTTTAACCGTGATGGTGGTGAACAGCGCCGTAGTTTTGGCAATAGCGAAGGTGGCGAGCGTCGTCCATTTAACCGCGATGGTGGTAACGAGCGTCGCAGCTTTGGTAATAGCGAAGGTGGTGAACGTCGCCCGTTTAATCGTGATGGTGGCGAACAACGTCGTAGCTTTGGTGGCGGCAATGACCGTCCAGCGCGTCCGTTCAACCGTGATGGTGGTAACGAACGTCGCAGCTTTGGCGGTGGCAACAGCAACGATGATAACCGTGGTAACCGTGTAGATTACCGCAGTGAGCGTCCAGCACGTCCGTTTAACCGTGATGGTGGCGAACAACGCCGTAGCTTTGGTGGCAATGACCGTCCAGCACGTCGCGAGTTTGGTGGTAGTGACCGTCCAGTACGTCGTGAATTTGGTGGCGAGCGTAGCTTTGGTGCTACTGACCGCGCACCCAGTGTTGAGCATAAAACACGCCGTTTTAAAGACCAGGCGTATGCCAACAAGCCACGTTTTAACGCGAATGATGATTAATTTTATCCATTAATCATCTCAGCAAAAAGGTCGATTTTTATGTCGGCCTTTTTTATTGCTAAAAATTTGTAATGAATAATGCTAGAATCGGTGCCACAAGGTTGATGACATGAACATTAAAAAGGAATAAAAAATGCCATACTTATTTGTGTTTTTAGTTGGTTTAAATGCAGTTTACTTGGGTTATCAGTTATTACAGGAAAAAGAACCCTCTGTACTGCCAGAATTTAAAATCCAGCAGGCTGAGGTATATCCAAAAACTATTCAGTTGGTAGAAAAATAAGTTTTAAGCCACTTAAAATTTGCCTGCATAGGCTTAAAACAAAAGCACTACGGTAGCTACTTATCGTGTTAGGCAAAGTATGCTAAAGTTCTTTTAATAAATATTTTGTTACGGATTATTGTGCGCATGGTTGACACCCAGAATCGGACACAAGATTCGCAAATTCTAAACAGCGACTCCTTAGTTGATGTTAAGGACTTGGTTTTCTTTCGTGGTGATCGTGCTATTTATGATGGCGTCAATATGCAGTTCCAGCGTGGTCAAGTTACTGGAATTATGGGGCCATCAGGCACAGGAAAAACCACGTTATTACGCTTAATTGGCGGGCAGTTGCAGCCTCATCGCGGCCAAGTGCTATTTGAGCAAAAAAATATTGCTACCTTAAGCCGTCAGGATTTATTTAAAGTGCGCGC
Source organism: Pseudomonadota bacterium (assembly GCA_023393635.1). Lineage (GTDB taxonomy): Bacteria > Pseudomonadota > Gammaproteobacteria > Pseudomonadales > Moraxellaceae > Alkanindiges. The sequence continues at coordinate 72,363 of JAEWKT010000046.1, forward strand.
GCGCATGGGCATGCTGTTTCAAAGTGGTGCGCTATTTACCGATATGACCGTGTATGAAAACGTGGCCTTTCCGTTACGGGCACACACGCGTTTGCCAGAGCATTTAATTGCTGAACTTGTGGGTTTAAAACTTGAAGCAGTGGGCTTGCGCGGTACCGAGCAACTGCTACCGTCTGAGTTATCGGGTGGTATGAACCGCCGCGTGGCCTTGGCACGTGCTATTGCGCTTGACCCTGATTTAATTATGTACGATGAGCCTTTTGCAGGACAGGATCCTATTGTAAAAGGGGTCTTAACGCGCTTAATTCGTACCTTGCGTGAGGCACTGGGTTTAACCACCCTTATTGTATCGCATGATGTAGATGAGACTTTATCCATCTCAGATTATGTCTATGTGGTTGCCGAAGGTAAGGTCATGGGCGAAGGCACGCCGCAGCAATTGCGTGATTCTGCATCACCGTTTGTACAGCAATTTTTAAATGGTTATGCCGAAGGGCCTGTTGAGTTCCAGTATAGCCAAACTCCTTATTTACGACTGAATGGAGATAAAACGTGAACCCCATTCAGCACCTTGGCCGTGCCGTGATTGATCGCATTGCAGGCATTGGCGCGGCAACTTTCTTATTAATCCGAACCTTGCTGGCAGTACCCACGCGTGGCGGTTTTGGCTTGTTTATCGAGCAAATGTACCGTGTGGGTGTGATGTCCTTACTCATTATATCAGTTTCTGGGCTGTTTATTGGTCTGGTATTGGGCTTGCAGCTGTATTCAATCTTAATTCGCTTTGGCAGTGAATCAATGTTGGGTACAGGGGTTTCTTTAACCTTGCTGCGCGAGCTTGGCCCTGTGGTGGCTGCCTTGCTGTTTGCTGGCCGTGCAGGTTCAGCCCTTACTGCCGAAATTGGCTTGATGAAAGCCACTGAGCAGTTGTCCAGTATGGAAATGATTGGTGTTGACCCACTGCGTCGCATCGTGGCACCCCGATTATGGGCAGGGATTGTCAGTTTGCCATTACTGGCCATTATTTTTTCTGCTATTGGTATTTTGGGCGGTAAGTTTGTAGGCGTCGATTGGCTCGGTGTTGATGAGGGCTCTTTTTGGTCTAGCATGCAAAGCAGCGTTAGTTTTATGGATGATATCGTCAACGGTATTATTAAAAGCGTTGTGTTTGCCGTGGTATGTACGTGGATTGCGGTTTATCAGGGTTATGCTTGTGCCCCCACGTCAGAAGGCATCTCTACTGCCACTACCCGTACCGTTGTTTATTCATCCCTGGCTGTGCTGGGACTAGATTTTGTTCTGACTGCGGTCATGTTCGGAGGATTGTCATGAGGACACGAAGCAGTGAACTCACCGTAGGTATTTTTGTCATTGTTGCGGCAATTGCCCTGTTTTTTTTAGCCATGAAAGTCAGTGGCTTGACGGGCAGCAATTATGGAGACACCTATACGCTAACCGCACAATTTAATAATGTGAATGGCTTAAAGCCGCGTGCTAAAATTACCATTAGTGGCGTTAATATCGGACGTGTGTCCCGTATTGAACTAGACCCTAAAACCTTGCAAGCCAATGTGGTGATGGATATTGATAGCAAGGTGGATTCTATTGATGATGACGCTTATGTCATGGTGGCAACCAATGGAATATTAGGTGAAAAATATTTAAAAGTAGTGCCTGGCGCGGGTGAGAAGTATTACAAAGATGGTGATGTAATTACCCAGACTCAAGGCTCTATGGACATTGAAGATTTAATCAATAAATTTATTACTGGTGGTGCAGGCTCAACAACCAAAGCAGCACCAGCTGTAGAAGCAGCAACAGAGGATTTTGCTGAAGGCTTTTAGTGATATGACCCTTAAGCCGCATCATCTTTTATCGCGTGTTTCCCCAAGTAAGAGAGGAATAGCATGAAATTTAAAGCACTACCAACAGCGTTAACCACTAGCATGATGGCTGTAATGCTCGCCAGTACCAGTGTGCAGGCTGCACCAGAGCCAGCTCCTGTGTTTGTTAAGCGAATTTCCGATAAATTGGTAGATCGCTTGGTGCAAGAGCGCGCCAATTATCAAAAAAATCCAGCAGTGCTCAATACCATTGTGAAAGAAAACATCGAACCTTATGTTGATTTTAATGGTTTTGCGCGTGGTGTGATGGGGCAGTACTATCGCCAGGCCACGCCAGCACAACGCAATAATTTTACGCAGACCTTCCGCCAAAGCTTAGTGCGTACCTATGCAAAAGGCCTGGCTGCCTATAACAATGAAAGTTATAGTATTCGCCCATTCACTGCTGGTCGCGATCCAAGCAAAGCAGTAGTAAGCATGGATTTTAAAACCAATAATGGCAATATCCCCGTTACTTATCAGTTGATTCAAAGTGGCGATAGCTGGAAAGTTCGTAACGTGTCGTTAAATGGTATTGATATTGGCTTAACTTTCCGTAACCAGTTTGCTTCTACGGTACAAAACAATAAGGGTAATCTAGACAATGCGATTGCTAGCTTTACACCTTCAGCTGATGCCGCAGGTAGTAAATAATGAGTCAGGCTGCACAATTGAGCCTGACGGATCAACAAATACAGCTCAAGGGCAGTATTAACTTTGATAATGCTGCTCAAGTCTATGAGCAGGGGCTTAAGTTGTTAAAGCAACAAACCCAATGGCCGTTAATAGTTGATCTTTCGGGTTTAGAAGCCAGTAACACCATTGCCTTGGCGGTATTTGTGCAATGGGTAAGGCAGTGTGCAGCAGGACAAAATATTGTGTTGCAACACACGCCTGAAAAAATGCAGGCGATTATTAATGCTTCTAATTTGCAACAGGCGTTTGTCTAGAAGCAACTTAGTGCAAAAGTAATGGGTTTATATAGTCTTTTTAAGTGTTGTAGTCGTTAATATAATAGAAGTGAGTAATAAAAAAGCCAGCATTAGCTGGCTTTTTTATTAAATTCTGAACGCTTATTTTTTGGAAAGTTTTGCACTAAATCAATATTAGTGGCACGCATCATTAATGGTTGAATTAACGGTGATCCAAGTACAGCTAACACCTGTTTTGCAGGGGCTTTATTATTTAATGCAGGGTTAATATAACCGCGTAAGATAATTTCATTATGGGAAACATAAGCAAACTGATCGGTTGGGCGTAGCCATTTGTCTAAGGTGACCGCACACTGAACTTGATTATTACGCGCCATACGCCATGCTGCAAGTGAATTAGGCGCATTAACCAATTGAATGGATTTCGGGAGGCTAGGAACAGTTTTATTAAACATTTGACTAATCATGGTGCCTTCAGGTGAGACAGCAATACGTTTAATGTTGGCTTGCTTAATAGTATCAATCAGGGATACACGCTTAGCCAATGGTACATTAGGGCACCATAGCACTACTTTACTGGCTGCCAAAATTTGGCTGCTGGCAGTGAGGTACTGATTAATTCTTTGAATACCGTAACTTGGATTTTCTACAAACAGCACTAAATCCGCGGTCATTGCGCTTTTATTAAAATCTGCATAAATATCGTGATTTGATTTTGGCGTGATATTAATATTCATACCCAACTGTTTTACCAAGCGCGGTTTAAGCGACTCTAATACAGGCTGGAAGCCGTCGCTAATATCAATGCTTAATGTTCCGCTAGCATAAGCAGGTGCTGCTATCAAAGCGAAAACAAGTGCAGAGACTGGTACTTTTTTCATTCTGAAGCCTTTTGTTAATATATTTTATACAATTGTATGCTTATTTTTACAAAATACAACTGCTAATTTTATCCATATATTTTATATCCATTTTTTTGCTCTAAAGTAAATAAATGGGCCTATAAAAAATAGACAGACCAGGGTAATAACGACTATAAAGCTAAAATGCCCTCGGGCAAATGGCAAAACATCAGTATTTATGCCGTAAATACTCGCCACTAACATGGGCGGTGCCAGCAAGCTTGGCAAAATAGAAAATCGGCGGATCGTATCGCTTTGTTCGGTATTAATAAAACCAGACGTTGTGTCCAGTAAAAACCGTACCTTTTGAAATAAAAATGAATCATGCTCTACCAATGAGCGCACATCTTCGGTGAGCTCACGCACATCAATATCATATATATGACTGCCTAAAGCGCGTGGGCGACTTAAAAAAGTAAGCACACGGCGTAAGTCAATCAAGCATAGTTGTGCTTTACCCAGTACATCTTCTTGCTGTGCTAAACGTGTCACCATGTCATCAAGGTCTAATACTTGCTCACGATGCCGATTATTCAGTACTTCGGTCGAGTATTTTTCTAAATCTTTATGCACGTCTTCTAAAATATCTGCCAGTTCATCCAGTTTGGCTTCCAATAAACCCAATAAAATCCAGATGGGATCATTGTAATCAATGTTGTAATCATTACGGCGAGCCCGTGCACGAAACGCACGAAACGACACCAGTTTTTCACCGCGCAGGGTAAATAAACGGTCTTTGCTTAAAATAAAAGCAACGGTTTGTGCGGTGGCTAAAATATGACTATTACCACTTTCTTCATTTTCTAAAGATAAGTTTTTATTTTTATTTAAAAAATAGGTGCTGATATGCAAGATGCCATCATCATCACGATAGTAGCGGGCAGAAGAGGAAATATCGTCGAGTGATTTTATGGTAGGAAGGTTTTGTCCGTAAGCTTCCTGTACCCATTGCTGTTCTTCTTGAGTAGGTGCAATCAGGTCAATCCACACCAGGTGCTGCTCTAAGTCAAAGCTACCGCGGATGGTGGTGTCATGTAGGCTACCGCTTTCGGTGGCAAAAAAAGCTTCTAGCATCTGTTCAGCTCTCTTGCGCAAAGTATGATTATCAATGCCTATTCTAGTCGTCTCGCCAGCACTTGGGCAGGGGGCAAGCACATTTTTTTAATAAAAAGAAGTAATGAGTAAGGGTGCGGTATGGCTTATATAATGCTTAATAGCCTACTTGCATCAGCCTCACTTAGGCTTGATTTACTTTTAAGAAGTGCGTTTAAGCGGTATAAATTACTGAACCAGACAGAGGAATATCATTTTATTTACTGGTCTGCTGTGGCAATAACATAATGCGCAATATGTTGCACCCCTAGACTTAATAATTGTTCTTCAATAGCGGTCAAGGTACTGCCCGTAGTAAATACATCATCAATGACCACCACTTTACGTGGAATCACACGACATTGCGCTTTGTTAAGATAAAAAGCCTGCTGTAAATTATTGAGACGTTCGCTACGACTTAAATGTTGCTGCGCTAGCGTATGGTGCCGATGCAAAGGTTGCCACAATGGAACCTGCCATTGCCTGGATAGTTGCTTGGCCAATAGCAATGATTGATTAAAGCCGCGTTGTTTGAGCCGATCATTTGACAAGGGAACTGCCACAATGGCTTGTATATCTGGCTTAGGTAATTTAAGCAACAGGTCGGTCAATACAGGTAATAGGTCAAGCCGTCCTTGATATTTATACAAATGGATTAAGCGATCAACTGGCCAGCCATAATGGCAGGCCGCTTTTATATTCTGGTTTTTTGAGATTTGTGTGTCTTGATTGAACCAGGGCATGGCTTGCCAACAGGCAGCGCAAATACTTTTTTTAGCAAATGCTGGGCTTAAATGGCATAAAAGGCACATTGGCCTCAAGCCACACAAGTGCTGCTTAAATAGCGTAGGCATGGTCATGATTTAGACATAGGCATAGCGCGGTGCTTCGGGTAGCCATCGCTGTAGCAGTGGCTCTGCCAGCTCATGATGTTGTTTTAAAATAATGCCAGCCACATAGTGCGCTTGTGGCAGCAAGTATTCATCACGCTGCAAATTTGCCAGCCTAAAGCCTAGCAAGCCTGTTTGCCGCGTGCCTAATATCTCTCCAGGGCCACGCAGTTCCAGATCTTTTTCAGCAATGACAAAACCATCGGTGCTGGCACGCAAGGTAGATAAACGTTCAGTTCCATTTTCTGTTAGTGGTGATTTATACATCAGTACACAGAAACTGGCGGTGCTGCCACGACCTACCCTGCCACGTAGCTGATGAAGCTGTGATAAACCTAGCCGTTCGGCATTTTCAATAATCATAAGTGACGCATTAGGTACATCAACCCCCACTTCAATGACCGTGGTGGCAACTAATAAATGCAGCTTATTTTGTTTAAACTCCTGCATGACACGCTGTTTTTCATCAGGTTTCATGCGGCCATGCACCAAGCCTAATTTTAAATGTGGCAGGCGCATCGACAGTTCGGCAAAAGTATCTTCGGCGGCTTGGGCATCAAGTGTTTCAGACTGTTCAACCAAGGTACACACCCAGTAAGCTTGCTTGCCTTCAGTGCAATTGGCGGCCACACGAGCAATCACTTGTTCACGTTTCTCAAAAGGAATGGTAACAGTAGTAATGGGCGTGCGTCCTGGTGGCAGCTCATCAATTACTGAGGTATCCAAATCACCATAAGCACTCATGGCTAGCGTGCGTGGAATAGGCGTGGCGGTCATTACCAGTTGATGCGGTGTGGTGCCCGCACTGCCTTTTTCACGCAAGGCCAAGCGTTGATCCACGCCAAAGCGGTGCTGTTCATCAATAATCACCAAACCCAGTTGTTTAAATGCAACATTGGTTTGAAATAACGCATGCGTGCCAATAGCCAGTTGCGCTTGGCCTGTTTTAATTAAATGTTCAGACAACTCACGTGCTTTGCCTTTTTGTTTGCCAGACAGCCATGCCACCTGAATACCCAGGGGGGTAAACCATTGACTAAAATTAATAAAATGCTGCTCGGCCAAAATTTCCGTGGGTGCCATAAGAGCCACTTGCCAGTTGCTTTCCAGCGCATGGCACGCTGCAATGGCTGCTACCAGCGTTTTACCTGCGCCCACATCACCTTGCACTAGACGTAACATTGGTTTTGTTTGTTTTAAGTCTGCCAATATTTCTGCACTGACACGTACCTGTGCCTGAGTAGGCTGAAAAGGCAATTGGTCTAATAGCTGCCTGGTTAGTTGTTTACTGGGTGCAATGGCAGGTGCGGCAATCGATTGAATGTAATAGCGGCGCGTCAGTAGGCTTAATTGGTGCGCCACCAGTTCTTCAAAAATAAGCCGTTGCTGGGCAGGATGTCGTCCTTCAATTAATTCAAAAATATTGGCATCGGCAGGTGGCTGATGCACATAACGTAGTGCTGCCTGCATGTCGTAGTGTTTTACAAACTGGTGCGGTAAAAGCTCTGGCAGATGCTGAGAGTAATGACTCAGCGCCTGCTCGACAAATAGGCGCAACTTGGCTTGGGTGAGTCCTTCCGTAGTAGGATAAATGGCAGTTAAACGTGAGGCAGGTAGTGCAGCAGTTTCACTGACAAACTGATACTCAGGGTGATATAGCTCAAGGCCGCGTGCGCCCACCCGCACTTCACCAAACACCCGAACACTTGATCCAATATTAAACTTGTCCGTTAAGCCTTTATAGACCTGATAAAAACGCAACGTTACCTTGCCCAAGCCATCGCTGATCTGAATGGCTACTGATGCACGTTTACCAGGCGGAAAGTCTACCGATTGAATGGTGCCTTGCAATAATGCCGTTTTGCCAACCACCAACTGATTCATGCTGATAATTCGGCTACGGTCTTCGTAATCACGTGGCAGATGAAATAGTAAATCGGCAGGCGTATAAATATGCAGCTTGGCCAGCAATTGCGCAGCAGCTTCTCCCACACCCGTTAAGTCACGAACAGTTATACTCATGCTTAAAGTGTAATGGCAGTTGACCAAAAATGCATGTATTGATTAGGGACTCTGGCACCAATAAATGACTACTTGCGACAAATCTGGTCGCGTAAAGGCATTAGGTCACAGGTGCGACAGCATACTGCGTGCTATAGACAAGCTGCGTGGATAGAGAAGCAATGCCTCTAAGCTGATACGTCTACAATAGTGGTGTGATGTAATTTTGGAAACTGTTCACGAGTGTGGCTCAAGCCTTGCTTATTGGCCTTAATCACTAGCCGTATATCGGTTTGGCATATTTTTAATAAATATGGATGGTTTTTGCTCTTGCAATGTGAGCAGTTTTGGCTTTTGATTAGTGACGACTAAACTGTGCATATTGTATCTACTCATGGTTAATAGAATTAGCGCTGGGTTGATGCTTTGGTCAGTACTTGGGGTAATGTGGCGATAGCGCATGTGTGATGGGATACGATACACATAACAACAAAAGATGGAGCAGCGATGATGGTAAAAAGAATGAACTGGTCTTTAAAAAGCCTGATTCTGGGAACAGGATTATTTGGCTTAATGACCACAGCGCAAGCACAAACCATTTGTGCGTTTGATCTGGGTGGTGCTTCTGGTGATAACTATGCCTTGATGAAAGATTTTGTTCTTGCTGCAAAAAAATGGAACGTCGATATTAGCTTAAAACCTTACAGTAGCGAGGTTGCTGCTCTTAAAGACTTCAAAGCAGGTGAATGTGATGGACTGGTTGCAACCAGCTTTACTACACGTGCCTTTAATAGTTATACAGGCTCAATTAATGCCATTGGGGCTGTTCCCAGCAATGTGATTGCACGCAATTTGCTTATGCTGATGGGTAACCCCAAAGTGGCAGGCGATATGGTAGAGGGCAATTATGAGTCAGCGGGAATTATTCCTTTAGGTTCTGCCTATTTAACCACCAAAGATCGCACAATAAATACCCTGGCTAAAATGGAAGGCAAACGCATCGGGGTATTAGAAATCGATCCTGTACAATCACGTATGGCCATTAAAGTGGGCGCTAAGCCTGTGTCCATGACCATTGATAATGCGGGTAAGAAATTTGAAACCAGTCAAATTGATATTTTACCCATTCCCAGCATGGCCTTTGTGCCTTTAGAGGTAAACCGTCATATTGGCGCAAATGGTGGTGTGGCACGCTTTCCATTAAGCTTTATGACACTCAATGTTATCTTGAAGAAAGATGCTTATCCTGCGGGTTTTGGCCAAAAAAGCCGTAACTGGTTCACAGCGCAAACCCCAAAATTAATGAGCAAAATTGCGCGTGATGATGCCGCTATTCCAGCCAAATACTGGTTTGATATTCCAACAGAAGACCAGGTGGGGTATTTGCGTATCTTGCGGCAAATGCGTATTGAATTTGTGCAAAACAAAACCTATAACCCACGCATGATGAGTTTGCTGAAACGACTACGTTGTCAGCAAGATAAAACCAATTATGAATGTGCGCTAAAAGGTGAATAACTAAATAGTCTTGTTGTAAAATCCTCTAATCCCCTTGAGAAGGGTTTAGAGGGGTAGAATCTATTAATACAAATCAAAAACGTACTTCGTCTACGTCAAGTTCTACTGTTTTTTTAGGGAAATGATCAACATCTATTTCGCCTACCAAGGTGACACGCGTATTGGCATTCACTGGCTTGCCATTCCATTTGTCATTATCAATATCAACGGTGATTGAGCCAGTCTTGTCTTTAAACTCATATTTTTCATCACCCAATGAGCGTACCAGCTGTCCTTGTATAATCACTTTACTGTCATCTTTTAATGTTTTGGCTTGGGCGACGGTTACTGTTTCATATTGGGTCTTGCTTAAAGCAGTCTGATTAATTGCTTCAGCATGCGCGCCTGAGAAAGCACATACGCCAGCCGCTAGTAAACCTACTGTAAATATATTTTTCATGATCATTACCTGTATAATATTTAATCATTTGACGATAAAGTAATGTGGCACATAAAAAATGTCGGTACAGTAACGCTTTGCTAATAAATAGTAATCAACAGTAAGAGTACTATAAGTTTGCCCCAAACCATGTCCCTATTAACTGGGTACATAACATGGCAAACACTCCCCAAAATAACACACGTAATGCCCCACGAATCATAGAAGCACCACCTGCATAACTTGCCAATGCGCCTAACAGCAGCAAAGCAGCACAGGTAGAGAGTACGACAGCAGCTTGAATAAATGCATCGCTGGCCAACCAAATCGCCAATATAGGACATATTGCGCCAAGGATAAAAGAGCCCGCAGAGGCAAGTGCCGCTTGCACGGGTTTAGCGTGGTTAATATCAGAAATGCCAATTTCATCTCTGGCGTGGGCATGCAAGGCGTTGTACGTGGTGAGCTGTTTGGCCACTTGAGCCGCCAAGGGTGCAGTTAAGCCGCGCTGAACATAAATTTGAGTTAATTCCTTAAGCTCATGCTCAGGATTATGGACTAATTCATGCGCTTCTTTCATTAAATCAGCCGCTTCAATATCTGCTTGCGATTGCACCGAAACATATTCCCCGGCAGCCATGGATACGGCTCCCGCCACTACACCTGCTACCCCTGTAATCATTAAAGTATCCGCTGTGGCACCGCTGGCCGCCACACCAATGACCAAACTGGCTACTGAAATAATGCCGTCATTGGCACCGAGTACTGCGGCACGTAGCCAACCCATACGATGGCTAAAGTGTATTTCATGGTGGTGTGCAGTCATAAGAGTAGGCAAAAAAAGAGATCAATTGAGCATACGCAAGAGTACATCGTTTTACGAGAGACAAGACAGTAAAATTGGATGCAGTAATAGTTCAAAAAGTGCGATCGAAAACAGAAATTATAGAACATTGACTGCATAAAGCGGGTAGTAGAACAGTGAATGATAAAAAAGTATTCTCAGAGGAATTGATCTAAATAAAGCATTCCAGCCCCATGCACCTATCAACTATAACAGTGCATGGGATCAGCAATTCAACCTAAATGAATCATAAAAATGACCACATTAAAGTTTAATGTGCTGATACTTTGCTTGCCATGGTTGGGCGTACTCTAATTGAGCTGCCAGTGCCAGCAGCACATGTTCTTGCCCAAATGGTGCAATAAACTGTGATCCTAAAGGCAAGCCATTTTTATTCCAGTAAAGGGGTACAGATATGGCAGGCACCCCAGTAATATTGGCCAGTTGCGTAAATGGCACCCACCTTAAATTACTTTGTACAATTTGCTCAATTAAAAACGAACCGCGTGCCAATTGATGTGCCTGACCAGTTTTAAGCACGCCTTTTAACAATAACTGTTGCCACTTTGGCGTTACCACTTCGCCATTTTTTGGTGCCACACTGGCAGTGGTAGGCGTCAGGTATAAATCATATTTTTGAAAGAATACATTGAGCTGGCGCGTATAGTGCCCCCAATGGCTTAAGCAGCGTAAATAATCAGTTGCTGTGGTTTTAGCACCAAATGCTGCCGCCGCGCGCGAGTCTAATTCAAACGCATTACCAGTGCCGCCAACCAGCTGTTTAAACTCATCCATCATTACTGCGCACTGGGAAAACCACATCACAATAAAATCACTGGCCAACGCCATGCCATCAATTGCAGGGGTATCTTCAACCACCTCATGGCCTAAGTCCGTTAACAACTGGATGGTTTTTTGCACTGTGGCTACGGCATCTTTACTGACCTTGGTGCCAATAGGCGACTTGGTGCTAAACGCAATGCGTAACTTTTTTGGCGGTTGTTTCAGGGCATCTAAATAGCTTGTGGGCGCAGTTTGAATATCAAATAAAGCACTTAAATCTGATCCAGAAGTTGCATCTAACATGGCAGCGCTGTCACGCACAGAGCGTGTTAATACATGTTGCATGGCAGCACCATGCATGGCTTCACTGGATTCTGGCCCCCACGGTGTACGACCACGGCTTGGCTTTAAACCAAACAAACCACAATAACTGGCTGGAATCCGAATTGAACCGCCGCCGTCACTTGCACCAGCCATTGGCACGATACCAGCCGCAACCGCTGCCGCCGAACCGCCTGACGAGCCACCAGAATTATGCTTTAAGTGCCACGGATTATGACAACTACCCCATGCTTTAGGTTCAGTGATGCCTTTTAGACCAAATTCTGGGCTATTGGTGCGGCCAAATATGGTGGTACCAGCCGCTTGCCAGCGATTTACAATTTCTGCATTAAACTCAGGCGTATAATTTTTGCTTTTTAATAGTTCAGAGCCATGGCTGGCTGGCACGCCACTATATTCCTGAAATAAATCCTTGAGCAAAAAAGGCACACCTGCAAAAGCACTATTTGCGCCACAATTGGCATGCGCCTTAATATAACGGCGCGCTTCATCATACATGGGAATAGTAATTGCATTGAGCTTAGGATCAACCTGCTTGGCGCGTAAAATGGCTATTTCCAATAATTCTTCTGCACTAACTTGTCTGGTTTTTACCAGTTGTGCCAACCCTAATCCATCGTATTGCAAATATTCATTCATTTTTAACACAAGAAAATCCTTATCCTGCCAAAGTGGATGCAGCTATAAACATAGGTAAATAGGCCATAAAAGTCAAAGTACAAAAAACGATAGGTTATATTTGCTGCGCTGCATAATCCCAGTAATGCACCACCTGATTCCTGCCCAAATCTTTAGCCTCATACAATGCCTGATCTGCTTTTTTTAATACTGTATCAATATCGTGGCTTGTACTGTCAAAATGGGTAGTGCCAAAACTCGCGGTCACTGCTATTTTATGATTATGGTCATCGTATATATTGATGGACATTAATTCATTGCGGCAGCGTTCTGCCACTTGGCGCGTTTGTTGATAGGATGTGTTGGTCAAAATAATAATAAATTCTTCGCCCCCAAAGCGACCAACAATATCTTGTTGCCTTACAACAGACTTAAGTACCTGTGCGGCTTCTACCAAAATTCGATCACCCATCACATGACCATAAGAGTCATTAATTTGCTTAAATAAATCAAGGTCTAATAAAATTAAGGAGTGCAAAAATGGCTTTGGATATTTTTTATTTAACAAGCCAGATAAAAAGCGATACAGCGTGCGCCTGTTATATAGTCCCGTCAGTGGATCAACCTGACTAAGCACTTCAATATTTTTTTCGCGTTGTCGCCATTGGCTCAATAACATTTCCAGCAATATAAATCCACCAATTAATATAGGCAGGCCAAACCACAACATCGCAAAAGTCCAAAAAACTGTTGCCTTACCAGTGCTGGTGCCTAGTGTATTGATAAAGATAGGCGCGTAAGGAATTTTACCTTCAATAGTGGCATGCATTAACCAGATAAAAATTGTAAAAACGATGGCAAGCGTGGAGTAAATGAGTATTCGCTTAAATAATAACAAGCCAATAATGACAGACATAACAAAGGTTAAACTAGTGGCTGGACTCATAATCCCCACCAGATAGGCTTCATGTACCATCGATAAGCCATAAATTAAAATACAGGCATAAGGCAAAATCATCTGTGCTTTTTCTGAAGCGCGCAAATACCAGCATAGCAGCATAGGCACAGCAAGCACGAGCAAAATCATACTGTTTAGTAAAATAGAGCTGCGTAAATAGTCAGCACTAACATATACCCATAAACTGGGATGGAAATAAATATATAGCTTCCAAATTAACCATGCTGTATGAATCAGCACTGCCACACTCAACATAAGTAAGCATTTATATAAAGGCGGCCAATTTAAAACAAAAGCCCAGGTTTTCTGATTAGTATCCATAGATGGTTCGTCTAAAGCTGCCAATTTATGTTTGAACCAAAGTCATCTAGTCATTAATAATAAGCAATACATATACTATTAAGAACTAATGAGTGCAACGCAAAAGCGACCAGTAGTTTTCCAGCATAAATCATTTTGAGCAAACACTCTAAAAATAAATAAATTTTTTGTTATGTGGCTTTTTGCCTCAATAGCTTACACCTCTTCAAATACTTTTTTTTCAAGACGAGGACATCCCCAAGAGGATGAGGCAAGAAGACCATGAAGGCATTTTTTTAGGAAATTAACAGCCAGTAAATGGTGCTAATTTTGACATAATAACCCTTATAGAAACTAGAAAACGATTACAAAGTCCAAAAGCTGAATACGCTACTCTCTTTAGTAGAATAACTGTCTGTCTTGTAAAGAACCTATGAAGAATTTCTATTGTTATTGCTGCAATCATCAAGTATTTTTTCTGAATACTCAGTGTGGAAATTGTCAGGCATTACTGGGCTATTTGCCCGACGAAGAAAACATGGGTAGTTTTTATAAAACACATGACCCGAACCTTTGGCAAAGTCACGATCCAAAGCACCAAGGCAAGTTGTTCAAGCCTTGCTATAACTATAGGATAGAAAATGTATGTAACTGGATGCTAGCAGCGGATAGCCAGGAAACCTACTGTAAAGCCTGTCAGCTCACCGTTACCATCCCTGACCTCAGTGAACATGATCATAAATTGTACTGGAGTAGGATTGAAGCCGCCAAGCGACGCTTTTTATACCTTTTATATCAATTAAAAATTGCCCCGCAGCCAAAGCGTTACCCTGATGATCATGAAGGACTGGCATTTGAGTTTCTGGCCGCTAGCGACGACCAGCCCGTCCTCACAGGCCATAATAATGGGCTGATCACGCTTAATATTTCAGAGGCAGACCCATCCTACCGTGAATGGACACGGGAAAGTATGCAAGAACCTTATCGGACATTGCTTGGCCATTTTAGACACGAAAGCGGACATTACTATTTTGATCGTCTGGTCGAACATACCAAATGGTATCAACCTTTTAAAACCTTATTTGGCGATGATCAGCAAAGCTATCAAGACGCTTTAGATAGACACTATCAACAAGGTGCGCCAAGTGATTGGGAGCAACACTACGTAACCAGCTATGCCAGTACCCACCCTTGGGAAGATTTTGCCGAGACCTGGGCGCATTATTTACACATGATGTCTACACTCGATAGTGCTTATCACTTAGGTATTAATGTACAGCCACATCATTCTCATGAACCGCATATGGTGTTGCACAAATCACCAATAGGTAGCCCTGATTTTGAACAAACTTTGGCAGACTGGTTTGCTCTAAGCTATGGCTTGAATGCACTCAATCGTAGCATGGGGCTTTTGGATGCTTATCCGTTTGCGCTCTCACAGCGTGTGCTTGATAAACTACGCTTTGTGCATGACATCATCCTAGATAAAATGAATGAAATCCCTCATTAATGAACCACTAAACTCCTTAAAACTAGAGCAGACTGCCTAAAGCGTACATAAAACAGGCAGGCAGAATTTAAATAAATAAAAAGGGTTGACGGGTAGATTTAATGCTGTAGAATGCACCCCACAGCAACGATGATGCTAACAAAACATGTTGAAAAACAGTGAGTTAAGTTTAATATGCTGTGAGGGTTAGCTTAACTGCCCAAGTTATTTTAGATTTAAAATGTACAGTC
>JAEWKT010000024.1 GCA_023393635.1 Pseudomonadota bacterium
CCTTTCATAGAAGACATATCGTGATTCATGCCTTTCATAGAAGACATATCATGATTCATTCCCATATCTTCCATAGTCAATAAAGAACGAGGACGAGGCTTAGGCATCTCAATTTGTTTGACTGCTGGTCTGCTTTCTTCATGTAAGGTTCCAACCGAAAATCCAGTACGATCAATAGATTCAGCTTCGATTTGATAATGGGCTTGTTTCGGTTCAACAATGACATCATAAGTTTCAGCAGTACCAATACGGAACTCATCTACAGGAACGGGCTTTACAGGTTGACCATCAGCACTGACTACAGTCATTTTTAGGTTTGGAATTCGTACATCAAAAAATGACATAGCGGAAGCATTAATAAAACGAAGGCGAACTTTTTCACCAGCTTTGAAGTTGCCCGTCCAATTTTGCTGAGGTGTCTTGCCATTCATTAAAAATGTATAACCTGTGACATCGGACATATCTGTTTTCAGCATTCGCATCTGATTCCACATAGAACGGTCTTGCCAAGTCGCTTTTAGCCCATCACGTTTAACTTGTTTTAATACATCGAATACTGTTTCGCGGCGGTTCTGATAGTAGTCTGCTTCTTTTTTAAGATTTTTCATAATTTGATCACTTGTTGAATTATGAAAATCAGAAAGCAAAACAACGTAATCTTTATCGGTTTTTTCAGCAGCTGTTAGTGGAGTTTTATCTTTAGGATAAATAACAAAAGCACCATATAAACCGTCTTGTTCTTGTCCTTTACTATGTGAATGATACCAATAAGTACCATTTTGGCGGACTTTAAACTTATATTCATAAGTTTTATTAGGGGCAATGCCATTAAATTTGTTAAATCCAGGTACACCATCCATAATTCCAGGTAATAATAAGCCATGCCAATGGATTGAAGAGTCCTGATTTTTTAACTTATTGTGAACACGGATAACGGCCTCATCACCTTCTTCAAATTCAAGAAGTGGTGCAACGAATTTACCATTTACAGTAATTCTCTCAACTGGTTTTCCTGTGATATTTACAGTTTGTTCAGCGATTGTTAAATCATATTCTTTAACTGCCGCCATTACCCAAGTTGATGAAAATAAACCAACTCCAATTAAGAGTATATGACTTAACTTTTTTGACATTCTATCTCACCTTTAGATTTTTTGACATTCTATCTCACCTTTAGAAAGGTCAAGATTGAAGTAATAAAGCAAATATTTAGTATAAACTTTAATACTTCTTTCTCGCTATTTATAAAATTATTTATTGCTACCAGGCATATTCATCTTTGAATGATCCATTTTAGAATGGTCCATATTCATCATAGAATGATCCATTTTTGACATGTCAGATGAGTTAGGAGACTGATGTTGACTATGATCTTGCTGAGTCTTGTCATCTTTTTCCATTTTACAAGGTTTTGTACAAGGTTCCTGTGCTTTTACCGTTTTAGTGGCACTTGAGGTTGATACATCTTTTGCCCAAGATTGAGTACCAGCAATTAAAGTTCCAGCACACATTAAAATTGTTAGACTACGACGCACTACAGTTTTCATAAGTTTCTCTAAAAGTTAATTTCTTGCTACTACAATAAAGTGAAGCACTGAACATCTAAGTGACTTGAAAATGACATTTTTGTAATCTATCTCGATCAGATGTTTTATAACGTTATTATAGTTTTAATGAATAACTTAGGATTCTGAGATGAGAATACTATTAGTTGAAGATGAACAAAAAACTGGTGATTATCTCAAGCAAGGTTTATCCGAAGCTGGCTATATTACGGACTGGGTTACAGATGGATTAACAGGAAAACACCAGGCTCTTTCTGAAGAGTATGACCTAATTATTCTAGATGTAATGTTACCTAAGTTGGACGGCTGGAATATCATTAATGACATTAGAAAAAGCGGTAAAAGCATGCCTATTCTTTTTCTTTCAGCCCGAGATCAAATTGATGATCGAGTGAAAGGGTTAGAATTAGGGGCTGATGATTATCTTGTCAAGCCTTTTGCTTTTGCAGAGCTACTGGCTCGAATTAAGAGCTTACTCCGTCGGGGACAACAAAAAAAGATAGCAACCTAATCACTATTGCAGACCTTGAACTTGATTTACGTAAACGTCGTGTTACTCGTGCAGGGCAACGTATTGACCTAACAGCCAAAGAGTTTGCATTGATGGAATTATTTATGCGTAGACGTGGAGAAATTCTACCTCGTGCTTTAATTGCTTCTCAAATATGGGACATGAATTTTGATAGTGATACCAATGTAGTTGAAGTCGCTATTAAACGGTTAAGAAATAAAATAGATAGCAACTTCACCCCTAAGTTAATTCAAAACATCCGGGGGATGGGATATGTCTTAGAGGTAGAAGATGACTCATAAATTGTTTAATGCAATTAGCTTCCGTATTGCAATTATCTTTTCTCTATCAACTGTCATCATCTTATTGATTATGGGGCTGGTCATTCATCAACTTGTTATGCATCATTTTGAAACTCAGGACCGGACCCAGTTAGAAGGAAAAATTCAGCTTTTAGAAAATTTACTTGAACAGAACCCTACAAATACCCATGAATTAAATACATATTTAAAAGATGCTTTAGTAGGTCATCATGATCTGATTGTTCAAATAGAACGTCCAACAGGCCAAATCATTTTTAGTTCAGCACCAGCAGTCATAAAGACGCAAACGTTAGTCAAATCTAAACAAGCCCCTTGGATAGAATGGGAAATTCAAAAAAAAATCTATCGGGGCTTAGTTTATAAAAAGTCCTTTAATAATATTAGTATTCCATCAGCCCAAATTATTGTGGGGATCGATACATCTGAACATCAACACTTTTTAAATGATTTTAGACGACAGTTATTATATATCGGCGTTGTAGGCACAATTTGTTTAATGTTTTTAGGTTGGTTTGCCGCTTGGAGAGGATTACGACCAGTTCAAAAAATGGCGAAAGTTGCAGAAGGTATCTCGGCTCAGCATCTTTCTGAGCGATTAGAAGTAGACAGTACTCCAACTGAACTGAAATCATTAGCCATCGCATTCAACGATATGTTAGACCGGCTAGAAACAGCGGTAGGGAAACTCTCGGATTTTTCATCTGATCTAGCTCATGAGATCAGAACACCTATTAATAATTTGATGACGCAAACCCAAGTTTGTTTATCACGTAGTCGAGATATTAGTACCTATCAGGAAATTCTATTTTCCAATTTGGAAGAGTTTGAACGTTTAGCCCGAATGGTATCCGATATGCTCTTTCTTGCAAAAGCAGAACATGGCCTACATAAAGCGAATTTACAGCAAGTGAATTTAATCAAGGAAGTCTCAGCATTATTTGATTTTTATGATGCAATTGCTGCTGAAAAAGGAATGTCACTCAAGCAAACTGGCCAAGGTTACGTTGAGGGCGATCCTTCAATGTTACGTCGTGCACTTAGTAATTTGCTATCAAACTCTATTAGGTATGGCAAACCAAATTCGGTAATCAAAATTCAGTTTCAAAAAAATATAGATACCACTATATTCACAATTGAGAATGAAAGTTCACCATTAACATCTGAGCAGTTGAACCGATTATTTGATCGTTTTTATCGTACAGATGCATCGAGACAACGAGTTGAGGAAGGCACCGGGCTAGGTTTAGCCATTACAAAGTCAATTCTTGATGTCCATGGCGCAACAATTCAAGCAGACTATAATAACGGACGTATAATTTTTAAAATTATTTTTAAAAATTAATTAATTATCCTATAAAAAACTGACTACTTATTACAAATAATTAAAATAATAAGTAGTCAGTTAATTATCTATTTTATTTACGTAGCCGTAAAGCATTACCAATAACCGAGGCTGAACTTAGACTCATCGCGAGCGCTGCAATCATAGGAGAAAGTAACCATCCAGTAAATGGGTATAAAATACCAGCAGCCAAAGGGATACCTAACGCATTATAAACGTCATAAATTACCAAGGCATCCTCTTCGGCTTCCTTGCCCAGTATTAAGATATGATACTGCTTCTTTGTTGCCTTCATCCTTAATAGAGTGTGCAGCCACATGAGATAAACCACGTGGTAGGCTTGACTCGTGATTAAATTTACTTTTTGTCATTGAATACACTCACTTATTATTGGACATCAAAATACACTTACATTAATTTTAATATCAAATTTTCTATATCGCTAATAATGCAGCCAGCGTTTATTATTCAGTTTAATTGAAACAGAGTACGTGGATACGTATCAAACATTTTTCCATTGTCACTATATCGCACAAAAATCCTCTCCCAATAATGGATATTATGGTAGCCATTTATCCTTCAATTTAACTATAATGGATATCATAGTGTCTATTGTGGTTAGCCATGAAAAAACTTAACCTATTAGATGAACATGAGGTACAACACGCCTATGCGCAATACATCCGTCTACGCCGCAAGCAGCTTAAATTATCACGTGAGGCTTTGGCAGAACGTAGCACAGTGCCGATGGCAACACTCAAGAAATTTGAACTCACTGGGCAAATCTCTTTTCGACAGCTTTTATTACTATGGCAAAGCGTGGATGATTTACAACGCTTATATAGTTTAACCTTGCACCACTCCCCCTCTATTCAATTGCCCACGACAATTGAGGAGGTGTTAAACAATGACTTTTAAGCCTGTCCAAAAATTAAATATTACACGAACCCTGAGTACTGGGGCACAAATCAAATTAGGAACGCTGGCACAAAACAGGCAAGGCGTGTTTTTCCAGTATGATGCAGGCTATATTATTGACGTCCTCCCCGACCTAAAGGACGGGGATTCCTCCCACGAGC
>JAEWKT010000029.1 GCA_023393635.1 Pseudomonadota bacterium
CCACGTAGACGAGCACAGAAAACAGCAATTCAACAACGAAATCTGAATCCTGTGCTTGACTTGGAAATGTCTGTATAGGACATTTCTATTTGGTTATTAGGTAGGACATTTCTACTTGGGAATAACATGAACTCTTTCAAAAACTCGAAGCATCTTAGAGTGAGTTTTGAATACAAAATGACAACCTTTACAGTAGACGCCCTATTCGGCTGATTAATTTGGAAATTAGATATAATGATATAAACTATGCTAGCGATAGCACGGTAAAGTACCATAATAGAGCATTTAATAAATTAAGAACTACAGATATTTTGTTTTGGAATTTAAGATAATGAAAGTCGTCATTATACTCTTTAGTTGCCTGGTTACTAGTTTAATTACTAGCTCATGTTATGCAGCAAGTTCTGTTAAACCAGTATTGCATCTAGATGAATTAAATATAAAAAATTTTGGCTTTAGTTATTGCCTCACTAAAAGTAAAGATAGCCTTTTAAGTTCTGAAGCTTCTTTAGCCATGGGAGGGTACTTTCAACGTGGAAACTATGAAGAACCAGCGTACGGGAATCTGAAAAAATATGTCGATCACTATATTAAAGGTGCAAATGATGTCTATCAAAGCACAGATAAGCCTGCAATATTAATGAACTGCCTAGATATGTATAATTCGGTTGAATATAAGGGCTTAATCGAACAGCAGAAAAAATATTTAATTAAATGAGCCGCTGTAAAGAGTCATACGGATTTTATATAGCTAGAAAATTTTAGTTTTTAGATGAATAGTAAAATTAATACCACTGTTTTAATAACCATTACTTTGATAATCAACCACAAAATCATGAGCTTTCAAGCGAGAAACCTGACTATCAAAGTGGCCATCTTCGTACAAATCTAGCCAGCGATAGCCAGGGTTGATGGTATCTAACGTAAATGTGTCGCAATGTGGCTTAAATTGCAGTGAGGTAGAGGGGCAAGCCATATACATCACGTCGTTATGCACTTGCTCAAATTGCTGGTGTACATGGCCATGCAGTACCATTTTGACCTGTTTAAAAGGTGCAATGGTATTGAAAAATGCCTCACTGGTTTGCAGCATATGCTGGTCTAGCCAGTCACAACCCACCGCCAGCGGATTATGATGCAGCGCAATAATAATGTGCTTATCGTGCTGGCGTTTAAGTGCCTGACTTAAATAAGTTAAGGTAAGATCAGTAAAGCCGCCTGCAATTTCATCATGAATTGTTGAGTTGAGTAAAATGCAGCACCAGTTACCAATCACCACTTCTGTAGGCAGCAGGGTTAAGTTGAGGTGCTGTTTATAAGCTTCGTCTAAATCATGGTTGCCAGGAATACAAAAATACGGTGCCTGAATGGTTTGCATATCTGCTAAAAAGCGTGTGTAAGTGGCAGACGTTGATTGCTGCGCCACATCACCAGTATTTAATAGCAAATCAATTTGTGCTTGTTCTTGTGCAATCAGTTCAAGTACCGCAGTAAAGCTTTGCTGGGTATTTAGCCCCAACAGTTTGGATTGCGGATCGGCAAAAAGGTGCATGTCTGAACACTGCACCAGCCGAATCGGGCGCGTAGCAGCGGATGTAATATCAGAAGCAGGTAAGTCTATGTGATAAATCATGACACCCCAGCCTCCTATGTTACACTGTGCTTTATTGGGAATTTTGTTGTAGCAGCAGCCATTGCAGTGCAATCACGACTGGACTATTTTTAAGATATTGTGGCTTAGACAATAGCTCCGTTAATTGATTATACTTTAACACATGCAATTTGATGTTTTCTGCCTCGCCCAGTACACCAAAAATCTGGTTTGTGTGACTTAGTTGGGTATCTGCAGCATATAAATGAAACAATTCATTACAAGCCCCTGCAGATGGATAAAAACTATACAAAAGCTGAGGATTCTCAATATCAATACCTGCTTCTTCCTGTGCTTCACGAATGACGGTTTGCTCAGGCGTATCACCGTCTTCAACTAAGCCTGCCACCACTTCAAGCTGCCACGGGCTATGTGGGTCATCTATTGCCCCAATTCGAAATTGCTCAATTAGGCCAAAAAGTTGCTGCTTGGTGTCATAGAGCAATACGCCAGCAGCTTCAGGACGTTTGACCAGTTCACGCTCAATGGGCGCACTAAATTGTTGATCTTCAAATAATCGGTGCTGTAGCGTCACTTGTTCAATTTTGGCAAAGCCGTGATAAACAGTTTTACGTTTTAATACTCGTAAATCTTCAGCAAAAAACGACAAATATGAGTTTTTAGTGTTTGGCATTCGCATCAGCTCCTTTAAAATCAAATTGTTAAATATTGCGGATAGAATAAAATAAAGCATCAGACATAAAAAAGGCAGGGATAAACCTGCCTTTGTTCCAGCAATTACACTTTTTAAACCTCTTTATATAATTGACGGCCTTGCTGGTGGTATTCCTCTGACATGGCATCCATTCCTGCTTGCAGTACATCTTCTTCACTCAGATTCTGCCTGGCTGCATAATCCCTGACGTTCTGGGTGATTTTCATGGAGCAGAACTTAGGGCCACACATTGAGCAAAAATGGGCTGATTTGTGCGCATCTTTTGGCAGGGTTTCATCATGCATGCTGCGTGCGGTGTCAGGATCTAGCGCCAGATTAAACTGATCTTCCCAGCGGAATTCAAAGCGTGCCTTGGATAGGGCATTATCCCGCACTTGCGCGCCTGGATGGCCTTTGGCAAGATCAGCTGCATGTGCCGCAATTTTATAGGTAATAATGCCGTCTTTGACATCTTTTTTATCGGGTAAACCCAAATGCTCTTTTGGTGTGACATAACACAGCATGGCCGTACCGTACCAGCCAATCATGGCTGCCCCAATGGCCGAGGTAATATGGTCGTAACCTGGTGCAATATCGGTAGTGAGTGGCCCTAAGGTATAAAATGGTGCTTCGCCACATACTTCCAGTTGCAGATCCATGTTTTCTTTAATCATGTGCATCGGCACGTGGCCTGGGCCTTCAATCATGACCTGTACATCATGCTTCCAGGCAATTTGCGTCAGCTCGCCTAATGTACGCAACTCGCCGAACTGGGCTTCATCGTTGGCATCCTGAATACAGCCTGGACGCAAGCCATCGCCCAGACTAAATGACACGTCATAGGCTTTCATGATTTCGCAAATATCTTCAAAACGCGTATACAGGAAATTTTCCTTGTGATGCGCCAGACACCACTGTGCCATGATTGAGCCACCACGTGACACAATGCCTGTTAAGCGATTGGCGGTGAGCGGCACGTAGCGTAATAACACGCCCGCATGAATGGTAAAATAATCCACGCCTTGTTCCGCTTGCTCAATTAAAGTATCGCGGAATATTTCCCAGGTCAGGTCTTCTGCCACGCCATCTACTTTTTCTAGTGCTTGATAAATGGGCACTGTACCGATGGGCACCGGTGAGTTACGGATAATCCATTCACGGGTTTCATGAATGTTTTTGCCCGTGGATAAATCCATGATGGTGTCTGCGCCCCAACGGGTAGACCAGGTCATTTTGGCCACTTCTTCATCAATGGAGGAACCCAGTGCGGAGTTGCCAATATTGGCATTAATCTTCACTAAAAAATTACGGCCAATAATCATTGGTTCAGCTTCGGGGTGATTAATGTTGGCAGGAATAATGGCACGGCCTGCGGCAACTTCACTGCGCACAAATTCAGGAGTAATGATTCTAGGCAAATGTGCGCCAAAGTTTTGACCCTCATGCTGACGCTGGTCAGTGCCTTCATACTGACGCTGGGTTTCGCGGATGGCAATGTATTCCATTTCTGGGGTAATGATACCTTTGCGCGCATAATGCAGTTGCGTGACGTTATGACCTGCTTTGGCACGGCGCGGATTTTGAATATGAGCAAAACGTAGCTCAGCAGTTTTAATATCACGCGCACGTTGCTGGCCAAATTCAGACGATAGCCCGCTGAGTTTTTCAGTGTCGCCACGGGCTTCAATCCACTGGCTACGTAAATCAGGCAAACCTTTGCTTAAATCAATTGCAATGTCAGGGTCAGTGTATGCGCCTGAGGTGTCATATACCAATACAGGTGGGTTTTTCTCACTGCCTTCTTTTGCCAGGCCAGTTGGGGTATCGGTCAGGCTAATTTCCCGCATCGGCACGCGAATATCTGGCGTTGAACCTTCAATATAAACTTTGCGTGAGGCAGGTAAAATGCGGGTTAAATCCTGTGCTTCTTGCTCGTGGCGGGAAGCTGGCTCGGATAAAGTTGGCTTGGGTAAAGAGGGATTCGTCAATTGGTTCATGGCTTGATCCATTAATAATAAGTCCATTCGTGAAAATTGAACGAATCAAGCAATCCATACGCTAACCATGAACTGAACATCAAACATTAAAATACAGTGCAGGTTGGCAGAACTTTGCTTGATTCCTACGCTGGTATTAACCAGATCAGGTTCAACGGTACTTATACTTCACACCAAAATAGTGTTATATAATCTCAGCCTGTGATACAGGCGCTCCGTCAAGCATTTAACGTGTATTGATAGAGTAGTGCTTAATGATGTCATTGTCCATGCACAGGCCATAAAACAAAAACCATGGCAGGCATTGCGTATGATTTGGAAAAAAGCAGAGCCATCGCCCGTATTGATTCAATAATTGATCTTGTATCTGGGTGAAAAATTGCATAGCCTACAGCAAGCCATCTGTTTGCCAGTGTGTTAAATGATCAAAACCCCATGGCCAACGCCCAGTGATGAAAAACAACGATGAAAAAACAATGATGAAAAAAAAGTTATGCTGTACACCTATTAGATCGTCTGTTAGCGCATCACATGGTTTTAAATTAACCGCCGTACTGTTGCTAGGTATGCTCAGTATCAACGGCTGGTCCATGGATTTGGTGCAAACCTATCAGTTGGCACTACAGCAGGATCCCGACTGGCAAGCCACGTTTGACCAGTATTTGGCAGATCAACAACAAGAAAAACTGGCACGCGGTGGGCTGTTGCCCGTGGTCGGGTTATCGGGCTCTATCACGCGCAATCGTTTTGACCCTGAGGACCCGCAAAACAATCAAATTATGGGACAAAGCATTAGCGCTGATGCTTCCACCACCAGACAAGGCGGCATATCGCTGCGCCAGCCGCTATTTCGGATGGATTTATGGCAGCAATATAGCCAGGCCAAAGTAGCCAATAATTTAAATGACAGCCGTTATCTGGCCAGCCAGCAAACTTTTAATTTAAAAGTAGCTGAAGCCTATTTTGATGTACTGCGTGCCCAAAGCCTGATTAAAACGCTAGAAGCCGAAGAAAACGCCTTACAGCGTCAAATGACCATGATGCAGGCGCGGTTAAAAGAAGGCGTGGTGGCGCGTACCGATGTGAGTGAAACCATTGCACAATATCAAAATGCGGTGGCGAATCGTATTGCGGGTGAAAATCAAATTATTAATGCACAAGAAAACCTGGCAGTGATTTTAGGCCAGTCAGTTCCCGCACTGGCACCTTTGGCCAATGATTTTGAGGCAGCGCCGCCTGTGCCCAATCAAGTTGAAAGCTGGGTCGCGTTAGCGCGACAAAAAAATCCGCAACTGGCACAAGCCCGTTTTCAATATCAGATTGCCGAAGAAAACCGCAAGATTCAGCAAAGTGGCTATTATCCCCAGCTTGATGTGGTGGCGCAAACCACATGGAACAAACAAACACCCACCACGCTATTTAATAATAATGGCCAAAATAGTGCGATTGGGCTTGAGCTAAATTTGCCACTGTATCGTGGTGGCCGTACCCAAACTGCCGTGACGCAAGCCGCGTATCAGGCCAGTGCCGCACGCAATCAGGTGGATGTGGCAGAACGGCAAGTAAGTGCCTCGGTACGATCTGCATTTATTAACTTAAATACCGATCGTGCGCGGATTAAGGCGCGTAACAATGCCATGCAATCTAGCGAGCTGGTCGCGCAGGCATCACAAGCCAGTTATGATTTAGGATTACGCACCATTGTTGATGTGCTACTGGCGCAGCGCAATGCCTTTGCCGCACAGCAAGACTATATGAATGCGCGCTATGATTATGTGATTAACGTCTTACGCTTAAAGCAGGCAGCTGGCCAGTTAGATGAGCAGGCGTTAAGTGAAATTAATCAGTGGCTGGTCAGTAGTGAATAAATAAGCCAGATTGCCGTAAATATTACAACATGCAATCAACTGTACCTGTGTCATCAAGCTGTCATGAGTTTTTGTTGTAATTACTAAAAAATGATTGAGTGATCTATGAGCACAATTCCAAAAGCAGGATTTAACCACCATATTTCGTCGCAGTTTAATGAAAACCTGCAAGACGTGAATACGCAGTTTATGAGCATGGGCGGTCTGGTTGAACAACAAGTGGCCAATGCCATTCATGCGTTGCTAGATACAGATGTGGAGCTGGCGTTAAAAGTGCAGGCGGAAGACCAGATTGTAAACAATATGGAAAGCCAGATTGACGAAGCATTAACCTTAATCCTGGCGCGTCGGCATCCTGCGGCCAGCGATTTGCGCATGGTAATTGCCATTAGTAAGGCTAACACTGACCTTGAGCGTATTGGCGATGAAGCAGCCAAAATTGCCCGTATTGCCCAGGCCTTATGTGAGGAAGGTGAATCGCCCCGTGGTTATGTGGAAACGCGTCATATTGGCAACCAGGTGCGCATTATGATTCATCAGGCATTAGATGCGTTTGCCCGATTAGATACCAACCAGGCTTTACAGGTGATGCAGGCAGATGGTGACATTGACCGCGAATATCAATCAGCCACGCGCACCCTCATGACGTATATGATGGAAGACCCGCGTTATATTAGCCGAGTACTCAATGTGCTGTGGATTTTACGCGCGCTGGAGCGGATTGGCGACCATGCCCGTAACATTGCCGAACAAGTCATTTATATGGTGAAGGGAATGGATGTGCGTCATACCAGTTATGAAGCCATTGAACAAAAAATTCAGGGTGCGCAAAAATAAGTAATGACCATAATAAAATAATTACAATGCTTAAAAGCAACCATCAAAAAACCCTCAGCTTGTATCAAACTGAGGGTTTAATGGATATCTAAACGGTTGGCTTAGAACGCAATCTCACTTACCACATCAGCATCAATACCTTCATCTTCAAGGTGCTGTTTGATAATGGTCAGCTTGGCAGTTTTGCTGAGCAAATCTTTAGGAATTGCACCTGCATCATCCCATTGTTCGCAATAGGTTTCATCAGCACAAATTGCAGTTTGGGCTTTATTATTTACAGTGAAAGACAATTGGCAGTAATCGCCATCACAATTTAAACTGGTTAATTTGGCATCTACAGGGGCAGCAATAGCAGTGCTAGTGGCCAACAGAAAACCACCAGTAATAAATAAAATACGGTTTAGCATAATCAAACTCCAGGAAAACAAACAACAACGCGCGATCAAAATTTGCGCGGAATATAGGGCAATAAGTGATCAAATGCAACTGAATAATATGACTATTGAAATCAGTGACACTACTTGCTTTTAAAGAAGAAGAGCGTGGCAAAAAATTATAGTAATATAGAGCCAATGCTCTAATTATTAAGAAGAAAATAAAGTGAATAAAATCAATCCATAGTTAGAAGACTTCAGTGATTCCTTAAATAACAGCACTATTTTTGTGATCAGATGGGTTGCCTGGCAAGATACTATTTAACTAGGCAACCTAACTAGACAAACCAGCCAGGCAACTGTGGGAATTTAAAAGCTGGCTTGATATTTTTACATTGTATTCTTTACTTGGTATCAGTCCAGCCTTCAGCTTGTTCCACATCTTGATTACTAAAAAATAGCTCACGCTGTTCTTCTAAAAACGCCCGTGCAGCAGGCTCAAATGCATTTAAACGTTTTTCGTTAATCAACAAGGTTTGGTGTTTTAACCATTCTTGCCATGCTTGCTTGGAGACGTTATCAAATACTTCCTGCCCTTTTGCGCCAGGGAACGGTGCAAACTCCAGTCCTTCCATGTCTTTTTGATACTTACGGCAAAATACAGTGCGGCTCATATAAATGTCCTGTTATGCAATCGCCACACGAAAGAAACAGTGTGACGATTTAAAGTAAACCTAATTCTATTTGCTCACCTGTTAAACGTGCAGGTCAGCAATCCGTTGGTGCGCACGTACAATGGCAGCTTTGACTTGTGCTGGCGCAGTGCCACCAATATGATCCCGTGCCGACACCGAGCCTTCCAAGGTTAGCACCGCAAATACATCATCACTAATCTTGCTTGAGAATTGTTGTAGTTGCTCAAGGCTCAGCTCAGATAAATCTTTATCGTTTTGCACACCCAGTGCCACGGCTTTACCCACAATTTCATGCGCGTCACGAAACGCAATGCCTTTTTTAACCAGATAATCGGCCAGGTCGGTGGCGGTTGAAAAACCGCGTAATGCTGCTTCACGCATTACTGCAATATTGGGCTGCAAGGCAGGGATCATATCGGCAAAAGCCAGTAATGAACCACGCACGGTATCCACCGCATCAAATAACGGCTCTTTGTCTTCCTGATTGTCTTTGTTATAGGCCAACGGCTGACCTTTCATTAAGGTCAGCAGACTCATCAGGTCACCAAATACGCGGCCACTTTTACCACGTACTAACTCTGGCACATCAGGGTTTTTCTTTTGCGGCATAATGGACGAGCCAGTGCAAAACCGATCTGGAATTTGTACAAAACGGAACTGTGCTGATGTCCACAAAATCATTTCTTCACTCATGCGTGATAAGTGCATCATAATCAGTGAGGCCGCACTACAAAATTCAATGGCAAAATCACGGTCAGAGACGGCATCCAGCGAATTTTCACTCACCGCTTCAAAGCCCAGTAATTCAGCCGTATAAGCACGGTTAATGGGATATGTCGTACCAGCCAAAGCAGCCGAGCCTAATGGTAGACGGTTAACACGCTTGCGGCAGTCAATCAGCCGCTCAGAATCACGCAGTAGCATTTCAAACCACGCCAGTAAATGGTGGCCAAACGTTACAGGCTGGGCAGTTTGTAGATGGGTAAAGCCAGGCATAATGGTATCGGTGTGCTTGGCGGCCAGTTCTAAAATGCCAGTTTGTAGTTTTTTAAGCAGGCCTAGCAACGTATCAATTTCATCACGCAAATACAGGCGGATATCGGTAGCAACCTGATCGTTACGACTACGGCCTGTATGCAGTTTTTTACCTGTAATACCAATGCGATGAGTCAGGCGCGCTTCAATGTTCATATGCACATCTTCAAGATCAATGCGCCATTCAAAACGGCCTGCTTCAATCTCAGCCCGAATTTCGTTTAAGCCATTGATAATATCATCACGTTCTGCCTGGCTAAGGACGCCAACTGATGCCAGCATGGTGGCATGGGCAATAGAGCCTGCAATGTCCTGTTTATAAAAGCGTTGGTCAAATTGCACCGAGGCAGTAAATTCCGCCACAAAGGCATCGGTGGCTTCACTAAAACGACCACCCCACATACCAGATGTGGCATGATCGACAGAATTGGCGGAATTTGAATTGACAGAACTTGGATTGTCAGATTGAGTTGGTGTGGTCATATGAGCTTAGGCAAAATAAAACAAAGTATAGCAAATCCTGCGCAAAGATCAGCTACTGCATCCATCAGTACCACAGATGCATTTTTTTTACCCGATTTTGCTGAAAATCGTACCGTCCTGGAATTATTGGTAGGCACCAACATTTTGGCACTGGTATTAACGCTGGTTGAAGCAAAAAGCCTGGGTAACTTAAGCTGGGCCAGCCTTGCGCAATATGTTTTTTTTGTAAACTGGGTGACGGTTGGCTTTGCCTGGCAGATTGATTTTTTCCGCGATAAATTAAAAGTATTATCGCGCATCCATGCCCTTATTTTAAGTGTGCTGATGCTTGAAGGCATTATCGCGCTAACCACTATTTTAATTAACATAGGCTTAAACTGGTTTTTTAATACCCCACAACCGTGGTGGCGGCACGTGATTTATAACCTGGTGCTGGGTGGCTTTTTGGGCATGGTCATCATGCGTTACTTATATGTACGCGAGCAGATGATCAAACAGCATCGGGCTGAATTACAGGCACGGGTACAGGCATTGCAGGCACGGATTCGGCCACATTTTTTATTTAATACCATGAATAGTGTGATGAGCCTGATTTATAGTGAGCCGCAAAAAGCCGAACAAATGATTGAGAACTTATCACGATTATTTCGTGCCAGTTTAAGTGCCACAGGTGAAATTAGCTTGCTTGACGAAGTGACCTTATGCAAAAGCTATTTGGACATTGAAGCCATGCGTTTAGGCGATCGGCTGCAAGTGGACTGGCGCCTGCCCAGCGACAATGATTTATATGATGTCAATATTCCGTCGCTGACCTTGCAGCCTTTATTGGAAAATGCCATTTATCATGGGGTTGAAACATTGAGTACGCCCAGTACAATTAGTGTTTTACTGCAAGTTAATGCCAAAGATGTCACAATCGTGGTGACAAATCCTTGTCAAACTGGTAAAACAGGCTTGCGATCTGGCAATGGAATGGCGCTAGAGAATATCGAGGAACGCTTGCAAGTTTATTATGGCAAAAAAGCCCGCTTGCAAACACATCAAACCAATGGAATGTTTACCACGTATCTTTATTATCCTTGCGTGGAACAATAAAAAAACACTGATTTTGACCCATCAGTGAGTAGGGAGAAATGCATGAATATTCAACGGACTAAAAAGCCGTGCATGAATATTGTGGTTTGTGATGATGAGCCATTAGCGCGTGAACGTTTAATCCGCATGGTCAAAGCCGCAGGGCATGAGGTGGTTGCACAGGCTGCCAATGGCGTAGAAGCCTTAGAGCAAGTCCGCTTGCATCAGCCCGATGTGGTGCTGCTTGATATTCGAATGCCACAAATGGATGGTATTCAGTGTGCCCAGGCCTTACAAAAACTGGAAGTGCCGCCAGCAGTTATTTTTGTGACCGCCTTTGATCAACATGCCATTGATGCGTTTAACACGCAGGCGATTGGTTATTTGCTCAAACCCATTAATCAGCAACAACTTGAAACTGCACTTCAATCGGCCAGCAAGCTCAATAGTGCGCAAATTAAATCATTACAGGCGCAGGTCGATGACAGCAGCGCAGTACGCCCAACCCGCAATCATATTGCCGCGCGCACGCATCGCGGTGTTGAGCTGATTCCCATTGAACAGGTTTATTATTTTTTAGCGGATCAAAAATATGTGACGGTCAGGCATTCGGGTGGACAGGTGCTGATTGATGAGACACTAAAAGATTTAGAAAATGAGTTTAGCGACCGCTTTATTCGGATTCACCGCAATGCACTCATGGCAATTTCATACTTAGAAGGGCTTGAATTTGTCGGGACAGGGCAATATCAGGTGCGCTGCCGTGGGATTGATGAGCGTTTGGCGGTAAGCCGCCGTCATTTGCCACAATTACGTGAAAAGATTTCGTTTTTATAAATGATCTATTAGGTCGTGTATCAGTGGGTTATTCCTCTCTAACTCTTCTTCTTAAAGATGAGGGCGCGCACGAAGGGAAGATGCAAGATAACTATGGTAGCTAAAGAAGAATAAAATTCTGGGTAAAAGCCATTAAAGCGCAGCACTTGCTTGAGCCAGGGGGACAATTTTGGCATGCTAGGCTTTTATGTTTGCCATTTTAAAGCAGGACTGTTGTATGCACACTCTAAAAATTGCTACCCGAAAAAGTCCTTTGGCATTATGGCAGGCTGAACATATTAAAGCTCGCCTGCAAACACTGCACCCAGGCTTAACCGTGGAATTGGTCACCTTTGTGACGCAGGGCGATAAAATTTTAGACACGCCGCTGGCCAAAATTGGTGGTAAAGGCTTGTTTGTCAAAGAGCTGGAAAATGCCTTGCTGGATGGCCGTGCAGACCTTGCCGTGCATTCCATGAAAGATGTGCCGATGGAGCTGCCTGAAGGTTTATGTTTGCCTGTGATTTGCGAGCGTGAAGACCCAGCCGATGCTTTTGTCTCAAACCAATATCACGCCATTGATGAGTTGCCACAGGGCGCGCGTCTTGGTACCTCAAGCTTACGGCGCAAAAGCCAAATAAAAGCCTATCGTCCTGACCTCACTGTTATTGATTTGCGCGGTAATGTGGGAACGCGGCTATCGAAGCTAGATGCTGGCGAATATGATGCGATTATTTTGGCGGCATCGGGCTTAAAGCGTTTAGGATTAGCATCGCGTATACGGCAGATTATAGATATTCATTTAAGCCTGCCTGCGGTTGGGCAAGGTGCGCTAGGCCTAGAGTGCCGTAGTAACGATGACGTTGTCCTTCAATTCATTGCACCGCTGTCTGATGAAACCACCAGTGTGTGTGTTCGAGCCGAACGTGCGTTTAATAAAACCTTGCATGGTGGCTGTCAGGTTCCCATTGCTGGTTTTGCTGTGCTAGAAAATAATGAAATAGTCATGCAAGGGCGGGTAGGCAGCCCTGATGGTGCTGTGTTATTAAAAGCCGAAGTGCGCGGTGCCCCTGAACATGCTGAACAGCTTGGTCAGCAACTGGCGCAAGCCTTACTGGATCAGGGCGCAGGGCCATTACTTGCTGCTTTACATGACTAACGCGATGTTTAGCCAGCAGTCTTTCGTTCAATTTAACTATGTCTGTATTAGCGGCTTGTATGCTTCATTTTGTTAATACACGTCCAGCCGATCGGGCTGCCCCGCTGACTACATATTTAAGGCAGGCAGGTTATCAGGTGAGTCATTTACCGTTATTGGAATTAGTGCCTCAGCCTTTTGACAGCAAGCTAAAGCAACAATTACGTCAAATTGAGCAAGCTGATATTGTGGTGGTAGTCAGTCCTATTGCCGTTGAGTTAGGACTTAGGCTTTTGGCACAGTTAAATATTCGTGTAAATCAGCTAACATGCCAATGGGTGGCGGTGGGTCAGGGTACGGCAGAAGTTTTGCTGCATGCTGGCATTAAAGCGGTGGTACCACGCCTGGAAACCAGCGAGGGCATGCTGGCACTGGATTTGTTTCAGCATATCCCAAGCCTGCTAAACGTCATGTTTTGGCGTGGCCATGGTGGGCGGAAAATGATGATCCAAACCTTACAGTCGCAGCAGCATCAAACCATCAGTGTCAATTTGTATTGTCGTCAGCTGCCAAAGATAAGTGAGCAGCTTTATCAAGCATTGTTAAACCAGCAACCTGAAGTTTTACTCATTAGTAGTGGTGCATCGTGGCAAAACTGGCTGGATCTTGGACAAAAGTATCAGTCGATTATGCCTGCTTACATCTTGGTATTGGGTGAGCGTGTTTATCAAATGGTCAAAAAAAGTTTGGCTAATCACTTAAAAACAAAAGTTATTTTGCTTGAGGATTTGCAGCCACCACGTATTTTAAGCACGTTACAGCAACTGGAAAATTGTCGTTAGAACGCCATACTATATTGTATCGTGTGCTAAGCTTCTTTATTCTGCGTCCACAGTCAATAAAAAAGGTGTACTGGTTTGAGGATGATTAAGCACAATTTGCCCAGTCATGACGTGATCATGATGGCCTGCCGATAGATAAAGATGAGTGATTGCTAAATGAAGCAAAAAACACTAATCCTGCTTATCATATTGCTTATAATGGCACTGGTTGGTCTGGGTAATTATTTATACTTGCAGCGTGGCCAGAAAATGCAGACCATGCAGCAAAACCAGCAGCTCAATCAAAAACAGATTGCTGATCTTAATGATCGTCTGGTTGCTGTGGCACGCCAGCAACAAAGCAGCCTGCCAACCAATCATAATCATGGCTTAATGACCATGCAGTTGAACCAGGCACAACAAGTACAATTTAGCCAGCAGCAGCGTGATTTAAGACAACTACAGCGTCAATGGTCACTGACGGCCCTGCAACTCACGCAAAATTATTTGCGCCACGCCCAGTACGACAAAGCCCAACAGTTATTGCTCCAGTTACAGCAAAATATTATTGAAAGCCAAAGTATTATTGCCGATCCTTTTAACAACACCTTGCTCCAAACCCTAAAAATTGACCAGTTAAACATTAGCCAGGAAGCACAACGACAGCATCAAAATCAAGCCAGTCTGGATCAAGTATTGGCACAAGTACAACAACAACTGAATTTGATGTCAGTGCAAGCACCCAGCTCCTTGCTAAATCAAGCCAGCGAACAAGATAAAACCCGTATCTTAAGCACCGCATGGTTTAAACAATTATTTTTGCTACAGCCTGCTGACGCCAATACTAGCCAGCATATGTTGGATCGCAGTTTTATTTGCAAACAAGCCAGCTTAAATATTGCTATGGCACGACTGGCTTTGGCCAGTAATAGTCAGGTTGGGTTTAGCAGCAATATGACTGAAGCGGTGGGACAACTTAATTTATTGGCTGACCCCAGCGCAGCGCAAATCTCCCAGCAGCTTAATAAGCTAAAAACGGCCAAGCTTCCTGCAACTATCGAGCTAACCTCCTTAACCCTATTGTCTGGGCAAAAGAGCGCATCATGAAAGACCAGCCGTGGAAGTACCGTGGATTTTGGCTTATTGTTCTGGCGGTCGTCGGCATTGTTGTACTGAGTATTTTATCAGGTACAGGCTATGCCATGGTGGTCTGGTTAGGCTGGCAGTTTCAAACCACAGCAACCCTACTGATGTTGCTAGTGGTGGCCATTATTGGCTGCCTGGTATACTTTATTCGACTGGTCAATCGCTGGGTTAAAAACTGGTACTTGCGCCATCCGCGGCATATACATGATTATCAGCAGTTATTGCCGTTTGAGCAGCTGGGTTGTTTATGGTTGCTCAATGCAAAAACCACCAAGCAACATGATTTAGAAAAAATATTCAACCAGTCTGCTAGTTTAAAGCAGCTCATTAACGCGCATTTATTACGTGAAAATGGCCACTATGAGCAAGCATGGCAAGTGCTTGAGCAAGGCTCCTCCTTAACCGAATTGCTGATGCTGGAAAAAGCCGAGTTGTATATTGCACAGCAACGTCATCAAGAAGCCCTTGATCAGTTGCTATTCATAGCCCAGCAGCCAGAATCATCGCTGGTTCAATCGCTCAACCCCGCGTGGCAGCAGCATGTGCAGCATTTGTGGGCAAGTTTAGCGCAAGCAGCGCCATGGTCAGTATTGGCAGTACCTGAGCGTCCCCATTTTAATACGGAACAAAAAATAGCGTGGCTGCACAGTTTACAGCAGCATATGGGGCAGTCTACGCCAGCTGATCGCATCAGCCTGATCGCTGTGTATGAACACCAGCCAGCTGAAATCATGGATAATTTTTTAATGGCCAAACAATGGCTATTATTACTCAACGCCCTGCCATCTGCTGAGTTGGGGGAGCTGGTCAATATACGGTTGGCACTTGCTGATCGCTTGTTAAAACGACAATTTGATCCAGTAATTCTGGCGATTTGGCTGCAAGATCAGCGTCAGCAGGAAAATCTGGACTGCGAGTATTTTATTCAACGCTTGGAAATACTTGCGCAACGTTATCCAGGGCAGCCGAGTATCGCGCTGGCGCAGTGGCATCAGTTAAAAGCCAGCCAGCAGCATGATGCGGCACAGCAGCTTTTAGACACTTGGCAGCAGCATTCCGATTTTAGCTATATACGACTGAGCGAAGCGCTGGCCGACCAGCCCGCGCTATTGGCCGACCTTCAGGTTATTTATCAACCTCCTAATTTTTAGCTCAGCATAGGCTGGTTTTATTTCATTTAAGTGTGAGCAGGTACAGCAATGAGTTCTATTAAAGAGTGCCCAGTGGTTTATCATCAAGCCGTGGCATGGGGCGATATGGATGCCTTTGGTCATGTCAATAATGTGATGTATTACCGCTATATTGAAAGTGCGCGTATTGAGTATTTAACGCAAATTGAGGCATTTAATCACGGCTTGGCCAGTGTGGTGTCGTCTAGTAGTTGTCGCTATTTACGCCCAGTTTTTTATCCTGATCAGCTTAAAATTGGGGTGCGTGTGGTAGAAGTGCGTAATTCAGGTTTTCGCATGACCTATGTGTTGCATAGCAGCAAGCAACAGCAAGTGGTGGCCACTGCTGAAGCCATTGTGGTGATGGTTGATGCAAAAACATTTGAAAAAGCGGCCATGCCATTAGAATTAAAACAGCAAATTGCTGCCTTAGAAGCTAACTTTGGCAATGAGCTTGATATTGGTTTAAATCATGAGAAAACCAGCTTAAGTAATATTGGCCGTGCATTACGGGATAACCTGCGTGAAAATATTGAGCATATTGTCCCTAAAAAGGCCAACAAGCATATTGATCGCGATTAAATCTAAGTTTAAATAATATAATGTTCCACCGTAGCGTAGGCACCACAGTGGCCTGCCTATGCTGCAATCAAGTGAGCTGATGAATAAAACCCGATCTACAAACGCAAAAAAGCCCATCTGTTAGATAGGCTTTTTTGTTGAATCATTTACCAAATCTGGCGTCCCTACGGGGATTCGAACCCCGGTT
Organism: Pseudomonadota bacterium; assembly: GCA_023393635.1. Classification (GTDB taxonomy): domain Bacteria; phylum Pseudomonadota; class Gammaproteobacteria; order Pseudomonadales; family Moraxellaceae; genus Alkanindiges. The sequence continues at coordinate 16,529 of JAEWKT010000029.1, forward strand.
ACCGCCGTGAAAGGGCGATGTCCTAGGCCTCTAGACGATAGGGACATTTGACTATTAAACAGCGTACTGCCAAATAGTGACTGTGCAAAACCATTTGAAAAATGGTGGAGCCAAGCAGGATCGAACTGCTGACCTCTACAATGCCATTGTAGCGCTCTACCAACTGAGCTATGGCCCCGACAGTGCGCAAATGTTAGGGGCTGATCATCAGGCTGTCAATCAAAAAATAAAAAATTACGGCTCATCTGCTGTATTTTTGGGCATTAATAAGCTTTCATTTAACTTTTGCCATGCTTTGGTTTCATTTTTGCTCACACCGCCAAGCACATTGATGGCAGCCCGTAAACGTGCATAACTTAAATCAGCACCCAAAATAGCCATGGATTCCATCACGGGCGTACTGCTGGTTGAGCCTGCAATGGCCACAAAAAAGGCAGGCATAAAATCACGCAGCTTAATGTCCATCTGCTGGGCAAGCGTCATCAGCGTCTGACTAATGCTGTCTTTATTCCATACCATCAAGCTCTCTAGTCGCCATAATGCCAACTGCAAACTCATGCGCACTTGTTCATCAGATAGTTTTTTACTGACAAACGCCTCAGGATTAATTTTTGGTAAGCCTGTAAAAAAGAATCCAGCCCAGTCAATGGCATCAGATAGGGTGTTAATTCGTGGTTGAATGGCCGCTGTGATTTGCTCTAATTGTTCACGGTTGCCGCGCCATGCCAAAATTTTATCCAGTAGTTGCGCAGGCGTTAAAGCTTTAATCCATTGACCATTGAGCCAGTTCAACTTTTCAACATCAAAAATTGGCCCACCTAAAGACACGCGCGAGATATCAAAATTGGCAATCATGTCGTTTAAGCTAAATTGTTCACGCTCATCGGGCATAGACCAACCCATACGACCCAAATAATTAAGTAAAGCTTCGGGCAACACGCCAATATCGCGATAATAGGTAATGCTGGTTGGATTTTTACGTTTTGATAACTTGGATTTATCAGGGTTACGCAATAGCGGCATGTGGCATAGCACAGGCATATCCCAGCCAAAATATTGATACAGTAATTGATGCTTGGGTGCAGACGGTAGCCATTCTTCACCGCGGATCACATGAGTAATTTGCATTAAATGGTCATCAACCACGTTGGCAAGGTGATAAGTCGGCATGCCATCGGCTTTAAGCAATACCTGCATGTCTACTTGTTGCCAGGGAATTTCAATATTGCCGCGTAGCATGTCATTAATTTGGCAAATGCCATCTTCTGGAACTTTCATGCGAATCACATAAGATTCACCCGCAGCCAGGCGTTGCTGTATGTCTTGTTCAGTCAGCTTTAAACCACGGCCATCGTATTTTGGCGTTTCACCGCGCGCTTGTTGTTCAATGCGCATTTGATCTAATTCTTCGCTGGTGGCAAAACAATAAAATGCATGGCCTTTTTCAACCAGATCTAAAGCATATTGTTTATAAATACCCATGCGTTCACTTTGACGATACGGGGCATGCGGGCCACCAATATCTGGCCCCTCAGACCAGCTTAAACCCAGCCAGCGCAGAGAATTCAAAATCATTTGTTCTGATTCAGGGGTTGAGCGCGTTTGGTCAGTGTCTTCTATTCTTAAAATAAACTCACCACCATGTTGCTTGGCAAAGCATAAATTAAATAAAGCAATATAAGCAGTACCCACATGTGGAAAACCAGTAGGCGAAGGAGCAATACGCGTGCGGACAGTCATGATCAAGCTATAAGAAACTGGAAATTAGGCCAGATTATAGCTTAAAAAAATATTAGATGAGGGATTAGCCATGACTTAGCCACGTTATGACTGGCATTTACAAGGTAAGCCCCCTAAAATGAGCAAACAATGGGCAATTCGCATAACAAGATATGACTATCTTGCTGTGTGCTACAAAAAGTTGCTTTGCGTGATGATTGCGTCGCATGATAATGTGCAGCGTTTCGCGGTTATATTTTTTTAAGCTGTATTCTTTTAAAGTGCTCTTGTATGTCACATGTCTCGGTATTGCTGGATGAAACGATTGATGCGTTGCTTGGTGGACGCAGCAGTGGCATCTTTGTGGATGCTACATTTGGCCGTGGCGGGCATACATCAGCGTTATTGAAACGTCTGGATGCCAACGCGCAAGTCATTGCTTTTGATAAAGACCCGCAGGCCCAGGCAGAGGGCGCAAGCCTGCAAGCGCAAGATGCGCGCCTGACTATGGTGCATGCCAGTTTTGCTGATTTAATAACCGAATTGGCCAAGCTGGGAATGTCTCAGGTTGATGGCGTCATGGCCGACCTTGGCGTATCTTCCCCGCAATTAGATGAAGCATCGCGTGGCTTTAGCTTTATGCATGATGGCCCTTTAGACATGCGCATGGACAACAGTAAAGGACCAACGGCTGCCGAGTGGCTACAAGATATTGAAGAAGAAGATCTGGCCAACGTACTGTTTCAATATGGCGAAGAACGCTACAGCCGTCGTATTGCCAAAGCCATTAAAAATGCTGGTTTTATTGAAACCACAGGACAGTTGGCGCAGATTGTCAAAGAAGCCCATCCAAAATGGGAGAAGCATAAACATCCAGCAACACGGAGCTTTCAGGCCATCCGCATTGCCATTAACCATGAGTTAGATGATTTAAACGAATTTTTGCCACAAGCAGTACAAGTATTAAAGCCACAAGGACGTTTGGCAGTGATTAGTTTTCACTCACTGGAAGACCGTGCGGTAAAGCAGTTTATTCAGCAGCAGTCGTCCTTATCAGAACAACAAGCGTGGTTGCCAAATCAACAGGATGAGCGCACGCTAAAAAAAATAGCGCGGATTGCGCCCAGTGAGCAAGAAGTTAAAGATAATCCGCGCGCACGTAGTGCCTGGCTGCGTGTGGCTGCGCGGTTGGAGCAGTGATCATGGCTGGCCGTATTGCCAATTCTCCCTTAAAAGGCTATGTGTTACCTGTGCTGCTGGCTATATTGCTGGTCAGCAGTGCAATGGGTGTGGCGCATCAGGTGTTTTTGTACCGTGAAGAATTTAAGCAGCTTCAAACTGTCAGGCAACAACGCGAGCAGCTTGATGTCGAGTGGGGGCAGTTGCTGATTGAACAGCAAACCTTTGGCTCTACCCCGCAAATTGGTAGCCGTGCGGTGATGTCATTGCGCATGTATTCTCCGCCCCCTGCTCAAACCGTGGTGTTAACAACGCCGTCTTTGTCTGTAGGCTTGTAATACCATGAAAAAACCAAATTTGAGTAAACTTCAAAAAAAACGCAGCAAAACACCATCAGTTTCCAAAAAGCCCAGTCTGGCCGTTGATCTGTGGCGGTTTAAGTTATTGTGGATAGTTGTTGCGGTGTTTTTTGTGATTCTCGTGTTGCGTGCCTTTTATGTTCAGGTGCTCAATCATCAGTTTTTACAAGAAAAAGCCGATGCCATGATTTTGCGCACTGATACGCTCAAAGCAACGCGTGGTGTGATTAGTGATCGCAATGGTGTGCCACTGGCGATCAGCACGCCCATGGTCAATTTATGGATTGATCCCAAAGAGTATTATGAAGCCCTTACTGAGCATCAAGAAGCGGTTAAAAAGCTAGCGCAAGATCCAACCAATGCGCGGCTTAAGCGGCAACTGGCTAAAACCAATTTTGATTTAGAAGCTCTTGCTGATGCCATTGGTGAAGATCGAAAAAAAATTAAAGATGAAGTGCAGCGCAAGAAAAAATCTCGTTATATTGTCTTAAAACGTCAAGTGCCACCACCGACTGCCAAAGTCATACTCAGCCGTAAGTTTCAATCGGTTTATCCTGAAAACGACTTTAAACGCTACTATCCGCAAGCACAGCCCAATGCCCAGATTATTGGTTTAACCAATCGTAACGGCATTGGTGTGGAAGGTTTAGAGATGTCGTGGAACAAACTGCTCGCAGGTGAAGATGGTAAAAAACGGGTGATGCGTGATCGGCGTGGTAACCGCATTAAAGATGTAGAACTGATTAAAGCAGAAACCCCAGGTAAAAATATTGCGCTCAGTATTGACTCGCGTTTGCAATACATTATGTACCGTGAGCTGACCGCTGCGGGCATTGCCAATAATGCGCGCTCTGCAACAGGGGTGGCAGTGGATGTTAAAACAGGTGAAATACTGGCCATGACCAGTTGGCCGTCCTTTAACCCGAATGATCCCTTAGGCTTAACCAACAAGGACGCCATGCGTAATCGCGCGGCGATTGATATGTTTGAGCCAGGTTCTACCATGAAGCCCATATCCATGATGGCGGCACTGGAAACGGGTAAATGGCAGGTTAATAGCACGGTAAGCACCCATCCAGGCAGCATGATGATTGGCAATCACCGTATTAGTGATACGCATAATTACGGCCTACTCGACATGCGCGGAATTATTGTGAAGTCTTCTAACGTGGGCATTGCCAAGGTTGCATTGTCTTTACCTTATAGTACTATGCCGACCTTTTTTAAACGCTTGGGTTATGGCCAGCGCACGGCAGTCCATTTTCCTGGTGAAAGCCCTGGTCTTATTCTGCCCTCAAAGCTATGGAATATCTCTGAAGTCGCCACCATGTCCTATGGCTATAGTTTAAATGCGACTGCCATGCAGGTTGCGCAAGCGTATACCGTCATTGCCAATCATGGCATGTTTCATCCTTTAAGCCTTAAAAAACTTGAGCAGGCACCCAAAGGCGAGCAGCTTATTGATGCCAATATCGCAGATGAAGTGTTAAGTATGATGGAAGGCGTGGTTGCGCCAGGGGGAACAGCTACCCGTGCGCAAGTGCCAGGTTACAGGGTGGCAGGTAAAACAGGAACAGCCCGTAAACTGGTCAATGGCCGCTATTCAACCAGTGAGTATCGGGCATTGTTTTCAGGGATTGCCCCTGTGAGTGATCCACGCATTGCCATGGTGATTGTAGTGGAAAATCCAGTCACCAAATACGGTGGTTTGGCTGCTGCGCCTGCATTTAGTAAAATTATGCAAGAATCATTGCGCTTGTTAAATGTGCCGCTGGATAAGCCGCTGGATGTGTCGCCAACTGAAAAAGTATCCTAGCCACTCACTCGCCCCTAAAGAGTATTGACATATCATGAGTATGAATTTAGTTGCGCTATGGCCAGAACAAGCCGACATAAATTTGCCGACTGAACCCATTCATCAGCTAAGCCTTGATAGCCGACAAGTAAACACAGGCGATGTGTTTTTTGCGCTGCAGGGTAGCCATGTGCAGGCGGCTCAAATGAGGGATCTTGTGCAATCTGCGTTGGCACAAGGGGCAGTGGCTGTATTTACAGAAATTGCTTTAACAGGTTTTGAGCAGCAACCTGTGTTTTATTGTCCTGATTTAAGGCAGTGGATTGGTGTGCTAGCACAACGCTTGCTGCAAGCCCAGGCGGCACAACCTTTACCGTGTATTGCAGCGGTTACGGGTACCAATGGAAAAACCACCATTAGCCGTTTGCTGGCTGAGTTGCTTTATTTAAATGGTGCAGCCAGTGCGGTGATGGGCACCACAGGGAATGGGATATTACCCCACATCGAACCGTCTACCCATACCACGGTTGATGCAATTCAATTACAACAGCAACTTTATGATTTTGCAAAACATGGTGCGCAGTATGTGTGTCTGGAAGCCAGCTCACATGGGTTGGATCAAGGACGCCTAAGCGGCACACCCATATCAGTGGCTATTTTTAGTAATTTAACCCGCGATCATTTGGATTATCACGGCACATTACAAAATTATGCGCAAGCCAAAGCCAGGTTGTTTGCCTTTCCTCATATCAAACACGCCATTTTAAACCAGGACGACCCTGCGTGGATTACCATGCAGCAGGCTTTAAATAATAAATTTCAGGGCGAAATTAATGACCAGCCAACCGTTTGGACTTACTCCTTGCAAAATTCCCAAGCTGATTTTTATGTGCAGCAGGTTGAATACACGCTGGCAGGCGCTTTATTAAAAATCAGCACACCGCTTGGTGCGATGACGCTACAAAGTCCACTATTAGGCCACTTTAATGTTTCTAATATGCTAGCAGTAATTGCAGCTGCCATGGCACTGGGTATGACGATTGCTCAAATTCAGCAATGCGTCCCTCAATTGCAAGGTGCACCAGGGCGGATGCAGGTGATTGAGGATCAATCACGCTTGTTTGTGGTGGATTACGCCCACACGCCTGATGCACTGACGCAAGTATTAACCAGTTTAAAGTATCATGTGGCGTCACCAGCCAAGCTATGGGTCGTATTTGGTTGTGGCGGTGATCGTGATCGCGGCAAACGTCCTTTGATGACTCAAGCTGCGTTGGCATTGGCGGATCATGTCCTACTCACTGCAGATAACCCGCGGAGTGAGCCTGTTGAGCAAATTCTGGCAGATATGATGCATGGTGTGCAGCCTGAGCAACAGGCAAAACTAGCCGTACAGCCTGATAGGCGTTTAGCCATTGCTGCAGTGGTCAAATATGCACAAGCACAGGATATTGTGGTGATTGCAGGCAAGGGTCATGAAGATTATCAGGAAATTGAGGGTGTTCGGCACTGGTTTGATGACGTGGTAGAACTTAAAGCCGCATTAAGTGCAAAACAACCGCCGCCTCATAGTTATCCTGCCTAATGGATGAGCCATTTTAGAATGATAATGAGTACAGCATGAGTCCTATAACCGACCTAAAACCTGATCTTAGCCCCAGCCCATTTGTACCCTGGCAAAGTGAACAATTGGTACAAGCAACTCAAGGGCAATGGCTTAATTTAAACCAGCCATGTCAGTTTGCCCGAGTCATCAGCGACACGCGTCAAGTACAGCCCCATGATGTTTTTTTGGCTTTGACAGGCGAGCGTTTTGACGGGCATGATTTTGCCCAGCAAGCGATTCGTGCGGGTGCGGGTGCATTAATTGTTAGCCGCCCACTGGATGACTTGGATATACCGCAGCTGGTGGTTGACGATACTCGTTTGGCATTAGGGCATTTGGGTGCCTATCGCAGGCAACAAAATTCCCAGCTCACCGTTTTTGCGCTAACAGGTAGCAGTGGCAAAACTACCGTCAAAGAAATGTTGGGTAGTATTTTAAGCCAGCTTGCTCCCACGTTGGTGACACGCGGTAACCTCAATAACGATTTAGGCGTGCCCATGATGTTGCTAGAGTTACTGCCTGAGCATCAGTATGCAGTCATGGAACTTGGTGCCAACCATGTGGGTGAAATTGACTACACCTCCAATATGGTACAGCCGCAAGTGGCTGGGGTACTTAATATTGGCACCGCACATATGGGTGAGTTTGGTGGTCGTATTGGTATTGCCAATGCCAAGTCGGAAATTTTTAATCACCTGCAAAGCGATGGCGTAGCCGTTGTGCCTGCCAGCGGAGAGTTTAGTGATGTGGTGCAGCAGGCCGCAGCTAAGCATAAAACCATTTCCTTTGGTGGCGGTGGGGATGTGTATGCTGAAAATATTCAGATGCATGCCAGTTGCAGTCGTTTTGAGCTAGTCAGTCCGCAAGGCCGCATTGCCATTTCCTTGCCGTTTGCAGGGGCGCATAATATTGATAACGCACTGGCAGCCGCAAGTTTTGCCTTGGCAGTGAATGTGCCGTTGCAGCAGATTGCACAGGGTTTGGGCAGTGCAGTTGGGGCGCAAGGTCGCTTGAATTTTAAACAGCAGGGCAACTGGCTAATTATTGATGATACTTATAATGCCAATCCCCATGCCATGCGTGCAGCAGCACAGGTATTAGCAGCACAAAGTGGTTGTAAAATTATGGTGATGGGTGATATTGGCGAGCTGGGTGATGCTGCGGCACAAGAACACTTTTTATTGGGACAAGATATTGCCCAACTGCCCATTGATGCAATTTTTGCTGTGGGCGAGTATGCCCAGCACACCATTAACGGCGCACGCAGCCAAACCACTAGTGTGCCCGCCTATGCCTTTAGTAATAAAGCGGATTTGCTTCAACAGCTAAAACATTTTTTACGTCAATTAACACCATCTACAGCCAGTTTATTATTTAAAGGGTCACGCTATACCAAAATGGAAAGCCTGATTGCCGAACTGCTTACTGATTCGGGGGAGAACGCATAATGCTACTATGGCTATCAGAGCAACTGGCTGCATATGTCAGTTGGTTCCAGGTATTTCGTTATTTAACCTTGCGTGCATTGCTTAGTGTGTTAACCGCGCTGGGCATTGGCTTATTGGTTGGGCCAATGATGATTCGCAAGCTGCGCGCACTAAAATACGGGCAATCGGTGAGCAATTTTGCCCCAGAAAACCATGCAGTTAAAATGGGAACGCCTACCATGGGTGGTTTACTCATTTTAATTAGTATTGGTATTAGTACCTTGCTGTGGTCAGATTTAAGCAACCCTTATGTGTGGATTGTACTGGGGGTGATGCTGGTATTTGGTGCGGTTGGCTGGGCGGATGACTGGATTAAAATTCGCTATAAAGACAATAAAGGCTTGCCAGCACGTAAAAAGTTTTTTTGGACTTCCGTGGCATCACTGGGTGCAGGGATTGCCTTATATATCATTGCAGCGCAGCAAGTAAATCCATTACATAGTATTGGCATGATTGACTTGTTAGTGCCATTTTTTAAAAATCTAAGTTTGCCATTTTCAGCAGTACCTTATGGCTTAGCCTTTATTGCCTTTACTTATTTAGTCATTAATGGTGCCAGTAATGCAGTGAACTTAACCGATGGCCTGGATGGCTTGGCAATTATGCCCGTGGTCATGGTTGCAGCGGCTTTAGGGGTGTTTGCCTATTTATCAGGTGATGTGCGCTTTGCCGATTATCTACATATTCCCTATGTGGCTTACTCTAGTGAGTTAGTGGTTATTTGTAGTGCCATGGTGGGTGCAGGTTTGGCATTTTTATGGTTTAACGCTCATCCTGCAGAAATATTTATGGGCGATGTGGGCGCATTGGCTTTAGGGGCAATGTTAGGCACGATTGCAGTCATGGTACGGCAGGAAATTGTATTTGCCATTATGGGGGGCGTATTTGTGATGGAAGCTGTGTCAGTATTTCTACAAATTGGCTCACTCCGTATGCGACAAAAACGTGTTTTCTTAATGGCTCCTTTACATCATCATTATGAAAAACAAGGCTGGAAAGAAACCCAAGTGGTGATTCGGTTTTGGATTATTACCATTATTTTGGTGGTGGTTGGATTAATGACTTTAAAATTGCGTTAGAAAAAATACTAAAAAATTGAAGAAAATAATGTAATTGAGATTTTAAAAAGAGCTGGCCAGTCCAGCTTTTTTTATTACCTACACTCAAATATCAGCCAATAAATAGCCCAGTAACACCAACTTTAATCTATACAATTGAATCGAAAGGCAGTTTTTTAGGTGTTGCTGTCTTACAATAGGATTTTTATTTAATGTAGCCTAATTTACCATGCTATTTATTTGCCCCTTATGCCAGTCTATACTCATTCTCGACAAAACTCGTTGGGTATGTGATCACGGCCATAGTTTTGATGTGGCAAAGCAGGGCTATGTTAATTTGCTGCCAGTGCAGTATAAAAAAAGCAAAAATCCAGGTGATACGCCAGACGCTGTACTGGCGCGGCGTGAGTTTTTGCAGGCGGAATTTTATGAGCCATTACGGCAGGTATTAATACAAAAATTAGCGGCCTTACAGCCAAAAGTAGTACTTGATCTTGGTTGTGGTGAAGGCTATTACACCAGTGGCATGTCAGATATAGCAGCGCAAGTCATTGGTTTAGATATTGCCAAACCTGCCGTGCAAATTGCTGCCAAGCGTTATCCAGCCATGACGTGGCTTGTGGCAAGCGGGGCTAAATTACCCATTAAGACAGGTGTATTAGATGTAGTCTGTAGTTTCTTTAGCCCGCTGCCGATGGATGAAATGACGAGGGTACTCAGGCATGATGGATATTTGATTGTGGCAACACCTGCACCGCAACATTTATATGAAATGCGTGCTGCTTTATTTGATCAGGTTAACCTGCATCAGCCAGAAAAGTTTGTTGACCTGCTTGCGCCATCGTTTCAAGTTATTGAGCAACAAACTGTAAGCTATCCCTTAAGCTTAAATACGAGTGCCTTAAAAAACTTACTGGCCATGACGCCGTATGCCTGGAAAGCCAAAGCAGACAAACGCCAGCAGCTGGAGCAACATGAATTATTTGTCACTCAAGCCAGCTTTCAAGTGTACGTATTTCAAAAAATGAAATAGACAAATGACCCTGCCTATAACAACCCTACTTATATCGTAAGCACACCCCTCAAGTTAAAAGATTTCTGAGGGTGGTACAGGTTTTACTGCTGGCTTAGGTACTGGCACATTTGTGGCTGGTGCAGTCCCTGAGTTAGCAGGCGCATTTGAATTGGCAGGGTTGTTGGGTGCTGGCTTTGCTACTGAGCGGTTAGGCATATCCTGATTCATGTCTGGCAAATCAGCAAAGTCATCAATGATAGTGACATTGAGTGGTTTAGGTGGGGTATAGAGTGGTGTGGCAGTAGGGGGTACGCGGCGTTGCTTGCGCTGTTCATCGCTAGCAACTGGGTCTAGCGCGGTTGGGCCATCAGCATTACGATCCAGAGTCACCCATTTGCTTGGGCTGTCTTTTAACGCCTCACCCATAAATTTAATCCAGATGGGAAGTGCTGCCACCCCACCATATTCACGGCGGCCTAAAGTGGTGGGTTTATCAAAGCCCACCCAGGCAATAGTTACCAGGTCACCATTAAAACCAGCAAACCAGGCATCTTTGGCATCGTTGGTGGTGCCTGTTTTTCCACCCAAATCATCACGGCCTAATTTCAATGCCGCACGACCAGTTCCATGCACAATTACATCTTGCAGAATATTAGCCATATCAAAGGCTGAGCTTGACTTAATAATTCGTTCAGCCTGGCGATAGGTTTTGGCTGAATTTATAATATTGGATGCAGGCTGACTGGTGCTGGCTGAATTTACGGCCAGATCATCACCTGATTTTTGAATGGCTTGGCCTGGTATATTGCTAATTTCCACCACTTTTTCTTTTGTGGCACTAGATTCTGCATCAGTAGGCGTGTCTGTTGTAGCCGTTGTGGTCAGGTTTTTATCACCTTGACAGCTGGCACAGGCGTAACTTGGATCGGCTTCAAATAATACCTGATCATCGCTGTCTAACACTTTTTCAATGACAAAGGGCTGAATTCTAAAGCCACCATTGGCAAACACCGAGTATCCAGTGGCCATCTGAATCGGTAGCACTTGTGGCGTGCCTAAGGCAATGGTGAGGTTGCGTGGGATTTTATCTTCTACCAAGCCAAAATGAACCAGGAAGTTACGCGCCCGATCCAGTCCTACAAATTGTAGCAGGCGAATAGACACCAGATTGCGCGATAAATATAACGCGCGCCTTAAGGTGATGGTGCCTAAAAAACGACCGTCAGAATTTTTGGGATGCCATTTACCCACACTTAAAGGGGAATCACTGACCATGCTATAAGGCGTCATCCCACGCTCAAGTGCTAGCGTATAGATAAATGGCTTAATGGTAGAGCCAGGTTGACGCCAGCCCTGGGTCGCACGGTTAAATTTGCTTTGGGCAAAATCATAGCCGCCCACAATGGCTTCAACAGCACCATTATTAGGATTTAAAGCAATTAATTGACCTTGAACATCAGGCACTTGCGTTAAGTGCCAATTGGTCTTTTTTTTATCGGTGGGCCGTAAACGTACAATATCTTTTAATTTGACTACTTGGCTGGCATTGGCAGGCGAACCACCAATACGGTCGGCACTATAATAACGCCTGGCCCATGATATCCCTTCCCAAGGCACAGTGACCGTTTTACCATCAGCAAACTCAGCCTCAAAGCTACGTGAATTTACTTTCACCACTTTGGCAGGCCAGGTATTGGCATAAGCAGTAAAATGACTTAGTGGTTTGTCGTTGGCTTCAGCACCGCGCCAGCCATGGCGGCGATCATAGGCTTCTAAGCCTTCCTGCACCGCTGCCTCGGCACTGCTTTGCCGCTTGCTATCAACTGTGGTGTATACCTTATAGCCCGAATTGGTCACCTGATCACCAAAACGTTTGACCATTTCTGCACGGATTAGCTCGGCTAAATAAGGGTAACGGGTATTGACCCGATGCTCTAACATATTCAGCCTGATTGGCTCTTCAATAGAACGCTGATAAGTAGCCTGATCAATAGCACCTAGTTGTAACATGCGCGCCAAAATCCAGTTGCGACGCTCAAGCGCACGCTCAGGATTAGCCACTGGATTATAACGTGATGGTGCTTTAGGCAGTCCTGCAATCATGGCCATTTCAGCCACAGAGAGTTCTTTTAGCTCTTTGTTGTAATAAATCCGTGCGGCCGCTGCAATGCCATAAGCATTTTTACCCAAGAATATTTTATTCACATACAGGCTTAAGATATCTTGTTTTGATAAAGACTGCTCAATCTTTCGGGCCAAAAAAATCTCGGTGAGCTTGCGGCGCAGGGTACGCTCAGGGCTTAAATAATAATTTTTTGCAACCTGCATAGTAATAGTAGAGCCACCCGTTTGCGCGCCACCACTGACCGTTTCACTGACCGCACGGCCAAGCCCTTTAAAGCTAACCCCTTTATGCTCAAAAAAAGATGAATCTTCAGCGGCCAGGAATGCTTCCACCAATTGTGGGGGAATGTCCTGATAATCAACAGGAATAGAAAGTTTTTCGCCAAACTCGGCAATCAGCTCTTTATCTTTGGTATAGATCTGTAAAGGCTGCTCTAATGGCGCTTCTTTCAATAAGCTCATATCTGGCAAACTAGGGTAGATATACAGGTACATGCCATAGAAACCCATTGGAATTGCCATAGCCATCACAATAGGCAGTAAAAAAATTGGATGGATACGGCCCGAACGAGATAGCTTTTTCATAACAAGTACGTTTTAATACCGACAGGGATCAGAATTGACGCAGTATACCGCCTCAAGTTCGGGATTGTTAGTTTTACTATTGTTATTCTAATAGTCATTATTAATTTTATCCCCTGCTAAATCCGTATGCTATATTCTGAGTGTTTAGAACAATAAAAGGGAATAACTGTGCTTTCCTTTCAGCGTAAACAAAATAAAAGTCTTGTTGGGGTAGATATCAGTTCAACTTCTGTCAAGTTACTTGAGCTAAATATTCGCGATGGGCGGTATTGGGTAGAAAGCTATGGTATTTTGCCCTTACCCGCTCATGCTGTCGTTGAGAAAAATATTGCTGACCCTGAAAGCGTAGGCGATACCATTGAACGACTACTTAATTTAACCAATCCGCGTAGTAACGGTGCCGCTGCTGCTGTTGCCTCGTCCGCAGTGATTACTAAAGTCATTGAGATGGATGCGAACATGACCGACGATGAACGAGAAGTTCAAATTCGGCTGGATGCAGAGCAATATATTCCATACCCGCTGGATGAAGTCAGTCTTGACTTTGAGGTTGTTGATATTTCACCAACCAATCCTAATCGGGTCAGTGTACTTCTTGTTGCCTCGCGTACAGAAAATGTAGATATGCGCAGTGAGTCGCTAGAGTTGGCTGGGCTAATTCCCCGCGTGATTGATGTGGAATCTTATGCCATTGAGCGTGCATTTTCCCTCATTATAGATACCTTGCCTGGCTCTCCAGATATCGTGGCTATTTTTGATATTGGTCACACCATGACCACATTAAGTGTTCTAAAAGATGAAAAAATCATTTATAGCCGTGAGCAATTATTTGGCGGTAAGCAGCTGACTGAAGATATTCAGCGCCGTTATGGCTTGTCCCTTGAAGAGGCTGGCCGTGCCAAAAAAGAAGGCAACCTACCTGATGATTATGAGCCTGAGGTACTAACCCCTTATATGGATGCCATTGTGCAACAGGCATCGCGCTCACTACAGTTTTTTTATTCGTCAACACAGTTTAACGATATTGATCATATTTTATTGGCTGGGGGAAATGCCAATATTTCAGGCCTCGCGCGTCTGCTTCAGGAAAAACTGGGACATCGTGTAACGGTAGCAAATCCATTTATGCAAATGGGCTTTGCGCCACAAATTGATACCAACCAGCTTGAAAATGATGCCCCTTCGTTGATGGTCGCTTGTGGTCTGGCGTTACGGAGTTTTGATTAATGGCAAAAATAAACCTGCTGCCATGGCGCGAAGCGCTCCGTGAGCAGCGAAAAAAAGAATTTATTAGTATTAGTGTGGGGATGCTGCTACTGGGGCTGGTACTTTCAGTATTAATGTGGGCATTTTTTAATCAGCGTTTAAATGATCAGCAGCAAGCCAATCAGTTGGTGCAAGAATCAAACACCCAACTTGACGTACAGCTTAAAACACTTGATGGCCTGCAAGCCCGCCGCGATGAAATTATTGACCGCATGAAACTGATTCAGGATTTACAGGGTAAACGTCCTGTGGTCGTGCGTATGTTTGATGAAATTGCACGCCTGACTCCAAGTCAGATGTACCTGGATCGTTTTGAGCGTAAAGACAATAAATTTACTTTCCAGGGTCGCGCTGAAAGTCCAAATACAGTATCGGAATTTCTGCGTAACTTAGAGAGCTCTCCGTGGTTTAGAAATGCATTTATGAATTCCTATCAGGGAGTAGATGTGCAGCAGAAACAACCTTCGGGTTCTGTGTTGCCACGACCAGAAGATAACTATGGCTCGTTCGTAGTCACTGTCGACATTAGCGATGAAGCTGCTTCATTAGAGCCTGTGATTGTTGATGGCACAACTAATCTGGTAGCACCAGCTACTACGGGTACAGGGGGTCAATAATAATGGATGATTTTAATGACTCTGTCATGGACAAAGATGACCTAAAGCCTAAGAAAAAGCCGTTTAATTTTCAGGAGTTTGTTAATAGCTTTAACTCTCTGGATCCACAAAATATGGGCAGCTGGCCCACGCCAGTTAAAATCACGGTTTATATTTTTGTATTGCTATTAACACTGGCACTGGCTTATTTTGTAGTGGTTCGGCCATTACTCAATGATATTGATAATGCGCGCGCTCAAGAGCAAAGTTTGCTGAGTGAATATGAGGAAAAAGACTCCAAACTTAGAAATTTGCGCTTGTATCAAGTGCAAGTGGAGCAAATGGAGCAAACGTTTGGACAGCTATTATTACAACTGCCCAAAGAAACTGAAATTCCTGGTTTGGTTGAAGATATTAACTTTACGGGTGTCAGCAGCGGTTTAAGGTTTGATACGATTACCGTACAGCCAGAAATTAAGCAAGAATTCTTTATTGAGTTGCCAATTTCTATTATCGCCAAAGGTGACTACCATGCATTTGGTGCTTTTGTGAGTGGACTTGCAGCACTGCCACGGATTGTGACTTTGCATGACTTTGTGATAGAAGCATTGCCTGCTTCCGAGAGTAAAAGTGAAGTACCAGCATTAAAAATGACGGTTCAAGCCAAAACCTATCGCTATAACGACCAGCCAGCTGATGCCGCAACAGGAGCAAAACCATGAAAAAATCGCTCCTGATGATGACTGTTCTGGGCAGTGTGTTATTAACGGCTTGTAGTTCTCGCATTGATGTGGTGAATGAGAGAATGCAGCAAATTCATAGTCAACCACCAAAGGCAGTGCCACCTGCTCCTGTATTTTTGCCTGTGCCTTCATTTGCTTATTCGGCTCAGCAACTCAGAAGTCCATTTATTCCACCCAGTCTGGCTATGGAATTAAGAGTAATGGCAGGTAAGCAAATCATGCCTGATTTATCACGGCCTCCACAGTTCTTAGAGCAGTTTCCGCTTGAGTCTTTAATCATGAAAGGAACGTTAAAGCGCAATAGCGGGTCGTTATATGCTTTAATTCAGGCACCTGAAGGTGGGGTAGTGCGCGTAGAAAAGGGTAACTATCTTGGGAAAAATTATGGGCGTATTGTTGATATCAGCCCAAGTCAAATTACAGTAGTAGAAATTGTACCCAATGGTCGTGATGGCTTTATTGAGCGTCCGCGTAATCTGGTCATGACCGATGTTGGCGCATAGGGAATTTGAGGAAATAAAAATGATGAAACGAGTTCAGCCGTTTTGTATAGGGGCCAAACCAACAATGACTTCTTTTATGCGTCAGTTAACACTCGCCACAGCATGTGCGGTAGTCATGCAAGGTGCCATGGCGGCTCAAGTGAGCCTGAATCAAGTCATTCCCATGACGCTGGCAAATGGTGACACAGAGTTAAGACTGGTCTTTAGCAGCACGCCTCCTGATCCACAGGCTTACCAGATTGAGCAGCCCACCCGTTTGGTGCTTGATTTTCCAGATACGATTAGCGCACTAACCAGTAATCGTATTGATGTGGCTAATAAAAACACCAAAGACATTAATATTATTGATAATCAAGAGCGTACGCGCATGGTTATTAATCTGGCCCAGACAGGTAATTACAGTACCCGTATTGAAGGCAATACCCTGATCCTGAAAATTGGTGCAACTTCCAGCAGTATTGCATCTACGCAAAGTACCGCGCAGGTGGTTGACAGCAGTACTGTTGTGGCCAGCCCAGTTAGTGCAGATATTCGTAATATTGGCTTTCAACGCGGCTCAGCAGGCGAAGGTCAAGTGACAATCGATTTGCTGAACCCTGCTTTGCCTGTAGATGTGCAGCAGCAGGGTAGCAAAATTATGGTGCGCTTTTTAGGGGCTAAAATCCCTGCAAACTTGCGCCGCCGTTTAGATGTTAATGATTTTGCCACGCCTGTTTCTTTTGTCGATGCCTACAATGAAGGCAGCAATGGGGTTATGGTCATTCAGCCGCAAGGTGAATATGAATACATGGCCTATCAAACTGATAATAAACTCACTATTAGTGTAAAACGCGCTGTGCAAGCCGAAGCAAATACCAAAAGCAAAGTGCGGACTGAACCTGTGTATACTGGTCAGAAACTGTCATTAAACTTTCAAGATATTGATGTGCGTTCAGTGTTACAGCTCATTGCTGATTTCACCAACTTAAACTTGGTGGCCAGTGATAGCGTGAATGGCCGTATTACCATTCGCTTGCAAAACGTACCATGGGATCAGGCACTGGATATTATTCTACGTACCAAAGGTCTCGACAAACGCCGTACAGGTAATGTGATTATGGTGGCGCCTGCAGAAGAAATTGCTGCACGTGAAAAACTGGAAGCGCAAGCATTGCAGCAAGTTGAGCAACTGGCACCGCTACAAACTGAATATATTCAATTAAGCTATGCCAAGGCAACCGATATTCAAAACCTGATTACCTCGGGCCGTAATAATGGAGCTTCAGGGGCATCATCAGGCGGTGACAATGGCTTGGATGCTAACGTAGGTAGCCTGTTATCCACACGCGGTACGATTTCTATTGATCCACGTACCAATACCTTAATTGTGCAGGATACTGCCAAGAAAATTGATGAAATTCGTGCCATGATTGGTAGATTAGATGTGCCAATCAAACAGGTGATGATTGAAGCGCGTATTGTGCGTGCGACCAATAACTTTAGTAAAGAAATGGGCGTGAAGTGGGGCGTGTTATCGCAAGGTATCACCAATAACAACAGCTTATTGGTGGGTGGCAGTGATACGACCTTATGGAACTTGCGCGAGCCTGAAAAAGACGACGATCTGGGTGGCTTTAAATACACCATCGACCGTCCTGATAACTTAAACGTCGATTTAGGAGTAACTGGAACAGGAGCTAGCCGTATTGCATTTGGCTTAATTAGCTTGTCGGATGTAATGCTGGATTTAGAACTCTCTGCCTTGCAATCTGAAGGTCGGGGTGAGGTAATTTCTACACCTAAAGTACTGACAGGTGATAAGCAAAAAGCACGGGTTGCTTCAGGAACACAGGTTCCTTACCAAAATGCTACTTCCAGTGGTGCTACGGCAGTACAGTTTATTAATGCGGAGCTGAGCTTAGAAGTAACGCCTAATATTACCCCTGATGGTAAAATTGGCATGGAACTATTTATTAATAATGACACGCCAGGCCTTATTCTTCCGTCTGGGCAACGACAAATCAACACGAGTCGCTTGGCAACCAATGTGTTGGTCAATGACGGTGAAACGGTAGTACTCGGTGGTATCTTTACAAATGAACTTATAAATTCAGTGACTAAAGTACCATTCTTAGGCGATATCCCTTATTTAGGAACTTTGTTTAGGAAAAATGTGAATGGGGACAATAAAGAAGAAATCTTGATTTTTGTAACCCCCCGTTTAGTAAACGATGCCACAACTCGCACGCCGCAATAAGGCGTGTTATTTAAAAGGAATTGCCCTTGGTTTTAACGTGTTCACATTCTGCTTCCCATCCCAATATTTATCTGGTTGGACCAATGGGAGCAGGAAAAACCACAGTAGGACGACATCTGGCAGATTTGCTGGGTCGTCCTTTTATGGACAGTGATCACGAGCTTGAAGCTAAAACGGGGGCAAGTATTCCATGGATTTTTGAAAAAGAAGGCGAACATGGCTTTCGTCAGCGTGAAGAAAATATTATTGACCAACTGACCCAGCAGCATGACATTGTGCTGGCCACAGGTGGCGGTGCTGTGATGAGTGATAAAAATCGACAAGCACTCAACCAGCGCGGTATAGTTATTTATCTGTATACTCCTGTTGCCATGCAATTGGCACGCACATCAAGAGACCGTAATCGGCCTTTATTGCAAGTTGCTGATCCAGAAGCCAAACTCAAGGAGCTATTGGCACTTCGCGATCCGCTATATCGGCAGGTGGCACATTATGTGGTTCCCACTTCTGATGGTTCAGCACGGGATTTAGCACAAAAAATCATTCAAATGATTGATCTAAACACGTTAAGATCTCTGTAAGTACTTTTTAGTTAATATTTAGAACATATTATGCAAACGCTTCATGTAGAGCTCGGCGCACGCCGTTATCCTATTTTTATTGGTAGTCGATTGGCGATTGCTGATTGCTTGATTCCTTATATTCAGGGTCGACAGGTAATGATTGTCAGCAATGAAACCGTGGCTCCTTTATATCTGGCTGATTATCAACAGGCGCTTGTCAATGCAGGCAAACAAGTAGCAACCTGCATTTTGCCTGATGGCGAAGTATTTAAAAATATTGAAACGCTTAACCTGATTTTTGATGCATTGCTGGGTGCACGTTTTAATCGTGATTGCACGGTACTGGCTTTGGGTGGTGGTGTGGTAGGGGATATGGCTGGTTTTGCTGCGGCCAGTTTTCAACGTGGCGTAGATTTTGTGCAAGTACCCACCACCTTACTCTCTCAGGTGGATTCTAGCGTTGGTGGCAAAACAGGCATTAATCATCCGTTAGGCAAAAATATGATTGGTGCTTTTAAGCAGCCGAATGTGGTGATGGCGGATATGGCGCAGCTCGATACTTTGCCAGACCGAGAGTTATCTGCTGGCCTTGCTGAAGTGATTAAGTATGCGTTACTTGGTGATATTGAGTTTTTAGCCTGGCTTGAACTGCATATGTCACAACTACTGGCACGTGACGCACAATTACTGGCTGAGGCGGTATACCGCTCTTGTGCGCATAAAGCAAAAATTGTGGCTGCTGATGAACATGAGCATGGTGACCGTGCCCTGTTAAATTTAGGTCATACTTTTGGCCACGCCATTGAGTCTTATTTGGGCTATGGTGAGTGGTTGCATGGTGAGGCAGTAGCAGCAGGCATGGTGATGGCAGCCGATTTATCACACCGCATGGGCTGGATTAGCGCAGATGATGTCAACCGTGTTCGCCAAATTATGCAACAAGCCAACTTGCCAACGGTATGTCCAGCTATTCCAGTTGAGCAGTTTGTGGCACTGATGGCACAGGATAAAAAAGTATTGGCAGGTCAATTGCGCCTGGTATTGTTGAAACAACTGGGTCAAGCTGTGATTAGCCGTGAGGCCAAGCCAACTCAAGTTGAGCAAACCATACAGGCTTGTCAGCAAACGGTAGGGCAGTTGATATGAACCGAGCTTTAGTATGGCGCACCATTCAAAATAGTACCTGGTTATTAGGCGGTCTTATTTTATTGGGCAGTGCCTTTTTTTTATGGATTGGTATACAGGTTCATCAACGTATTGTGGTCGAAAAACCACTGGATCAGGGCGACGTGCCGATTGAGCCTGAAAAAGTACGCTTTTCATCCACCCTTGGCATGATGACTGATGTGGTGCCGCCTTTAGACTTAAGCCAAACTACCACTGCCTCAATTCATACGGCGGAATTTCGTGGATCTGACTATGTCAAAGCCCAATCGAATCGCTGGTATTTACATGTAATGAACGTGACGAAGCCTGAAGTAATTAAGAGCTATTTAGCCAATAGGGCAGACCGTCAGCAATTTACTTATTTTCGTTATTTAGAACCTAAGCAGCCAGAGCGCTATATTTTGGTTTATGGTAGTTTCCCCACGGTGACCAAAGCACTTGAGGCCAGCAAAACCGTAAAATTTGATTTACCCGATAGTGTTAAGGTCTATCCACAACGTTTTTCTGAGCTAAAAAAATACGTGAATGATGAAGTGGCCGCCGATTTACAGATCACCAATTTGGCGGGTACGAACAAGCTGTATCAGGTCAAGCTGCGCTCAGTGCCTGTTCCAGTGGAACAGCCTGCGCTACCTTCACCTGCGTCGGCAAGTAATAATGAACCACCGCGTTCAGCGAACCAGACACTCGCGTCACAAACACCAGGCAATCCACTGAGCACTACTCCCAATCATATGGGTCAGGCAAGTGTAGGGCAAAACAGTAATGTACAAGGCAGCAATGGGCAAAATAATGGAATGAGCAATGCGACATTGCCGAATGCTGGGGCAACAACAAACAATAGCCAAACTGCGCTTAATAATGCAGCCAATGCTGCAAAAGCACCTGCTCTGCCTAAGGCCACCCAACCTTCAAATAATAGAGCAACAGCACCGATGAATAAACCTGCTGACAGCAATAACGCTGCTACAGAACAGGTGACTACGCCTACTGAATCACCACGACCCATTGCTGATCCATTTAACTAAAATGGACGTTTTTGGTGCAGCCCGCATCATCTTGGTGCAGGCTGCGATCAGGCGTAATAGAGGCTTTAATATCTAGAATTATTTTGATGATATGTTTTATCACGTTAAAAAATAAATAACAATATCAATAAATTAATTGAAAAAAGCAAATGCTGCTATTTTTAAGTAAATTATAAAAAATAAAAATAAATGTAATTTTTTTGAAATGACCGTGTTTTGAGCAGCTCTTCAATATTTCCCTGAAAAAAAATTGTCTGTAAAATGACTGCCCGTTTTTTTATTGACACGATTTTACGGTTGTTTGTTTTTGCACCATTGTGGGTCGCGTTTCAGGCCGTTTAACAAGGCTGCGCCCGTGAAATTAAGTTTAGAAAAACAGGGTCTGGGCACTAATTTTTTATAAGGGTTGCCTTAATTTTTAAGCTGAGCTTAACGGCTTGGCTATAACACGCCACGATAAGGGTACGCTATGCACATGCCGTCGCTTAATACTTTAGCTCCCAATCATGTAGCTCCCACACCATCTGCTGCACAGGGATTATATCAACCAGACGATTTTCGCGATAACTGCGGATTTGGTTTGATTGCCCAGATGCAAGGTGAGGCGAGTCATCATTTGGTTCAAACAGCCATCCATAGTCTAAGCTGCATGACGCACCGTGGCGGTATTGCCGCTGATGGTAAGACGGGTGACGGCTGTGGCTTGTTGCTGGCCATGCCAAAGGCATTTTTTCGTGATGAAGCACAAAAGCTGGGTGTAGAATTAACTGATATTTTTGCGGTCGGTACCGTATTTTTAAACATTGATCCTGCTATTGCTGAGCATGCGCGCACGATTTTAAATATAGAAATAGCAGCTGAAGGCTTAAGTGTGGCTGCATGGCGCAAGGTGCCTGTTAACATTGATATTCTGGGTGAAATTGCACTGCGCTCACTGCCTGCATTTGAACAGATATTGGTCAATAACCCAGGCAATTTGGCTGAAGCTGATTTTAACCGTAAGCTATTTTTGGCGCGTCGTCGGGCTGAACAACAATTAAAAAATGATCCTTTATTTTATGTGACTACCTTGGCCAGCACCGTGATTAGCTATAAAGGCTTAATGATGCCTGCTGCCATTAGTGACTTTTATACTGATTTGGCGGATGAACGCTTAACCTCACACATTGTGGTGTTTCATCAACGCTTTTCGACCAATACCTTACCACGCTGGCCATTGGCACAGCCATTTCGCTATGTGGCGCACAATGGTGAAATTAATACCATTACTGCCAATCGCAACTGGTCGGTGGCACGGACTCCAAAATTTGAAAATCCATTACTGCCTGGTTTAACCGAGTTAACCCCACTGGTCAATCGGACGGGTTCTGATTCGTCTAGTCTGGATAACATGCTGGAAATTCTGGTGGGTGGTGGCATGGATTTATTCCGTGCCCTGCGTATGCTAGTACCACCTGCCTGGCAAAACGTGGAAACCATGGATGCCGATTTACGCGCATTTTATGAGTTTAACTCCAAGCATATGGAAGCCTGGGATGGCCCTGCGGGTTTGGTGATTCAAAACGGTCGTTATGCCATTTGCATGCTGGATCGCAATGGTTTGCGTCCTGCGCGCTGGGTGATTACCAAAAATGGCTATATCACTTTGGCATCTGAAATTGGCGTGTGGAATTACAAGCCTGATGATGTGGTGTCCAAGGGTCGTGTGGGGCCTGGGCAAATGCTGGTGGTGGATACTCAAACTGGTGAGTTGCTGGATACCCAGGCCATTAACAATCATTTAAAAGTGATGCGTCCGTATCGGCAGTGGCTGCGCGAGCATGCCCTAAGATTGCAAGTGGATCATGAGTTAGAAGAAGAGCTGTTAACCGCTGGTCTATGTGGTGATGAATTAAAAGCTGCGCAAAAAATGTTTTTGGTGTCTTTTGAAGAGCGCGACCAGATTATTCGGCCGTTGGCTGAAAGTGGCCAGGAGGCAGTTGGCTCCATGGGTGATGATACGCCAATGGCAGTATTGTCGCGTCAGGTGCGCCACATGGCAGATTATTTCCGTCAGCAGTTTGCACAGGTGACCAATCCACCGATTGATCCATTGCGTGAAGCGATTGTGATGTCACTGGAAACCTGCTTTGGTCAGGAGCAGAATGTGTTTGAACAAAGCGCACATCATGCCGACCGCATCATTATTTCCAGCCCGATTTTATCTAACAGCAAAATGCATCAACTGCGTAACCTCAACCGTTCTGGTTATGGCATGAATGTAGTTGATTTAAACTATCTTGAGAGTGAAGGCTTGCAAGCCGCCATTGTACGTATTTGCAAAGAAGCTGAAGCTGCGATTAAAACAGGCAATTGCTTGTTGGTGTTGTCGGATAAAAATATTCGCCAAGGCTATTTGCCTGCCAATGCCATTATGGCCACGGGCGCGGTACATCATTATTTATCCGAAGTTGGCTTGCGAGCCGATGCCAATATTATTGTTGAAACTGGCCTGGCACGTGATGCACATCATTTTGCGGTGTTACTGGGCTTTGGTGCAACGGCCATTTATCCGTACCTTGCTTATGATGTGATTAATGAGCTGGTGAGCAAAGGCGATTTGCTGGGTGATCCTGTTTATGCGCTGAGCAATTTCCGCAAAGGCCTAGAAAAAGGCCTGCTTAAAGTATTGTCTAAAATGGGCATTTCAACGGTGGCGTCATATCGTGGTGGTCAGTTGTTTGAAGCGATTGGCTTATCCAATGAAGTGGTCGATTTATGCTTTAAAGGTGTACCAAGTCGTATTGCAGGGGCGCGTTTTGTTGATTTAGAAAATGACCAGAAAAAATTGGCAGCGCAGGCATGGCAGGCACGTAAGCCTTTGGATCAAGGGGGTCTGCTTAAATTTGTATTCAATAAAGAGTACCATGCGTTTAATCCAGACGTGATTGCTGCGCTGCATAAATCAGTGCGCTCAGGCAAGTTTGAAGATTTTCGTGACTATGCCAATTTGGTGAACAATCGTCCTGTGGCTACCATTCGTGATTTATTTAAACTTAAAACTGACAACAGTATTGCACTGGATCAGGTAGAAAGTGTAGAAGATATTTTGCCACGCTTTGATTCTGCGGGCATGTCGCTGGGTGCATTGTCACCTGAAGCGCATGAATCGATTGCCATTGCCATGAATACCATTGGTGGGCGTTCCAATTCGGGTGAGGGCGGTGAAGACCCTGCACGTTATGGCACCATTCGCAATTCTAAAATCAAGCAAATTGCCTCAGGTCGCTTTGGGGTCACACCAGCCTATTTATGCTCGGCTGAAGTGTTGCAAATTAAAGTGGCACAAGGGGCAAAACCAGGTGAAGGCGGTCAGTTGCCAGGTGGGAAGGTCAATGGATTAATTGCACGCTTGCGTTATTCCGTGCCAGGAGTGACTTTAATTTCTCCGCCACCGCACCATGATATTTATTCGATTGAAGATTTATCACAGCTGATTTTTGACTTAAAACAGGTCAATCCGCAGGCGATGGTATCGGTCAAGCTGGTATCTGAACCAGGTGTGGGCACCATTGCCGCAGGTGTGGCAAAAGCCTATGCTGACTTTATTACCATTTCTGGTTATGACGGTGGTACGGCGGCTTCTCCGTTGTCTTCCATTCATTATGCAGGTTCGCCATGGGAGTTGGGTTTAAGTGAGGCACATCAGGCACTGCGGGTCAATGACTTGCGTGGCAAAGTGCGTGTACAAACCGATGGCGGCCTAAAAACTGGTCTGGATGTGGTAAAAGCCGCTATCCTGGGTGCAGAAAGCTTTGGTTTTGGCTCAACCCCAATGATTGCACTAGGCTGTAAATACCTGCGCATTTGTCACTTGAATAACTGTGCCACAGGGGTTGCCACGCAGCAGGATCACCTACGCCAAGAGCATTATATTGGCGAGCCTGAAATGCTGATTAACTTCTTCCGTTTTATTGCCGAAGAAACCCGTGAATGGCTGGCTGCGCTGGGTGTTAGCTCATTACGTGACTTAATTGGCCGCACGGATTTACTGGAAATATTGCCAGGTGACACTGACAAACATGCACAGCTTGATTTTAGTGCCTTGCTCACCGCGCATCCTGCGGCAGATGGCAAAGCGCAATATTGCGAAGTGAGCAGCAACGCGCCATTTGACAAAGGCTTGCTGGCTGAGCGTATGGTTGAGGTAATGTTGCCTGCCATCGAGTCAGGCAATGGTGGTAGTTTTGAGTTTGTTATTGGCAACTGTGACCGCTCGATTGGTGCGCGTGTGTCTGGTGAAATTGCCAAGCGTCATGGTAATTTAGGTCTAGAAGTCGCGCCTGTGGTGGTGCATTTAACAGGTACAGCTGGTCAGTCTTTAGGGGTTTGGAATGCAGGTGGTTTGCACTTGCGTCTGGAAGGTGATGCCAACGATTACGTCGGTAAAGGCATGGCAGGTGGGAAAATTGCCATTTATCCACCCAAAGGTTCGCCATTTAAAACCCAGGAAACTGCCATTATTGGCAATACTTGTTTATATGGTGCTACTGGTGGCAAGTTATTTGCTGCGGGTACAGCAGGCGAGCGTTTTGCAGTGCGTAATTCAGGCAGCTTTGCCGTCATTGAAGGGGCAGGCGATCATTGCTGTGAATACATGACAGGCGGTATTGTGACGGTGCTGGGTAAAGTTGGACATAACTTTGGTGCAGGCATGACTGGTGGCTTTGCTTATGTGCTGGATTTAGAAGGTGATTTCTTTGATTACTGCAACCATGAGTTAATTGACCTCAATCGCATTTCTACTGAAGCCATGGAGAATTATCGCCATCATTTAATGGCTATTTTGCAAGACCATGTGCGTGAAACGGGTAGCGTGTGGGGTCAAACCATTATTGATGAGTTTGATTCCTATAGCCGCAAATTCTGGCTGGTTAAACCCAAAGCCGCCAACTTGATGGGTTTATTAAGAACCACCCAGGCAGATCCACAATAAGCGCTTTTGACATTGGTATTTTTGCGTTATAGACAGGCAAGTGCTGCACCGTGTTGAATCATGGCAGCACTGACCCACGGAGATAAGCATGGCGAATCGCCTAAATAATGATTTTCAGTTTTTGGATATCCCGCGGCAGGATCCCGACAAAAAAGACCTGTTGGCGCGTACCACCGCATTTGTAGAAATTTATAAGCCATTGACTCAGGAACACGCGGCTAATCAAACGCATCGCTGCCTGGAATGCGGTAACCCATATTGTGAATGGAAATGCCCAGTACACAATTACATTCCCAACTGGCTAAAACTGGTGAGTGAAGGACAGTTGTTCCGCGCTGCCGAGCTATGTCATCAGACCAATACCTTACCTGAAGTATGTGGTCGTGTTTGCCCGCAGGATCGTCTGTGTGAAGGGGCTTGTACCTTAAACGATGGTTTTGGGGCAGTCACGATTGGTAATGCCGAAAAATATATCAACGACACCGCTTTTGCCTTGGGCTGGCGGCCTGATATGTCGCAAGTCAAATGGACTGATAAAAAAGTGGCTATTATTGGTGCAGGGCCTGCGGGTTTGGGCTGTGCTGATATTTTGGTACGCAATGGCGTAAAGCCTGTGGTATTTGATAAAAATCCAGAAATTGGCGGTTTGCTCACATTTGGTATTCCAGAATTTAAAATGGAAAAAAATGTCATGCTGCGCCGCCGTGAAATTTTTGAAGGCATGGGTATTGAATTTCGCCTGAACACTAACATTGGTACAGATGTGTCCATTGATGAACTACTGGCCGATTTTGATGCCGTATTTATGGGTATGGGCACATACACCTATATGAAAGGCGGCTTTGCTGGCGAAGAATTACATGGTGTCTACGATGCGCTGGATTTTTTAATTGCCAACGTCAACCGTTGCCAGGGCTGGGAAAAAGACCCTTCTGATTATATTGATATGGAAGGCAAACGCGTGGTGGTATTGGGTGGTGGTGATACTGCGATGGATTGCAACCGTACTTCCATTCGTCAAGGGGCAGCGCAGGTCATTTGTGCTTACCGCCGTGATGAAGCCAATATGCCAGGTTCAGTGCGCGAAGTTAAAAATGCACGCGAAGAAGGTGTGGAATTTCTGTTTAACCGTCAGCCAATTGAAATAATAGGAAACGAAGGCGGGAATGTTACGGGCATAAAAGTAGTTACCACGCAGCTTGGTGAGCCAGATAGCCGTGGCCGCCGTAGCCCAGAGCCAATTCCAGGTTCAGAAGAAATTCTGCCTGCTGATGCCGTGATTCTGGCCTTTGGTTTCCGTCCAAGTCCAGCCAACTGGTTTGAAAGTAACCAGATTAAAATGGATGGCTCAGGCCGTGTGCTGGCCGCAGAACAGCAAGCCTATAAATTCCAAACCAGCAATCCCAAAATTTTTGCGGGTGGTGATATGGTGCGTGGTTCTGATTTGGTCGTGACTGCTATTTGGGAAGGTCGTCAGGCTGCCGAAGGTATTTTGGATTATTTGGAAGTTTAAGCGAATAGTTTAATTTTGTTATTAAAGCAGTTTAGGTTTAGGGCTTGAACTGCTTTTTTATTCATTCTCTAGATTTACAAAAACCTGCATAAACTCTGAGCACTTTAGTCAGCGAGTGAACATTCATGCCATAGTCAGCCTAAATGAATTTGACAATACTGGATGTCAATTTAGGCTTTGACAAAGGATACTGCTATGAGTGCGGTGGCCACTACCATTCCAAACAAGAAATATTTGAACCGACGTAAGGCCAATGGCATTACTGTGCGCCGTCTGGACTTTAATCCGCAACTGATTAAACGTCATTTCTTTGCCAATTCCCCAGTTATGTCGCATTTGCTTACTGCCTTATCCTCTACGTTTCCTATTGGTGAGCAGTTTTTTGTCCATAGCGTGCGTAATGTGCGTGACCGCATTACTGATGAACAATTACAAGCTGAAATTACCGCCTTTATAGGTCAGGAAGCCATGCATTCCAAGGCACATGAAGCCTTTAATCAGGCCTGGCGCCGTGACGACTACCAGCTAGATAGCTTTCAGGCCTGGCTGGCTAAACATGATGCCAAAATTAAAAAAGCACCCTATAAAGTGCAGTTGGCTGTGACGAGTGCCTTTGAGCATTTTACCGCCTTGCTGGGTGGCTATGTGCTAAACCATCCTGAAATTTTAGAAACGCTGGATGATGATGCCATTAAATTATGGGTATGGCATGCGATAGAAGAAGTTGAGCATCGTGCTGTGGCTTTTGATACCTATCAAGCCCTCTATGGTGATTTAAAATTACGCCGTCAGGTGATGCAGGCGGTAACCACCAGCTTTGGTAGTTTAACGCTCTATGCTACCCAGCGTTTATTTTGGCAGGACAAATGGAAAAGCCTGCCTAAAGTTGGCGGTAATGTGCGTGGCCTGTATCTGGTTGCAAAAATGCTGATTCAACTGACCCCTGAATATCTGTCTTATTATAAAAAAGACTTTCATCCTGCTAATATTGATCACTCCAAAGCAGTCAATTACTGGAAAAAACGTCTGGCTGAGCAATATCAGGTTGAAGGTTTTATGGAAACCACGCATACTGTTCAATAAGTATGCTTCTCCTACTGCCCTGTTGATTGTTCAGACAGGGCTTTTTTATGCCAAAAACCAAAATTTATAAAAATACACACAATCTTAGGCTAGAAAAATTTATTGATTCATACATGATGTAGCCATAAATGGTCTAAAAAAACACAGGTAAAATATATGACAGCCTCTATTCGGGTACTTCCAGCTTTGTTATTAACCGCTGTTTTGGCAACCACCTTACCAGGGTGTGGCTATAACAACTTACAAGCCAAAGACGAAGCAGTGACTGCTAGCTGGTCTGAGGTGCTCAACCAATACCAACGCCGTGCCGACTTAGTACCTAATTTGGTCAACGTGGTTAAAGGCTATGCCAGCCATGAACAGCAAGTACTCACCGATGTGACTCAAGCCCGTGCGCAAGTGGGCAGTATGCAAATTACTCCAGAGCTGGTCAATGATCCTGTGGCTTTTAAACGCTTTCAGGACGCACAAGGCCAACTAACCAGTGCCTTATCGCGTTTATTGGTCGTGACTGAAAACTACCCTAACCTAAAAGCCGATGCCTCGTTTCGGGATTTAAGCGCGCAGCTTGAAGGCACTGAAAACCGTATTACGGTAGCACGTAACCGTTATATTACTACCGTGCAGGATTACAACACCTATGTGCGTCAATTACCGCAATCAATTACTGCCAAAGTCATTGGCATGCAGCCCAAGCCAAACTTTACTGTAGCCAATGAAGTTGCCGTATCCACAGCACCCACTGTCAGCTTTGATACAGGCAATAACCCATCCAATAATGCTAATACAAATTCCAGTAACCGCTCTGGCACTAATCAAGCCACCAGCCCTTAACCGCAGGTACTTGAATTACACTCATAAGTGGACGAAGAAAACCCTATGCAGCGTCTGGCGTTATTTAAACCAAATAAACAATCTATAGGATTTAATATTCTACTGACGCTGCTTGTTTTATTATTCACTTTACAACCACTTTATGCTGAAACAACGGCACAAGCCACCAGTACCAATTATGCAGAAAATGCAGATAGCTTGGGTGAAACAGCGGTTATTTTAAATCAAACCAAGCAAGCCACAGGGGCTGCATTACAAGGCTTAGGCAAAGCCATTGCACCGCAACCCAATTCAGATAGTGCAGGGAATGCAAGCGTAAATCCAGGCATAGATACTGCTCAAACACCGACACAGTCCACCCCATCAAGACCGCAGCCTGACCCTAATATTATTCAAGCCACGCTGCCTGATTTAAACAGCCCTATCATTGATCAGGCCAATTTACTCAGTAGTAACCAGCAACAGGCTTTAAGCCAGCAGATACTCGATATATATCAGGCAGGCCGTGCGCAAATTGGTTTAATTATATTGCCCAGCACTGGCCAGGAGCCTATTTTTGATTATGCCACCCGTGCATTTAGCGCATGGAAGCTGGGCCAGCAAAAAGTTGATAATGGCTTACTGATCGTGGTGGCTGTCAACGATCACAATATTCAGATACTGACGGGCTATGGCTTAGAGGGTGTATTACCAGACGTGGTGCTTAAGCGTATTATTGAGGAACAAATCACGCCACAGTTTCGCCAAAATAACTATGCCCAAGGTTTAAATGCTGGCTTGCAAAAAATTGACAGTATTTTACAGCTTGATCCTGAAGTGGCCAAAAACAGTGCCGAGCAATTAAAGCGGCAACAACAAGCCGCAGCGCAGCAGCAGGCAACCATGCAAAATAGCCTGATTATTTTAGTGATACTGTGCTTGGGTGGCATGTTTGCCGCCTTATTTTTGGGCAAATCCTTAAGTGCCAGTATTGCAGGTGCGGTAGGCATTGGCTGGGGCTTAAGTAGCGGTCTTGGTTTAATTGGCAGCTTGTTGCTGGGCGGCGGTGTGTTCTTCTTGCTGATTAGTTCTATTGCGCAACTGATTTTATACAGCTTTATGCGCGGTGGTGGCGGATTTGGCAGCGGTGGCCGAGGCGGCGGTTTTGGTGGGGGAGGCTATCGCGGTGGTGGCGGTGGATTTGGCGGCGGGGGAGCATCAGGCTCATGGTAGATGATACAGATTTAATGGCAACCCATGCCAAACTTACAGAACATGCCATGCAACAACGGCATACAGTGAATATTAGTCGCTGGCTTCGGCATTTCTTATACATGCCGTGGCGCACACGCTATTGTTTTAATGAACAAGCCCGTAACCAAATTACACAGGCTGTGCAGCACGCTGAACAAGGCCATAGTGGTGAAATTCAAGTGATTATTGAAGGTCATTTGCCATTGCCCATCGCGTGGCGCGGTAGCTGTTCATTGCGCGCCAAACAACTGTTTGCCGAATATGGCGTATGGGATACCGCTTATAATAGTGGCATTTTGCTGTACATTAATTTATGCGAGCGCAGTGTGGACATATTGGCGGATCGTGGTATCCATGCTTTTGTGACAACTGAGCATTGGCAAAGCATTTGTAGCCACATTACCCAGCATCTCGCGCAGGATAAATATCTGGATGGCGTACTGGCTGGTATCCAGCACATTGGCGCAACCCTTGAGCAGTTTTATGATCAGCAGTTAAAAGATGTAGGCAATGAATTGGGTGATGGTGCGGTGTTTTTATAGAATGTATTAAAGTATTAAAAATTTATTAAGGAAGCTTTCTTGAATTCGAATTTTAGCGACTACATTGTCTATGTGGATGAAAGTGGGGATCATGCTTTGCAGAATATTAATGCGAATTATCCTGTTTTCGTGCTCGCATTTTGTATTTTTCACAAGCGATATTATGCAGATACTGTCATTACTGCCTTGCAAAAACTCAAATTCAAATATTTTGGACATGATATCGTTATTTTCCATGAACGTGAGATTAGAAAGGAAATAGATCCATTTAACATTTTTAGAAATAAGGCAGCTCATCAATTGTTTATGGCTGACTTAACACAACTTATTACAGCCCATAATTTTATTTTAATTAGTTGTGTTATAGATAAGCAAAAACTTATTCAAAAATATCAGCAAGCTGAAAATCCTTATCATTTAGCTTTAGGGATGTGCCTAGAAAATCTTTATAGTTTTCTAAAGGAAAAAAATCAAGAAGATAAAATAACTCATATTGTTGTTGAGCGAAGGGGAAAGAAAGAAGATAACGAACTGGAACTAGAGTTTAGACGCGTATGTGACGGTGCAAACTGGTTTAATCAAAAATTACCCTTTCAAATACAATTTGCGGATAAAAAAACTAACTCTGCGGGACTACAATTGGCTGATTTGGTGGCTAGACCAATTGGCGTACACGTAATTAAACCAGAACAACCCAACCGTGCTTTCAATATATTAGAAGAAAAGTTTTATTGTAAAGGTGGCCGAAAGGCGCTAGGAACAGATTATGATGGCTTGGGATTGAAGTGTTTTCCAGGCTAAAATCTATTAATAAGGCCACAAAAAGCGAAAAGCCTCGATGTACTCACCGAGGCTATGGCGCCGACTGGGAAGCTCCCTGTCCATTTATAGCGCAATGGTAGCCTAGTTTTTATAGGATACACAAGCAAAAATTACTAAACAGAAACAGGATTATAAAGGTATAAATAAACTTATATCTATTTGAAAGAGCTATATAGCAATAAGCTGGCTGGGCAGTGTTTTTGTAAGGGCATTTAACACTGAGGAAATGGATCGGATTTACTATCTATGAGTCTTATTGTTTTGGTTAAAACAAATACAAATAACTATTAAAATAGGATACTATAAGCTAAATGCGCTTTATTTAACCATTAAAATAGATATATGAAAAATTTTTGTACAGTACAGTTATTTAAAAACCAGCAATGGCAAGATGCTGCCATTGTGGAATTATTAGGTGATGTTTCTCAAGGCTGGCAGGCAGCAACCCGCACTGATTATCTACTCGACTATGCGTTAGATGAGCTATACCGTCAGGATGCTGCTGCAATTAGCTGGGCATTGCCAGTAAATGTAGATAGCTATCACTATAAAACCTGGCCGCCATTTTTAATGGATTTATTGCCACAAGGTTATGGCCGTCTGGAATTGCTCAAACATCTGGAGTTCCCTGAACTCACTGAACAGTCGGCAGACTGGTCTTTATTGATGGCTGGTGCTGCTAATCCAATTGGTCACTTACGCATTAAAGAAGCGAGTAAGCAGCAAAAGCAACATAAGCAATCAGCACCTCAAGGCTTTAGTAAGGCAGAGATTATTGCGCGTGGCGAAAAATTTATTGAAAGCTTGGCCAGTTACGGCTTATTTGTTTCAGGTTCTTCAGGGGTGCAGGGTGAATGGCCAAAGTTGCTACTTACAGAAGCACAAGATGGCCTATTTTATCTGGATCACAGTTTGTCAGATGTTCAGGCCAAACAGCACTGGCTAGTTAAATTTGGCCGTGGTACTGATCCGCAACTGGCGAAAATTCTTAAGCATGAAGCTGTATATATGCAGTTGGCCAGATTTTTGGGCTTACGGGTACATGGTACTTTGGAGTTGTATGATCGAACTCTATTTATTCCACGCTTTGATCGAACAGTCACACCACTGGGAGTAGTGCGGCATGCGCAGGAAAGCCTTGCTGTCTTGTGTGATAAGGCTGGTTTTGGCGTACGGCTGAGCCATAATGAAATCTGTCAGGTTTTGGCTAAAGCATGTACCCATCCTGAACAGGAAATCATTGAGTATATTAAGCGAGATATTGCCAATGTTGCCTTGGGCAATAAGGATAATCACACCCGTAACACTGCCATTACCCGAGGCTGGAGTGGCGAAATCAGGCTCACCCCGTTATTTGATTTTGTACCCATGTGGCTGCATCCAGAAGGCATTGCTCGTACCACTCGCTGGGCCATTAATGATGGCGGTGCGCCCAACTGGAAATCTGTAATTGAGCAAGTGGTTGAAGTGACGGGCTTAAAAAAACAATTAATTGAGATGGCCTTAAAACAAAGCCTACCTTTATATCAGCAGCTTGAAGCGCAAATGCGCTATGAACAGGTAGATGAGGAAATCATTGCAAATAGCCGTCATCGAATTGCCAATATTTGCCAGCAGTTGGCCGCGCTATAATAGACGATCAGAATAAGGATACTTTAATGGATAAACGCTTTAATCCGCTTGCACCACAAGAGCAAATTCAAAAGCGTCAACAGGTAATCAGTACAATAATGCAAAACCCTGACTGGAGTATTAGCCAGATTAGTCGCTATATCCGTACCGAGCTGCGTTTAACGCTGCCAGAAATGGCAAAAATTTGTAAAGTATCTATTCAAACGCTACAAAATATTGAGGCAGAACAAGGCAATCCAACCCTGCAAACGGTTGAAAAAATACTTAATCCTTTTGGTTTTAAATTGCAAGTAGTACGAAGAGCTTAGGCGTACTGGCTGGTATCCAGCATATTGGCGCAGCCCTTGAGCAGTTTTATGATCAACAGTTAAAAGATGTGGGCAATGAATTGGGTGATGGTACGGTGTTTTTATAAATTTGGAGCTGCTATACAAATTGGCTGAGGGTATTAAAACTAATTTAAAGTAAACCAGTTTTTCTTTAAAATTGAGATAGTGCTATTATAGGTTACTTAGATATTTAATGAGCTGACCAAAAATGTCACTTTCTTACTTTTTGTTGGTTACCTTAAAAAAACCAAACCGTGATTGAGTTGACACAACTTTGGCAATTTCCAGTTTTTTTTAAGTTGCTTAATTGTTAATCTTGCGTTGGCACACATAATGCAATATAACTGCGTGTGTGTGATTGCATTAGCGGACTTCATAACCGCGAGTGATAACAACTTTGTATTCCCAGGAGAATTTTATGAACGCACAAAAGGGTTTTACCTTAATTGAGTTGATGATCGTTGTAGCGATCATTGGTATTTTGGCTGCAATCGCGATTCCTGCTTATCAGGATTATACCGTTCGCTCTCAAGTGACCGAAGGTTTGAATATGGCAGGTGGTGTTAAGGCAGCTGTGAATGACTTCTATACTGATACAGGAGATTGGCCAGCTGACATTCAAGCAGCAGTTTGTGGTGCGAATGCTACAACTGCTTGTGCAGGTGGAACGTCAACTGATTATAAAGGTAATTATGTATCAGAAATTGCCGTCGATAATGGTGGTATTAACGTTACCTATGGTAACAAGGCTAACTCATCTGCCTTGGCAGGCCAAATTTTATCACTAGTTCCTGGTGTTGATGCAGCTAAGAACGTAACTTGGATCTGTGGACTGGCCGCGACGCCTTCAGGTGTAACTGCCGCTGCTAACGCTACCAATGCTACCGACATTGATCCTAAATATCTTCCTGGATCATGTAAAAACTAAGTAAATTAGTACATTAAAAGGCTGGCTTATGGCCAGTCTTTTACATCAAAATAAAAATTCATAATATAAAAGATAATTTTAGTGCCAAGCTAATAATCATATTTGAATATAAATTGTTTTGATACAGAGTTAGAGTCAAATGTTTCCTAGGTTATAGTCGAAACGATGAGTTAATTGGTGGAGTTTGTAATCTAAAAATTTCAATAAAAAATTTATTGTTAGCACTAGAATTTATAATATTAGAATACTTGATTATTGGTTAGTATTTTTAGTCAATACGGTCAAACAAAATATATTGGGTATATGATGAAACGTCTCAAGTTTTTCCTAAGCCATCTTGCTATCTCCGCCATTATTGCGTTATTGGCAGTAATCGCAGTATTTTGCTTTTGGTATCCATCACCACTAGCCAAAGCAGTTGGTGTAACGCATATTTTTTTAATGCTATTAGCCATAGATGTGATTATTGGGCCAGTGTTAGGTTTTCTTGTTTATAAACAAGGCAAAAAAAGCCTAAAAATGGACTTAGGCATTATTATTTTAATTCAATTAGCCGCTTTGTTTTATGGCATCTATAGCATTTTTGAAGGCCGCCCTGCATGGCTGGTTTATAATGTAGACCGTTTTGAGCTGGTGCGTAATAATGAAATTGTTGAGGAAAACATAGAAAAAGCTCTGCCGCAATATCAGCAGCCGTCATGGTTAAAGCCGCAATACGTGGCGGTAGAGTTTGCCAAGGATACCAAGCAACGTAATGATGACATGTTTGCCGAAGTGTTAGGCGGTGTTTCACTCGCACAGCGTCCTGAACGTTATGTGCCTACACAACAAGCTAAACAGCAAATACAACAGCGCGGCCAGCCTTTAAATGCCCTTGAACAGTTTAATGATAAAACCACGGTACAGACAGTTTTACAGCAATACCCACAAGCCAGCGCATGGGTTCCATTAAAAGCCAATACTGTAGATATGGTTGTGTTGTTAGATAAATCAGGGCAGGTAGTGAGTGTGGTGGATTTAAGGCCTTGGGGTTAGCTCTATAATTTAGTTTCTGATAGCAAGGGACTAATTTGTAAGATCAATTTTGGGAGTGCGCTTTGGATTGTTTCCCAAACTACAGTAAGGTTAATATCAAAATAACCATGCGCGATGCGATTGCGCATACCACGCATGCCGTGCCATGCAATTTCATGGTGTATTATAGTAAATGGTTGGTATTTATCCATAATTTTAGTTGCAGCTTCACCAATAATAATGAGATTGAGGATCACCGCTTGTTGGGTACGGGTATCTCCAATAAAATCATCTAACTGATATCCATCAGTATAAACAAGGACATTTTGCGCTGCTTCTAAAATATGCTCAAGATAATCCTGCAAACGCTCAGGGTGCCTCATATTGCTTGGGCTTCAAGCAGAACTTGATGTCTAAACTTAACAGGCAAGTCCTCTGGGGTTAATAAATCTACAGGGTGCCGCAATAGCTGCTCTAGCTCTTGCTGCAACGCACCAAGATCAAACAGTGTGGTGCTTGGAGAAGCATCAACCAAAACATCGATATCGCTGCTATCAGTGTTTTCGTATTTTAGTACCGAGCCAAATAAACGGGGATTGCTCGAACCATACTTTGATACAAGCTGCCTAATCGCATCTGCTTGCATCTTTACCAGATCTAAAGTGCGCATGAGCCCCTCTTTTTTATCTTGTGCATCCCTGATTATTGATAATTTTTGCAGAGGATGCAAGAAGGCGGAGCTTTTGTACGTAGTCTTTTGCAATACAGTTGTGTCATTTGAGCAAATTTAGACTGATCATTGCAACAGTACGTGCAAAAACTGCAATTGTTCCAGCAAGATAATACTACAAATAACACGGCTAAAATTTCGGCTCAATATCCACAAGCCAGCGCATGGGTTCCACTAAGCCAATAGCGTCGATATAGTTGTTAATGGACGGACAATGCTAGGCGGAGAAAGTAATAGTTTTACGCCCATGAGACTAAAAGTTACATCCCATAGCACAACCTTACTACCCGTTACACCCATTCAACATTCAACTAACAGACAGTTTTTAAGAATAATCCTAATATGCTTTTTGTCCCCAAGACAAAGCAAGACCCCCTTCAGCCCGCCCCCCCGCGGGCTTTTTTTTATCTTTTAGTTATTTTATTTCAAACGGATTGAATAAACTAAGCCCATCAATGTGGATAAAATCTTTTATATTTCGGGTGACTAATGTCATTTGTCGACATAGGGCAATGCTGGCAATTTGTGCATCTGACTGACTAATCGGCAGCCCTAAAGCATTACGCTGATTAACGAGGTCAGCATAAAACTCCGCACTATAGTGATCAAAAGCACAAATTCGTTCTGGAAAATCTTCTTTAAACATACTTATGGCTGTACTGGCCAATGCTTGCTTGCGCCGCCCATTAGGCAGGCGGGTAATACCATACAGAATTTCTGCCACAGTAATTGAGCTAATATATAAATGAGCAGAATTATGCTGATCTAACCATTGCACAACTTGCTGTTCAGGTAGCGCTCGCATTAGCTCAGAAAGTACGTTGGTATCAAGCAAGTAATTCATGCTGAAAAATCAACACCCTGGGCTGTATCACGACGTGCAGGTAAATCTAGTTCAACAGAATTAAATTTAGCAAAACGGGCGTGGAGATGACTGCCAAAAGCATGATGAACTGGTTTGTCTTGCAATAAAGTTTGCCTTAAAATACAGCGCAGTTCTTCTTCCATAGAGCGGCCATGCTTGGCTGCCTGCATACGTAATTGCTCTTTTAAAGCATCATCAATATTACGAATAATAAGATTGGCCATGGTAATTCCTCCACATGAGGTCAATGATTACAATGATATCATATGGACTATTAAACTCAATTAGATTTATATAAAAAAGCTGGCCTAAAGCCAGCAAAATAATTTCTGTAAAATCAAAGCTGCGACTGAATATAATTCTCTAAAGTCACACTTTCAATCAGTGCCAGCTGTGTACCAGTCCAGTCGATATATGCTTCTTCCTCATTCATAATAGCGCGCAGCAAGTCACGGGTGACAAAGTCTGCCGCCTGCTCCGCATAAGCAATGGCCGCCTTAAGGGTGACATGCGCATCATTAGCCATGCGTAAGTCGCAAGCCAGGATCTCTTGAGTATTTTCACCAATATGCAGTTTGCCCAGCTGTTGCAAATTCGGCAGGCCTTCTAAAAACAAAATCCGCTTGATCACTTTATCCGCGTGCTTCATTTGATAGATGGATTCTTTATAAATATGCTGACCAAGCTTATCAATGCCCCAGTCTTCCAGCATACGCGCATGCAAAAAGTATTGATTAATGGCCGTAAGTTGGTTGTACAGCACGTTGTTTAAATGCACGATAACCTGACGATCGCCTTTCATGAATTTCTCCTCATAACTAAGACAGCAGAATGGTTAAGACAGCAGAGAAACATGCAACAACCTGTCTTTAACATCTAATATTTGATCTGCTAAAAGCATAGGCAAAAATGCCCAACAATACGAGTACTTTATTGAACCGCAAATGAAAATGACAATCAGACGAAAATCTTTACGAGGTCAAATAAAAAAGGTTGCGTTAAACAGGGCATAAAAAACCCACCTGATGAGTAAGAAGTTTACTAAACAAGTGGGCGAGGAGGAAATGTTGCTTATCTTGAATTATTCTTGCGTACAGTCTTGGGTTCTTTAGGCAGCCACAGAAATGCGGGCAGCAATTTCAGACAGGTTTTGGTCAATCAGTTCGCGTGCTTCAGGCACACAACGGCCACAACAGGTGCCCAGGTCTAATTCATCACGCACTTCACGAAAGCTTGAGGCACCATTTTCAACGCTTTCACGAATCTGGCGATCTGTAACAGCACGGCATAGGCAAACATACATGATCTGTGTTTTTCCTTATTTCCAAAGCAGACAGGAAGTACAAATAAGATAACTAATATTATTGATAATTGTTATCATATGTCAAGTGATCTTGTTAATAAATTCAACAATAAGCTCAATTTTTTGTTAACACAGAATTTTTCTTAAGATAAGGATATTAAAAAAGCCGCAAAACGCGGCTTAGTAACAATATGATTTAATGAATAGACCACATCAATGATCAACCACCATCACGCCATCCATTTCAACTTGCGCACCACGTGGTAGGGTATTAATGCCTAAGGCAGCACGGGCAGGATACGGCTGGGTAAAATATTCACCCATAATCTGGTTTACCAGTTGAAAGTTACCCAGATCAGTTAAAAAGATATTTAGCTTGGCAATGTCAGCTAGCGAGCCGCCTGCTGCTTCACATACTGCTTTTAAGTTATCAAATACACGGCGGATTTGTGGTTCGATCCCGTCTACCAGCTCCATGCTGTAGGGGTCTAAGCCAATTTGACCTGATAAGTAAACCACATGATCAATTTTAATGGCTTGTGAGTAAGTGCCAATTGCAGCTGGTGCTTGCTCACTATGAATGACAGTACGGGTCATGAAAAGCTCCAATCAGGCTTAAATTTAAAATGGGTTAAAATTAACCAGGCGATCATAACGGATTTAAGCCTTAAGCTAAAGAATCTTGTTTTACGGCTTGTTCGCGCACTGTAAACATGCTGCGTAAGCGGCTAATGCTGGGAAAGTCTAGCAAAATACGCAGTTCACGCAGTAGTTTAGCCAAATGATCACGGTCGCGCACAATAAGCGATAAGTAGGTTTTATGCTCATCGTTAACCAGTTGTTCTAAGCCTGCCTGAAATTGGCGAATGGTATAAATGACTTCGGTGGTTTGTTCGGCGTCCAGCTTTTTATCAATGAGTAGGTAGGCAGGAAAGCGCGCTTCTTCATCAATATTTTGCTGCCAGGTGAGCGGAATAATGT
>JAEWKT010000033.1 GCA_023393635.1 Pseudomonadota bacterium
GTGTTATCCAGGTCTACTCATTGAAGATGCATTTTGGAATAATTTTTGGGCTGAATTTTGGCCTAAGTGTAAATTTTATTTAAATCAGAATCGTTTAGGCGATTCTATGATTACCAGACCTGAAGCATTCTATTTTTATGGTCAACAGATTGTAGATTTATGGAGAGAGATTTGGTGCAATAAGAGAGTCTGTTTTGTAACAGGGGAAAATTCACGTTTAAATGCCAATCATTTAATCTTTTCTAATATTC
Source organism: Pseudomonadota bacterium (assembly GCA_023393635.1). Classification (GTDB taxonomy): domain Bacteria; phylum Pseudomonadota; class Gammaproteobacteria; order Pseudomonadales; family Moraxellaceae; genus Alkanindiges. Next base: position 252 of record JAEWKT010000033.1, read on the forward strand.
AAAGTGCAGAATATATCTTTTCTAAAAATAACAATGCTTATGCTTTTATTGATGATATTTTTCAGAAATGTATTGAGAAAAAAAATGTGGATATATTTTTAATTGCACTCGGTCCCACAGGAACAGTCCTTTCCGCAAGATTACATCAATATGGCCTAAGAGGACTGGATGTCGGTCATTTAAATAATAGTTATGATACTGTGTTTTTAAATAAAGTCAGACCAGAGCAAATAGATTTTTTAAAAAATTAATAAACAGTTTTATTAATTGTCTAACGAGTTATCAAGTATGAAAAAACGTCGTATATTATTTATTGGTTGTTCAGTATTTATTTGCAATTTGACATTCGCTCAAACTTTAAATACTCAGCACGGTAATACACCAAGTTTAGAGCCTTTAAAAGGACGTTATGCTTTGGATTGTTCCAAAGAAAAAGCGCATGACTTGTCTTATGCCATTTCAAACCAGAGTATTTTTCGCTTAATTTCTGCTAAGAAAAAGCACGCTTTATTTAAATCAATGGAGCAAAAAAGTGCAAAGTCTTTTAATGATTATCAATATTTAATGACAGCTAAATATCAAGGTTTTACAGTCGACTTTTATCAAAAAGATAAACAAAACTATGCACGTGTTTTTAATACCAGTGCCAGCAATTTCTTTGGTCCAAAAACCGATAAAATGTTAATACAGTGCGAAAACAGAACCTAAAGCCTAATATTTAAAAAGACCAGCAACCGCTGGTCTTTTTTATGCTTCATAAAAATATTCAGAAGAAAAAGACATGAAAACTTTATGAAAAATAATGCTTAGGTTAAGATGAGCCATCTTTTGTAAAAGCATTTTAGAAGACCTATGCAACCATTTGTTCTATACAATTCAGAGCAACGTAAAAAAGTTGAATTTGTTCCACGTAAAGAAGGACATATCGACATGTATGTGTGCGGTATGACAGTGTATGATTACTGTCATATTGGGCATGCGCGAGTCATGGTTGCATTCGACTACATCATCCGCTTCTTGCGCAGTCAAGGTTGGAACGTGAAATACGTTCGAAATATCACCGACATCGATGACAAAATTATTGCCCGTGCCAATGAAAATGGCGAAAGCATTACTGCATTAACTGATCGCTTTATTAAAGCCATGAATGAAGATGCCGAAAACTTGGGTTGCTTGCATCCAGATGAAGCGCCTCGTGCGACGGATTATATTGACCAGATGCAAAACATGATTGGTAACCTGGTCAATAACGGCACGGCTTATCCATCTGCAAATGGCGATGTTTATTTCCAGGTGGAAAAATTTGCCAAATATGGCCGTCTTTCTGGGCGTAAGCTTGAAGATATGCAGGCTGGTGCATCTGAACGCGTTGATGTTGAAGTAGAAAAGAAACATCCCTTTGACTTTGTACTGTGGAAACATGCCAAGGAAAACGAACCTTCTTGGGCTTCGCCTTGGGGCAATGGCCGTCCGGGCTGGCATATTGAATGTTCAGCCATGTCGACCTGCTGCCTGGGCAATCATTTTGATATTCACGGTGGTGGTTCAGATTTAACTTTCCCGCATCATGAAAATGAAATTGCGCAATCGGAAGCTTCAACTGGTGAACAGTATGTCAATTACTGGATGCACGTCGGCTTTATTAATGTCGATGGCGAAAAAATGTCGAAGTCTTTAGGCAACTTCTTCACCATTCGCGATGTAATGGATAAATTCCATCCTGAAGTGATCCGTTTCTTTATTGTTTCTTCGCATTATCGTAGTCCGGTCAACTTCTCTGACACCGCTTTAAAAGAAGCAAAGAACACCCTTTCCCGTTTCTATCATTCATTTAAAGCGTATCAACAAGCTTATGGTGAAAGAACAGTAGATCGTTTAGATGATGCTTTGGTTGAACGTTTTAATGCAGCCATGCGTGATGATTTCAATACTGCAGAAGCGATTGCTGTATTGTTTGAAATCAACAAAGAGCTCAACCGTGCAGTAAAAGATGAAAACCAAGAACAGGCAGAGGTTTATTATTCAACTTTACGTCACCTCACCAATATTCTGGGTCTGGTTCAGCATAATGTTGATGACTTTTTGAAGTCGGATATTGGTCAGGAAGCATTAGGTTTAACTGAAGAACAAATTGAAGATTTGATTCAACAACGTAAAGATGCGAAAAAGGCCAAAGAATTTGCCAAAGCGGATGAAATTCGCCAGTCGTTACTCGATCAAGGGGTAGTTCTGGAAGATACGCGTCAAGGCACCATTTGGCGTCGTGCTGATTAATTAAACATTTGGAAGCATAAAGAGTTGACAGTTGAATGAAACTCTCTATAATTCACTTCCATATTGCGGGAATAGCTCAGTTGGTAGAGCATAACCTTGCCAAGGTTGGGGTCGGGAGTTCGAGTCTCCTTTCCCGCTCCAGAATACGAAAAGCCCTAGTCGAAAGATTAGGGTTTTTTTTATGGGCTGTAAAAATAAAATACTAAATTAGAATTGAACCACATGATTTAAATATGAATATTCAATGTCATTAATTATGGCTTAAGATGGCGCATTGCAAATAAAAATAAACAGCGATGGACGGAGAAATAAAAATTGAGCAATCAGAAGATTTCTGCCGATATTAATAATGAAAAAACGATCAGTTGTACAGCAGACCCACTAGTTGCGATGCTTTATGATGATGACTTTAGCTGCTATGTAGATTTACGTGGAGGATTAGCTGTAGTTATTGCTGGCGGTGGTGCTTATTTAAGTTGTGGTTTACTTGAAAAAGTATTAGCAAGTACTCAAA
>JAEWKT010000044.1 GCA_023393635.1 Pseudomonadota bacterium
GTTCATCACTTTGGTAGTTGTTGCCTGTTAACTCAGCCAATAAGGGCTCAAGCTCATCGGGGCAAGCACCATACAGCAATAACTTATTTTTTAATTCCTGCCGTGAATACTCGCGCTTGCCCAAAAGTGCAAAAGCGGTGCCACGCAAACGTTGGCCAGTTAAGCTACCAGCAGGGCGAGAAAAATCATTATTTTGACGATAGGCCATCATTCATTAATCCGTGTTAGATAAGCGGTGTGGTTTGGTCTTACTTAGCCCTTAAGAATTTATAACCCTATAGAAGAAAAAACGCCCTTACAGCATAGGCTATAAAGGCGTTTTTATCACAATGTAGAGCATTTATACCAAGTGATGATTTAAAGCTCTAACTCTGCCAAAGCAGGTTCAGCTTCATCATCTTCTGGGGGCAATTTGCTAGGATCAATTTTCACCAATAACAAATCGCGTACTTGTTTGTCGATTTCGGCAGCGATGGTTGGGTTTTCCTCAAAATAACGAATCACATTGTTTTTACCCTGACCAATTTTACTGCCTTTATAGGCATACCATGCACCAGATTTTTGGACGATATCTTGAGCAGCCGCCAAATCAACCAGCTCACCCAGACGGTTTGTACCTTTACCGTACATAATTTGGAACAATGCTTCACGGAAAGGCGGTGCCATTTTGTTTTTCACCACTTTAACGCGGGTTTCAGAGCCAGTGATTTCATCAGCTTCTTTGACCTGCCCAATGCGGCGAATATCCAGACGTACGGAGGCATAGAACTTCAGCGCATTACCCCCTGTGGTGGTTTCTGGGCTACCAAACATCACGCCAATTTTCATACGGATCTGGTTAATGAAAATCACCATACAGTTAGAACGTTTGGCATTACCAGTAATTTTACGCAGTGCCTGACTCATTAAACGTGCTTGTAAGCCCATGTGTGAGTCACCCATTTCGCCTTCAATCTCGGCTTTAGGGGTCAGTGCGGCAACAGAATCTACGACGATCAAGTCCACTGCACCTGAGCGCACCAGCATATCGGCAATTTCAAGCGCCTGCTCACCATGATCGGGCTGTGACACCAGCAGGTTTTCAATATCAACACCCAGTTTGCGTGCATATTGCGGATCAAGTGCATGCTCGGCATCAATAAAGGCTGCCGTACCACCAGCTTTTTGGCACTCTGCAATCACTTGCAGGGTTAAGGTGGTTTTACCTGAAGACTCTGGGCCATAAATCTCTACAATACGGCCTTTAGGCAAACCACCAATACCAAGGGCAATATCTAAACTTAATGAACCTGTAGATATGGCTTCAATGGCTTGTACTGTGTTGTCGCCCAAGCGCATGACGGTATTTTTACCGAATTGTTTTTCAATTTGACTTAAAGCGGCACTGAGTGCTTTGCTTTTATTTTCATCCATCTCATTAACCTCATCGACTGTGTAGCGTTTATACGCTGATTACTTGCAAAACTAAAGTGGATGCCTATGTTTATTAAATTGCTAATACAACTTGGGCAGGCACTATAATGACAAAAAATGCGGCAACTGAACAGGGCTAAAACAAGGAGTGCGACATAGTTTGTCGTATATAAGCCAGTGTTAATAACCTTCGTCATCCGTACTGTAACTTGTTGAATTTTCTTGTTGAAAGCGATGAATTTGACGACGGTCACGCTTGTTCGGACGTTGCTCGGGTCGGGCCAAATTAGCCAGTTTGCGCTGACTACTATAAAAGTCTCGCTTGGCTACACTTTCGACAGTTTCATCATATAAAAGCTGCGCTTGAGGTGCGCCACCACGTACTGCTGAGAGAGCTTTAATGACCACAGTTTTTTCATCAAAACCCTGACGAATGGTGAGCTGCATACCCACACGTACTTCCTTGCTTACTTTTACCCGACTGCCATCGAAGTGCACTTTACCACCTTCAATGGCTTCTTTGGCAATACTACGGGTTTTAAAAAAACGGGCAGCCCACAACCATTTATCAATGCGCATTGTTTGCACGGCCTGATTTTCCAATGAGTCACCTTGCGTGTGTTCTGAATTTTTTTCAGTATTTTTCATTAACATTCCGTCAGTAAGTTTCCTCGGTCTGATGTGCAATAAGCCCTAAGCTTTTGCTTAGTTCATTTAATTGGTCTATTGCTGGAAATTTCAACTGCTGACGCTTGGGTAATTGACTGTCTGGTTGACTAATTCCCAGTACTTGCCCAATGCCGTAATGCTGCGCGGCATGTAATACAGGTTCGCTGTCATCAATAAATAAACTGCGGGATTTTTCAAACGAATAATGCTGCGCCAATTGGTGCCAAAATGATTCCTGTTCTTTGGCAAAGCCTAGATCATGACTGCTAATCAGCTGGTCAAAATATCCTGCAATGCCAGTTTTTTGCATTTTAATGTCTAACACAATGGGGTGAGCATTAGTGACTAGCCAGATGGTTTTACCTGCCTGTTTTAGATCTTGCAGTAACTCTAACGCTTGGGGCCGTAAACGAATCTGATCTTGATATTGTATTTTGAGCATGGTTAGATCGATTTTTAAATAGTCACTCCAGTAGGGCAGTGAATACCAATTAAGCGTGCCTTCCTGGGCTTTAAACTCTGGCTTTAATAGTTCAATGGCTTGTTCCAGTGGATGCTGGTTTTGTATCGCCCACGCTTGTGGCACGGCTTGCTGCCAGAATAAGTTATCAAATGCCAGGTCAAGTAGCGTGCCATCCATGTCAAACATGACCAAATCAATAGACTGCCAGTGAATATTCAATAGTATTTCCTATAAGACCAAAGAGTGAACATATGATTAAAACTAGCAAGATACTGGATGAACATGCCATCAATAGCTTGGTCGAACTGGTATTTAGAGTCAATCAGCGTTTATGTGAATTTTATCAACATTATCAACAAAACCAGGCCTTACAGATTTCAAATAAACAGGACAATTCACCTGTCACTGAAGCAGATATGGCCGCGCACCATATGATTGAGCAAGGTTTAAATCACCTTACACCAACGATACCTGTATTGTCTGAGGAATCATCAAGCTATGAGCTGCGTCATGAATGGCAACAATTTTGGCTGGTTGATCCCTTGGACGGCACACGTGAGTTTATTAATAAAACGGGCGAGTTTACTGTCAATATTGCTTTAATTATAAAAGGAAAGGTTGTATTTTCGCTCATTGGGGTGCCGACGCTCAAGCGTATTTATTTATGCCAACAGGGTGAGCCTGTTTATCGTATTGATGAGGCAGGACAAGAAAAAAACAGGCAGCCAATTGCGGTGCAGCCTGTGGATTTGGCACATTGGAAAATTGCCATTAGCCGTCGTAGTGAATGGAAAGTGTATCAGCAATTTAAACAGGCACTGGATACCAGTAGCCAGGCCTTTAGCTGTAATAATGCAGGCAGTGCTTATAAGTTTTGCTTAATGCTGGAAGGTGAAGTTGACGTTTATCCACGTTTTCATCCTACCAGTGAATGGGATACTGCATCAGGGCAGGGACTGCTAGAAGCGATTGGTGGCGGGCTTTTTGATTTGCAGGGCAAGCCATTTTGTTATAACCAGCGTCACGATTTACTCAATGGCAACTTTGTGGCTGTGCGGCATTTGGATTATTTACCCGCAGCACTCAAAGCTGCTAATCAAGCTATTGAAGCAGTAGGCTAAATAGGCGTTTAAAACCAAGCCATGCTATAGTGAAGCGTCTATGGTGATTTGCTCAGTGAGTTAATTCGTGACAAATGCCCTCAAACAATATTTGCCTGCCTCCATGTTTCAGGCCGTGGATTTATTGCCCAAAAATGGCCAGCCGATGGTGCTGCTGACGCGCCATTCTATCCGTGAGCCAGCCGATAAGCAGGGTTTTGCCACTTATCAGTTGCCCCTTACTCAAGTTGGACGTAACTTGGCATTTGAGTGGGGACACTGGCTAAGCCAGAACTCTGATTTGCAAATTGCAGCCTGTTTAAGTAGTCCAATTCCGCGTTGCGTAGATACCGCCAGCGAAATGCTTAAAGGTGCTAAGCTCATCAATGGCATCCATAACGGTACGATTCAGCGAATTGAAAACAGCCCGATTTTAAGTCATACCACGCAAGACAGCACGGCTCAAAGTGGCATCATTCAAAATGACATGACACAAAGTCTTGCATTAACTATTGATCAGCATGGTTTATTGGTAGAGCCAGGTAGTTTTGTGCTTGATATTGCACAAGCTGGGCCACACTTTATGCAAAAAGGGGCACTAACGTTTATTAATCAGTTTTTAAACCATCAATTACCAGGCATGAAAATGCCAATTGAGGGCGCACAGGATATTTTAAGGCTGCTGTTTAACCATTTGCCCAAACAGAACAATCAACTATTATTGGCAGTGAGCCACGACACCATACTGGCTGCATTATTTTCAGTGATGGCAGGGCAGTCCAAAATTGAGCGTCAAGACTGGCCAGATATGATGGAAGGCGCTTTTTTGTGGTTTGATGGCGACCAGTTTGAACACAGTGTAGTGAACTGGATTTGGCGTGGTCAGTATTATCGTTTTAAACCTCAATTAAGCCAACATTCAACTTAAATCTGCATTCAATCTATCGCTCTTAAGTGACTAATTTACTTTTGATTTCTTTGCATGGTTTTATCACCAAGATGATCATATTCAGTATTGCTAGCGTCTACATTTGCAGTCTCTTCATCAACCTGAATATGCAAAGTTTCAAAACGGACTCGGCCTTGCTTGATAGCCTGTTCAATGGCAAGCTGGCCTTTGCTTAAGCGTGCGCCACCACTTTTAATATCCATCAATACTACTTCGATATGTTCTGCGCCTAAGTTGCCATCGCGCCAGTCGGTATAGCCATCAAAAATGACATAATCGACTGGATCCCCCAGAAATTTGGCATCCGAGGGTAGATATTCAAACTCAGGCAGTAAGGGGGCGAACTGTTCGGCAATGCGTCCTTTAATAGTGGCTCTACTGGTGTTCAGGCTTTTTTTCACTGCTTGCTGGGTGTCTTGCTGATGTGCCAGCATAAGATCCTGGATTTTTTGTTCATATTCAGCAATCACTGCACTGTTGCGTGTGCCAGATAAAGCAACATAGCACAGCAATACACCAATAAAGATACCTATAACAATAGCAAATGTAATGCTCATCACCATAAAAAGCTCAAAAAGGCAATCGATCACTCATGGTAAAACAAAGCCCATAAAAAAAGGCACTATAGCGATGACTATAATGCCTTGAGGCGTAATATGTTGGAATACTTAATATGGTCATCTAAATTTAGCCAGTTTAAATAAATAACCCAACTGATTAAACTAAGCTAGTACCCCAATTGACGACTGGCCAAATCTTTCATGATTTCTTCGGCACCACCACCAATCATTTGCACTTTCACTTCACGGTAAATACGTTCGGATTGAGTACCACGCATAAAGCCCATGCCGCCCAGAGTTTGTACAGCAGCATCGGCACAAAACTGCATGGTGCGTGTGGCGACGTTTTTAAGCATACAAATCTGGGCAATTAATTCAGAGCCTTGCAGGTTGGTTTGTCCCATTTTCCAGGCAGTTTCTTCAAGTAAGGCGCGGGTAGTGGCGAGTTGTGTGGCCATGTCGACCAGTTTGTGGCGTACCACCTGATGATCTATCAGACGCTTGCCAAAGGTTTTACGATCCTGAGCCCATGCTAATGCTTCGTCATAGCACACTTTGGCAAACCCATAACAGGACGCTGCCAGCCAGAAGCGCTCCATATTAAAGTTTTGCATAATGACCATAAAGCCCATATTTTCTGGTCCAATCAGATTTCCCACGGGAACACGGCATTCATCAAAATGCAACTGAGCGGTATCAGATGCCCACCAGCCCATTTTGTCTAAAGGCGTTTTGGTAAATCCTGGCGTATCGCCCTCAATCAGCAGCATGGATACACCGCTGGCTCCTTTGGCATCTGGGTCGGTACGTACAGCGACAGTGTAATAATCAGCGCGAATGCCAGAAGTAATAAAGGTCTTTTCACCGCTCACAACATAATGGTCACCATCACGAATGGCTTTGGTTTTTAAATTGGCCACATCCGAACCACCGCCAGGTTCAGTAATCGCAAGGGCAGAAATTTTCTCACCTGATAAAATTTGTGGCAGGACGCGGGCTTTTAACTCATCACTACCGAAGTTCTTAATCGGCGGCGTGCCAATACCATGTGACATAAGCGAAGCCAATACACCACCAGAGCCGCATTGAGATAGCTCATAAGTCGCTATCAGCGTATAAAATACATCGACGTCAGGAATACCACCGTATTGCTCAGGATAGCCAATACCCAGTAATCCTACTTCAGCCGCGCTTTTATACAGCTCGCGTGGAAAGGTTTCTGCTTCATCCCATTCATTGACAAATGGGGTAATTTGCTGGGCAGTGAATTTACGAATTGTTTCGGCAAATGCGCGGTGATCATCGGTGTAATAGCTGGTGTTGTAGTCCATATTATTCAGGTTCCGTCCTTTGATTATTCATGATTCTGGCATGCTTTATCCCAAAGCAAGGTGGTCAGAATGCTCAATTTATCATAACAAAAATGTCGTTATTTTTTTAAAATGAAATTTAATGAGTTGAAATAAAAAGGCTGTACCGAATAACAGTACAGCCTTTGATGCTGTATTTTCAGGCAAGCGCAAAAGGGCAGCTGAAAATAGCAGAAAGTGGCTGGGCTAAATTATTTTTGCACCAGTAAAGTTTCAAAATGCTGTGCCACTGCACTAAGCTCAGCCTGACTTAATGAAGGAAACAGCTTATCAATTGCAATATGTACCGCTTTGCTCACTGCACTGGTGGCAAAATCAGATGCCTTACGTTTGATTAAGCCAAGCTCCAGCGTCTTATTAAAGTCAGTCATGTAGTGCTTGATAATTTTGTCGGCAAACAATTTAAACTGATGGGCCAATGGTTCGCGTTGCGCTTTGCCATTGCCTGCATAAACTTCTGCAAATGACGCTTTAAGCTGACTGACCAGATCATCAGGGAGTTCAAGGCCAATGCGCTCATTGCCTTCATTGTCTGTAAAAGTGCTTGCTTCTAAAAATTCCAGTGATTTTAACACTTGCTCATTCGGTGCTTTACCAAGCAATTGCTTTAACAAAACACTGACCGTGCCACGCACATAACCTGCCAATTTTTCAGCAGTATCACGTTTGTCACTGGGTGGAAATTGCTGAACCAGTTTTACCAGTAGATTATCAATGAGTTCATCATTTAATTTTAATGAAATTTTATCACGCAGTGGGTATTGTGGCTCGCTGCTATTACGGTTGTTTTGGGCAAGCTTAATATCGCTCTTTAGCTCATCAGATGGAACGATGCCGAAGTAGCTAGTCATAAAAAACCTCTAAAAAATAAATTATTGTCGCGCTAAACGGATCGGCTGAGGAAGCCAGTCTAGATCAGACACGCGACATGGATTAATATCTAAACCGCCTCGGCGGGTGTATGCAGCATATACCATTAAACGTGATGGTTTTAATTGCTGCCAAATATCAGCAAACACCTGTTCAACACATTGCTCATGAAAGCCACTGTGCTGGCGGTACGAAATAATATAGGCGAGCATACTCGAATAACAAGGTTTTATTCCTTGATAACGAATAAAAATTGTACCCCAGTCTGGTTGTCCCGTTACAGGACAATTACTTCTTAATAAATGTGAATACAGACTCAATTCCACAGACGCTGAGTTGGCTGCATTTTCCATATTTTCCAGTTTGAGCAAACTGGCGTCAGGCTCCGCACTCATCCCATTGGGCTTCAATTGATCCAGACATATCCCATGGGGCTGACTTACTGCGAGCGCGTCAGCATCATATAATTCCAGCTTAACAGTAGCATTGGCTGCACGACTTAGATCTTGCTCTACACAGTCAATAAATGCTTGCTGGTCTGTAAAACATTTAAAGTTGAGGCTGTTAAAATAAAGTTTTAATGACTTTGACTCAATTAAAAATGGCGAATTGGCAGGAACATGAATACGGCCAATGGCAACTTGTGGTTTAAATTGTTCATCTAGCCAGGACAATTCAAACGCGTGCCACCAGTCCATGCCCTGTGCCACGCCAGCCAGATGAGCATAGGTCTGACGGGACGAAGCGCGGGCAATAGGAAATAAAATATCGGGCGCATATTGGCTAGGATAATTAGTTTCCTGGCCAAGCAATGATTGTTCAACACTCAAGGTATACACTCAACTTTGACAGGTTTTCTAACACAAAATAGGTACAGGGCGTGGCTTATTCACGCATGCCTGTGCCACGCGATAACAGACGATAAGCAAACACATACATCAACACGCAAAACACGCTAATGGCAATGAGTGAAGCTGTCACGTTGACATCACTTGCGCCTAAAATTCCATAGCGAAAGGCATTGACCATATAGACAATAGGATTGAGCAAGGAAAGTTTTTGCCAAAATGGGCCAAGCTGATTCATGGAATAAAACACACCGCCCAAATAGGTAAGAGGTGTGAGCACAAAGGTAGGAACAATAGAAATATCGTCAAATGAGCGGGCAAATACTGCATTAATAAAACCACCCAGTGAAAACAACACGGCAGTCACTAATACGGTAAAAATGGTAATAAAATAATGCTGAATAGAAAGGTCGGTAAAAAATAAAGACAGTAAGGTGACAATCAAACCAACCAGTAAGCCACGCACCACCCCACCAACCACATAGCCAATTAAAATAATATGATTAGGCACTGGGCTGGCAATCAGTTCTTCAATGCTGCGCTGAAACTTGACACTAAAAAAACTGGATACCACGTTAGAATAACTGTTGGTAATGACGGCCATCATAATTAAACCAGGTACAATAAACTGCATGTAGCTGTAGCCATTCATTTCGCCAATACGTGAGCCAATTAAACTGCCAAAAATCACAAAATACAGGCTCATGGTAATGGCAGGCGGTAATAGGGTTTGTGGCCAAATTCGCATAAAACGGCGAATCTCTTTGGTCACCAGGGTAATAAAAGCGATTTGTAATTGCTGGAAGTTCATGTGTTTGCTCCAGCAGGTTTTTGCTCATCCAGGTTTTTTTCTACCATACGCACAAATAGCTCTTCTAAACGATTTGATTTGGTTCTCATGCTGACCACTTCAATTTGATGACTGCCTAACAGGGCAAATACGTCATTAAGCGATAAGCCTTTATCCATGCTGACCTCAACCGTAACTGGGTCAATTTGCTGAAAATGCACCCCTTGAATATTAAAGTCAGGCCATTGTGCTTGGGGCTGCTTTAAATCAAGCACAAAGGTTTCAACCGATAATTGGCTAAGTAAGCTTTTAATATCAGTGTCTTCTTTAATAATGCCTTTATCAATAATGGCAATGCGACGACATAGCATTTCAGCTTCTTCTAAATAATGCGTGGTAAGAATAATAGAAGTGCCTTGTTTATTAATATCAGTTAAAAACTCCCACATCGAGCGGCGCAGTTCAATATCTACCCCTGCTGTTGGTTCATCCAAAATTAATAAACGTGGTTCGTGAATCATGGCACGGGCAATCATGAGTCGGCGTTTCATACCACCTGATAGCAAACGCGATTGAACGTCACGTTTATCCCACAAGCCTAATTGATTGAGATATTTTTCAGCACGAATTTGCGCTTCTTTTTTTGGGATGCCGTAATAACCTGCTTGTGTTACCAAAATATCAAACACTTTCTCAAACTGGCCAAAGTTAAATTCTTGCGGTACCAAGCCTAAGCATTGTTTTGCTTTAGACGGCTCAGTACTTAAGTCATGGCCAAAAATACTGACATGACCAGACGTGGGCTTGGTGAGTGAGCTGATAATACTGATGGTGGTTGATTTTCCTGCACCATTAGGGCCAAGTAGTGCGTAAAATTCGCCTTCAGGCACGGTCAGGTCAATGCCTTTTAATGCAGAAAATCCGTTTTTATAGGTTTTGGTGAGCTGCTTGAGTACTAAGGCATCTGTCATGTAGTTCTCTTTAATCACGAGTTAAGCGGGAAGACCACTATTGTCGGGAATATCGGCTCAAAAGCCAAGGCCTGTAAGCCGCTATTTTATAACGCTGTGTTACTGTTCAAGTTTGAATTACAGTAATAATGGATATAAAACTAGCAAACGGGAAGTCTGTGCTTTACCAATGCGTACTTTTTGCCTATTATGTCACGCCTTATGCGCTTGTAGCTCAGCTGGATAGAGTACTGCCCTCCGAAGGCAGGGGTCGTGGGTTCGAATCCCGCCAGGCGCACCATTTGATTTTATTGAATATTTTAAAAAAACAATCACTTAAGTGCCGCAATGAGCCATTATTATTTTAATGATTATTGCTAAATTTTATGAATAACGTAAAATCCATTAAACTTTTTACCCCAAATTTACCCCACAATGAAAATGCCCAAGGCCGAAAAGCGCGGTGATAGCTATAGAATGTCATTTATGTATGACGGCCAGCGCTATCGTGTTACCCGCGATACAGCAAAAGAGTGTGAGCAGTGGGTCATGCTCAAAATGCTTGAGCTTAAAACACAGCGAAAAGATGCCAGCATTGGCCGCATTGTATTTTTATTGACAGATTTATTTGATGATTATCTTGATAAAGTTGGCAAGCATAAAAAGACGGCTAAATATATTAGAGATAAACTTAAAGTAATTAAGCGTGATTATCCTAATCTCGTTGCATTAAACGTGGCTGATATTACCCCAAAGACACTAACCACATGGCGAAATTCCAGATTAAAACAAGTGAGTGCTGGTACAGTATTGCGTGAGATTAGTTTATTATCTGCCGTATTTAGTTACGCCCAAAAAGAGTTGTTTATAATAAATAGCAATCCATTTTCTCAAGTATCAAAACCTAAAGAGCCTAAAAGTAGAAATAGGCGCATATCAGATGATGAGATAAAGACCATCACTAATGCACTACAGTACGAGCAAGGTACAAAACCAACAGAGCCAAGGCACTATGTCGCATGGGTATTTTTATTTGCACTAGAAACGGCAATGAGGCGCGGTGAGATACTAGTAATCACGCGAGATAATATTTATGATGATTACATCCATTTGCCTGACACTAAAAACGGTGAACCAAGAAACGTGCCGCTATTAAATAGCGCAAAAGAATTATTGAAATTAATAGACCATGATGATAATAAATTAATACCGCACACCGAAAATAGTTTTAAAAAATCATGGCAACGGGGTTTAAATAAATCAGGCTTAAAAGACTTGCATTTTCATGACACAAGGCACGAAGCCATTACTAGATTTGTTGAACTTAGGAAAGTGCCTGTTGAGATACTAGCCAAAATAACTGGGCATAAAACAATATCGGTTTTAATTAATACTTATTATAACCCCACAGCAAGCGATATATCTAAAATGTTAAACGGCTCTTAATTGAGCCGTTTTTTACCAACTTTACTTGGTACTTTTTGATCCAGAATTGGCATAACTTCTTTTGGATCGTATAGACACTTATTTCCATCACCTTTATTAAATAAGGCCAATTTATCAATTAGAGTAGGGCGTGACATGCTGTACCGTGCCAATAACCAAGCCACATCTACCAGCTTAGGTAGCTCCTCAACTGCCAGAGATACCACTTTGCCACCGCCTACTAGCTGCCCTAGCATCAGCTCAGGGGGTTGATCACTTTCTACAGTGATAATGTACTTTAGTGCGCCCATTATTCACCCTCCCGTGCTGCTGCAATCATAGCTGCATAGCCATCATTGAAATTTTTTGCATTATCAAGACTAATTGACATGAACCGTGCGTTGTCAAATGCTTCAATCATTTCCTGATTTGGCTCAACTGGCACCAGCACAAATTTATCAGCGTCGTAAGTATGAGTTTTTAAATTACTTTCTAATATATTTAGCCTTGCGTGTTCGCCGTGCAATTCCTCAAGCAAGCTGCCACCGCAGTAGCAACACCAGTACATGCCATTCTCAAATGGGGTTCCTGTGGTCAAGCAATACTTATCCCCACATTTTGTATCCCAGTTGCCTTCCTGATCTTCTGCCCATACACATGCATGTACAGACTCGTCAGACTTCAACCGATCAACCTCAGCCCGTAGCTGCTTATTCTGCTGATTCAGGCCATGAATATGCTGGTCGGCTTGATTAAACATACCCAAGAATCCGTGCTGCCATTGCAGTGGCTTGCCAGAAAAACCAAACTTCTGCTTTAAATCCTCCAGGTTAAAATCGCTCATCAGCTCGCCCTCACGTTAGGCTTATTGGGCAGCCTCTCAACAGCAGCAATCGTCATCGCAATGCCGCTTTGAACCTCTTTTAGTGCAGTAAGGCTTTTGGCTTTATCGCCACTGACTTTAATCAAGCAGCCAGTTAGGCTAGCAATCAGGTCATGGCAGAAATGCACAGCCTCACCACGATCTTTTTGGCTAAGCTGGTGCATGGCTGGCCATAAAATCTTATCAATAATGCCCTGCGCCACTTGCTCAGTAGTACCCTCAAATTTTTGAGGGTCTACAATTGATTCAGCAATTGCTTTGCGGTTATTTGACTTACTCATCACATTCTCCATGATCTATTTCGATTTCTAAGTCGTGTTCAATATAATTTTTCATGTCCACTCAAATTAATTAATGCCCCGTATCGCCACAGTGGGACTTTCTGCTCTCATAACCTTTTGGCTACGCATTACACTTCCTGACTACTCCTTGCTTGCACTGCCGCAACAGTGGGCGTGTGGTTAGAATCCCACTTTCATCATTTCCCCATGCGCTCACTGGAGGTACAAGTCACTTACCGTCTGCTGTGACTAAGCCAGCGTCCTTGCTGTGCGGGGCGGTTAATCTCTAAATGCTATTACGCAATGCTTTCACCCAGTCATTACGGCTTTGGGTTTTTGCTAGATCCTCAGCATGGCCTTTGGTGTGGTAAGCAATATCTTCATGGACTTTGGCAATTTTGTCGGCCAGCCACAGGCCACCTGTTTTTTGTTCTAGACTGTAAATTCGATCAGCGCCCGAAATATCACAGTCAAAATCTAGGCTTTGCTGCAATTGCTTAACCATAAAGTCTTTAAGACCAATGTGTTCTGGCGTTGGCGGCTCCCATGCCTGAGCTTGCTCAAGTAGAACGTTGTACTTTTTAGCGAGCTCCTGTTTTTTGCTTATAAAATCTTGATGATTTTTAAGATTTTCCTGATATTCCCGCTCAGCTAAATCTTTAGCATCTTCAGCAGAAATTGACTCAAGTTTGCTTAGATCATCCTTTAAGCTCACCAATTTTTTGCTGTGATAGTCGCCAGGCTTAAACTCTTCTGGAATAGGCGCGTCCATACTCTCATCGCGCATGTCGATAGTTGCTCCAAATGCGCGGGCGCAAGTCAGAGCAAATTCACGAAACGTAACTTCTTTATTTGCAATATCTGCGGTATAACCTGTTGGCATCATCTTCTCCTAAGCTGCCATATCCAGCATGCTGTTAATCGCATTGTCAGCGTCTGCTTCGTTGTCAAAATGACGTGACAGCACGAAACGCCAGCACACACCAAACGCCACTTTATAAAACTCGTTGAACTCGCCCTGGGTCATTTTTGCAAAACTGATCGATTGCGCTACTTTTTCAATCGCACCATTGGGCAGACGGATCACATCGAAATAACCGCATTCAATTTTGATCCAGCGGTGTATCTCAGCCGTGCTGGCGGGCACTGGATTAATGAGCTTGTCAATGCGTCTTTGATTGAGTGCATCGAAAAAGTCATCGTGTAGTGCATTAATCTGATTAGCACTAAGTGCAATACCTTTGTGCTGCAAGTACGCGCAAAAGTTGCGTACTGTGATTGATTCGGCAGGGTGTATTAGCCCAGATTGTGGCTCCCAATAATCTTTCACCAAGCCAATCAGTCCACCAAAATACAGGCGGTGATGCTGTAAGCTACGGTTACTCATGCGCTTGCAGCTCGTGCGCACTGGCTGGCCTAGCTTGTAGCTTGCTCGCACAAGCTCATGATCGTGCTCAGTAGCAGGCACTAAGCCCTGAATGGTGCGGATCATCATTATTTCAGTGGCCATGGTTATGCCTGCGCCGCTTGTTGCAACCATTGCTGGCGCGATTTATAAGCACCTCGTAATTGCTCTAGCTGCTCAGCCGTGTAGCTAGTGCTATGCTGCTGTAAGTAGTTGCCAATTTTAGGTATACCTTGCACATCAGCTTTATTAATTCCAGCTAACAGGTCGTCAAATGGGCGTGCCTGAGTTGTTTGCTGCTGCGCTCGTTGCTGCTTTTGTGCTTGTTGCGTTCTAAAGCCTTGCTGTTCGGAGTTGTCTTGACTGTCAGCATCTTTAGTGTCGTCAATTAAAAATAGGCCGTTGAGCGCATATTTACGGGCATAGCTGCTACTAGATCCAAAGCATTGAGCAACATCCATGCCTTTTTTATTTACATCAATGCCAGCGCAGGCAGTGACTATCTGGGCTTTCCCGTCGGCATCGGTAAATGTTGCAGTCACCTGGATGTATGGCACCTCGCCAATATTTAGTACGCTGTCACTTAAAGTTAAGGTGGCGTTATGCTCTGCAAGCAAGGGCTTAACAGCCTCTAAAATATCCTCGCAGTTGCGATAATGATATTTACCAAAACTATTGTACTGGCTTTTTGGGGCTTTTAACTTGTTCTGAATTGCCACTAATGCACTCATAACAGCCTCTCTTTTAATCTGTAATCCCACGTAATTAATGGCATAGCACCCTGATAGCAGTCTTTAAACTTGCGCTCATGTGCTGCAAAACCTGCGTAATGCTCAACACTTGCAATGATTGCATCCATGGCTTCTTGTGCGCTCATGTGGCCTGTGCGATAGCTCGTTACATGGCTTGCAATCGCACTATCATTTTGCATTGCAGAGCGTGCCGCCTGTGCAAATTCAAACGCATCAGCCGCGCGTACTTCATTACGCGCCCTGGCTGCTGCTTGAGCAAATAAATCAGATACTGGCATGACTAAGCTCATCCGCTTTGCGGCTTTGAAGTAAGCTAAAATCAGGGCAAGGTGGGGCAACATAGCCGACTTCTGGCGCAAGTAATGCAGCCCAAAACGCATCATCTTCTGCTTTATTTGCCGCCTGTGCTTGTGCTAAATATGATATTTCTGCGTCAAACCCATCAAACTTTTTGCGCGCATCTTGCATGTATATAGCAGCTTGATTAAGTGTGATTGCTTTTGCTTCTACTGCCATATCAATAGCGCCCAATGCGTAGCTAAGGCCTTGCATTGTGTTTACTTTTGCAATAGCTTGCTCAATAAAAGTGAGCCGCGAAATGTTTACAAGTGCGTTCATGAGTGCGCCCCTTTTCTGATACTGCTAATGATTTGCAGCACTGCATGTACTGCCCAAATAATGCCAAGCCCTGCTGCCATAACTTGCAACACTGCAAAAGGCTTAGCGCCAGAAATAACGGAAAGTGTGAAAATCACAAATATGATGCCAATGGCCATAGCTATTGATTGCTGTCTGTCGTGCGTATCGTTGCAAGCTAAGTGCTTGCTCATTTGATCTTGACTGTTCATGCTGCCACCTCATCAGCTTTATTGGCGTGAGGTAGAGCAGGCGACAACTCAATAATCTGCAATATTAAAT
Organism: Pseudomonadota bacterium; assembly: GCA_023393635.1. Classification (GTDB taxonomy): domain Bacteria; phylum Pseudomonadota; class Gammaproteobacteria; order Pseudomonadales; family Moraxellaceae; genus Alkanindiges. The sequence goes on from JAEWKT010000044.1 coordinate 15,647, forward strand.
CAAGGTATTTTTCAGCCCATTCAGTTGCACCACCAGACATTTCAGCAATCCATTCAGGTTTGTTCTTCCAGTCTTTCCAATCACTGATAGCGTAACGCTGACAGCCAATTTGCAGGTCAGTGCTGGTATAAGTAATGCGCCATGTATCAATTTGCATGGACTTGATGTAATTCATATCCCCGATTGCGCCCCAAAGATTTGCGCCACAAAGATTTGCGCCACTAAGATTTGCGCCACTAAGATT
>JAEWKT010000013.1 GCA_023393635.1 Pseudomonadota bacterium
GGCCACTTACAGTCCAGACATGCGGCATGTTGGGAACCTGGCCAATAAAGGGCAAATAATCTGGCGATTGCGCACGAATAGACGCTCGACCTTGCCATTGGCGAATAGGTGGAAATGTCTGTGCTAACGCAGGTGATACAGCATTTAGCAAGTCTAAATTGTGCTGATGGTCTTGTAGCCGAATATCCGTGTGATGGTCATCAGGGATAAATGATGCACCCAATAAGGTGCTGTGTTGATCGATACTCGCCACATAACCGCCATAGCTCATGGGCAAGGCAATTTTGCGGCTATGCTTAAACCACGATACTTGGCCGCGAATAGGCTTAAACGACTTTAAGCTGTGGCAAAGTGTAGGGCTATTGACAGCATTGCATACGATGACGTGATCAAAGCGGCTAATACCGTGAGCTTGAATGATGTCATGTTGGGAATTTAAAAGTTGCCATTGCTCATTTATAGCATGGAGCTGATTTACTTCTGCTGTGGCCAAATGTACCAGTGGATGGTTGAGTACATGTTCAGCAAGCTTGGCAGGGTTTAATAAGGCATTTTTTTTAAAGCAGACACTGGGCAGCAATACAGGGCAATTGGCTTGAAGACTGGTTTGCTCAGCGTCCAGAATGTTTAAAGTATCTGTGGAATATTGATTGGCATATTGGCGCGTTTCTTCAGATCGTTGTGCAATAATATGCAGTATATTGGTGGTTTCAATGACGTCCGTGTACTGCTGCCAGTAGCGCAGGGTATATAAGCCGCCAATGTTCATTAGGTTGTTAGAGAATTTTTCTAATGACGTGAGTCTGGGGGCAATTAAGGCACGTGGATTACCTGAAGCACCTGACAGTGGAGCCGCTTGATCGAAAATATAACAGGGATAACCACGCCTAATTAAAGCGTCTGCCATAGACAGTCCTGCAATACCAGCACCAACAATTGCAATACGAGGCAAGGATTCTGTTTTAAGGCCAAGACCAGAGGCAGATAAAGCACATGACGTTGAGTCCAGCGAGGGCAGTGTTGTTTCTGGCCAAATGGCTTTAAGCATTTGACGTTTATTGCCAAAACCAGGTGGCCGACTAATGTGCATGCCATGGGCTTTTAAACCACGTTTGACTACACCTGCTACACTGAACGAGGCAAAGGTGGTGCCTACACTCGACAGCCGTATAATTTGCGCTAGCACGCTGTCTTGCCATAACTCAGGATTGCAGTTTGGTGCAAAGCCATCTAAAAACCATGCATCAATTGCATGGCTGCTTTGTACCTGACTCAAGCAATGCGCAGCATCACCCAGCCATAAATCAATTGAAAAACGTTCCTGAGTAAATACTAGCCGATGACAGCCTGGCAATGCTGGCGGATATTGAACAATGAGTTGATTGGATAAATGACCAAGTGTTGGCCAGGCTGCTAAGGCACGGGTTAAATCTGCGACAGATAGTGGAAATTTTTCGACACTGACCACATGCAGGCGACTGTGATTGTCTGGCCGACATTGTTGCCATAGCTGCCATAAGGCCAAAATAGTTAAGCCTGTGCCAAAACCTGTTTCACCCACACAAAAATATTGATGCGACTGCAAAGTACTTAAACGTTCGGTTAAATCATTGCCCTGTAAAAAGACATATTGTGCTTCGGCTAAACCATTGGTGCGTGAAAAATACACATCACCAAACTGCCTTGCCACAGGGATTTCAACGCCGTCTTCAAGTAGCCAGTCGAGTTGTGCATTGCTAATTGGTTTAGTGGACATATTTTTAAAATCAGATGACGACGTACTGTGCATTCCTGTGCTGAGCTTTACTGTATTACTAAAACCAGGCTCTCTTTTTGCCGATAGGTTGAGTAGTACCCAACTGTTATACACCCATTATCAGCGGTCATTACCAGCGACGTGTGCGTTTACTTAAAATAAAGTTGGCTAATAAAAAGCCAATGAACGCGCCAACGGCCAACGTGGCTGCACCATATAAAAACATTTGCGCGCTACGTTCACTTTGCAACACTTGTACTTGTACGGTTAAGTTGTCGTTCATTAACTGGAGCTCTTGATTACGCGCTAAAGCATCCTGATTGGCTTGCTCTAGTTGCTGTAAACGTGCCGTATTGTGCTTTACTTGCTGTTGAATAACTTGGTGGTTGGCGGTGTCTGCATTAATAGTCGTGTTGCCATTAGAAGCCACTGTGCTGCTGGGAGTAGGGTGAGGTGCTGCGACGCTATTGGTCGCTCCTGACATGGCCATTAATGCCACCACCCATATTTGAAACATAGCAAAACGCGGGGCTAATGCCATTATGGTAAAACCTGTATAAATGGTTTGACATCAATATGCGTATAGACACCTTCCAGTAAATAAGGCTCGTCGCTAAGCCAGGCATCTAAGCTGGCGCGGTCTGGAAAATCCAGCACCAGTAAGCTGCCGTAAAATCCTTCGGTGGCGTCATCAGGGTTTTTGGGGCAGGGGCCAGCCAAAATAATTTGCCCATTGGCATGCAGTGCTTTTAAGCGTTCTACATGGCGTGGACGAACTTCCAGGCGCTTCTCCAGCGAATGAGGTGCATCGGTACAAGTCACAGCAAATAATGGCATGAAGGGCCTCAATCAATTAGGCTGTTGGGGTTTTAAAATGCTTACGCAGTATGACAAATTGGATAATAATAAATGCCATCATGATGGCAGCACCACCAAACACTTTAAATTCTAGCCACATGTCATACCAGATAAACGCAAATAGTGCATGTAAAGTACCCAGCACGATAAAGAAAAATGCCCAGATGTAATTGAGTTTTTTCCACGCGGTGGCGCTCAGCTCAAGCATAGGTCCTAAAAAGCGTTCCACTAAAGGTTTTGGTGGCTTGCCTACCAGAGGGCTCAGTAGAAAAATAATGCCGAAGATCCAATTCAGGATTGGCGATTTCCACTTGATATAATTTACATCTTGCAGCATTAAGGTCACACAACCAAAAGCAATGGTTAAAATAAACGTGATCCACTGGGATTTTTCCAACTTCCATTTTTGCATCACAAAATGCAGGGCATACACTATGGTAGTGGCAATTAATAACCATTTTGTGGCTGTTAAAATATCTTGTTGCTTGGCAATCACAAAGAAAATAACTAACGGAATAAAGTCCAACAGGGCTTTCATGCTAAAGTGTCATTTCGCTTAGATAAAGTGGTGAAAGTATAGATGATACAGCGCATGGATTTACATACCCATAGCCATTTTTCTGATGGAACTTTGTCACCAGCTGAGTTAGTAGAGCATGCATGGTGCAGTCGGGTGGATGTATTGGCGCTGACTGACCATGATACCCTAGATGGTTTGCCTGAAGCAAAACAGGCAGCATCCGAGCGTGGCTTACAGCTTGTTGAAGGGGTGGAAATTTCTAGCCAGTGGTATAAGCCCAATAAAAAAAATCCAATAGGCGTGCATATTATTGCCTTAGCCCCCAAAGATTTGCAGCCGCTGCATGATTTACTGCATGAGCAGCAACAAATTCGCGCTACCCGAGCAGTCCAAATTTGCCAGCGACTAGAAAAAGCGACCAAACAAGACCCTTGGCCTGAGGTACTGGCCTTAGCGGGTGGCCGTGCAGAAGGGGTGACGCGCTCCCATATCGCCAAATGGCTGGTAGAGAAAAAAATAGTAGCGCGCCAGCAACAGGCATTTGATCATTTTTTAAAAGAAGGCAAGAGTGCGTTTGTACCACTAGCCTGGGCAGAAATTAAACAAGTGATGGATTGTATTAAAGCCAGTGGTGCACAAGCGGTATTGGCGCATCCAACCCGTTATAGCTTATCGGCCACGCATATTCGTTATATGGTAGCAATGTTTAAATCGTTGGGTGGTGACGCTCTAGAGTTGCCATCTGCCAATGAGCCACCAGCCACACGTGCCATGATGGATCAATTGATTGCACAGCATGAATTGGCTGTTTCGGTGGCCAGTGACTTTCATGGTGCTAACATGCCTTGGCTTAAACTTGGCCATGTCCCCGCCATTAAGGAGGGGCAGCGCGGTGTATGGGAGCAGTTTTAGCTTTAAGCAGTTTACAGTTTAGGCATTAAATATTCTTCAGCAAAGGATAGCACGTCATTTTGTCCCACAATAACATGATCAATTAATTTAACTTCCATTAAGCAACAAGCTTGAGCTAATTGCTTGGTTAAATCAATATCCGCCTGTGATGGCGTGCTGTCCGTGTCTGGATGATTATGGGCCACAATTAAATTGACTGCACGGTGCATTAGGGCTAGACGCATAATTTCTCGGATGTGCACGCTACATTGAGTAATTGAGCCATAAAAGATTTTTTCAAATTGAATGAGCCTTAATTGACTGTCTAAAAACATCGCAGCAAAAACTTCGCGTTGTTCATATTTAAGTTGTTGGGCAAAATATTGTTTAACCAATGCTGGCTCATTAAGCTGATGGCTTTCCTGCATTTGATGATTAATATAACGGCGGCCTAATTCTAGTGCTGCAATTAAATGCGCTACTTTGGCTTCACCCATGCCGTGACAACTTAAAAGTTGTTGCTGGCTGGCATTGAGTAAATTAAACAAGCTACCAAATTCGCCAATCATTTGTCTGGCCATTTCAATAGCCGAAGCTTTGGCACTGCCAGTACGCAGGAAAATTGCCAAAAGCTCGGCATCAGATAGTGCAGCAGCCCCCTGATTTAATAAACGTTCCCGTGGCCGCTCCGATACTGGCCAGCATTTGATGCTCATGTTTTTCTCTTATTAAAAATGAAAACTTATTTTTGCCATGACAATAGCGGCACTTTATTTACCAAACGTACAGCCCTCACTTTAGGTTTTATTTGGGTAAAAAATACTTTAATGATATTGTGTGCGCCTATTTATAGGTACAGGATAGTCAAAGTGGGCATGATGTCAAACTCAGATTCCCCCCGTCGTATTGTATTAGGCGTCACAGGTGGTATTGCTGCCTATAAAAGTGCAGTGCTAGTACGTCGTCTTAAGGAATATGGCTTTGATGTTCGCGTGGTAATGACGCAAGGCGCACAAGCGTTTATTACTCCACTTACGTTTCAGGCCTTGTCTGGTAATCCTGTGCATACCACCTTGCTTGACCCTGCTGCCGAAGCAGGCATGGGACACATTGAGCTTGCGCGCTGGGCAGATTTAATTTTAATTGCGCCAGCCAGTGCCAATACCATTGCGCGCTTGAGTAGTGGTTTGGCCGATGACTTATTAAGCACTTTGGTATTGGCTACTAAAGCGCCTATTTGGCTGGCACCTGCCATGAATCAACAGATGTGGGCCAATCAAATCACCCAGCGCAACTTAAGCACATTACAACAGGCTGGCATGCAGGTTATTTCACCTGATGCGGGCGAACAAGCCTGTGGCGATGTGGGTTTAGGACGCATGCCAGAGCCTGAACAATTGGCGCTGCAAGTTGCGCATCATTTTGCTGTAGCAAACACGCATCATAAAAATAATGTCACTGAACCACTACCGTCTATTGAGCTTAGTGCCCAAACCCAAGAACTATTGCGTGGTCAGCATGTGGTGATTACTGCTGGGCCGACTCGTGAAGCCATTGATCCAGTTCGCTATGTGAGTAACCACAGTACGGGTAAAATGGGCTTTGCCTTGGCTGAAGCGTGCCGTGATGCAGGCGCGAGGGTAACGCTGGTTGCTGGGCCTGTCAGCCTTGCAACGCCAGACGGTGTAACGCGTATTAATGTGGGCTCGGCACAGGAGTTATTAAAGGCCTGCCAGCAAGTGGTAGAGCAGGGTTGTGATATTTTTATTGCCACTGCTGCGGTGGCAGATTATCGCGCAAGCAACGTGGCCACGCAAAAAATTAAAAAAACTGATGAGGAATTCACCATTCACTTGGTCAAAAACCCTGATATTGTGGCCTCTATTGCACAACATCAAAAACGGCCATTTATGGTGGGTTTTGCCGCTGAAACGCAGCATATGGAAGAGTATGCCAATAACAAGTTGGTTAAGAAAAAACTGGATATGATTGCAGTGAATGACGTGTCACGTTCGGATATCGGTTTTGGCAGTGATGAAAACGCCATGACTGTATTTTTTGCCCAGCAATATCAAATGCCGCAAGAATCACTAAAAAAAGCCTCAAAAGCAAAAATTGCCACCCAGTTGGTTAACGCTATTGCCCGCGCACGTCAGCAGCAGCAAGGTACGGTTTAAACAAACCACTATTAGTAAATGTACACTCTCAAAAAATGAGCATTAAAAAACCAGCATTGAATTGCTGGTTTTTAGTTAAACGCAATTTTTACATCGCTAAAAGCGTGCTATACGTTTTACTTATTCAAAATCACCATTCAAACTAATCAGGCATTACCTGTAGCAGCTTGCGCTTGTTGTTCTTGCTGAGCACGGGCAAGGTTTTCAGCAAACGCTGCATCAAAGTTAATGGGTGCCAATAGCAATTGTGGGAAGCTGCCTTTGGTCACAATATCACTGATTGCTTCACGCGCAAATGGAAATAAGATACTAGGACAGTAAGCACCGAGTAGCTGCGGTAATTGCTCTTGTGTGATATTTTCCATTAAGAAAATACCCGCTTGCTGTACTTCGGCCACAAACGCGGTTTCTTGCTGATTTTCTGCACTGACAATTACTTTTAAGGTGACTTCGTAATGGGTTTCATCAATTTTTTCTGCATTGGAGGATAAATTGATGTTTAGCTCAGGCTGCCATTCTTTGGTAAATACAGCTGCGCTTGGCACTTCAAAAGAAATGTCCTTGGCATAAATACGTTCTAAAGCAAGTTGTGGCTGAACCTGTTGTTCTTCACTCATAAAAATGTCCTTAAATCACACGAGTTAAATTTATATCTTACAATATCTATTGCAAGCCTTACGCATTACCAGCAATCATTTCGTCCAGTTTGCCCTGACGATCCAGCGCATACAACTGGTCAAAACCCCCGATAAACTGATCATTAATAAAAATTTGTGGAACAGTACGATGTTTGGTGCGTGCCATGAGTTCAGTACGCACTTCGGTTGGTTCAGTGTTTAAATTAACTTCTTTGTAGTCAATATTTTTACGCTGTAGCAATTGCTTGGCGCGAACACAGTAAGGGCAAACTGTTGTGGTGTAAATTGTAACGTTGGCACTCATCATCGTACTCCTTTAATAGTCCAGTAGCAGTATTAGCGTGCTTTAACCAGAGGAAGACCTTGGGCTTTCCAGTTGCTAATACCACCTTCCAGACGATAGCATTTGTTGTTGGCAATCATTTGTACTGCGGTGCCAGCCACTTGTCCTAAATTGCAGATCATGACAATAGGGCGGTCACTCATGCGCAGCTCTTCCACGTGGCTTTTTAGTTGGCTATAGGGAATGTTACGACTACCGCTGATGTGACCAGCTTTAAAATCTTTGGCATCCCGCAAATCAACCAATAATGCATTTTCACGCTGAATTAAGACGCCCAGCGACTGAGGAGATATCTTGTGGCCGCTGCGACGGTTTTCAAGTATAAAAAACAAAACAACCAACACCCCTAAAGTACCAAATAAGAAGGGATGATTTTGCAAAAACTCTAGCCAGCGTTCCACACCGCACCTGCTCAACAATAAAATTACATACAGTATAACGAGAAACCATGCATTTTTTGCAGGGTTTATAGGATTAAAGTGTTTTTTAGCGCAATCGTGTGTTTACCACAGCTGATAACGCTTTAATTCGTCCACGGCTAAATCTTTAGCAAACTTGCTACCAAATTCCCCTGCAACAGGCCGATCTACATTATCTATATAGTTGCTTACGATCACGTATTGCTGCTCGCCTTTACTGACGGTACCTGCAAACCAGCCAATGCGACGTTTATAGGTAGTATCAGTAAAGCCTGAACCTGTCTTACCACTAAACGTATAGCCGTTTGGGGTGGTTTGTAAATAAATAAGACGTTTGGCAAACTGTTGAGCTTCTGTACTGACTGCCAGTTTGTTTAATAGCAAGTTTTTAAAAAATTCTGCTTGCTGCATTGCTGAAATTTTTAGACTAAAACCATACTGTTGTTTTAAATAAGGGGCGGGGGTGAGCCATGCGGTATCCATGCCGCCTGAAAAGTCCTGATTACCATAATCAAAGACTTTTAAATAGCGTTTGATTTTATCCGCGCCCAATTGCCAGGTCAGCTGTTGGGAATACCAGATCGTTGAGTTGTTAATCCAGCTTTGTGCGGTTTGATCCTGATTCCAGGCGGCAACACGATAACGTTGACCATCCCATTTTTTAGTGGAATTTTGGTCATTAATCAATTTGGCATCAAAAGCCATAATGGCTAACGGCACCTTAAATGTAGAGGTGGCAGGGAGTTGATCCTGACAATTTCTTGGGTTAATACTGTGTTCTACTTTGCCCGTGGTGATATTTAAAATTACCAGGCAGACTTTTTTATTATCGATAGTATCTTTAGTCGGCAAAACAGTAGATTGCTGAACCTGTGCAGGAGTTTTGGATACCGCTTTGTGCTGTTTTTTGGCTTGTTGAGCTGTATTAGGCGACGATGCTGTCGTGGCACAACCCGCCAAAACAAGGCTGGTAATAGCCAAAGATAGCCATTTCATGGATATTCCTTTTACATCGATTTTAGTAAGATGTAATAGTATAACGTTTGAATAGGCCACAAAATACGCGGAACTAAATATTAGTTCTTAATTGGCCATTGTTTGAGCGCACTTCTTTCACGAAGAAAAGTAAAAACAGCAGGCCAAGGTGAAACATCAAGCCAAGGTGAAACATCAAGCATAGCTTTCGCCTTGCGGTAGGGGTATGAGGAACAAAATAAGGATTCCTTTCTTTTGTAACGCAAGGTCAATCGTTGCTTTTCGTATCTACTCGAGCAAAGCTCTCGTCTTGCGTTGAGGACGAAGGTTCTCAACCTTCGTGTTCCTGCGTTCACTCAGGCATAGCCTTCGTCTTGCGACACGGGCAACGATTCTTAATCGTTGCTATCCCGTGTCTCATCCTCTAAACGATTGAGGCTTTTTAAGCGGCGTTCTAGCACTTTACCTTCTTCAGCGGCTTGAATTAATGCGCAGCCTGGTTCGCGTTGATGGCTACAGTTTCTAAATTTGCACAAGCCGTAATAATCCTGCATTTCTACAAAGCCAGCACGAATAGCATCAACATCCAAATGCCACACACCAAACTCACGAATACCTGGTGAGTCGATCAAAGCACCGCCTTCAGGCAGCGGAATAAGTTTGGTCGTGGTGGTGGTGTGCTGGCCAAGCGCAGAGTTTTCCGAAATAATATTGGTTTTTTGCAGTGCGTTTGGCACGATTTCATTAATTATCGAGCTTTTTCCCACGCCAGATTGCCCAACAAAGACCACGGTTTGCCCAGCCAAACGCTGTTTTAAGCGATCCATATCTGCTTTGATATGTTGACTGGTCAATAAGGTTTCATAACCCAGGCCCTGATATTCAGCCAGTAATTGATGCAAGCCATCATCTTCTGTTAATAGGTCGGATTTATTTAACACCAATAAGGGCTCAATTTCCGCTTGCTCACAGGCCACCAGGTAGCGGTCAATTAGCAATGGCGAGGGCACAGGCAAAGGTGCAAATACAATTACAATTAAACTGACGTTAGCCGCAACAGGTTTAATCTTATGGTAACGATCGGGGCGAGTTAGCAGTGAGCTACGTGGATGCATGGCATTAATGACACCAAGGCCCGTATTGCTATCTGCTTGCCAGCGGACGCGATCACCCGTAACCAATAGCTCCAGGTTAGTACGGGTATGACAACGCCACACTTCACCCATTTGTACTGGGCGCCAAAAAGGCTCAGGTTCACCTTCAACGATAACGGGTGGTGTTTGTCGCTCTGGCACAGACAAGACCTGCACTTCAAGCTGGCGGCCATAATGTGCCACCACCAAACCTTCTAGCTGTTGTGTATCGTCAACATCCTGCTGGCGCCTGGTTTGTTGCGCCTGCATACGCCGCGTTTGTTGGTCAGTCAGTCGACGCTTACGAATAAAAGCCATGTTTTCTCAATATTAAAAGTTTTCCATTAAATAAATTGCATACCGCACATGATCACAACGCATTTTTACCAAGAAATTAGCGTTGAACTAAATACTGGAAAAAACCGCCATACGCACTACAGTATTTACTCAGGAGTTTGCTAGTATAAGCATTTTTAGCTGATATAGTTCTGGATTTTAGTACCATGAGTAGCAATGACCAGCGGTTAATTTGGATTGATTTGGAAATGACAGGTCTGGACACAGACAATGATCATATTATTGAAATTGCTACTATTGTGACTGATGATCACCTTAATATTCTGGCAGAAGGCCCCACATTAACGGTGCATCAAAGTGATAAAGTGCTCAATGCAATGGACGAATGGAATACGCGCCAGCATGGACAGTCTGGACTAACAGAGCGTGTACGACGCAGTAAATTAACCGCCAGGGATGCCGAGCAACAAACTATTGAATTTTTAAAAAAATGGGTTGATTCCAAAAAGTCACCCATGTGTGGTAATTCCATTTGTCAGGATCGCCGTTTTATGCACCGTGAGATGCCTGAACTGGAGCAGTTTTTTCATTATCGCAATCTGGATGTGTCGTCTGTAAAAGAGCTGGCCAAACGCTGGCGTCCAGAAATTATGTCTGGCTTAAAAAAGCAGGCTACCCACTTGGCCATGGATGATATTCGTGACTCCATTAGCGAGCTTAAATATTATCGTGAGTATTTTTTTCGTGTGAACTAAGTCACATAAATGAATGGGTTTAACCGCATAAATGCCTAAGTAGACTGAGTCGTATCACAGTTTATCGTTATATACATGATTCAGTAGACAAAATTAAAATAGCACGCTATTGTCAAGCTTACATGGACGTAGCAATAGTTTTTTATAGGCTTTCTATAGAAAACTCACGTCATCAATAGTTGTCCCAGGGAAGAGGACAGTAGCATGATATTTGTTAATAAATTGGTAAGGCGGTTTGATGATGTGCTGGACTGGAGTCCAGTGCGCAAAGCATTATTAATATTAAGTGGTCTAATCATCATTCTGGTGTATTACTGGCTCTTTCAGATTTACCAGATATTTAATCCCAGCATTTATATAAATTACGATAATTTAATCGCCCTAAAATGGGGAATACCCTTACTATTTTTTATTACTTTTGCGCTTATCCTGTTGGGGAGGCGTTTTGATAAATATAACTGGGCGCAAACCGTTTTTCCTTATATTACCACCTTTTATTATGGCGCAGTAATGGTTGGGCTGGGCTATATTATTGGTCTATTTAACATGACTACTGGCTTGGTGATGGCTGGCGCCCCACTGTTTGGTTTTATCTTGTTTCGTCGAAATACTATTTATTCAGCTTTTGTGTTTGCCACTTTACTGATTATTGTACTATCAGTGCTGAGTTCCTATGGAAAAATTCCTTATGGACCTTTGTTCAAACCTGAATTTTATTATTTGCTGCAAGCCCGTCCATTTTATTTGTCTTGTATGGTTTATTTTGCCCTGCCACATTTTATTTTTATTTTTGGGTTCTGTGATTTATGTTTTATCCGCTGGCGGCAGCGTGAGCGTAATATCCGCCATATTAGCGTGACTGATGGCTTAACCAATCTATATAACCGCCAGGCAATCAGTAAATTGCTAGCAAAGTCACTACAGGAAAATTCAAATCTGGTCTTTCCCATATCAGTGGTATTGCTAGATATCGACTTATTTAAACGTATTAATGACACGCATGGGCATCTGGCTGGCGACAAAGCGTTGCAGATCGTAGCAGCCACATTGCAAAGCACCTTACGGAAGGTTGATCAAGTAGGGCGTTATGGCGGCGAGGAATTTTTAATTGTCCTGAGTCAAACCGATTTAAAACAGGCGGTGGTGATTGCGGAACGTTGTAGGCAAGCCATTAGCGAGGCGGTAGTACATGATGAACATGGCGAAAAACTGCACGTTACTGCTAGCTTTGGTGTCAGTTGCAGTGCGCAGTGCGGCTATCAGGTTGAAAAAATTGTACGTCAGGCTGATAAGTATTTATATCAAGCCAAGAGACAAGGGCGTAACCAAGTGGTTTCAATTTTAAATACAGTCACGCTATAACTTCGCTTTTATTTGTTGTAAGTTGATGCCGATTAATATTTTTTATTGATAATTGAGAAAGATGATGCAAAGCAATAATCCAATGTTTAAAAAAGTTGAGTTTGACGCCACCTACAGTGAGCCAATGACAGTTGCTGGGGCGGTGAATAAAGCAGTATTGATGACAGGGGTAGCCACTGCGGTGGCACTGGTGTTTTATTTTTATTGTTTAAATTTAGGCTATACCAATAGCCCAGCCATGCTCGGTGCGATTATTGGTGCAGTTGGTGGCTTGGTATTGGCACTATTTGCAGCTTTTAAACCCCATCTTAGTACCAATATTGCCATGCCTTATGCAGTACTTGAAGGTTTATTTCTGGGGGGTATTTCTGCCGCCTATGAATATCGTTTTCCTGGCTTGCCACTCATTGCAGTTGCTGCCACGTTTGTGACTACCTTTGAGCTACTGGGTTTATATAAAGCCAAAATTATTCAAGCCACGCAAAAATTTAAAGCTGTGGTGATGTCTGCAACATTGGCTATTTTAATCCTATATGTAGTGCAGTGGGTGATGGTGCTGGCATTTGGTAATAGCATTCCATTTTTATTTGGTAACGGTATTGTTGGCTTGGGCTTTGCTGCATTTGTTGCCATTATTGCCTCGCTAAACCTGATTTTGGATTTTGATTTGGTTGAGCGTTCTGCTGAGTTAAATGCGCCTAAATACATGGAATGGTTTTGCGGCATTGCGCTACTTGCCACACTGGTGTGGATGTATATTTCGTTTTTACGTTTGCTGGGAATTATTCGTTCTAACTAAAACGCATTATTGTTTTAATAACCGCTGTAAAAAAGCATCTCTGTCATATGATTAGAAGGTGCTTTTTTAATGGAAAATTAGTTTAAATTAAAGTATCACAAGGTCTTTTTTGGCCAATGCACGTTGTACCGCAGGCCGTGCCACCATGCGCTCAATATAAGCTTTTACGTTGGTTAAGGTATCAATATTAACTTGTTGGTTTTCCCAGCCCAATGCCCAGCCAATAATGGCCATATCGGCAATAGAATACTCACCTGCCACATAATCACGATCCGCTAGACGCTGATTTAATACGTCATATAAACGCTGAGTTTCTGCCACATAACGATTAATGGCATATGGCACACGCTCTGGCGCATATTGCACAAAGTGATGGTTTTGCCCAAGCATCGGCCCAAAACCACCCATTTGCCACATCAGCCATTGTTCCACTTCAACTCGCGCGCGTTCTTCATTAGGATAAAACTGGCCTGTCTTGCGGCCCAAATATTGTAAAATCGCACCAGACTCAAACACTGAAATAGGTTGATTATCAGGGCCGTTTGGGTCAAAAATCGCAGGCATTTTATTATTGGGTGAAATTGCCAAAAATCCTGGCTGAAATTGGTCATTTTTACGAATATCAACTATTTTAATTTCGTAAGGCAAATTCATTTCTTCTAGGGCAATAGTAATTTTATGCCCATTTGGCGTAGGGAAGTAATACAACAGGATCGGAGCTTGTTTGTTCATAACCCACTGCCTTAGACCTACAATGCCGCTTTGATAAGCACAACCATTGCCTATAAAAACAATGATTGTGACTAAACGGCTAAATTGCTATTAACTGACTTTATCGCCTGCTTTAGCACCGCTATCAGGTGAAAGCAGGAAAATACCTTTGTCATTCCCAGCTGCCAAAACCATGCCACTTGATGTACCAAAACGCATTTTACGTGGTTTTAAATTGGCCACAACCACGGTTTGGCGGCCAATAAGACTGGTTACTTCATAAGTGCCGCGAATACCACTAAACACAGTGCGTGGCTCTGGCTCACCTACATCTAAGGTAAGTTGCAGTAATTTATCAGAGCCTTCTACGTCTAGCGCATCCAGAATAACAGCCACACGCAAATCAACTTTTAAGAAGTCATCAATTTCAATGATGTCGTCTTGGTTCTTCGACTGATTTTCAACCTTGGCAGAAGCGGGTTTTTTAGCGGTTTTACTGGCTACTGCTTGCACAGGTGTTGCAGTCGTCAATGATTCTTTAGAAGCTTCGATCATGGCTTCAACTTTGGCTTTATCCACACGCTGCATCAGGGGCTGGAAAGTCATGACCTCATGGTCTAATAAAACATGGGTGCGTGAGGCAAAATCCATGCTGTCAAGCTGGAAAAACAACTGGGTTTGCTTGGCAAGCGTAGGCAATACTGGTGCTAAATAAACAATCAATTGACGGAATAAATTCAGCCCAACTGAGCAAATATCCTGTACCTCATTGTCCATGCCATCAAGTTTGGCCAATGCCCACGGTTTTTTCTCATCAATATACTGATTGGCTTTATCTGCCAATTGCATGATTTCACGAATTGCAGTACTAAATTCACGTGCCTCATAGGCCTTAGCAATATTATCACCTGCCTCAATAAAGCGTTGTACCAGTTCAGGCTCACTGCACAGGGCAGAGAGCTTATTATCAAACTTGGTGTTAATAAATTTGGCGCAGCGGCTGGCAATATTGACTACCTTGCCCACCAAATCACTGTTTACTTTTAAAATGAAATCATCAAGGTTTAAATCACTGTCTTCAACGCGGTCTGATAGTTTGCTGGCAAAGTAATAGCGCAGGTATTCTGGGTTTAAATGCTCCAGATAGGTTTCTGCCTTAATAAAAGTGCCACGTGACTTACTCATTTTTTGACCATTGACCGTCAAAAAGCCATTCACAAAAATACCTGTTGGCGTGCGATAACCTGCGCCACTTAGCATGGCTGGCCAAAATAATGCATGGAAATAAACAATATCTTTGCCAATAAAATGATACAGCTCAGTGCTACTGTCTTTTTTCCAGTATTCATTAAAGTCTAGGCCATGTTGCTTGGCATAATGCTCAAAGCTGGACATATAGCCAATGGGCGCATCGACCCATACATAAAAATATTTACCAGGTGCATCAGGAATTTCAAAGCCGAAATAGGGTGCATCACGCGAAATATCCCAATCATTGAGCCCTGCTTCAAACCACTCGCTCAGTTTATTGGCAATGCTTACGGGCAAGCGTTTTGGCGTACGGGTCCAGTCCTGTAAGTATTTTTCAAAATCTGGCAGTTTAAAAAAGTAATGCGTGGATTCTTTTTCAATGGGTGTGGCACCACTTAAAGTGGAGTGCGGGTTTTTTAGCTCAATGGCGTTATAGGTGCCACCGCATACTTCACAGGAATCACCGTATTGATCAGGTGCGCTACATTTGGGGCATTCCCCTTTAATAAAGCGATCCGCCAAAAACATGCCTTTTTCTGGATCAAATAACTGGGTAACAGGGCGGGTAGAAATATGGCCAGCATCGCGGTTTTTAATATAAATTTCTTCAGCACGCAGGCGGTTTTCTTCGCTGTGTGTCGAGTGATAATGGTCAAAGTTCACATCAAAGCCTAAAAAGTCGCGTTCGTGCTCACGCTGTACCTGGGCAATTTGCTGCTCAGGCGTAATGCCATTGGCTTGGGCGCGTAGCATAATCGCAGTACCATGGGCATCATCCGCGCAGACATAAGTCACCTGATGGCCAAAGGAGCGCATGGCACGAACCCAGATATCAGCCTGAATATAGCCCAGTAAATGACCTAAATGGATCGGGCCATTGGCATAGGGAAGTGCGTTGGTGACTAAAATGCGACGTACAGAATGTGGCACGAAACTTTACTCTCTTGGTAATCTTGCAATACAGGTTAATATAGCATGCTTCAACTGTAAATTTGCCCGTTTATCCACCCTAAGCTTCGCTTGCAGTCTTCTTGCGCAATTAAATTTCTCAGAATGATTTATACTATTTGCTTATTCATGCTGGAGTTGTGCTTATGTCATGGTTTAAACCTTTTAAAATGCAATTTGCACCATTTGCCGAGTTCGACTCAGCACAACTAGAGCAAGTTTTAGCAGCGCAATGTTTGCCAGGTACTCAAATTAGCATTGCCAGCCTGATCACGCAAAGCCAGCAGCAAAATGACGTGCTGGGTTTAACCTTAAAATTACCAGCAGGCTACCAAGGTGATTTTGAACAATTGCATCAGAACATGGCAAAAGCATTAGAAAAATTAGGCGTGAAAGAATTGAACCTGAATTTAATTGAGCAGAAAGTCAGTTCAACTTCACCACCTCTTGCAACACAACACCAAAGTGTCAATAACTTGCCACCTGTAACTGATGCAACCGCTTTGAATTCATCAGCGCAGGTTAATAATGACACCTCAGCATCTGAAGCAGTGCAACGGGAAGAAGTATTAACCAGTCGTCGTCCTGCGCCACCAACCCAAAACCAACTTAAAGCTCATCCACGTATTAAGCATGTCATTGTGGTGGCATCAGGCAAAGGTGGCGTTGGTAAATCGACCACCACCGTCAACCTGGCTTTGGCATTACAGCAAACAGGCGCACGTGTGGGTGTGTTGGACGCTGATATCTATGGCCCCAGTATTCCAACCATGTTGGGTACAGCGGGCAAAACTCCTTTAATTGAAAACGAGCACTTTATCCCTTTAGAAGCGTTTGGTATGGCGGTGCTATCCATTGGCAACTTAACGGGTGATGACAATACACCTGTCGTCTGGCGTGGGCCAAAAGCCACGGGCGCGCTGATGCAACTGTTTAATCAAACTGCCTGGCCAGATTTGGATTACCTATTAATAGACATGCCACCAGGCACAGGCGATATTCAGTTGACCCTAGCGCAGCGCATTCCAGTTACAGGCGCTATTATTGTGACCACGCCGCAGCATATTGCTTTAATGGACGCACAAAAGGGCATTGAATTATTTAATAAAGTGAATATTCCAGTGCTGGGTGTGGTAGAAAATATGGCTACTCATGTGTGTTCCCATTGCGGCCATGAAGATGAAATATTTGGTACAGGTGGCGGTGACAAGCTCAGCGAAAAATACAATATTCCGTTATTGGGCAGATTGCCTTTAACTGCCAGCATTCGCCAAAATGCCGATCAGGGGCAGCCAAGCGTGGTAGCGCAAGACAGTGCAGCCCAGCACTATAAAGATATTGTCATGGCCATGCTGGTACAACTGGCCAAAGTTCCGCAGCGCACGCGGGATAACAATCGGATTTTTTGATGGCCTGCTTGCCTGATGGGTATACGCCACTGTATCAGGCAACATGTTATGATAATAGTAGTATGAGGTTCTGTTTTCTCAGGGAGACTGGGCATGACTATAGCAAATACAGTTGTTTTACAAGACTATCCCCAACTCAAGCTCATTGCATGGCACTGTCAGGGATGTAATGCTATTGTGGAAGAGGAAGCATTTGCGCTTTATGAGCGTAACTGGCGTTATATTGACGAGGCAACGTTAAAGCCGCATGAACGACAACTAATTACCGAGCTGAGCAATAAATTTGGTCACGGAGTGATGAATGTTTAAGCGGCTGCACCATCAGCATATTAGTCAGGCATTAAACTTGCTTAATTCAGAGTTATTGCAGGAAGCTGAATGTTATTTCGCTGGGGGTACAGCAATTACGCTGCTGCTTGAGGAATACAGAGAGTCGGTTGATATTGATTTTTTATGCGCTTCAAAGTATGGGTACCGCCTATTACGCAACACAGTTTCACCCAATACACTGGGCGCATTATTTAAACAACCCATTAAATTATTACGTGAAGTTCGCACGGATCGTTATGGTATTCGAACTTTCATTGAAATTAACGGCACGCCCATAAAATTTGAAATTGTCAGCGAGGGACGTATTCCAATTTCTGGTGCTGATTATCCTCATTTTAATATTCCCTTGCTATCAAGACATGACATGTTTGCTGAAAAACTGCTTGCCAATACAGACAGGGGATTGGATAAGTCAACTGCTAGCAGGGATATTATTGATATTGCAATGATGATCCATCATTGGGGAAGCATTCCATTAGAAGCATGGAGCAAAGCAGAAGAAGCCTACGGTGGGACAGTGGCTAAAGCTTTTCATGCCTCCTTGCTGTTAATTCAAGATGACAACTACTTAAGACAATGCCTAAAAAAAATGAATATGGCCGATGAGCTTATTCAAATAATATATTCGGCACTGAGTCAGCAAAATTTATTAAAGTCTTAGGGGCACATTTTTATCAATGCTTCAAAGCGGCAAAAATAGGCATTGTGATGCCAAATAAGTTGTTTTCAGGTAAAGTAGCTGCAATTTTTTAATGGTTGTTTAGGAATAATAATGAGTATTAAGTCAGACCGCTGGATTCGTGAAATGAGTGAACAGCATGGCATGATTGAACCATATGCTGATGGACAAGTGCGTGTGGATGAACATGGCCAAAAACTTATTTCTTATGGCGTGTCCAGCTATGGTTACGATGTGCGCTGTGCCCGTGAGTTTAAAGTGTTTACCAATGTGCATTCGGTCATTGTTGACCCTAAAAATTTTGATGATAAAAGCTTTATTGATATTGAATCTGACGTGTGCATTATTCCACCCAACTCATTTGCACTGGCACGCACGGTAGAATACTTCCGCATTCCACGTAATGTTTTAACCATTTGCCTGGGCAAATCTACCTATGCGCGTTGCGGCATTATTGTCAATGTAACGCCTTTGGAGCCAGAATGGGAAGGCCATGTCACTTTAGAGTTTTCTAATACCACCAACTTGCCAGCGCGTATTTATGCGGGTGAAGGCGTAGCACAAATGCTGTTTTTCGAAAGCGACGAAGTCTGCGAAACCAGCTATAAAGATCGGGGCGGTAAATATCAGGGGCAAACTGGCGTCACCTTGCCTAAAGCTTAAGGCAACTGGGTTAAAAGTAGATTCAAGTTGCTGATTCAGGGTGCTTCGGATGTAGGTAAATAATCGATTGCTTGCATCCAAATCTCAAGTTTTTTGTTTAAAATATTAGCGGCTAAACACTTAATTAGTGTCTATCTAATAAATCATGTAATTGTTGCCAATAATAAGTAACGATAGATGGAAAAATAACCCGATAAACGGCTAATTTTGTTTAACTATTTGTTTTTAAGTAAAAAAATTATAATAAAATGTTTTGTTGTTGCCAGAGTCATGGTTCAACAACAAAACATTTTTTGCATTTTTTTAAATAAGCCGCATAATGCAAAGTGTAGTATTGTATATAGTGCTATATGTATTAAAAGGTAAAAACAATAACACTCTTTTGATACGCCAGGGATCCATTGAAATAAAGCACACTGCGTGTGCATTTATGCATTAAAGAAGGAAGGCTTGCCACATGTTTAATTTACATCTTAAGTCTAATTTTAGGTTGAGTACGCTGGCACTTTCAGTTGCTTCTGTGATGAGTCTGGTTTTGGCACCTGCTATGGCTTATGCGTTAGAAGCCATAGATGACGAAGGCTTGGCAGAGTCTACTGGTGAGGGTGTTGCCTTTTTGCCTGAAGATTTTTCCTTGAGTATGAATGGTGCTGATACAGCCAATGGCGGAGCAGGTACTTACGGTGCGGGTAATGTGCGATTAATTCCCGTTGGACCATTAAGTGAAGCCGCAAAAGCCAAAGGCTACCAAAAGGCTGATGTTTATTTATATGGCATGACATTAGGGCAATCCAAAAAAAATTATACTGCTACTAGGACGAGTGATGACTGGGGAGTACCGTTTGGTGCGATTAATGATGCACCAGGTGCAGCTGATTTTGGCCGCAATATTACTTCTTGGGGGTCAGCAATAAATCCATGGCTTATAAAAACCCTAACTGAGCCAGTACCTGATTTTAAAGGTGCCTTAAATGATGTTACTTACCTAACATTAGAAGCGCCATTATATAAAACATCTACCATAACTGATACTGACTCGGACCATAATTTAAAGCTTGGTTTCTGGACAGACGCTTTTATGCGCAACGAGACAGTAGCTGAAGGAACCACATCAGCTACGGCTTATAACGGATTATCTAATCGCCTGCGCTTAAATTTTGTGTGGGACGGTTTTAGTATCAATGGCTCAAACATAAAGGTATTTCAGACGTTAGGAGGAGTTACTGCTTCAGATGGTGGTACATATAACGCAACTTTAAAAATTAATGGGGTGCCAACCCTTAAGACATTTAATTATGGTTTAAGTACCTCTTATAATAAAACACTTGGCTTGGCAGGTATGGCTCGCATGAATAGCAGAGCAACTGATTCAGTGCGCGGTACGGCAAGTTTTGGTAGTGTGACGCGGCAAATTATTCAAATGAATTATGCACCAGCAACCAATTATAATACAGTAACTCAGACATATGCTGGTAGTTACTCTGAAGGGACTGTCTTAAAAACCAATACGGTGGCCTCATCTGGTTCAACTCCAGGTACAGGAACAATGAGTGCTGCTGATGCGAATGCTACAAATTCAACGGCAGGCCTTACTGAGTCTTACCGCCCAATGACTAATAGCAGTTTAAGGGGGCCAACAGCAAATCCAGTATATAAACCTTCTTATCCTGGAAGTTTTTACGATAATGGGATTTGTAGTGGCCCAACCGAGGGTAATCGATCGGGAAATAGTCAGTTTGGTCAATGTTTAACCAATGAGGGCTTTACGACACGGCGCTTTAAGGCTAGTGCAACTAACTCATGGACACCACCAGCTTTTAAGAGTGTAATCAGAATAGGTACTAAAGAATCTACAAATAGTAGTACCACTGCTTCTCCCGCATTGGGTGGAGTAATGCCTCAGTTTAGGGCGGATGATGGAGTATTCTTGTATGATGCCAATATTAATTTAATCTTGGGCAGTCTTTATCAGCCATTGATGTTAAGCACTGATGGGAATAACTTTTCTATTGAATTAGCTCGTATTCCTAATGTGCGGGAAGTCTATCGGCGTATCTATACGCGTTATCCAGGGGATACAGGAGATAGTTCAGTTAATTATTTAGGTTCAACCTGTAATATTTATCAGTGTGGTACAAGTATAAGTGGCTATCAGGGATCAAGTGCAACACATAGTAGTATTACTATTGGCTCCACTTCAAGAGTAACCACCAAAACAATAAACGGCATAACTTATAATAATATTAACCAAATTGAAGCTGATAAAAGCATTGGTGCATATGGTGTATCGATTGGTGAGTTGAAAGCAGGAAGTGGTTTGACTAGCTCACTGTCGCAGGACTATGTGCAGGTATGGAATCAAACTAGAACCATGAGGGTTGGTACTAGTATAAGCTGCTGGTCTCAGCCATGTTATGGAAGTAACTGGCCTGCTTGGGGATCAGGTAATACTGATGATCAATATAAACTACCTAATGGTAGTAACTTTACTGCACATGGGTGGCAGGCAGTTGCGGCCAAACCTGCTTATACAAGTTCCGCCCATCCTTCCTTGAACCGTAAAGATCCCTATGAAACTACATTCCGTCAAAATTATAATAACCAGGTGCTTGGCATTCAAACTACCATGCCTGTCAGTAACATGGCGGGAACCTTGAATAATATGGCACCTCCAGGGGCGACTGTAGATAATAATTTTGGTTCAGCGGTAATTGATGGCTTGCTTATTCAGCATTTTAAATTCTCCACCACTGGACTGTAATGGAGCTCATGATGCAAAAGGATTTAATTAAAGAACTAAGCTTAAAGCTAATTATAATATGTTTATCTAGTGTTTCTTCAACTTTGGCAATTGCTCAAAGTAGCTTGGAAAACTTAAATGATGCTGCGCTTGAAGAAATTTCGGGCCAGGCGGGTGCAGATTTATCATTAAAATTATCATTAAACCATGATGCTAATGCAAAATTCGATACAACCTTATGTGCTGACTTAAGTTATTGCCGCTTAGCTTTTTCTATTAATAACCGATATCATGATGGTTCACAGGATACCATCAATACTACCACAGGAGTGATTACACCTTCAGTAACGGGTCGTAAGCAATGGTTAGTATTTAAAGGAATCCAGGGCACTATCAATATTCAGGAAATCAAGCTGGATGGTGCAGACGTGCAGTATGGATCAACTGTGCATGCAGCGATTAAATTAGGGTTTGATCGAACTAAACCTATCCAAATTAGAAATCTTGGATTTAAATCTTTATCGATTGAAACTGATACATGTACAGCAAAAAATACGAACTGTTCTTCTGGTTCATCTAATTTGCCAGGCTATTTGACCCCAGCTACTTTATATGGTGGCACAGGATTTGATAAAGATAACGAAAAGGGTTTTGTCGGCTTAAATATGAATACTAATTTGTCACTTACAGGAAGTATTAAAGTATTTTCTTGTTCGGGTGGCACTGGTGGTCATCCGCGTTGCTAGAAAAGCTTAAGGGATAAAGTGATGAAAGGAAATTCAATGAATACTCGCAATTTTGCCCTAACAGCCTTGTCAGCTAGTATATTATTACTTATTAATCCAGCTTATGCGCTTCAGGCATTACAAGACAAAGATTTACGCCAAATTGATGGTCAAGATGGTATTCATATTACCACAGAATACAGTCAGGCTGATATTGAGAAGTTATACTGGGAGGACAAAACAGGCACGGCTGGTAATGTTGAGCAAACATTACGTGCTACAGTCAATGGGTTGAAGATTAGAGATACTAATGCAAATGATGGATATAATTTAGGAACTACTATAAAAATTGATGCGGGTAGTAATGGCGCTACAGCAGGTATGGATTTCAAGCTAAGCAGCAACCCCTCTACTATTTCTATAGATAGTTTTAAAATCTGTAATACTGCAGGTACGCCTGTATGTGGTAGCTCACTGGGCAGCATGGCTATTCAATCGGCTTCGCCACTATATATAGGTTTAAAAACCTCTGAAGGCTTATTCAGTGAAACTTCCCAGGCTGAACTTAACTTGGGTTTAAATAATATTAACATCTATTTAGGACAAAAGCAGACAGTTGCCGCTACCACGCAGAACCAGCTTATTTTGAAGAATTTTAATTTTAACTTTACGGGTAAAGGGGTTGTTTTTGTTAATGATACTGAGGGATTAAAACTACAGACCAATATTGGAAATCTAGCAACAGTTAAGGCCGATAGCACCCAAACACCAAATGCTACCTATGGTTATGTTGACTTAACTCGGGTTGATGACCCTAATAAAACTTTTTTAAGCAACGGCACATATGGTGGTACTAATGCTGGCTTAAATCTAGAGTTTATGACCAAGTCTAATGTAGATATGAGTCAGAGCAATCCTTATGGTCTGGAACAAGCTAAAGGACTTATCCGTGTAGGCGCCAGTGGACGAATTGTAAATGGATATTTACAGGTAAGAGGTACAGATGCACGCGACGCTCTAAATGGAGGGCCACTGGGCTTTGCTACAACGGGTAGCTTGACAGAAACTTCTGGTACGAACGCTACTGTAATGGGATCTAGTGGTATAGCCTTTCGTATGAAAGGAGACTTTACTAAAGAAAATGATAGTATGCTTGGCTCAGATGGAAAAGCAACCACTCTGGAAATCGGTGGAGCAGGACTAAATACTTTTGGTTTTGAATTTGGCAACCTAAGTCCGCTAGTATCTGGTAGCTCAGAGCGGGCTTATTTTGATAGTGGTAATGTTTATCTGAATCTGGCTAATACGCGCCATTTACAAATGCCAGAAAATACCGTTCTTCAAACGTCACGTTTTGGTGGGACAACCAATACTTTCTTGACCTCTACAGATGACTATAAGCAACAAATTCACAATTTAAGCGAAAACCCATATAGTCTGGTAATGGCAATTCGTGGGGCTGACTTTCAGGCAATATCGAAGCGCGGACGTTTTACTTCAAGCAGTGGGGTAAGTGCAGGCAATGCAATTGCCGAAAATGCAGGCCTTGATAACCAGTGGGGTTTAGGTTTGCCTTTTTATAATTTAAACGCTAATCTTGCTATGTATGCTACAACCTATAATGGTACTGTATTTACTTTAAACAATACAACTAATACTGTCAGCAAATCTACGGTAAGTGGTGCTGAGCGTTTAGGCTTTGCTTTAGGTTTAAGTGTTGAAGGTAAGAGTAGCGATGGTAGTAAAACTACCTCCATTATGGTAATCGATGGGGGAGACAGGGATTCAGGTGCTTCAGGCATTCAGCCAACAGATTATTACATAGGCCTGCGCAACATTGATATGTTGTTGAATGGTTACGGTAGTATTGGTTTTGAAAATGGCAATTTAAACGTGGCTTTACCAAACCTATTAATGGTGATGGCAGCAGAAGTAGCTGCAGGCTATTTGCCTGGCGCTAAGTACAAATCTACGGGCGCAACTGTACCTTTAAATAATTTTAATCTGAACAAGGATGTCCTGTTCGGTTTAAAAATCAAGCTATTGGGTGATATGAATTTTGCCTTAGTTCCCAATAATGAAATTTCAGCTACCAATGGTAACCGCTTATCAATCATTGGTGAATATAAGCTAACAGATGGAACGGTACAGTTGAGCGATCCAATTGATAACTCAATGATTGGTTTCGACAACATGTCTGGTCTTATCAGTTTTAATAACGCTATTGTTATTAACAAAGATAATGTAGGCTTTAATTATAGCTTTGATTTTAATCCAGCAGGCCAAACACCAGCTGATCGAGCAGCGAATGTTTTTAAAGTACAGGATATCAACTTTTACCCCCCTGTGAATTCTATCAATAACCGTGGTCAGCGCTTAGGTGAAATGGTAATCACGGGAGGGCGAATGACGGCCGAAATGACACTTAAACCACGTAATTGACCAAAATGTTTGGCAGTATCATAAAGTAATAGGCAGTATTAAAGGATGAGTAAGATGACGTACAGCTTAAGGAAAACAGCGTTAATTTCCAGTTTATGCGCTGTAATGTATCCAGCTATCACCATGGCAAATAGTAACATGGTTTCGCTTACAGATGATGAAATGGCTGCTGAAACGGGTCAGGCTTTGTTATCACTGGCTTATACAGCACCTAGTGGTTCGGGTACAGGTGCCAATTATACTGATTATGGCTATTATAAATTGGGTATGGAAGCCAAAATGGAACTTAATGCCAATATTCGCTCACTACAATTAGGTTGTGGGGGCAGAAATGGACCTGGTAACTGTGATATCGACATTGAAAATTTATCTTTATCTGGTCCTGCAGATGGTAGAGCTACTAGTAATATCGTAGCTGATAATGGTGCGCCAGAATGGTCTCAAGGAAGAGCCAATACTAGTGCATTATTAACCAACCCATTTATTGAGTTTGCGATCAAAAATCCTAACAGTGCATCTACTCGCGAGGTAGTAGGTTTTCGTCTCAGTGCCGAAGATATTTTAGGCCATATGTCAGCAGGCACAGTAAATGATATAGACAGTAATGGTTTATCTACTGGCGGAGGTATTAAGTCCTTCAGTGGTTATATTAAGGTAGGCACTACACCAGTTACAGCTTCTACTCAACAGGCCATATTTGGTACAACAGAAGATCAGGCGATTGCTGCTAACGTCAGCATTGATTTGCTATTGGGTAAAGCTAATAAGACAGCTCAAACCAACGTCAACCTAATGACTCCAGGGCGTACAGGCTATAAAGCGCCTGATGGCAGTAATACTAATATCTATAAATATAATGGCACGCCAATCTGGGGAATTAATGTTCCCTCTCAAACCGTTAATTTTGATTTTCCTCAAACTGCGGTGACAGGAAACCGGATGTCACAGCTTAATCTGGTAGTGCGTGACGTGCCAGTGGGTGAAGCTTTAGGTTCAGATGGTAAAAAGCGTATTGCAATTGGTCGCGACAGCGGAGGGATCAGTATGATTCTGAGTAGTCCAGCGGCTGGTCTGGTGGATGCAGCAACTTTCTTTATGGGGTCAAATAATAACAATGGTACGGTAGCTGCTTGTTCGGCAACTTATCGCCCTGGTGACTGTTCTTATATCACTGATCTACAGGCTAACGTAACTGTTAAACAAAACTTTAACCTCATACATAATTTGCCTCTCACTTCTGGTGGCTATTTATCATTACAAAAAGAGGCGTTGCGCTGGCCAGGCAGTGCAAGTGCTTTTACTTATAATACCGCAACCAAAGTTTATACTGATCGAGCAGATAACTACAATCCAACAGATGTAGAAGTGATGAATTATGGTGATATTGCCCAGCCTGGATGGTGGATGTCATTTAAAGATCCTTTAGATTTTGGAGCACTAAACCCGACTACTGGTATTCCAATGGACGATGTGCTGCCTCAACTGGCAACTTATATTACTGATTATTTATCTCAGAATATAATTAATGTAGGTTTTGGAGACGCTATAGGTGCATTATTCGGCTCGCCTTTATATAAAGGGTTGGGTGATATTCAGCTTGCAGCTGATGCGCGAGCGGTAATGGTGCTTGAGAATCTTTTACTGGATGGTAATCAGAAGGCAGTAGCTAACTGTTTTGGTGGCTTAAAATTCTGTTAATTTAATTGTTATAAAGTTTATGCTGATCAGTTAAGTGTTAAAGAGAATTTTCATTCTTTAAGTAAACTAAGCTATGAAGAGGCATGGTTTACTTAAAAAGCTTAAGAAATAGCACCTATTGTCGCATCAGAAATAGCAGTTGGTTAGGTCGCTATTTATTATGTAGTGAGTAAGAAATGTTAAATCTACGTGGCATAGAGCGCATATGCATACTTGGTGGAGGAACAGCTGGCTGGTTTGCAGCTTTACACCTACGGCAGATTTTTAGCCAAAACGTTGAGGTAATGGTTGTTTCTTCTCCTGAAATTCCAATTGTAGGTGTTGGTGAGGGAGGGGTACTTAATTTTATTAATGCATTAAATAAGCTTAATATACCACTCCTTGATTTTATGCAGCAAACAGGCGCAGTACATAAACTTGGTTTTGTTTATGAAGGGTGGCGGGAAAGTTATCATAATTCTAAGGATTATTTTTATCATATGTTCCCTGTAGAGAGAGCTGCAAATGAAGAGATTTTTTGGTATGAAAATGGCTACTTTCCAGTATTTTCTCTACTAGCAAATAACGATATTCCTATTTCTTATTTTGTTGACTCTATTGCATTAAGAGAAAAAAATATTTCTCAAAATGAATTGACAAAAATGTTTATAAATCAACAAAATAAAAACTTTGGCTCTTCTTTTCATTTTGATACTTATAAAGTAGGTCAATACTTGAGAAAAATTGCCCTACAGCGCGGAATTGTTCATAAAGAGGGAAGTTTTCAGGATATAGTACAAGATGCACAAACAGGCTTAGTCTCTGCTCTGCTTGTAGATGATCAGCAAATTTCTGTCAATTTTGTTGTAGATGCTTCAGGGTTTTCGAGGCAAATTTTAGGAAAGAAATTACATGCCAAATGGCAATCTTTTAAAGATTATCTACCAATAAACTCTGCTATCCCTTTTCATTTAGAGCATAAAAAAGCACATCCAGATTTAGTGACACGAGCCACAGCCATGAATGCGGGATGGACTTGGCAGATTCCATCTCAAGAGCGGATTGGGGCGGGTTATGTTTTTGATCGAAACTATATTACACCTGATAAGGCAGTTGTCGAATTAGAGCAATGGCTGGGACACTTTATTGACCCAATCCGAGTTATTGAGTTTGAAGCTGGATTTTATGAGAATGTTTGGCAAGGTAATGTGATGGCAGTTGGCTTGGCTTCTGGATTTGTAGAACCATTAGAGGCAAGCTCAATTGGGCAGATGCTACAACAGCTAGATTTTTTTACAAAAGTTGTAGTGGAATGTAATGGTATTATTTCAACTAAAAATATAGAATTTTTTAATTGGCAAAACATGCAGGGTTGGCACGGTATACGTGATTTTATCCGTATGCATTATGATACGAAGCGCTCGGATACGCCATTTTGGCAAATGGTACAAAACTTAAAGTTTTCTGATGATTATCGATTCTTTAAAGAGTGTTGGCAGTATCGCACACCAAGAACTGTAGATTTTGTAAACTATGAAATGGATAACTTGTTACAGTTTGGGCTTTATAGCTGGTTCGCTATCGGTCAGGCTTTAAGAATTATCAAACCAGAATCCACTACAGTCGAATTAGTAGCTTTATCCCCTGAAAAAAAGCAAAAACTAGCTCAGTATTTAGAAGATATAAAAAGGAAGTTGTTAATTAATTAGGAGGTATTATCAATTGAGCCAGATGAGGGTGATATTAGTTAATATAGGCAATAGTTTTATTTACAATTTGTTGATCCTATAGCCTATTTATATGTTCTTTGAAAAAATCTTGGATGTGTTCAGATTTTGGCTTTTATAATGAAAAATCAAAATTTGATATTAAATCCCTAAGCAGCGCCTTTATTGTAAATTATAAGTATGTGCAAAGCATCGTTACTGACTTCTAAATGTTTATCGTTGATAGTGATTAATATAAACTATGCCAATAAGCTAAGCAAATAGTCACTTGAACGTACTATTTGCTTATTAAAATTAAAACATTACAACTGCACAAACTCTCCAATTTGCTCCACAGCTTGTTCAATACCTGTTGCAGTCACACGAGAGTCAGCCTGAGCTTGCTCGCCAACCAACACAGCAATGCCTGTACTACGCAATAGTGCAATCTCAGCATCAGTTAAGTTCGGCTTAACCAGTGCCACAATTCCACGTTGCAATAGTAAACGTTCTAGTGCTTCACCTTGCTCTAGCAAGTCAGCTGTTAAGCCTAATACCGCAGGTTTTTGTCCTAAAAGTGCGGCACGTTCTTCGCTAGTTACTGCGTGTTGTTGATTAGATTGCTGCACGCACTCTTCAATCATGCCCGCGCCAATGGTCACGTTGCTTAGGCGGTCAATGAAAATAAATGCACCGGTGTAACGGCTATCTAAATAGCGGTCAAACACGATAGGCGCGTTAAATTCAATGACCACATCGGCAATACCATTTAGCTCTACCTGTTCGGCTGTATTACGCTCCAGGCTGTTTACATCAATGCGATAGTTAATTTGGCTAACTACTGCAGGGACGTTTTGCGTGCCAACCTTGATGTTATATAGCTTGCCCTTAACTAGTGGATGCTCTGTCATCCACACGACTGTGGCACGTACAGCCTGAGAGATTTGGGGCAGTGCCTCTGCATGCGTAATCATGTTACCGCGGCTGATGTCAATTTCATCAGTTAGCGTTAAGGTCACGGCCTGACCAGCAACGGCTTGTTCCAGGTTACCATCATAGGTGACGATATCTTTGACGCGACTACGCTTACCAGAAGGCAAAGCCACAATTTCATCACCAGGGCGTACGCTACCAAGGGCAATAGTCCCTGCAAAACCACGGAAATCGAGGTGCGGGCGATTCACGTATTGCACAGGAAAGCGAAAGTCTTTTTTGCTGGTATCGCGGTTAATTTGCACGCTCTCTAAGATGCTCATCAAGGTTTGACCTTGATTGCCATCGTTTTGATACCAGGGTGTATGTTCGGACACATTCACCACATTGTCGCCATTTAAGGCAGAAAGCGGTACAAAGCGAATATCAGTCGGGACGCGTTCGCCCAGTTGCTTGGTAAATTCTAAATAATCTGCCTGAATTTCCTTAAAACGGCTTTGGGAATATTCCACTAAGTCCATTTTATTGACAGCAATCACCAAGTGCTTAATGCCTAATAACGCTGCAATATAACTGTGACGGCGCGTTTGGGTTTGCACGCCATGCCGCGCATCAATCAAAATAATGGCTAAGTCACAGGTGGACGCACCTGTTGCCATATTACGCGTATATTGTTCATGCCCTGGGGTATCGGCAATAATAAATTTACGCTTTTCGGTTGAAAAATAACGATAGGCTACGTCAATAGTAATGCCTTGCTCGCGCTCTGCTTGTAGGCCATCAACCAGTAATGCCAGGTCAGGTGCATCACCTGTGGTGCCTACTTTCTTGCTGTCGCGGGTAACAGCTTGCAGATGATCTTCATAAATCATTTTTGAATCATATAGCAAGCGGCCAATTAAGGTGCTTTTGCCGTCGTCGACATTACCGCAAGTTAAAAAGCGGAGCAGGTCTTTTTGTTCATGCTGCTTCAAATACGCCAAAATATCCTGGCTAATCAGCTCGGACTGATGAGACATTAGTAAAACTCCAATATTCTATAAGTTGCCTACATTAAGCTGGGAAAAGTGCAAGCAAGGAAGTCAGTGCAAGGCGGCATGAGGCTGGATAGGCAAAACAATGTTTCGCATTAACCTTCTTGCGCAAGGGTGAAACAATGTTTCACTAATCCTTGCTCATTCTTAGAAGTAGCCTTCCTGCTTTTTCTTTTCCATCGAACCAGATTCGTCATGATCAATCATACGACCCTGACGCTCCGAGCTGGTGGTGAGCAGCATTTCCTGAATAATATCAGGCAGCGTCGCAGCAGTGGATTCAACCGCACCGGTTAATGGATAGCAGCCCAGCGTACGAAAACGGACTGATTTCATCTCGGGCACTTCGCCATCACGTAATGGCATACGTTCATCATCCACCATAATCAGGGTGCCGTTGCGCTCAACCACTGGCCGTTCTGCCGCGTAATATAGTGGTACAATAGGAATTTGCTCAAGATAAATGTATTGCCAGATATCCAGTTCAGTCCAGTTGGACAATGGGAATACCCGAATACTTTCGCCCTTGTTCACTTTGCCGTTATAAATATTCCAAAGCTCAGGACGCTGATTTTTGGGATCCCAGCGATGTTTGCTATCACGGAAAGAATAAACACGCTCTTTGGCACGTGATTTTTCTTCATCACGGCGTGCGCCACCAAACGCTGCATCAAACTGATGTTTATCCAGTGCTTGCTTTAAGCCTTGCGTTTTCATGATGTCAGTATATTTAGAGCTGCCATGATCAAACGGGTTAATTCCTGCGTCACGGCCTTCTTTGTTCTGATGAACAATCAATTCAAGCCCAAGCCTTTTAGTTAGTTGATCCCGAAAGGCAATCATTTCTTTAAATTTCCAGCCAGTATCCACATGCATTAATGGAAAAGGCAGCTTGGCAGGATAAAATGCTTTCATGGCCAAATGCAGCATCACTGCGGAGTCTTTACCAATGGAATACAGCATGACCGGATTATCAAATTCGGCCGCAACTTCACGAATAATGTGAATACTCTCAGCTTCAAGCTGTTTGAGATGAGTTAGTTTTTCCTCAGTCATTAATTTATCCAGCAAGAGGGAAGATAAAGATTAGGAGCAAAATGTTAGCATATATTGCCTTTAGCCGCTTGCTGCTTTAGCGCAAAATACCTGATATCGCTTATTAAATTAAGTTCTATACTTATCATAAAATAAGATTTTGCAGGCATAAAAAAAGCAGAGTAACTATAAGAACTCTGCTTTTTTGGAGGCGATAATCTATTATTTAGGGCAAGTGAACGATAGTTTATTTTTGCTCAACAGGTTGCCACAGGCTTTCAAGGTCATAAAATTTACGTGCTGTTGGCAGCATCACATGCACCACAACAAAACTTAAGTCAATTAAAATCCATTCTGCATCACGTTCGCCTTCAATACCCACGGGGCGATAGCCGTGCTTTTTGGCTTCTACCACGACGTTATCAGCCAAGGCTTTCACATGACGTGTAGATGTCCCACTGGCAATCACAATCATGTCAGCAAAGTTAGACACACCACTCACATCAAGCTCTACAATATTTTGTGCCTTGACATCATTTAAAGCAAAACGTACCAGCTCCAGACATTCCTGCGCGTTTTTTTCGGTGGGATTGATAATGGAAGCTGTTGTTTCGGAGATAGCACTTTGAGAATTATAAGTGTTATCGGATGTTGATGATTGACCTCGAGAAGGTTCAATATTCATTTAGATAATTAAATCCATACAGTTAGGCAGTATTAATATAGCGTAAATCGCTTAATTATTCAATTTTTATCCAACTGTTTTAATAGTATATAAATGAATCAGCTAGGCCCTTATTTACAAAAAAGTTTTACAAAAAAGTGCCTGGCTATTGCTTTGAAAAGTGTAAATATTTTCCTGATCAGGCCACAGTGGTATTTTCGCGTTGTAGTGCCTGAATGGCGGTAAGGGCAATGGTGTAAACAATATCATCAACCAGGGCACCACGTGATAAGTCATTCACGGGTTTATTCAATCCTTGTAGCATTGGCCCCACACTCACCACATTGGCACTGCGTTGTACGGCTTTGTAGGTGGTATTGCCAGTATTTAAGTCTGGAAATACAAACACGGTGGCGCGACCCGCAACAGGCGAATTCGGTGCTTTTTGCTGACCCACACTTTCAATGGCAGCGGCATCATATTGTAGTGGGCCATCAATGAGTAAGTCTGGACGGCGTCGTTTGGCAATTTGCGTGGCTTGGCGTACTTTATCGACATCGGTGCCTGTACCAGAATCACCTGTAGAATAACTGATCATGGCAACGCGCGGTTCAATGCCAAAGGCAAGGGCAGATTCGGCACTTTGAATGGCAATCTCGGCTAACTCTTCAGCATTTGGGTCTGGGTTAATGGCGCAATCACCATAGACAACCACTTGGTCGGGCAGCAGCATAAAGAAAATAGACGATACCAGTGAGTAATCAGGTGCGGTTTTAATCAGTTGAAAGGCAGGGCGTACCGTGTTGGCCGTGGTATGCACTGCACCAGAAACCAAGCCATCCACTTCCCCTAAGGCAAGCATCATGGTGCCGAGTACCACGTTATCCTGTAGCTGAGCCTCTGCCATGGGTTCGGTAAGTTTGCCTTTACGGCGCTCTACCATTGGCGCAATATAGTGTTGTCTAATGCTGTCAGGATCAATAATTTCCAAGTCAACAGGCAATTGCAGGCCGCGTGCATCGGCAATAATTTCTACCTCTTCACGCTTGGCCAGTAAGACACACTGCGCCATACCGCGTATTTGGCACATAATGGCTGCCTGAATGGTTCTGGGTTCATTGCCCTCTGGCAGCACAATACGCTTTTTATGCACCAGTGCCAGTTGAACCAGTTCATGCCTAAAGGCTGAAGGCGATAGCCGAGTGGCATATTCTAGTGCGGTATGTGCTTTTAGCCACTCTAAATCGATGTGACTGGAAACAAAACGGGTGACTTGTTCAGCGCGTTCTAAATCATCACCTGGAATTTCAGTACTCATTTTGCTTAAGCGGGTGACTGCTTCAAATGAGTCAGTGTCTACGGATAATACAGGTAAACCCGTTTTGAGGGCAGGGCGACACAGCTCAATAATTTCCTGACTGGGCATATAGCCGCCTGTCAGTAATATACCTGCCAGTGGCATCCCATTCATGGTAGATAGTGCTGCCGCCACCAATAAATCATCACGGTCACCAGGCGTAACAATTAGTGTGCCTGGTTTAAAGCTAGCTAAGGCATTACTCACAGTTCTGGCCGTCAAGGTACTGCGCTGTACGCGTCTTGTTTTGGCTTCACCAATATTTAACCAGTCAGCCCCGATAGCTTCAGCCACATCCAGCGTGCGCGGAACACTTAACACATTGCTAAACGGTACTAAACCAATAATAGGAAACTGCGCCGTGCCCACCAGTTGTGAAAATGGCTGCACTTTTTGAACCAGGTCGTGCAAAGGTTCAGTTAAGCGCAGGGTATTGTCGGTAGCCAAAGGAATTAATGGCTCATCAGAGGGCAGGCCTTTGACGCGCATTAAGATAGTACCTACCGTTCGAGTAGATGCTGCGCCGCCAAAAGGTCGTAAGTGCATGTCAATTCGGTCTGCCAGGCTTTCTGGATTAGCCATATCGGCGGTAGTCACCAAAATAACCTGTGCATCCAGGGCTTGTGCCAGTGCCATATTTAGCTGGGTGGCATAACTGGCTTCTCCAGTGGGCACCACGCCTTCTACCACCACAATACTTTTGTCTTGCCCTGCTTGACGATGCAGGCTGACCACTTGTTCTAATAATTCATCCAGTTGATTATCACCCAGCATGCGTTCTACCTGATGCTGACTAATGGCTGGTGGTGGATTTAGATTGAATGTGCGACCAATCAGTGCCGATGAACGATCAGGCCCTGTGCCATTGGTTTCTAGTTGTAAAAAAGGTCTTAAAAAGCCTGACTTAATGCCCAGACAATCAAGCGCATGAATCAGCCCCAGGCAAGCTGAGGTGAGGCCAACGCCTACCCCTGTAGGGATTAATAAAAAAGTTTTCATAGAGTTATCCTTGAATATGTTATGTATTATTTATTAGCCAAGCTTTAAAACGTCACGCGTTTCTGCGGCAATGCGGCCTTCTTCATCGGTTGGAATTACCCAAATTTGTGGCTCAGCTGCACTTTGCTGGTCAACACGGCCTTCAGCACCGCGCGCCATGTCCTGGTTTTTTTGATGATCCAGTTTAAAGCCAAGTAAATTTAAGTGTTGCAGTGTTTTTTGACGAATCATTGCCGCGTTTTCACCAATACCACCCGTAAAAATGAGACCATCAAGGGCAGGTAGGGCACAGCTCATGGCTGCTAATGATTTTGCCAGACGGTAGCAAAATACCTCAATGGCTAATTGGGCGGCTTCATGGCCTGTTTCTGCAGCGTCAACCAAGGTGCGCATGTCGTTCGATAAGCCTGATAGCCCCAGCAAACCGCTGTCACGATTAAGAACATCATCAATTTTGGCCAGTGTCCAGCCCAGATTATCGGCCAAAAAGCGATGCAGGCCTGGATCAACATCACCGCTACGCGTGCCCATGACCACACCTTCAAGCGGTGTTAATCCCATACTGGTGTCTAAACTCTCGCCATTCCACACTGCACAGGTGGAGCAGCCATTGCCTAAGTGCGCGGTCAGCCAGCCACCCTGATCAGGTTTGCCTGCCAGAAAGCTTGCGCGTGTACTGACATAGGCGTGACTGGTACCATGAAAACCATATCGGCGCACGCCATGATTTTTATATAACTCTTGCGGCAGCGCATATTGAAACGCGTGTGGTGGCATGGTTTGATGAAATGCCGTGTCAAATACGGCAACTTGCGGCAGGTCAGGAAACAGCTTTAAGGTAGCGTTAATCCCAATTAAATTAACGGGATTGTGTAAAGGAGCAAGTGCCGATACCTCTTCAATGGTTTTAACCAGCGCTGGGGTAATTACCTCTGCCTTAACAATTTTTTCACCGCCATGTACCACGCGATGTCCAATGGCAGCTGGCACATAATTGGCAATACGGGTAAGCAAGGTTTGCAAGGCCTGCGTATGATCAGCAAAAGGTATTTCTAATAATAAAGGTTGCCCATCGACTGTAATGCCTTTAATCCGTGCATTGCTACTGCCTAAATTTTCGGCCAGACCTTGTATTCGCGGGTGTTGCTCATCGGCAACTAAAGCATATTTGATAGAAGAAGAACCGCAATTAATTACCAGGATGGAAG
Organism: Pseudomonadota bacterium; assembly: GCA_023393635.1. GTDB lineage: Bacteria > Pseudomonadota > Gammaproteobacteria > Pseudomonadales > Moraxellaceae > Alkanindiges. The sequence goes on from JAEWKT010000013.1 coordinate 35,435, forward strand.
CCGACATAACATATCCAGTTTATAAGAAATAAGAATCACAAAACCATTAAAATGTATAGCAATTTTAGCCACGAAGCTAAACTACAAAAGTCGCAAACATAGCTCAAGCGGTTAAGTGTTAAGCAACCGTTATTTTAAACTGGAACAAATTAATAAAAACCTCATTGAGTAATTTGGCATACCTAAAAAAAGACACCGTTGTGCAGTGTCTTTTTTTAAACTCACTATGAAACGATTGTTTAGACAGTGGCTTTTGCCACCAAATTAATGTGTCGTGTTAATTGCTCAAATGTTTGAATTTCTTCTTCCAGTAATGCCAGCAAGCTTTGCACGCGTGGTAACACATGACGACATGCGGTAATGCCGACTTCTAATTTATCTAAATAACTGGTTAAGGTAATATTTAACGCCTGACCATCCATTAACACAGAAGCAGGATATAAGGCATCAAGTTGTGCGCCATTCCAATATAAGGGCTCGCGTGGGCCTGGCACATTAGAAATCACCAGATTAAATGCCTGACGTCGTGGCAAAACACCTGAAATAAGGTTTAAGCCAGCCATGGAATAAATCACACCGCTATAGCCAAGAATTTCGGTAGGATTCATACGGCTAAAACGTTTTTTGGAATTTTCAACACTACGCTTAATGATATTTAATCGTTCCATCGGATCGCCTTTATGCGTACCCAGATTGGCTAAAATCATAGAAATCTGGTTGCCAACCGTACTGTCATCTTGACGTAACGAAATAGGTACCATGGCAATTAGGGGTTTTTTAGGCAAGGCGCGCTGACCAATTAAGTACGAGCGCAATGCCCCAGAGCATACTGCAAGGACCACATCATTAATGGTCACATTCAGTTTTTTGGCAATCATACGAAAGCGTTCTAGCTCATAAGACTGTGCTGCAAAGCGACGGGACGCGCTAATAGGCTGATTAATAATACATTTTGGTGCCTGAAACGTAGAAACATAATCAGGATTTTTGCCCATTTCCTTAAATACGGTATCGGCAAGTTCGCGGCTTAAATTTGGAATGGTTTGTACTTGCTGGCCAATTAAACGTAAAAATTTAGTGGTTTTGCTGATGGCATTACTAGAGGAACGTTTTAACTTATTATTTTTAACCGCCCATGGTGGAACAATGCTGTTTTCTGTGGGTGAGTGTGATAGCGATTTTTCAAGCAGCCGCATACCTGCCACGCCGTCAACCATGGCATGATGCATTTTAAAGTACATGGCAAACCGATTGCCCTCAATACCCTCAATAATATGACATTCCCAGAGTGGTTTGGCACGGTCAATCAAAGCACTGTGTTCTTGCGATACATAGACTAATAATTCACGGATACGACCAGGGTGAGGTAAGGAGATATGACGGAAGTGTTGATCAAGATCAAACTCTTCATCTTCACCCCAAAGTAAGCCCTTTAACACCTGGTTAAATGGGGCCACAGGCACAGCGCGTGAGTTGCGAATATCTTCAACCAATTGATGGACAAAATCGACTGGCGCATTTTCTGGCAGTTTGAATAAAAATAAACCGCCCACATGCATAGGCTGCTGACGTTTTTCTAGCGACAAAAAGATAAAGTCGACGGGGCTAAGCGGACGCATGTTAAACCTCTCCAAGGTATAGTTTCTTTTCTAATTGTTCAATTTACTGAACAGTACAATCCATTAAGATCAAGACTGGTTTCATAAACTGTAAGACAATATTGGTATTGTAGCATGAGAAGTAATTGAAGCCTGTGGTTATCTTAATAGAACCAAAGTAAGCGTAATTGATTATATTATATATGCTTTTGCCCAAGTATTTACTAAAATTACACCATGATCTGATAGAAATTAAGTAAGAAAATATATTGTTAGACAATATTTGAGGGTAGAATAACCCCTGCTTAGTAGTTTGATTCTAAGCAGGTTTTAGCGATACACGCTAATTTATTAAGATTCAATATTGCCTGCATGTAAGCCACACTCTTTTTTGGTAGCTTCTTCCCACCACCAGCGTCCTTCACGTTCGTGCTGATTGGGTAAAACGGGTCGTGTGCAGGGCTCGCAACCAATTGAAACAAAACCCTTTCCATGCAGTGGATTAAACGGTACTTCCATCATGCGAATATAATTCCAGACATCACTGCTCGTCCAGTTTGCAAGTGGGTTATATTTGATCAGTTGTTTATTAGGCCCTGAAAACCCAGCATCAGCTTGAATCACAGGAATTTCAGTGCGTGTATCAGGGCTTTGATCTTTACGCTGGCCAGTAATCCAGCCATCTAGCGTGGCTAATTTTTTGCGTAATGGCTGTACTTTACGAATACCGCAACATTCTTTGTGGTCATCGACATAAAAGCTAAATAAACCTTTTTCATTCACCATGGACTGGACAGCTTCGGCTTCTGGAAAGCAGAACTCAATTTGAATACCGTAATGCTTACGCACAGTTTCCATAAATTCATAAGTTTCGGCATGCAATCTGCCAGTATCCAGACTAAATACCCGAAATGGCTTACCCAAGCGCGATGCCATATCAATTAGTACCACATCTTCTGCACCACTAAATGAAATGGCAATCTCGCCTGACTGGCTTAAAGCAAGCTCAAGAATTTCACGCGGCGAGCGTTGGTCGTATTGCTGCGCTAAAGCGTCTATTTCATTAATGATTGGAATGACAGTCATGGATGCTCCTGGCAAAACGGCTGGAAGATGAGTGAAACGGCAACAGTTCAGTGTAAATAAGCAACGATTTAAAGCGACTTAATTATAGAAGATTATGCCGCTATTTTTTAGGAGATAGGGCTTTAAAAGTAAAATAAAACCTTTTTATAAAGTGAGTAGGGGGTTAGGGACTCGACCCATGCCAAAAAGCAGGTTACAGTGGCGCGCATTGATTTGACATGTTTAATATTTTGAAGATTTGGAGTCAGCATGGAATTGGTATGTTTAGATTTAGAAGGCGTTTTAGTTCCCGAAATCTGGATTAACTTCGCCAAAAAAACAGGGATTAAGGAATTAGAAGCCACCACGCGTGATATTCCTGATTATGACGTGCTCATGACGCAGCGTCTTAATATATTGCGTGAACATAATCTTGGACTGCCAGATATTCAAGCAGTGATTGCTGACATGGGGCCGTTTCCAGGCGCTAAAGAGTTTGTAGAGTGGGTTAGTACGCATTTTCAACTGATTATTTTATCCGATACTTTTTATGACTTTGCTCATCCGTTAATGCGTCAACTAGGTTGGCCGACTATTTTTTGCCATAAGTTAGAAGTAGATGACAAAGGCTTAATCACTGATTATAAATTACGCCAGCCTGATCAAAAGCGTGAAGCAGTCAAAGCATTCCATCAGCTTAATTTTAGAGTAATTGCAGCAGGCGACTCTTATAATGACACCACCATGCTGGGTGAAGCTGATCATGGTTTCTTATTTGATGCACCTGATAATGTCATTGCAGAGTTTCCACAGTTTCCAGCAATTCATGGCTATGAGGCATTAAAAGAAGCGATTCGTGCAGTGTCACAGCGTGATATTCCAGCTTAAAAAGTCTTTGTTAAAAAAGCCACTTACCTGAAAAGAGAAGTGGCTTTTTTATGCGTACTATTTTATAGAGCATTTTCTAGAAATAGCCTTCAGCCTGAGTCACAAAATCTGGACAGTAAAAAAGGGCGCAGTTTATAACCACGCCCTTTTTAGTGTTTTTAACTGGTTATCTTAGAAGCGATAGCCCAGTTTTAAACCATAAGCAATCGCATGGTTGTCACTAAAGTCGGCAACATAAGCATTGGTACCAGCTTGAGCACCAGTTTGCGCTTTAGCATCGCCTAACCAGAAGTATTTAACACCGCCTGCAACAAAATAATTAGCTGCTGGGCTATATTGAATACCTAAACCAGTGTTCCAGTAACCTTCTGTTGGCCCTAAAGTGGATACAGGATTACCTGCACCAGAGTCCCAACCTACAGACACGTTACCAGCCCATTTGTCGTTAAGCTTACGACCTACACCAACGTTAGCAGACCATTGGTCATCAGAGTATTCAACTAAATTAAAGCCATTTGGCTGGCCTACTAAACCACCTACTGCTTTAGAAAGTAAGCCAAACTTGTATGGTTGAATTGAGAAGTTAGACCACTCTACCCAACGTACGTTAGCAAAGGCCACTGTGTCGGCCATGATGCCAGTTTGGAAGTCAAAGTTTACTGATTGCGGTGTGGTAATTGAGGTTTTACCTTGCGCGTTAGCAATCGTTGCAGGGTTTTGGCCTAATAGAGCCAAAGCACCAAGTGTTGGTACAGTTTCTTTCACATTGATGTCGTAATCAATTTCAGAGCGATAGGTTAAAGACGCTTTCAATGCAATTTCAGGAATCTGAAAAGCCAGACCTGCTAACCAGCCCCAGTCACCAGTTTCTGGAATGCTGGCATCATAGCCATTATATAAGCTATAACCCTGGCCTCGTAGGCTAAGGTCGCCTTTAACAGTTTGGTATACTGGACCTGCGTACAAATTCCAGTTTTCATTCGGCTGAAAACCAAACAAGAAAGACAAGTTTTGAGTATCTACAGATACTTGTGTACCACCGCCTGTACCGCCAACAGTCTGGTTTACTGCAGCAAGGCCAGCATCAACTCTTTGAGTTACAGTCTGGGTCACTTGATCAGTAATTGCCTGGGTTACACCTGCTGTAATGGCACCAAGTTGTTGAGGGTTAGCACGAATACCAGCTTCTACTTGTGCTTGGGTCGCCCCTGCTGGTGCTGCACCACTTGCAATTGCTGCGGCTGCTTGCTGGCTTACAGTAGCGTTAACTAGGGGAGTAAGGTTTTCATTTAAAGCAGCTGGCAGGTTAGCAGTAACGTTTGCAGTAATTTGACCTTGACGGATACCTGCCAATTGATCAGCACCTAAAATGGTATCAGCAGGAGAGGCAACAAAAATATTGTTACCAGAGTATTTGGCATCTGCACCAAATGGTTGGTCATACAAAATACCAAACGAAAAATTGCTGGTTGGTTGTAATTTAATGGCTGCTTGAGGGAATACATAGTCATTGGCCATATCGCCAATATTTCGGTTAGTTGGACTAGTACCAGCTTCTCTTCCTGATACATCTGGGTCAAGAATAGAAAAACCAGCTTCAGCATAGTTTCCTGGCTGTAAGAATGCGGCTATCGACTGTCCAGAGCGGTCTAATGCCGCAGCAAATACGCTGGAGGCTGGAACAATAGTAAGCGCAATGGCAGCGGCGAGGGACTTCATTTTCATTTGTCGTCTTTCCATGATGGTTGAAATAATTAGATAGCACTATGAACTTTAGCGCACTTTCTGCAGCTAGTGTATAACATTTGTTTTAGGACGCCTATATCGCGTAAGTCATAAATATAAAATGAATAACAAAAAATGTTCGCTCGCTCATTAAAGCAGCACTTTTAAATGATATTGGTGCTTGAGGGAGCTAAAGTTAAAAACTATTCTGGCTTATGGCAGACAATAGTTGAATAAAAAGCAAGTGGAACAAATAACTGATATGGCTGACTCACAGGTCACTGACAGACCTTTGCTGTTTAATTAAACTACCATTTATCATCAATATTTTTATTACACTTTATTTTTAAGTTTATAACCGCCATTTTTTCATATCTGAGATTGCTTATGAAACCGTATTCGCATTTGCTTGAGCCTTTAGACCTTGGCTTTACCCAGCTTAAAAACCGCGTAGTGATGGGTTCAATGCATATTGGACTTGAAGACCGTTTTTATAATTATCCCAAACTGGCCGCTTATTTTGCTGAGCGCGCTAAAGGCGGGGTGGGACTCATGATTACTGGTGGTATTTCTCCAAACCGTCAGGGTTGGTTGCTACCTGCTGGTGGAACCATGAATACCTTGGGTGATGCCTTAAATCATCGCTTGGTAACTCATGCAGTGCATCGGCATGGCAGCAAAATTTTAATGCAGATTTTACATTCTGGACGTTACGGTTATCAGCCATTTGTGGTGTCTTCTAGTCCTATTAAGTCACCCATTTCCATGTTCAAGCCAAGGGCGATGAGCAGTAAGGATATCTGGTCAACTATCGATGATTTTGCCCGTTGTGCCAAGCTTGCTAAATATGCTGGCTATGATGGGATTGAAGTTATGGGTTCGGAAGGTTATTTACTGAACCAGTTTTTAAGTCGCCATGTAAATCAGCGTGATGATGAGTGGGGCGGGCCGATTGAAAACCGCATGAAAATTGCAGTGGAAATTGTAAAGGCAATTCGTCAGGCGGTTGGTGAGAAATTTATTATTTCATTTCGTTTGTCGCTGCTGGATTTAGTGCATGATGGCAACACCATGGCTGAAGTAGTCACTATTGCTCAAGCACTGGAGCAAGCAGGGGTCAGCATTTTAAATACGGGCATTGGCTGGCATGAAGCGCGTGTGCCCACTATTGTTACTTCTGTACCCCGTGCGGCTTTTGTCGATGTTACCGCCCATGTGAAGCAATATGTTTCTATTCCTGTGATGGCTTCTAACCGCATTAATATGCCGCAAACTGCCGAGCAAATTCTGATAGAGGGCAAGGCTGATTTAATCCAAATGGCACGTCCATTTCTGGCCGATCCAGACTGGGTCAATAAAGTGGCCACTAACCGTATTGATGAAATTAACACCTGCATCGCCTGCAACCAGGCCTGCCTGGATCATGCTTTTGAAAATAAACGCGGTACGTGCCTGGTCAATCCGCGTGCAGGTTATGAAACTGAACTGGTGTATGTCAAAACCCGTAAACCACGTCGTATTGCAGTGGTTGGTGGCGGTGTTGCAGGCATGTCGGCTGCTACCATTGCAGCAGGTCGTGGTCATCAAGTCACGTTATTTGAAGCCAATACAAGTGTTGGTGGGCAGTTTAATTTGGCCAGGGTGATTCCAGGCAAAGAAGAGTTTCATGAAACAATTCGCTACTTTAAAACCATGCTCAATAAAAATGGCGTAGAGGTACGTTTAAGCACACGGATAAATCGCGATCAGCTGGAACGTGAAGGCTATGATGACGTGGTGATTGCCACTGGAATTATGCCGCGTCCCTTAAAGTTAGAAGGTGCGGAACTACCTCATGTACTCAGTTATCCAGAAGTGCTACGTGGTGCACCTGTCGGTCAGCGCGTGGCCGTGATTGGCGCGGGTGGCATAGGTTTTGATGTCAGCGAATATTTGTTGCACAACCCCGCATTGCCGCAACCACAACCGTTGGCAGACTGGCAGCGCGAATGGGGTATTGATGCTGAGGCGAATTATGATACGGAAGGTGGCCTGGTTCGCCCACAGGTAGAAGCGCCCTATCGCCAAATTTACTTATTGCAGCGTAAGACCACCCCAGTAGGAGCAGGGCTTGGTAAAACGTCTGGCTGGGTGCATCGGGCACAGCTCAAAAAACATGGCGTGCGTATGTTGCGCGGTGTGAGCTATGATGCGATTACCACAGAAGGCCTATGGATTACAGTAAATGGCCAAAGCCAGTTGCTTCGGGTGGATACTGTAGTGGTATGTGCTGGCCAGGAATCTGTCCGTGATTTAATGCCTAAAGACGATGAGAAACTTGGCGCGCGTTATCATTTAATTGGTGGTGCATCGCTTGCTGCCGAGTTGGACGCCAAACGTGCCATCCGTGAAGGAGCCGAGTTGGCAGCTCGCTTGTAAAATTTAAATATTCATTCACACATAAAAAAGCCCTGAACATGATTTGATACCATGATTCAGGGCTTTTTTGAGCTTTTTAGCTGACTATATATCTCACTTAGTGGACATTTAATTGCTGCAAAGCAGCCACACGTTGCTCAATGCTAGGGTGGCTATGAAATAGGGCAGCAACACTAAAACGCTGTTCCTGACCTGCATTAATGGCAAATGCTTTCATTTCCTGTGGCATCTGGTCTGGCATTTGTTGCTCATCTTGTAAACGTAATAAGGCTGAAATCATAGCCTGTTTACCTGCCAAGCGCGCGCCAGCTTCATCCGCACGATATTCGCGCAGACGTGAAAACCACATCACAATGGCAGAAGCTAAAATGCCCAGAACAATGTCCATGACAATACTGGTAATAAAGTATCCAATGCCTGGGCTGTCGCTTTCGTTTTTAAATACGTTGCGGTCAACAAAGTTACCAATAATGCGTGCAAAGAACATCACAAAGGTATTCACCACGCCTTGAATCAGTGCCAAAGTCACCATGTCGCCATTAGCCACATGACCAATTTCATGTGCCAATACAGCACGCAGCTCATCCTGGTTCATGCGCTCAAGCAAGCCAGTAGATACAGCTACCAAGGCATCATTTTTATTCCAGCCCGTGGCAAACGCATTGGATTGATAGCTTGGAAAAACCCCCACTTCAGGCATCTTGATGCCAGCACGACTGGATAAATCGGCAACCGTACTGATTAACCATTGTTCAGCGGCATTTTGGGGTGTTTCAATCACTTGCGTGCCCGTGGTTTTTTTAGCAATAAACTTGGACATGAGCAAGGAAATGATGGAACCCACCATACCAAACACAAAGCAGAACACCAGCAGGCTGGTATAATTCATCCCGCCAGCACTATGAATAGACCCAACACCCAACACTGACAGGATAATCCCAACCACTACCAGTACCGCGAGGTTGGTTAGCAAAAACAAACCAATCCGCATCATGTACGCATACCTCTTAAAATAATTGCTGAATAAAGAATTGCTGTTAGCACTGCAAGCCCTAACCTAATGCAGTTAAAGTAGAGCTTTATTAAGGATTTTCAATAGAAAGAGCAAAAGGCTGAGCAAAAAATAAGGTTTTTTTAAATAAAATTAAGATGGCGTTAAGCTAATAGATGGTACGACTCACCGCCTGATTGTCTTAGGCTGTGAGTCATTCTGATTAATAATTTTCAATATTAGAAGCAGTATACACGCCATCTACGGTATAGATTTTCATTGCTGCGTTACTGGTGCGAACAGGTGCAACTTGTGCCACGGTATTGTAATGAGTAGGGTTAGCCGCGCTGCTAACAGGCATGACAGACGTTGCAGCACTCATTGAACCTGCATAAAGGTTTTTATAGCGGCTCATCACCCGCTTAACGTAATCTTGTGTTTCACGAAATGGAGGAATGCCACGATATTTATCAACGTTGCCTTCACCTGCATTATAAGCTGCCAAGGCAAGCTCTGTATTATAGTTAAAACGTTTTAGCAAAAACTTTAAATACTTGGCAGCCCCTAATACGTTTTGTGCAGGGTCATAGGCATTATTCACTGCAAAACGACGCGCTGTAGCGGGCATTAACTGCATTAAGCCTTGCGCCCCTACAGGAGAGCGTGCGTTTGGATTAAAACCAGACTCGGTGTGCATGACAGCCTTAATTAAGCCTGAATCTAATTGATGGGCATGTGCTGCCTCAGCAATAATACCATCATACAGGTTTTTATTTTTGCTATAACTTGGTAGCACAGCAGATTCGCTGCCGCCCCAGTTTTTATAGCTGTGTACATTGGTATCAGCATAATAAGTAACTTTTACTTGCTTGTTATATTCTTTAAAGCCTTTGTCATTCACCACGTTAGTGAGCAGGGTGTCACCATTATTATTTTTATAAACATATAAGTTACCTGCATGGGCATTTATACCTGCGCCGAACAAAGCACTTGAGATTGAAAATAATAAAAAAGGCTTAAAAGATAAAAACTTGTTTAAAGAGAGTTGAATCTTCATTTACTTATTGGCTCGCTTCCCTAATATATGGCCAGAGTGTATCAAAAATATATCTTTAGGTAACCCTGTTAGTGGCGTTGCTTACAATGTAATAGATTAAAAAACGTACAATGTTGAAATATTAGTAGAATTAGTGAGCAACCAAGCAAAAATAACAGTTTTTATTTAAAAAAAATAACTTGATATTTGTAAGTGTTTGATAATTATTAATTAAATAAACTGGTTAAAAAACAACCAAATTGTGTCAAACCCTTACAAAATCTTTGCAACAGGCTGTCAAGTTTTCAGTTATCCCCATTGTTATCCACAGGATCTGTGGAAAACTTATTTGCTGAACTATTGCGCAAATGTGTGTAAGTATTTGCCGATATCCGTTGACAAAGACGGTTTGTTTTGTCACCAAAATAGCCAAATAAGGAGAAAAAACCATAAAATTAATTGAGCCAGCAGTGAAAGCTGCGCTAAAAAGTGCAAATTTCAGGTACAATATCTGCTCAATTTTGCTTTTTTTATCTTTGCGAACGCCATGTTTTTACCCGTTGATACCTCTACCAAACCTTATGCAATTCCTGAAGTACCGACTTCGAGCGCCTATTACCGTTTATTAAAAAAAATTCGGCGTCAGGTGGGGCATGCCATTCGTGATTTTAATATGATCGAAGAAGGCGATAAAATTATGGTATGCGTGTCAGGCGGTAAAGACAGCTATACCTTATTAGATATTTTATTACAGTTCCAAAAAATCGCGCCAGTTAGTTTTGAGGTGGTCGCGGTCAATCTGGATCAGAAGCAACCTGATTTTCCAGAAGATATTTTGCCCAACTACTTAAGTGCGCACCAGATACCGCATTATATTCTAGAAAAAGATACGTATAGCATTGTCAAACGTCTAACGCCTGAAGGTAAAACGTTTTGTGCGGTCTGTTCACGTTTGCGCCGTGGTTCATTATATGGGTTTGCGCAAGAGATTGGCGCAACCAAAGTGGCTTTAGGTCATCACCGTGATGACATTATGGCCACCTTCTTTTTAAATCTGTTTCATGGCGGTAGCTTAAAGGCCATGCCGCCCAAATTGTTATCCACGGATAAAAAGAATATTTTAATACGTCCACTGGCTTATGTGGCTGAAAAAGACATCATTAAATATGCAGCAATGCGGGAGTTTCCAATTATTCCATGCAATCTGTGCGGTTCACAGGAAAATCTGCAACGGGCTATGATTAATGAGATGCTGCGCGAATGGGATGCAAAATATCCTAAACGCCTGGCCAGTATATTTGGCGCCTTGCAAAATGTATCACCATCACAGTTGGCTGATCGCGAGCTGTTTGATTTTGAAAGCTTACAGGTGGACGTAGCACAACCTGATGCCGAAGAGCTAGAACGTTTTAAACAACGTCTGGATGTGGTGAATTTAAGTTTGGGCTAAAAGTTTGGCTATTAATTATTTATTGAACAAATAAATGCCTTGCGTCAATCGTTGACACATTTTTTAGCGTGAAGATACAACTTTTGCCATATTCACTGCGATAATACTCTGCTATAAAGCCCCACAAGCATTGCATTTTTAATGGTTTAGCACTGGTTTGCTGCCATGTGATGTTAATTATTGTTTATAACGAATAGAGGACGCAACATGCCTGCATTTTTAAGTAATGAATGGTTTGACCAAGTAGACACCCTGACTTCAGAAGCAGGTGACTTGAATTTACCGCCTGCATTGGCAGGTATGGCTTTAAACCTGACTGTTAGCGAGCCAAGCAAGGACGACGTTAATTTGTCTTTAGATGGTGGCAAAATCCAAAAAGGCCTATCATCCAATGCAAAAACCACTTTATCTATGGATGAAGAAACTTTACGTAAAGTATTCCTGGAATTTGACATGGCTGCGGCAATGCAAGCGTTCATGACTGGTAAAATTAAAGTACAAGGCGACATGAGCCAATTAATGGCGTTGCAAACTGCTCGCCCAAGTGATGAGCAAAAAGCATTGTTCCAACGTGTGTTAGACATGACTGAGTAATCAGCAGTTTAATATACAGTGCTTTAATATAAAGATACCCACGTCAATGTGGGTATTTTTTTGACTAGTTAACAGGTTTTAATGAACTGATATTAAGAGCGACTTTTTAATTTATTTTAATTACATTGAGTGAAGTGGACTAAATTGAACTGCTTATGCAAATAAATGGGATAATAAAAATGCACCCAGGATCATACCCAGAATAAAAAAAAGGCAGGAGGTCTTGTCAATTGCCAGCTTATCAATCGTTTGTACTACGTGTTGTTGGGTGCTTTCACGTATAATTTTCATCACCAAAACTCATGCACTGTTAGCAATAGTTTTCTTGCATCATGCCTTTTATACTGATTTAAAGCGTTTAAAATGCCAATACAAGAAGTCTAATATACAAATAAGAATTATTCAGTGCTATTAGTAGCATAAATATTAGCCTGAAGCCATATATTTCCGCGAATATAATCGCCTACCTTAAAACCATCACCATTAAAACCAGCAGTCTGTTGTTGCAAATTTGAATAAGCGAGCCGAGCAACCACTGGCTGTAAACCTTCTTCGCGCATTATACAAACATCAATTAATTGAATCTCTTTATCCATAAATTGCGTGGTAGATAATCCTAAAATTTCACCCTGAAACCAGGCTTCATCTTCCTGGCCAATATGTTCACCATATAAATAAGCCACCATTTTGCTTAAATCTAACGTGACAGGAGCGGTATCATCTTCATTTTTAGGCTGCCATTGGCTAATCTGTTCTTGTAAATTTTCGGGTGCAATGCCGCCATTACTGGCCAATATGTCATTTAAGGCACGATGATGCTGAATGGCTGCGGGGTCATCGACAACAATAGTTTCACCTTGTTTTACTTTTTCCAGGCTATAAGCAAAGCCACCCAGCTCAATTTGATAGATTTGGTCTTTTTGATATTGATGTTGGTTTACCGCATATAAATTATCAAAGGCATATAATGTTGTGCCGTCGGTGGTGGTGATATTTAGTACCGCCTGCACCGCATCTTTACAGCAAATAATTCGACTTATTTTGCCATGTACAATATAGGGACTATTTATCACGGGAAACGCTGTAATTAAATGGACGGGTTGCTGTTGTTCATTCACTTTAATAAGCTGACTAATCTGTAATGGTTGCGCTGCGCCATTAATTAGCCAAATATCTTGCGGTAAAGTATCGCCCTTGCGATTTAATCCATAAGACATGTGTGCATCAGCTAAAGCATGCTGTAGCCAGGCAGGAACATCAGTATCAGGTTGATTGGTGAGGAGTTGCCAGTGCGCACCATGGCCGCCTAATGTATTTTGGTCAACCTGAAGTGTTTCTGGTGCTAAAGAGGTATCAGTCATATTGAGCAAATTATATTAATTAAAGTTTAAATGGATTAAGGCTATTAATTGGGAAACCACATTTTTTTTCAAGCTAGAGAGTGTAAATATTAGCAAAAACGCCAGGTTAGCATCGCAATGTTAACCATGTTAGTACTTGAGAGAAGGCATGGAATTTTTTCATCAATAAACTCTCATTTGGTTTCAATGCCAAAATTTTTTCCTGCAAGTGGTTCTTATTTTATTTTTAAAGGCGACGCAAAGCGCAACGCAAGAATTTCATTATAAAAGATAACAAATTGAAATGTTTCAAGCCTAGTGCTGTAAAAGAAAAGCGCATTTAATTTATACAGGCTTATGATGTATTTAATTAAATGAAAAAGGATAACGCTGTGCTAAGCCGCAGAAAAAACTTAACTCGCTCTAACTCAAATTATACTGATTTAGACCAAAATACTTTATCAGCCGCCCAGGTTGTTGATCCAGTGTTAGGGTCAGATTTAACCCATATGGCTGCTCCATTAGATTCACAGACTATAAAGCCAGCTCCAGCAAATTTTTCTGGCGTAGCACCCAGCCTTAAATCATCCAAAACACCAGGTTTAATTTCAATGGTGATGAATACGGGTTCTGGCCACCATGCTGCAGGGCATGAACAGCTTGCCAGTGAGTTAGTTGCCTATTTTGATGCGCAGGGTTTTCGGGTTGACCTATATATGTTAACCGAAGCGCAGCAGTTGACTGAGGTGCTGCACCAGATTGTGGTTAAGCATCAGCGTGAGGGCGGTATTATTGTTGCGGCAGGCGGTGATGGCACCTTAAATTCAGTAGCGCAAGCGTTACAGCATAGCCAAATTTGCATGGGCATTATTCCACTGGGTACATTTAATTATGTGGCACGTGCGCTTCATATTCCGCTAGACCCTTTTGATGCAGCGCAGGTTATTGTGCAGGGTAAGCGACAAGCCATTCATTTGGGAAATGTGAATGAATATGTGTACTTGAATAATGCCAGTATTGGCTTGTATCCTAAAATTATTGAACAGCGTGAAGCTTATAATATCCGCTTTGGCCGTTTTCGGTCTGTTGCCATGATGTCTGGCTTAATTGTTCTATTACGTGAACAACAAAAATTTAAATTAAAATTAACCGTTGATGGCCAGCAAATACCGCTTGAAACGCCACTGGTATTTTTTGGCAATAATCAATTACAGCTGGCTGATTTAAAGCTGACTTTATCGCAATGCGTAGCGCAAGGAAAATTAGCAGCCGTGGCGATTTCACAGCTCACCCGCTGGCAAATGATTAAACTGATTCATCGCTTACAACAAGGAGATTTTGAAAAAGCACCAGAAGTGAGTAGCTTTTGTGCAACGGAAATTAAAATTGAATCGCGGGTAAAGTGGATGAAAGTGGCCATTGATGGAGAAATTATAAAAATGAATACCCCGTTATTATTTAAAGTGTCACATGATGCTTTACAAGTGATGGTGCCTTGTTATTCTGAAAATAGCGACGCTGTGAAATGATTTTGCATCTGTCTGATCCGCATTTTGGCACAGAGCAAGCACGGCTTGTTCAGGCACTACAACGTTTGTGCTGGCATTTAAAGCCTGAGCTGGTGGTGGTCAGCGGTGATTTAACCCAGCGTGCGCGGCATTCACAGTTTGCACGCGCAAAACATTTTTTGGAAAGTCTGGATTGCCCTTATCTGGTGATTCCAGGCAATCATGATATTCCATTGTTTCATTTGCCCAGGCGGGTATGGCGGCCATTTGACCGCTTTAAGCAATGTTTTGGGACGCTCGCACCTGTGCAACAAACTGATCATTTTTTTGTGATTGGTCTAAATACCATTACATCGCATCATCATACCAAAGGCAGTATTTCTCCCAGACAAATTGAACGGGTGGGGCAATTATTACAGGCTGCACCTCAGCATAAATATAAAATCGTAGTGACTCATCAGCCGTTTGTGGTACAGCCACAACAGCATAAAGAGGGGGAAGATATTCCGCGGCTTGTGTTACCTGCTTTAAGGCACTGGTCTTATTTTGGTTTAAATGCGCTATTACATGGTCATTTGCATGAATCAGCTGTATATGACTTAAACCAGCATTACGGCTTAGGTCAGGGTCATCCCATATTAGATATTCATGCGGGCACGGCATTATCGCATCGGATGCGGCATAATTTTCCCAATTCGGTGAACCTGATTTGCAACGATTTAAGCGTGCATCGCTATGATTTTGATGTACAAAGCCATCAGTTTATATTTAAAAAAATCTTGTGGCAGGAAGCGGCCTCTATTTAGCAGAGCGATTAAAAGGATAAAAAACAAACAAACATACAAAATTTTTTCATGTTTGCCCTTGAAGCTGCTGTTTATACCCCTATTGATGCTTCAACTATTTAATTTCAGTGGTGCTTTATTTTAGTAGAGCACTGCTGAAATAGTACAACTGTGTTTTATCAAGGAGAATCTGCATCATGAGTATCAATATTCGTCCGTTACACGACCGCGTGGTTATTCGCCGTGTAGAAGAAGAAACCAAAACTGCTGGTGGCATTTTGCTACCAGGTTCAGCTGCTGAAAAACCATCACAAGGTGAGGTATTGGCAGTAGGTAATGGACAAATTACTGATAATGGTGTTCGCGCTTTAGATATCAAAGTGGGCGATAAAGTATTATTTGGTCAATACGCTGGTTCTACAGTTAAAGTAGACGGCGAGGAACTATTGATCATGAAAGAATCTGATATTTTTGCAGTGATTGAAGGCTAATTAAAACTTACTTTCTTAAAGCGTAGTTTTTAAAAATTTAGTCTCAAGGTCTGCTTGAAAAACATATAAATTAGGAGTTATCCATGTCTGCTAAAGAAGTAAAATTTGGTGAATCAGCCCGCAGCAAAATGATTGCTGGCGTAAACGTATTAGCTGATGCTGTAAAAGTAACATTAGGCCCTAAAGGCCGCAACGTGGTGATTGACCGTTCTTTCGGTTCACCGCACATCACTAAAGATGGTGTTACCGTTGCCAAAGAAATTACCCTGAAAGACAAATTTGAAAATATGGGTGCGCAGCTAGTGCGTGAAGTGGCAAGCAAAACTGCGGATATCGCTGGTGATGGTACAACCACCGCTACTGTATTGGCGCAGTCTATTTTAAACGAAGGGATTAAGTCAGTTGCCGCTGGCATGAACCCAATGGATTTAAAACGCGGCATTGATAAAGCAACCCGTGCTGCTGTAGAAGAAATCCGTAAAATTGCAACCCCAGCAAGTGATACCAAAGCCATTGCGCAAGTTGGTGCGATTTCTGCCAACTCTGACCAGACTATTGGCGACTTGATTGCACAAGCCATGGAAAAAGTAGGCAAAGAAGGCGTCATTACAGTTGAAGAAGGTTCAGGCTTTGAAGATACCCTGGACGTTGTTGAAGGCATGCAGTTTGACCGTGGTTATGTCAGCCCTTATTTTGCCAACAAGCAAGATACCTTAACTGCTGAATTAGAAAACCCGTATATTTTGCTGGTAGACAAAAAAATCAGCAATATTCGTGAACTCATTCCAACGTTAGAAGCCGTTGCCAAATCTGGTAAACCATTGCTACTCATTGCTGAAGATGTTGAAGGCGAAGCCCTGGCAACTTTAGTGGTTAACAACATGCGCGGCATTATTAAAGTATGTGCGGTTAAAGCACCAGGCTTTGGTGACCGTCGTAAAGCCATGTTGCAAGATATTGCCATTTTAACTGGTGCCACTGTGGTATCTGAAGAAGTTGGCATGAGCCTTGAAACAGCAACCCTACAAGACTTGGGTTCTGCACGCAAAGTCACTGTTGGCAAAGAAAACACCGTGATTGTTGATGGTGCTGGCCAGAAAGAAGAAATCGACGCGCGTGTATCAACCATTCGCACGCAAATTGAAGATGCAACTTCTGACTACGACCGTGAAAAATTGCAAGAGCGTGTGGCTAAATTAGCTGGCGGTGTTGCGGTAATTAAGGTTGGCGCAGCGACCGAAGTTGAAATGAAAGAGAAAAAAGACCGTGTTGATGATGCCCTGCATGCAACACGTGCTGCGGTAGAAGAAGGCGTGGTTGCTGGTGGTGGTGTTGCGCTAGTGCGTGTGATTCGTGCATTAGAAGGCCTCACTGGTGCCAATGACGACCAAACTGCGGGTATTAACATTTTGCGCCGTGCGATGGAATCTCCACTGCGTCAAATTGTAACCAACGCAGGCGAAGAAGCCTCTGTAGTAGTGAACGCGGTTAAAAATGGCGAAGGTAACTACGGTTATAACGCAGCCAGTGGTGAATATGGCAACATGATTGATATGGGTATTTTGGATCCTGCTAAAGTGACTCGTTCAGCGCTTGAGCATGCAGCGTCTATTGCTGGCTTAATGCTGACCACTGAAGCCATGATTACTGACATTCCAGAAGACAAACCTGCTGCGCCAGATATGGGTGGCATGGGTGGTATGGGCGGCATGATGTAATTTCTGCCGACTTAACCCTTAAGTCTTCAAAACCCCGCTGTAGTGATGCAGCGGGGTTTTTTTGCTATCTGAAAAATATAATTTCATAGGGGTTTTATTAGGCTAACTTTATAGATTTTTTCTTAATTTGGAGCTAATTAAAAGACGAGTAATGGAAAAGCTACTGACACGAAATAGGAAGTTATTGTTTTTTTATGTCAATTTATGTTTAAGAGAGGTGAGATATAATAATTAAGTTAGGTGCTGAGGGGTTTTACTGTTTATAAAGTTTTGGCAGCATTTGATAAAATGGTAATGAAGAGTGCAGAGGAATTTGCATTTCTTATTGCACATCAAAAAATGGAAGGTTTTTATTAGCATAATCATAGCTAGACCTCCCTAAATAGGGATATAAAATGGAATTTTTATATCTTATTATCGAATAAAAGGAAATTTTAAAATAAGGGGAATAATCTTGGGAAATCAGGACAAAAAGGCGGAGCCCTTAGGAGAATATGCAACATATCCAGTGCTTGAGATTAAGAAGCTATATTTATGTAGAGCAGCACATGAGCAAACTCTGCTGCAGTTTGAAGGCTTAAAAGCGGAGAATGCTCTATTAAAAGCTGAAATCAAAAAATTAAATGCGCTACTGGTAAGCGAATTATCGTTTATTGCCTAAAATAGCATCCACAACCTCATAAACGATTTGTTTTTGCTGTGGAGATAACTGTGCAATTTTTTCAGGTAAATCCGTTAAATCATATGGTATGTGGCGATGGGTTTGGGAAGGATTTAATAATTTCAGGGGTTCAGCATTTTCACCAAAGCGCAACCAGTGCGTAGAGACTTCTAGCCAGGCTGCTAAAATTTGTAGTTTGTCCTGGCTAGGTATGGCTGCACCTGATAACCAATTATTAGCCGCTTGGACACTAACCGATGCTCCGCTATATCTCATATTAAATTCACGTGCTAACCAAGTCGGGCTGGTCATAGGCCAGCCACGTTTTGCTAATTCCTGTTTAAGGCGCTGACTAAAAGCGTCTTTCTCGCTATGTTTATCCATGCCATATTCTAATATCTTATACAGCAAGTTTTAGTTGATAAATTTTAAACACAATAAAATTACTTATTTAAATTAATCATTTGTTTTTAAATGAATAAATATATTTCGTATAAACTTTAGCTATCAAGTTTTGATAAAGAATAAGGAAAAGGTAATTCTTTAATCAAATATTGATTGATATTTGTATCAAGCAATATTAGACTTTGCTTAAGGGGTTAGTTCAGGCGGTCTGTCGTTGTCAAATAAGAGATAAGGCAACCCAGGGATAACAACCTGAATCATGCGTGCCAGTACAAAATGGCAGGAGTGGCTAAAAGTTGCGCTGACTTATGGATTCCTCCCCAGATAAGTAAGTCAACGTTTTTTAGATAACAAGGTAATTTAAGGGTCTATAGGAAAATCAATATGAAACATACTTTTCAATTATCAGCGGTTGCTGTTGCTCTGGCAGCCGTAACAGGTAGTGCTATTGCTGCACCTACACCAATTACAGGTTTAGCTAATGATACAGAGTATGGTCAATATGACCGCATTCTCGGCCAATACGAATCTATTACCTCAACCAATAATAAGCGCAATGAATATAAAGCGGACGCTGTAGATAACACAACAGCAGTTAGTAAAGCTGCTAATGAAGCAATGACTGCTACTGTAGTAGAGGTTAATGGCACTAAATATCTTTCTTGGTCATTAACTGATGAGCGTAGAGCAGGCAGTAAGCAAACCAAAACACAATCCATTTATGATACAAATATTGCTGCTAGCGAAGAAGCGTCTGTAGATAGCAAGATTGTATGGACCAACAACACTACCCAGCAAACTGGTACAGCAGTACATGGTGGTGCTGTATTACAGGAACTACAAGTCGATGCACAAGGTAATCCAGTTAAGGATGCTCAAGGCAACTATATGACTGTTGGTAACAAATTCCGTGATACTGATAGCCAATTTGGTTTTACAGCCGATGACTTAACGAAAGTAGGCGACGCAACTAAATTTGTTAATAACTTTACATCTACTAATACACAATATAAGTCAGGACAAGTGCTTGATAACACTTCTGAGTCCAGCTATGAAAATGTAAATGAAAGCAATGCGATTGCTTATGATACCAATGGTAAAGCCAAACAATCTAATGGCACTACCGACTTTATTGTCACTGGCACCCATAAAAACAATGGCACATCTAAAACTGCGACTTACCAAAATGGTAAAAGCGAGTTAGCCTCTACTTCAGAATCTACATCAGATTATAGTGAAACTGACGCAAACTATCATTATGATAATAAAGGTAACTTTGCCTTTACTGATGCGGATACAGATGGTAAAAATGCTTATAACGTATCAAACGTAACTTCCTTTGAGGAAAAAACGAGTAATTCATATAAGCAGTATCAAGCCAATCAAACCAAAGTATATGAAAGAGCCAACTCTGTGTCAGAAAAAGAAACCCGCACTGATGTGTTTGATGGTTTTGTAAGTACAGATGAATCTACTTCACAAGGTAGCTATGTTGTATATGGCACTGGCAAGCATACTTTAAGCTTTGAGCAAAAAGACAGCGGTACCTCTGCTACTAAATCACGTAAGTTTGAACGCAATACTGACGGCACTTTAGTACTTAAAGATGGCAAGCCAGTGGTCGATACCGAAACTGAAACCAAAGGCACAAATGAAACTTATGAGTCCGCTTATCAACCTACGCGCTATACCAAAGCTGAAGCTGAAGCTGATGCAAAGCTAAAACCAGCAGAACAGCGTGGTATCTATGAAGGCCAGGCATATAATCAGCAAATTTTAAATGATGGCGTAAAAACTGCATGGACAGATAGTAATGTTGCAAAAACTACAGACAAAGGCACTACAAGCACAGTTGTAACACATAAACAAGACGGTAATTTCCAGGAGCACTGGAATACTGCTTGGGATGACAGCGCCACTTATACACGTAACCAACAGGAAAATATCGAAGTAAATCGTGATATTTCCAACTCTTTTACCTCAGATAGCAAAACACTGAACAAAGCCTATAAAGTGGGTGAAGTGATTACTAAAGCAGGTGAAGATGATCAATTTGCTTTAGGCACGGTTCGTGTGGATGCTGAAGGTAACCAATATGATGGTCGCTTGGTATCGCAAGGTGGCGATGTTCATACCTGGAAAGATGAAACAGGTAAAGATCGTTACTATGTTGTGATTGATACCGATGACGAGGATAATCAGGTTCGCAGTGAAGTAACTTATAAAAATGGTAAACCTGCTGAAACTAAGGATGTTTTAGTTGATGTTGTAAATACTACGGTTACTGCAGACAAACGTACTGATAAAGTGACGATGGGCGAAGAAGTTGCTTATAGCACCAATTCTGCTATTAAGAATGAGACAGCAACTACTTCTCGTGATGGTAAGATTGTTTACGAATCTAACAAATTCAATGAATCAACTGACAAGAAAGTTTATAGCATTGGTAAAAATGCCTTAGACTATCAAAAAGTTGTAGATAGAACAGAAGAAACTGTTTACTCAAATTATCAATTAGATAATGCAAATAAAGTTGTTGTAACTTCTGTTGATACCACAAAAAATACTTGGAAAAATACAACTCAACAGTACCAGCCAGGTCAAGAAAAATCTTTAGTTAACTCTTCTTTAGAGAGCTGGAATAATACGCGTATTGCTGGTGATAAAGAGGTTGCTTATGATCGTGGTAACGCTGAGTCAACTTTCACTCAGTACAACGAAGGCAAGAGCGCACTTGACCGTACGACAGTAAGCAAAGAAACTGGAGAAAGCAAAGCTCAATACCAGGAATCTGTTTCTACTGACATCCGCCCTGTGAATGAAAATGGTACAAAAATCAATGCTGGGGGTGTTTTAGCTATTGATGAGCAAGGTCAAGCTGTTGTTTCTAAAGCAACAAATACTGTTGCAACTGTTGACTTTGACAAGGTAGCAAAAACTACTGATAACGTTGATGAAAAAGTATTCCAAACTGGCGCCACTGCATATAGCAAAACTGAATCGCAGAGTTCAGATGCTGTGTTGACTTATGCGGATAATTCAACTGGTTATGAAAAAGCTGCAAACAACAGTGATGTGAAATTATATAATCATGGTGAAAGCGATAAATACCGCGATTTTACAAGTTCAGATACTGAATCCAGCAAGAAAAACACTTATGAGTTGAACGCTAAAGGTGAAGCTGTTCTTAATGGTACAGTAGAGAAATCTGAATCTACAAATGTAACAGAAGTGAATTATCAGGCAGGTAAAAATGCACTTGATAAATCAACTAAAACTGTTAAAGCAACTGCTGAAACAACCGTAGCGGCTGGTACAACCAAAGCAGTTAAAGATGCAGCAACAACTGACGTTTTGGTTTACCAAGAAGGTCAAGAGTTGAAAGGTGCAATCACAGTTGTTAGTTCTGGTGAAGAGAAACTCACGAATGCGGACAACACAGGCTACACTTACACCACTGCTGGTAAAACAGAAAATAAAGCTTACAACACTCGTATGGGCTTGTTAGCTGAACAGACAGTTGCAAGTACAGTTAAGACTGAAAGTACTGAAACCTTAGCAGCTTCTGGTAAAGACACTGTTAGTATCACCCGCGGTAATACTAGTGAAATGCGTACAGATGAAAGTCGTACTGGTACAACTTACGGTTCAGAGACCAAAACTGTTGCTGATGGCAGCAAAACCATGCTGAGCAAGAAAGAAACTAGTGTGACTGACAAGTTTGGTACTATGGAGTCCGAAACTTTAAACCGCACTGAAACCACTATTGCAAAAGATGGTTCATCAACTGCTATGTCAGTTACTCGTGTTGATACTGTGGACGGCATTACTCTTACTAAAGAGAAAATTGTTGACCCATCTGCTGGCAGTGATTCAAACGTGAAAGCAGCTACCTCAACTGTAGTGGCTTCTACCGAAATCAAAGCTGGTGAGATCAAAGTTGGTGATGTAACCCTGTCTGCTGATAAAGGTCTGGATGCAGGTCAGCGTGCAGTAACTGGTGTTGGCAGAGGTGTTGCTGATACAGACGCAGCAAATGTGGGCCAAATGAATGAAAGTCGTGCCCAGGCAATTGCTTCAGCAAACACTTACACTGACAGCCGTGTAAATCAAGTTAGCCGTAAACTGGATAACGTTGAGAAAACTGCTTATCGTGGTGTTGCCATTGCTTTAGCGGCGCAGCAAGCTGTACCTAATATTCAGCCTGGTCAGGTTGCGGTATTTGGTGGTGTTGGCCACTACGAAGGAGAAACTGCGGCTTCAATTGGTGTAGTTACTTCATTTACTAACCGTATCTCTGCCAGTGGTGCATTTGGCTTCTCTGACGGAAGTACCTTCGGTGGCCGTGTAGGTGTTTCTTACCTGTTCGGTGGCAATTAATAGGTTAGTTATCTAATCAATTAAGTCAAAAAATGCCTGTATCAAGTGATGCAGGCATTTTTTATTTCTATAGTTTTAAATTTTGAGCATAAAATTTATCAAAGTTTTACGTGCAGTAGGTGAAAGAATTGTCTAAGGGCTAAAGAAGCATGATTTGAAACTTAAAATAAACTTAATAAAAAGCAAATAAAGCCCAATAAAGCATTTGTTGTGTTATTTTGTAGCGAAATGTTATCCAGGTTGACAGGGATATGTTGACAGAACAAGAAAATCATATCATTGGTACAATTTATGATGCTGCGCTAAATAGTCAGCTTTGGCCACAGGTTCTGGAAAGTATTGTCGATTATACACAAAGCAAAACGGCTATCTTTACTGTACTCGACCAGCTTAATCCTAACTATGATTTTGTATATACGCATAATATTGCCAAAGAGAGCTTGGCGGCTTATCAGGAAGAGCAAGTTAAAGTCATTGATATGAAAATTCATACGCCACTTTGGGAAAAGGCAGGGGTAGGGGGTGTTATCAATCAAAATTGTTTGCCTTATGCCGATATGCCAGGCTCGGATGAGTATATTTTTTATAAAAAATGTTTGGAGCCTACAGGGGTTGCCTATATTACTGCGGTTTTACTGGATGCGGGTCAGTATCGTTGGGGCGTACTTGGTTTGCATCGTTCTCCGCTGAGTCATGCGTACACGCAGCAGGAGTTGGATGTTTTACAACGTTTGGGCAAGCATTTACGTCGGGCATTGCAAATCTATCGCCAGTTGTGCGCAGTAAAACAGGAAAATCGGGAGCTTTATCAACTACTGGACTGTCTAAAAACTGGTGTCATTATTCTTAATGAAAAAGGTTGCATTCAGCATACAAATATAAAGGCAAGCCAGATCCTGGAGCGTTCTTCCTTATTGTGGCCTGATCAATATAATCGCTTAAAAACTCATTATACTGCTCAGGGAAAGCTGGAAATATTAATTCAAAGTGCCCTGTTTAAGAAAAACTTGACAAGCCAGCATGAAACAGGAGGTGTTTTGGGTTTACATGAATCCACACAAGAAAAATCACTGATGCTAACAGTAGTGCCTTTATCCGATGTAGTGTCGATTAATATGGATCAGCAGCAACAGCGCGTTGCTATTTTTTTAACTGAGTCGTCAGAAAGGCATCAGTTGGCTGAGCAATTTGTAAGAGAGCGATATGGTTTATCAAACCGTGAGCTACAGATGTGTACATTATTTTTAAATGGATTAAATCTGGAAGACATTTCAGCGCATTGCGGCATTTCTTTACAGTCAGCGCGGACTTACTTAAAGCATATTTTTTCTAAGACGGATTGTTCATCGCAGGTGGAGCTAATGCGACTGTTAATGAGTCTTACCATAGATTTTGAGCATATTGCCTAACTTGTTAAAAAAACTTTCATCCTTTCTTTTGACAAAAAAGGATGAAAGGATGTTTTACATATTATTTAATACGCTGGAAAACGCCAGGTGCTTCATTTTCATATTGAAGGCTAAGCTGGTCGCCTATAATTTTGAAGTTAAAGGTGTCCATATCTTGCCTGCCACGATCATCCGTATCAACCAAACCTGAACAACCTGTAGTGTCGTAGTAAATTTCAGAGGCTTTAAGTGTATTACTTGTCGCATTATATTTACCATATTCTAAACCACGATCAGCACAGTCATTTTTAACTGCATCATAAACGCCTGTGTATAGTAAGAAATAGCTGTTATCGCTAAAGAAACTTACGATATGGTCTGGCATTTGCCATGAACCGATGAGGCTATTATTCTGGCTTGGTACTTTAGTAAATACATGTTCAGTCACATCTTCATCAGGTGTGTGAAGCACTAAGGTATCCTTGGTTGTGCCATAGGAAAGAAACACGGTATTATCATCTGCCGCGTCATTAAAGCCCCAGCTATCATTGCCATCAAACTTCACTTTAGGTCGAATTTGATAGCTGATGGGGTCAATAGTAAAGTTACCTGTCTCAATTCCAGGCTTACCATCTTCATCTTTTGGTGTGGCCTGTCCCATTATATAGTCACCTTCTGGGTTAATATAAAGCAGTATTTTTTCTTTGGCATTGCCACCTGGCATTTGCCATACGCCAGCAATATCAGCATAAAATGTCTTTTTTAAGTTCTCTTTTGCAGTTTCAATACTGATTTGCGTGGTACCTGACGCGGTAATAACCTGTTTAACAGCTGGGTCATTGGCAAACTGTGCAGTAGACTGGCCAAAATTGATAGCGATACTCTTTAACGCATTAATCGTTTTTTCGCCAATTTGAACTCCATCTTTTTTACTATCAGCATCTAGAGACTGGATGAAGGCCACTAGATTTTCCTGAATTTTTCTATCCTGTGATAAATCAGCAGGGGTAATTGTGGCTTTGGCTTTAACCGTATTACCGAGTTGAATGTTGCCCAGGCTAAAGCTAATCGTATCACCTGGCTTATAGGTAAATTCACCTTTATCATTAGTTTTATCTTCTTCACCACTACTGGTTTTGTAATGAACACCTGCCACAATGCCACCGTTGGTTAGAGTGCCCATAGATTTGGAACCTGTTGGAGGAGTGCCTCCATTTGAGGGTGGATTGGTACTACCATTATCACTGGAGCTTCCACCGCAGGCAGTGAGTGCCCCAGCCATTGCTAGGATTAAGAGTGTCTTTTTCATGGCTATTCCTCAACTTCAATAGAAGTGGCTTTGTTTATATAAACAATCATAAAGAAAAGAAAAATTTGCCATATCCCCATTTGGGGGTGTTAAGCGCTTTTTGTGCATAAAATGTAGAAAGCTAATTTATTCTTCATATTGTTTCGATAAGCTAAGCCAGCAGAAAAGGCTAATGAAAACACTTAAGGAATATACCAACCGATATGGCACGCTTTTTTATTGATCGACCAATTTTTGCCTGGGTGTTAGCCATTGTTGTGATGGCGCTAGGCTTGCTAGCCATGTTTACACTACCTATCGAGTGTTATCCCGATATTGCCCCGCCTACGGTCAGCATTTCTACCAGTTATAGTGGGGCATCTGCCAAAACGGTAGAAGACAGTGTCACTCAAGTGCTAGAGCAACAAATTCGCGGCATTGATAATCTGTTGTATTTTTCATCGACCAGTAGCGCATCGGGGCAGGTTCGTATTAGTTTGACCTTTGCTCAGGGTACGGATCCCGACACCGCCCAGGTACAGGTACAAAATAGCATTAGTAGTGCGCTCAATCGTTTACCGCAGGTGGTTCAGCAGCAGGGTGTGAGAGTGTCAAAGTCACAGGGCGATAGCCTGATGGTATTGGGGATTTATGATACCAGCGGCAAAATGAGTAACGTGGAAATTGCAGATTATTTGGTCAATCATATTGAGCCTGTGCTGAGCCGTATTAATGGGGTTGGTGATACCAACGTCTTTGGCTCGCAGTACGCCATGCGCATATGGTTAAAACCTGAGCAGCTTAATAATTATGGCTTGATGCCTTCTGACATACGGGCAGCCATAGAAGCACAAAATACGCAAGTGACCGCAGGAGAATTGGGTGCTTTGCCTGCACCTACCGACCAGTACTTAAATGTCAATGTGACGGCTTTATCTCGGCTACAAACCCCAGCAGAATTTGAGAATATTGTGATTAAGGCGCAGACCAATGGCGCAGTGGTGCATCTAAAAGATGTAGCACGGGTAGAGCTGGGTGCAGAAAACTATCAAAGTTATATTGGTTTAAATGGTTATCAGGCTTCTGGCATGTCTATTAACCTGGCCACTGGTGCCAATGCTTTACAAGTGGCGACAGAGATTCGTACAGCCGTGCAGCAATTTGAGCAACAATTACCTGCGGGTTTAAAGGTTGCTTATCCGCGTGACAGTACCCCATTTGTGCAGGAATCTATTAAAGGGGTGGTTAAAACGCTGATTGAAGCCATTATTTTGGTGGTGTTGATCATGTTTTTGTTTTTGCAAAACTGGCGTGCCACGATTATTCCTGCCATTGCAGTGCCTGTGGTGTTACTGGGTACTTTTGGCATATTGGCAGTACTGGGTTTTAGCATTAATACCCTAACCCTGTTTGCGATGGTGCTGGCCATTGGCTTGTTGGTAGATGATGCCATTGTGGTGGTGGAAAACGTTGAGCGTATTATGGCAACGCAACAGCTCAGTGCTAAGCAGGCCACAATTGAGTCGATGCAAGAAATTAGCAGTGCCTTAATTGGGATGACACTGGTGCTATCGGCAGTATTTTTGCCTATGGCATTTTTTGGTGGTTCTATAGGGGTTATTTATCGCCAATTCTCTGTCACTATTGTGTCGGCTATGGTGTTGTCTGTGTTGGTGGCTTTAACCTTAACGCCTGCATTATGTGCAACTTTACTTAAACCGACACATCGCGTTGCGTCAAAAACTGGCTTTTTTGCCTGGTTTAACCGTAGTTTTGAGCGTGTGCAGCAACGTTATAAACACCTCGTAAATAAACTCATGAGCTGGCCAAAAGTGCTGATGGCGGGCTTTGTAATAATTTGCGCCACAGTTATTTTTGCTTATAGCCATTTAGCCACAAGCTTTTTGCCAGAAGAAGATCAGGGTTCACTCAACGTACAGTTTACCTTGCTAGAAGGCGTGCCACTCACTGAGACACAAAAAGTGGGTCAGTTAGTTTCCGAGTATTTTTTAAACCAGGAGCAGCAAAACCTAAATACGGTGATGGTCATTACTGGGCGTAATTTTTCTGGTACTGGGCAAAATGTGGGACAGGCTTTTGTATCACTGAAAAACTGGAATGAGCGTCAAGGCAAGGCTAATTCTGCTGAAGCGATTATTGAGCGTGCCAATCAGCATTTTAAAGATCTACCTGATGTACGGGTCAATGTAAACGCACCGTCGGTGGTGCGTGGGCTTGGCCAGTCCAACGGCTTTGAATTTTGGTTACAGGATTTAAATGATGCAGGACGGGATGAATTAATCGCAGCGCAAAAAAATATCATTGATACCGCCAGTAAAAACCCTAATTTTCGCAATGTGCGTTTGAGTGGTTTAGAGGATAAAACCCAGCTGCATCTGGATATTGATCAGACTAAAGCAGCGATTATGGGTTTGAAGCAAACCGATATTAACTCGACTTTGGCTGCCGCATGGGGCGGGGTGTATGTGAATGATTTTATTGATCGGGGTCGCATTAAGCGCGTCTATATGCAAGGTATTGCAGAGGCTCGTTCTAAACCTGAAGATCTGGCGCAATGGTATGTGCGTGGCAGCGATGGCAGTATGACTTCATTTGCTAGTTTTACCACGGCATCGTGGATTAAAAACCCGCAGTTATTACAGCGTTTTAATGGTATTTCTGCCCTGCAAATTAATGGTAATACCGCACAGGGCTATAGCTCGGGCAGTGCGATGCAAGTGATGCAACATCTGGTTGATGCACAAAAAAACTTTGGTTTGTCATGGAGTGGCTTGTCCTATCAGGAGCAGGTGTCTAATCAACAGGGCATTTGGCTTTATGTGGCGTCCATTATATTTATTTTTCTATGTTTAGCCGCCTTGTATGAAAGCTGGTCAATTCCTACCGCAGTCATGCTGGTTATTCCACTGGGCGTTTTAGGTGCGGTGCTGTTTACCAGATTGGCAGGTTTTAGCAATGATATTTATTTTCAGGTGGCAATTTTGGCGACTATGGGTTTGTCTACCAAAAATGCAATTTTAATTGTGGAGTTTGCGGCCAATGCACAAGCTCAGGGCAAATCAATTATTGAATCTGCGCTGGAAGGAGCTTATTTGCGCTTAAGGCCTATTTTAATGACATCGCTGGCTTTTATGGCAGGTGTGTTTCCGCTGGTGTTTTCAAGCGGTGCAGGCGCAGTGAGTCGGCAGGAAATTGGCGTGAGTATTTTGGGTGGCGTACTGTTTGGCACAGTGCTAGCGGTGTTATATGTTCCGCTATTTTTTGTATGGGTGAGAACATGGCTTAGTCCAAAACCAGGTCAGACTAAGCAAATTGAGTTGAAGCCATAATTGCTTAGCTGGTAGTAAAAGATACTAAAATTTATTATGCAGGCAGTGTGGTTGAAATAGAATTTCTGTTAAATAACAAAACGGCGTAAGCAAAGTGATTTATTAAATGCTTAAGCCGTTATTTTTGTCGATGAGCAAACTCGCCAAACAAGTTAGTTTTGGTTTAACCTGCTTGATCCAGCTCACAAAACCATAGGTAATCACTAGGTTCGCTCATGCTGTGATCGTCTTGCAATGAACAATGGTTGGCTAAATGGTCTGCATCATTAAGCAGGAGTAAGTTGTCCTGAATACGTGTGCTACGTGGAAACCAATAGAGTTGGCCGTCAGGGTTGATAGTGTTAATGGTAGGAGAATAGGGCGTTAATGCCATTTCTGAAATAGCTGGATTGTTGTCATCAAGCGTCACCACAATCAGCTTGGCGTTTGGATCACAATCGGGATTAATATTACGAATAATTAAAGCCATAGACATGGTATTTGTCTCGAATTGCTTAATAGGTGATCATTTTATAGGAATAAGATTAAAAAATCAGCAGGATTGCGACGTAATTTGTCGCCTGATATCAATAGGTCATCGCCATAAAATAATTATAGAAATATCAAAACTTTCAAAATTTTACCTTAAACCCCTTCTTGTAAACGTATCTTGAGGTGAATGGTAAATGTCAAAAAATCACATGCTAGTATCAAAACTGTATTTTTCAATAGGAATAAAAGAGTTTAATTATGGATGCAGGTCATGTTGAGGTAAGGCATTTAACACTTGAAGATATGTCAGAATTACAGTCTGCTTCAGAAAGCGTATATCAAAATAAAGATTTAGCAACCTGGGGTGAAGAAACCACCAACACACTGCTCACAAAATTTCCTGACGGACAAATTTGCGTGTGCGTGGACGGCAAAGTAGTAGGCTGTGCTTTGTCGATGATTATTAATTATAAAAATTTTACTGATGACCATACCTATAACCAGATTGTCACTAATTTTGACTTTAGAAACCATGATCCCAAAGGTGATGTACTTTATGGCATTGAGGTATTTATTCACCCAGATTATCGTGGTTTGCGCTTAGCCCGCCGACTCTATGATGCCCGCAAAGAGTTATGCGAAAACTTAAACTTGCGCGCCATTATGGCAGGTGGTCGCATGCCCAATTTTGAGTTATATGCCGCTGACATGAGCGCAAATACTTTTATTAAAAAAGTAAAAACCAAAGAACTGTATGACCCCGTCCTGAGCTTTCAACTGGCCAATGATTTTCACGTGCGCAAGTTGATGAAAGGCTATATGCCAGGTGATACCGAATCGCATGAATATGCCACCCTGCTAGAGTGGATTAATATACACCACACGGAATCTATCAAACTGATTAATGCACCACGCGCCAATGTTCGTCTTGGATTAGTACAATGGCAAATGCGCAGCAGCCTGAGTACCTTGGAAAAATTCTTTGATCAAATGGAATTTTTTGTAGATGCGGTTTCTGACTATAAAAGTGATTTTATTTTATTTCCAGAGCTGTTTAATGCGCCACTGATGGCTGATTTTAATCACTTGAATGTGACCCAAAGCATTCGCGAGCTGGCTAAATATAGTGATGCGATTCGTGACAAATGTATTGAGTTTGCTATTACTTATAATATCAATATTATCTCTGGAAGTATGCCTTGCATCATTGACGGCAAGTTGTATAACTCTGGATTTTTATGCCGCAGAGATGGCTCCTGGGAGCGTTATGACAAAGTGCATCTTACCCCTGCTGAAACCCGTAACTGGGCCATGACTGGTGGCAACACAATTAAGGTATTTGACACAGATTGTGGAAAAATTGGCATTGTGATTTGCTACGATGTGGAGTTCCCTGAATACGCGCGCTTATTGGCAGACCAAGGGATGAATATCTTGTTTGTGCCATTTTTAACCGATACGCAAAATGGTTATACGCGGGTACGCCACTGTGCCATGGCGCGTGCTATTGAAAATGAATGCTATGTGGCCATTGCTGGGGCAGTGGGTAACCTTGCCCGAGTAAACCATATGGATATTCAGTATGCGCAATCCGCAGTATTCACTCCATCAGACTTTGCTTTCCCCACCACAGGAATTAAAGCAGAGGCAACGCCAAACTCTGAAATGACCCTGATTGTGGATATCAATATTGATTCGCTTAAAGACTTACACAATTATGGCAGTGTACAAACGCTAAAAGACCGCCGTCATGATTTATACCGTTTGTCTTTGAATCAATGAGAATTGACGAAAAAATAAGTCAAATCAAGAAGTGAGTTTTTTCAGAAAAATGCTTCATTAGTGTTCTTGCCTTAAATGAGGTAAAGCATGCCAATAAAAAACATTGATGAAGCGTGAGGGAAGAACAAACTTTTTATGGCAGGATGAGACGGCTATTCATGAATGGATTTAAGAATTTTAGGCATAAATTTGTGTTTTTCTGGCTTTATCCCCTATCTTTATTGGGTTAATCGTTCAGTATCACTCAATTATTTTAAATTAAATATTTCACATGGAAAAATTAAATCATTTAAGTGTAATATTTAATGCGCTATTTATCTTATTACAAAAGAAGTATTTCTTATTATTTTCCCTAAAACCCCTTTAGCTATTTAGGAATCTCATGACCTCTCAAAAACTCAATGCACGCCTTTTAATCACTGACTTACTTCTGGCTTCTGAAGGCAAGGCGATTTCAATTAAGCAAATGATTTT
This sequence comes from Pseudomonadota bacterium, assembly GCA_023393635.1. Classification (GTDB taxonomy): domain Bacteria; phylum Pseudomonadota; class Gammaproteobacteria; order Pseudomonadales; family Moraxellaceae; genus Alkanindiges. The sequence goes on from JAEWKT010000013.1 coordinate 67,241, forward strand.
GGCAGCCAAACTATTTGGACTGAGTGAAAATGGGATTCGGGTAGCAGTAACCCGTTTATCCAGTGAGGGAGTGATTGTTGCTACAGAGCGGGGCGTGTATCAACTCAGTGAGCAATCGCTGGAATGGGCCAATGTAATGCTAAACCGCAGGACAGGTCTTAAGGAAACCAAAGTATGGGATCAACAGTATCTGGCAGTATTGACGGGAACATTGGGCAGGGTGGATCGTACTGCCTTAAAGCGCAGAGAACGGGCGCTCAAGCATTACGGTTTTCGCGAATTAGAGCAGGGTGTATTTATTCGCCCTGATAATCTGGCGGCTTCTTTTGAGGACATTCTTACCCATTTAAAAACCGCTGGTTTGGAGCCAGAAGCCAAGATGTGCCTGATTAGTTGTTTTGATCAGGTTACAACAGGAATGATCATCAACTTATGGTCAACTGAAACCTTAAATAAAAATTATGAAAAGTATAGTCACATTATCCAGCACTGGTTAAGCAGGGTGCCTGCCTTGAGGCTTGAGGATGCAGCCAGAGAATCATTATTGCTAGGACGTCAGACCATTTCTTTACTAATGAATGTGTGAATACTAGCACTTCCGCTGACATCATAACTTTAGCATAGTTTTTCTTTCAATCGCTCATAGGGTGTTTTTCCATCCATAGCAGCATGAGGTCTGGCATAGTTATAAAATGCCTCCCATTCCGCTAATTTAGCGTTTAGGTCGACATCATCGGTATAGTTTAATAACTGGTAAAACTCCATCTTGTCGGTCTTATGAGATCGCTCGACCTTGCCATTATGTTTGGGAGTTCGAGGCTTTATGTACCTATGATGAATTGCTAAATCGTTTAAATGCCAATGAAATTTCGATTGGAATTCATGCCCATTATCGGTCTGGATGGTATGAATCCGAAAAGGAAACTTCTCAATAACATAATTGACAAAATCAATCGCATTAGCCTGGTTGTGCTTTTCATAGATTTTTAGTGCCCTGACTCTGGTTGCATCATCAATCGCAGTGTATTGATATCTTTTAATCCTCTTTCCATCTTGATCTTTGAAAAATAAGAACTTTACATCAACTTGAACATGGTGGCCTGGTACTTGTTTCTCATAGCGCTGAGGAGTAGGAATGGATCGTTTTCGCTGATTCTGGGGCAGCCGATTCAGACCATTACGTTTTAAAACGTGATATACACCCGCTGCCGAGATTTTAATTTGATGATAGCGCCATAAGTACCAACTGATCCTTACCTGCCCAAAATGATAATGCTGACGTAAATGAAGAATCTTCTCTTCAATGGCAGGAGGCGTGCGTAACTTGGGATTTTCTGGACAGGGCTTGCTGTTGATTAGCCCAGATTCACCTTTAGTTTGGTAATTCTTTTTCCAACGATAGAAAGTATCTCGTGAAATACCAAAATAACGACAGGTGAAAGCAATATTCCCACTGTGCTCTGCATGAGCAAATACTTTTAATTTATGGGCGATTTCCCGCTGGGCTTTTGTACTCAAAATCGAAACTCCTGTGACATGAGGTAAAATTTACCAAAATGTCAGTAGAAGTCTCAATTTTCACA
>JAEWKT010000031.1 GCA_023393635.1 Pseudomonadota bacterium
CCCGAACTCAGCAGTGAAACCACTTTGCGCCAATGGTAGTGTGGCATTCGCCATGTGAGAGTAGGACATCGCCAGCTCATTATTTAATAACCCCCTCAATGTAGCCATTGAGGGGGTTTTCTCTTATGCATAGAAGAAATACTATTTTAAATCCTATTAAAAAGCCTCAATAGTAAAAGCTAAAGCCATAAAGTTAATCAAGCGATAAAACTATTGACCTATCCTAAACATATATTCGCATGGGTTTGATTTGAAAAATTAACAAATATAAAAAAGACCATGAGCATGGTCTTTTTTATATGAATTTTTAAAGTTACCTCATGTTTTAAACTTGCGCTTTAATCACCCACACTAAATCTCCCAAATGATCGGTATGATTTACTTTTAATTCATCTTTAGGTTGGTAGACTTTTACTGTCCTAAAACCTGCTTGTTGGAGGAAGTTGTGTACTTCCTGGGGGCTGGTGAAGTGAAATGAAAATGCACTTTTGGATAGTACTTTTAAAAGTTTGCTACTTTGCCAAATTAGTTTGGCTAGCTTATGCTTAATGGGTTCTGGATATAAATCAGTAAGGTAGTAACCTTGTTCAAAAGGCTGTAGTACATCGCTGAAGCTTTGCCATAACTCCTGAAGCATCTCTTTAGTAAAATAATTCACTAAGCCTTCGCTAATGATTACTAAAGGTTTGTTATGGTCTAATGTCAGGATATGCTCAGCAAATGCTGCGTCAAATAGGTCAACCCCAATCACCTTTGCCTCTGGATCAATGTCTTTTAGTGCCAGTCGCTTGGCCGCTGCCATATCAGGTAAATCCATTTCTATATAAGTAATATCTTTATTATTCTGCCGATAACGCCAGCCACGTGGTGATAAACCTGCTGCAATTTCTACAATTTGTAAGTAAGGATGCTGTTGAATGAGTTGATCCAGTTGCTTATTGATCAGCTGGTGGCGCTGTTTTAGTGTCGAGCGCATGCTTCCACCAACAAATTTCTCTGCAAGACTTTCAAATGGATGCAATAAGGTCGCCAAACGCTTTCCTTTGCTGCTGGCTAAATCTGCATGCGATATGCCTAACAAATACCAGATATAACCTGTGTAATGCGCAGTAAAGGAAATGTGGCGGTGTGGTGATACATCCTGTTTTATTGAATTCATGTTTGACCCTCCTATTGGTCAGCTAATGTTTGTTGTAGTCGTAGTCCACGCTTGCTAACCATAATTAGAGAAGTAATGGTTGTAAGTTTTGACGAACAGTTCGCCACTCTTGCCCTAAGTCTAATTCTTCTATAATGGTAGCGTGTGGTATTTTCCCGCGCATTTTTTCTAGACGTTGTTGATTTGGTAAAGGCATCTCTTGCAGTGCAGCCAAGGCATCTAATGCGGCACTACGGTCATTGCACACTAAGCCCATATCACAACCTGCATTTAACGCAGCTTTAATTCTGTCCCCTGCATTGCCTACCACACAGGCAGCTTGCATGGTTAAATCGTCAGAAAACAATACCCCCTCAAACTTTAGTTTTTGTCGAATAATTCGTTGTAGCCAAAATGATGAGAAACCTGCTGGATTAGGGTCAATCTGGTCATAAATCACATGAGCAGGCATTAAGGCATCTAGCTGACTGTGCAATTGAATAAAAGTTTGCATGTCATTTTGTTCAATTTCTCCCAGACTGCGTGAATCGACTGGTGCGGCAATATGAGAGTCTGCTTCTACTGAACCATGGCCTGGAAAATGCTTGCCTGTGGTTGCCATGCCTGCTCGATGCATGCCACGCATAAAAGCAGAGGCCAGCGTAATAACTTGTTGAGTATGCGCGTGAAAGCCACGATCACCAATCACCTGACTGATGCCATCTAAATCAAGCACAGGGGCAAAGCTAAAATCAATTCCAACGGCCAACACTTCAATTGCCATAAGCCAGCCGCATTGTTCAGCAAGGGTTAAGGCCTGCTCAGGTTGCTGATCATATATATGACCAAAAGCGCGCATTGGTGGTAATTTACTAAAACCCTGACGTAAACGCTGAACACGGCCGCCTTCTTGATCGACAGCAATTAAAATATCAGGGCGTACCTCACGAATGCTATCGGTTAGGGCACGTACCTGCGCTGGGCTTTGGATATTGCGTCCAAATAGGATGAGCCCACCGACTTGAGGTTGGGTTAATAAGTGGCGATCCTCCACAGTTAGGGAAGTTCCTTCAATATCCAGCATCAATGCGCCAATCATGCAACAAATATCCAATAAATTTCATGCTGCAGACAATAACGCATTTATAATCAGTTTTGCTACATTGTATAGCTGGAATTTGATGGTATGCTACAAACTGCATTGATAATATGATCTTTAAATAATACCACTATCGCGCTGGTTTATTACGTGCTGCATTCATCAATAGACAACAATCGGGTCATGCAATTAGGAAGCCCCAACCGCTTATGAAACTACAAACCTTAGCCTGTGCCGTAGCCCTGATGACAGGCGGAATTTTTTTCTCTTACACCGTAAACGAAGCAATTGCTGCGACCACTGTAAAGCAAGAAATAAAATTGGCACCTAGCCGTGAGCAGGCACTTGTAACCCGTCAAGTGGCCGCCTTGGTTGACCGTCAGCATTATTTGAATATGCGCCTTGATGCCAGTGTATCAAAGCGTATTTTAGAGATGTATATTGATTCGCTAGATCCAGACCACACGTTATTTTTACAATCTGATATTGATGAGTTTAATAAGAAATACGCTGCTAGCTTGGGCGTAGCTTTAAAAACAGGGGATTTGACGCCTGCGTTTACCATTTATGATCGCTATCGTGTTCGTTTAAATAGTTTTTATCAGTATGCGATGCAACAATTAGATCAACCGCAAGATTTACACCGCAATGATTTTATTGAGCTTGACCGTGAAAAAGCACCTTTTTTAAAAGATAAAGCTGAACAGCAAGCGCATTGGCAAAAAATGCTAGTGTCACAACTGATTAATTTAACCATTAGTAAAGAGGAAGAAGCGGCAAAGCAAAAAGCACTAAAAGAAAATCCAGCACTGGCAGCAGGGCAGGATTTAACGCCTCCTGAAGATTTAACCCCTGTGAATACGCTTAAAAAACGCTATCGTCGTCAAATTGAGCAGCAAACCCGTGTGAAGAGTGATCGGGTTTTGGAAAAAATCCTAAACGCGACACTGGCAACGTATGATCCGCATAGCAATTATTATGCGCCGATTGAGGCCATGGAGCTTAATCGTCAAACCACGCTGGCTTTAGAGGGTATTGGGGTTTCTATTCGTCCTGAGCGCGGTAATGAAGATTACACCCGTATTGAAACTATTGTGGATGGTGGGCCAGCCAGTAAGTCTGGTCAAGTAAAATCAGGCGACCGAATTATTGGCGTGGGGCAGGATGGTGAGCCAATTGTCGATGTCATTGGCTGGCCGAGTAGTGAAATTGTTGGCTTAATTCGTGGTAAACGTGGCACCAAGGTCACCTTGCGGTTATTGGCAACGGGTGCAGAAGCCAATCAGGCACGCGTGGTGACGTTAACACGCGATATTATTCAGGAAGAAGATGCGGGGGTTCGCTCTCGCGTGGTAAATGTGACCCGTGGTGGTGCTGAACACAAAATTGGTGTGATTGAGATTCCATCATTTTATTTAAATTATCGTGCCCGTCGTGAGGGTGATAGTTATCGTAGTGTCAGTCAGGATACCCAAAAAGCGTTAGTGTCCTTAAAAGCACAAAATGTGACGGGGATTGTGGTTGATTTGCGTAATAACCCTGGTGGTTCGTTAGAAGAAGTGGCCCGTATGCTGGGGCAGTTCATTAAAGAAGGCCCTGTGGTACAGATTCGTGACGGCAACGGCAATGTCAATGTATTCCGTGACGAGGATGGCGGTGAGCAAGTATATAGCGGCCCGCTGGCTGTAATTATTAATCTGGCTTCTGCTTCCGCCAGTGAGATTTTTTCTGCGGCGATTCAGGATTATCAGCGCGGGATTGTCATTGGCAGCACAACAACAGGAAAAGGCACGGCGCAAGTACAGTTAGATAGCCTGGCTTATGGTCAGGCAACCTTGACACAGCGTAAGTTTTATCGCATTACGGGTGGTAGTACTCAAAACAAGGGCGTGGTGCCCGACATTCCTTTAATTAATATTTATGATGAAGAAATGGGCGAGCGTAAAGCCAAAAACGCATTGAAGTGGGATACCATTCAAACTGCCCCTTATATGCGTGAGGGCGTGGTTGCGCCATTTACCCCACAAATTCATCAATGGTCTGTAGCGCGTACGGATGTTGAGCCACAATTTAAATACCTGACCACATTACGCCAGATTGCCGATAAAAATAAAGACAGAAAACAGTCTTCATTAAATATTGATGTGCGTAAGCAGGAAATTAAGCAGCTTGAGGCTGAAACTTTGCAAGCAGAGAATAAGCGGCGTGCGAGTACGGGTTTAAAAGCTTACCCAAATTGGGAAAGTTATCAGGCTTCTTTAGATGCACGTTCTGAGTCACGGGCTAAAATGAAGGCCGCTCAGCGTCCCCCTTTACCTGAAGATGAGGCATTTGTGAGTGAGTCAGCGCAAATTTTGCTAGACCTGATTAATTTACAGCAAACTCATCCAACCACTAAAGCCAGCGATTCAGAGTTAAAAGCGGCTGCGGTAGTTGAGCAATCTGCGCCTTAGATGAACGTTGTAGTATTGGAATAATAAAAAGCCAGCAATTCATGTGAACTGCTGGCTTTTTAGTAGCTCAATGCTGCTTGGCATTACTGGCGAATTTGGCCATCGCCTAGCACGATCCATTTTTGTGAAGTCAAACCCTCAAGCCCTACGGGGCCACGGACGTGAATTTTGTCAGTAGAAATACCAATCTCAGCGCCCAATCCATACTCAAAGCCATCTGCAAAGCGGCTGGAAGCATTGATCATGACAGAGCTAGAATCGACTTCGCGCAAGAACTGGCGCGCCGTGCTGTAGTTTTCAGTCACAATAACATCCGTATGGTGTGAGCCATACTTATTAATATGCGTAATTGCTTCGTCCGTTCCATTAACAATTTTAATGGCCAGAACAGGCCCTAGATATTCGGTGTACCAGTCTTCTTCGCTCGCCTTGCTGGCAGAGTCACCTAAAATACGCTGTGTTTTATCACAGCCACGTAGTTCAACCTGTTTTTCTAGATAAAGCTCGGCAATATTAGGTAAAAACTCTTCAGCAATTGCTTCATCAATGAGCAAGGTTTCCATGGCATTACATACGCCATAGCGATGTGTTTTAGAGTTCAGGCAAATCGGCAGTGCTTTTTGCAAATCGGCTTGACGCTCAACAAACACGTGGCAGTTGCCATCCAAATGCTTAATGACAGGAATACTTGCTTCTTTGGTGATTCGCTCAATGAGGCCTTTGCCACCGCGCGGAACAATCACATCAACGTATTCAGATAGGGTTACTAGCAAGCCAACAGCAGCACGATCCGCAGTATCGATAACCTGCACACACTCTTCTGGGAGTAGGGCCGCGCGTAGACCATTTTGAATACATTTTGCAATGGCCTGATTGGATTCAAATGCTTCTGAGCCACCCCGCAAAATAATGGCATTGCCTGATTTTAAAGCCAGCGAGGCAGCCTCTAAGGTCACGTTTGGACGAGATTCATAAATCATACCCACGACACCCAGGGGAACGCGCATTTTACCCAGTTGTATGCCCGAAGGACGGTAGGCTAAATCGGTAATAATGCCCACAGGATCAGTCAGCGCAATCACATCCTTTAAACCAGCCAGCATGCCATCAAAACGTGCTGGGGTTAGCTCGAGTCTATCGAGCAATGCAGCTTCCAGGTTGCGTTCATGGCCACGTTGCATATCGAGCATATTGGCTTTAAGAATCTGTTGGCGGCCGCTTTCCAGAGCGGTATAAATGCAACATAAAGCCGCGTTTTTCTTATCTGTGGGCGCGCCCGATAACACTCGTGCGGCGGCCCGAGCCTGTTGCCCTAACGTTTGCATATAATTGCTGAGTGTTTCAGACATGGTACATCCATTCATTAATTAACTGGCTGATGAGTTTAGCAGTAAACGGCCAAAAGCGGAATCAAAGTGAGCTGTGCATATTTTGTAAAGATTTGATAGGTTTTTTTAATAGAAAAATGGGCAATTTGGTCAATAATGCGCTATTCATAAGGTAGGAAATTATGTTATATCTTACAACTACAGTAAGTCTGTGATGAAATAGCGGAGCAGGAGCTCCTCGTAACACTGACAGTGATGTCATAAAATAAATGTAAGTAGCACTTCTAAGGGATTAATTGCTGCTGATTACTTAAACGAACCACGTAGAGATTTAAATATCGTGGGCGAAGATACATTAATAACAGGGAGTGTCGCTATGAATGCCGTGTGGGCAATAGGGCAACAGGATATGCACAAAAGCTTGATGCAGCAAATGCAACCGCATTCTTTTTTTGATACTTATACAAGAAATAGTTTTAAAGAACCCAATCGGGCACACTGGATTGATGGCTGGAAAATTGAATACGTGGCTTTTGGCCTAGAAAAAACCATGCACCTATCTCCCATTGTTATTATTGGTGGGGCATTTCAGAATTTTAATTCTTATAAATACTGTGTTGAGCAGTTGCTAGAGTGCGGCCCTGTCATTTTGGTGGACTTGCCTTCCATGGGAGGTAATCAGCAAATTACCAATGTAGAGACTGGCGAGTCGGCTGGTATTTTAGAGCTACCTGAATTATCTGCCATGTTAGGCCGCTGGATGGATGAAACAGGGCTGGAAAAAGTCTCTGTTATGGGCATGTCCCTGGGTTCTGTCATTGCGTCACATTTTGCTGATCAGCGCCCAGAGCAGATTGATCGCCTGGTACTGATGGGCGTGATGCAAAAAACGCGGCCCAGCTGGCGTATGTTATTGGAAGAATCCCTGCACCTGATGCAAGAAGACCGCATGGAAGAGTTTGGCCAAGCTGTTATTTTATATTTAATTAACCATGCAAAACTAGAACAAACGCGTATGTCACCTACTGCCAAGCGATTGTTTTTTAGGCAAATGGCTGATTTTGCCACGACTGAGCGTTTACGCTATGAAATTAACTGCAATCGTCTATTGCGTCTAAAACATGTGCCTAGCCCAACTTGCAAAACGCTGGTGGCTTGTGGAGAGTTTGATAGTTTTACCTTGCCGTTTGAAAATGCAAATTTTGCTTTGGGTTGCAAGGACATGCAGTTTGCCATGATTGAAAATGCAGATCATGTGCCGCAGTTACAGCGCCGTAAAGAAACCATGAATTTGTTTGCTGCCTTTTTGCAAGGTGATGAGATTGCCGAGGTAGAGGGCGTACGCGTATTAGACCGCACGCAAATGGCCAATATGGAAAGACGTGGTGAACCACGTGTTAAACTTAAACAAACCAGCTATATCATGCGGCACCGTGTATTAAAGGACTTACAGCTATCCGTCAATGTAGTAAATACCAATTTTTTTGGCGTATTGATTGATGCAGGCAGTGAAGCCATGGCGCAGCAGCTTTTAGCACAGCCACGAGATATGAGCCTGATACTTCATGATGTGGATGGCGAAGCGTTGGCCATTGAATGCTTAATTTTTGAGGCACACGGCTCTCAGGTTCGCGCGCTGTTTAAGCATGGAAATTTTGAAAATGCTGCACGGTTATTGGCATTACTAAAAAGTGATATGGTGGCTTCATAGCAACGTATATTGCAGTGTTTTAAGTAAGACCCTATAAAGTCTTGGTGTTTATATTTCTGGTTTTACGCTTTTAACTGACAGTAAGATTATTTCCGACCTACTGTCAGTTTTTTTATGCCAGATTTAAAGTGATTAAATGCTTAAATTCATATAAATTACCCATAGCATGATTAAAATTATTAAGGCTAGAAGCGGCTCTAAAATCAAAAATACATGCGGGGTAGAACGCTGATAAGGCAGCTCGATACTCTGCGAATTTTCATGGGCTAAAGGATCATGAGAATTAACATAGGTGGCTTGACTGGCTTCATGCATCATTTTGCTTAAGCTAGCAATACTTGAATTTAGATCAACTGGTTGTGAGCTATTTAAACTTTGCCCTTGTAATTCTGTTAAGCCTAATAATTGCCATGCCTGATCAGGTGCTTGATGCGGCAAATAATCTATTTGCCCCTGAATAAGCTCAGAAACACCCGCTTGTTTTAGGTTGGCAGCGTCATCCAGTGCTTTTATTTCCTGAGCCGCATAAACATACAATTGTTCTGTGATATTTTTAAACGGAGTAGCAGGCATATCATACAAAGCTGCCAACTGTTCAATGGCTTGCTGATCCACACCTTGCCAAAGGACGGCATCTTTTTGTTGTTGAATGGCTTGATAGACTACCGTACTTTCCTGACGATCACGCACCACCAATTGCGCCAGCATGACTGCAATCATTTGTCGTTGTATGGCTTGATCATTGGTGAGCTGTTGAAGTGCCGCAGATTGATTGTTTTGTAAATGATCGAGTAATGAAAATGCCATGGCTGTGTCCTCTAATTTTTGGTGGAAGTTTAATCCAGAATTCGTAAGCTTGGTTTTTTAGTAGGAGGCTGTGGTTCAGCATGATCCGTCTCTGGCTGATTGCTGGTGGCTGGCTGTGGTCTGTCGTATTCTTGAGGGTCAAAAAATAAACCTTGGCCATTTTCGCGCGCATATAATCCCAATACTGCATACATTGGAATATAAAGTTCTTGTGATACGCCGCCAAAGCGTGCGTTAAAACTAACGGCATCTTGATCCATCAACATTTGATGGACTGCATGCGGTGCAATATTTAATACAATCTGGCCATCTTGCACATGTTGGCGCGGTACAGTCACACCTTGTTCTTCAGCATTGACCAATAAATAAGGCGTTAGATTATTATCATTCGTCCACTCATAAATTGCACGGAGTAAATAAGGACGAGTAGGGATAAGATCAGTAGTCATGCGTTTACCTATACAGTGGGTGTTGCTGTTGATGGCGTTCTTTGTCGGTTAAGGAGGCAACAAATGCAGGCCGCTCAAATAGTCTTTTACAATAGGCTAGCAAAGGTTTGCAATGTGCCGTTGGTAAGTGAATATTCATTTGGGGTAAGCGCCATAACAATGGAGCAAGCAGACAATCACTATAGCCAAACTGTTCGCTCATAAAATAAGGATAGTGAGCAAATAGTGGCGATAAGCTAATTAAGGATTGAGTCAGATCGTGCCGTGCCTGTTTTGCCGCTTGAACATCCAGGGTATCGGGATGGCGCAATAAGATGTCCGCCAGTTTCATCCAGTCTTGTTCAATTCGCCAGGCATATTGGCGATGCTCTGCGCGTAGGGCAGGGCTGTCAGGCAATAAGCGCGATTGACGGTAGCGCTCATCAATATACTCTAAAATAACCTGACTTTGATAAAGGCGCAGCTCACGTTCGACTAGCGTAGGTAGCTGATTATAAGGGTTTAAATCAGCCAGATCCTCGCTATGCTCATCAATTAAAATAAGTTGATACTTGATGCTTTTCTCTGCCAGTGCCAAGCGTACACGATGGCTATAATGATCGTCGGGATGACTATAAAGAATGATGCCTTGTTGTATATTTACTTCGCTGTTCATAAGGCCAGAAGGCTGTTTCATATTTCTTCATATTTAAAGGTATAACAGATTATAACGCTTTTGCAGCAGTTGCTTGGCATTAAACATGTTTTATTTTGGCGAGTGGTTTTTCTTATGCCGAAGTTCAGCCAATGCCTGCTCAATCTGCTGCTGTACCTGATCACGTAGCGCCATTTTTTGTTCAAGTGAGCATTGCAGGCCAAGCTGCTGGGTATTGATGCGTGGCATAAATTGATACGATAAAGGCAATGGTTTGGGCACAAAAGGAATATTTTTATAGCCTGTCACAACAGGGAAGAAAAACTCGCCATCTCTTAGAAATTTTTTACTAAAACCCGTTTTTTTGGCGAATTTGCCTATATTTGAATGTTTAAAATCATTGGCATCGAAAATAATGTCTAAGGTTTCTTCACCACCTAGCGCGGCAAATGGAATAATGTCATAGCCGTGCTCAAGGGCTAACTCAATAAAGCCCAGTCGTTCTTTCCACATGAGTTGATAGGCTTCATTTTTGTTTTTGAGTACCTCACGCGAGCCGCCTGGATAAATTAAGATATGCTGCCTGGCTTGCATTAAGGTGCTGACCGCTTCACGTGTGCCTTCAAATGCGCCAAATTGCTGAAGCGCATTACGCCAAACAGGAAAATAAAAATGAAAACGGTCTGCCAGGCCACGTAACCATATTTTTTTATGCTGATAAACGCCCAAGACAAACGCAGGTGAGTCGAAACCATAAATGGTGTGATTGCCAATATATAGTGCAGGTTGCTGTTGATCCAGATTGTCCAGACCATAAAAAGTCGGCTTAAACCAGTGACGACTAAGCCACCATGCGGGCTTCACCGATGCTGAGGGAGCGGCTTTAAACTGATCTATAACAGACTGATTCATGGCAATATCAGAGTAATTTTAATATGGTTTGGTTTTAACGTTTAATGCGAAACAATACAAGTATATTTAGTGCCGAGCAGCGTGAAGTATGGTGTTTAAGTAATTAAATTTTTTCATTAATTGAGTTATTGATTGACTGGTTTGTAAGCTGACTGCGTCATGAGCTAATAAAAATGCAGGCAATAAAAAAGCCCTGGTTTCCCAAGGCTTTTTGCACAACTCGCCCAAATGGGCAAACGAATTAACGTTTAGAGAATTGTGGGCGTTTACGCGCTTTGCGAAGACCAAGCTTTTTACGCTCAACTTCACGGGCATCACGAGTAACAAAGCCAGCTTGACGCAATGCAGACTTTAACGTGTCATCGCTAGCAATTAACGCACGGGTAATACCATGACGGATTGCACCAGCTTGACCACCCATGCCGCCGCCTTTAACGGTAACGAAGATGTCGTATTTGTTGTTGGCTTCGATCAACTCTAATGGCTGACGAACAACCATACGAGCAGTTTCACGGCCAAAATAAGTGTCTAAATCACGATTGTTAATGGTGATTTTACCTGAACCAGCGGACAGGAATACACGAGCGGTTGCGGTCTTACGGCGACCAGTACCATAATTAGTTGCCATGTCGTTTTTTCCTTTAGATGTCCAAAACTTGTGGCTGTTGAGCAGTGTGTGGATGCTCGCTGCCAGCGTATACTTTCATTTTTTTGATCATTGCATAACCAAGAGGACCTTTTGGCAGCATACCTTTAACAGCACGTTGCAAAACTTCTTCTGGCTTGTGGTTGATCATTTTTTCAAAGTTGGTTTCTTTTAGGCCACCTGGGAATTCACTATGACGATAGTACATCTTGTCTTGTGCTTTATTGCCAGTAACCTGTACTTTCTCAGCGTTTACAATAACGATGTAATCACCAGTATCAACGTGAGGAGTATAAGATGTCTTGTGCTTGCCACGTAGGCGACGAGCGATTTCAGTCGCTAGGCGACCGAGGGTTTTGCCTGATGCGTCAACAACATACCAGTCGTGTTGCACTTCAGCAGGCTTGGCGCTGAGAGTTTTCATGAACCACTACCTATTATCGTTGGTTTGGATAATTACAGCAATCCAAACAAAATGGAAGGCGAATTTTAGTGAATATTGCAGCAAATAACAACCTCTATTCATTAAAATCCGCGCTTTTCGACGAATAGTGCTGATTTAGCGCACCACATTTAAAAAGTGCAGATGTCGTTCATATTGATCCAGTACATCCTGAATAATATCGTCAATCCGCCAGTCCATAATGTCATAGTCCTGTCCGCCTTCTTGCAAATGTACTTCAGCACGGTAATAAAGCGATGGCATGGCTTGTTCTTGGGCTTGAGTCATAAACGCAGGTGGCTGATGTTGCCGCACGCGCACAGAATAGTAAAAATCGACTTCTTCTTGGTGCCCCACTTGTAGCCAGATGTGTTCAGGGTTTTTTTCAACCACAGTAGCCTGTATGGCCTGTCTTTTAAATTCATCCGCAATAGACAGCAGGGCAGGCTTGACGTTTTGCTGCATAAACGTGGTTAGCTGTTCGAGGTTATTGGGTCTATGCATGATCAGGTCAAGGCGTTCTTGCCAGCTTCGGGCACTTTTGCCAATGCTGCGCGGGGTAATACGTGCTTCCTGAATACTTTCTTTTTTAAGCACATCGAGGCGCATGGCGGTGAATAAGCCCCAACACATCAAAATCATGATCACGGCAAAGGGCAGCGCACTGGCAATGGTTGCTGATTGTAATGCCGTTAAGCCACCAGCAAGCAGTAAAACCGCAGCAATCACACCCTGTAATACTGCCCAGAAAATCCGCTGCCATACAGGTGAGCCATCCTGTTTGCCAGAGGTGAGCATATCGATTACCAATGAACCAGAATCCGCCGAGGTGACAAAAAACATCACCACTAACAGGGTGGCAATCAGGGAGCTAATAGTTGAAAAGGGCAGGTACTCAAAGAACTGAAATAGGGCAACGGATTGATCTGCCTGAACATCACTAATTAAAGCCAGTGCGTTTTCTTGCAAAATTAAATAAATAGCGGTATCACCAAAAAAGGTCATCCACATAAAGGTAAAACCAGTTGGAATAAGCAACATGCCCAGAATAAATTCACGCACTGTACGGCCACGTGATACCCGAGCAATAAACATGCCTACAAACGGTGACCAGGCAATCCACCAGCCCCAGTAAAACAATGTCCAGCCGCCCACCCAGCCATTTTGCTCATAAGCATATAGGTTAAAGGTCATGCTAAATAAATTGGATAGGTAATTACCTGTGTTTTGCACAAAAGTTTGTAGTAAAAATACGGTAGGGCCAGCAATAAGCACAAACAGCATGAGTACCACTGCCAGCAACATGTTTAACTCAGATAACCGCTTAATACCTTTGTCGAGCCCTGCGGCTACCGATAGTGTGGCAAGGCCAGTAATCATTACAATTAAAATAATCTGGATGGGGGTGGTTTGTGGCAAGCCAAACAGATAATTTAAACCTGCGTTAACCTGAGTCACTCCGAAGCCCAAGGAGGTAGCAATACCAAATACGGTGCCGATCACTGCAAAAATATCAACCGCGTGCCCAATAGGGCCATAAATACGCTTGCCAATTAACGGATACAGGGCGGAGCGGATTTGTAGCGGTAAGCGATGACGATAAGCAAAATAAGCCAGTGATAAAGCAACTACTGCATAAATGGCCCAGGCATGCACGCCCCAGTGAAAAAAGGTAATGCGCATGGCTTGTCGTGCTGCTGCAATCGTACCAGGGTCACCGACAGGCGGTGTGGCAAAATGCATGACAGGTTCAGCCACGCCAAAAAACATCAGGCCAATACCCATGCCAGTGGTAAATAGCATGGCATACCAGGAACTATAGCTATAATCAGGTTGACTGTGATCTGGCCCAAGCTTGAGTTTGCCAAAACTGGACAGTGCTACCACCACCATAAAAATCAAGAAACCAGCCACCGTCAAAATATAAAACCAGCCAGCAGAGTTGGTTATCCAGTCCTTAATTTGGGTGGTTAGCGCATCAAAGAAATCTGGTGCAATTAATGTCAAGGCAATAAACAGTACGATAAAAATACTGGAGCCAAAAAATACTGGTGGATTAATTTGATACCAGGTTTTTTTATCTGGCTCCGATGGTTGGTTCATTATTCATGTACTCCATCAAGGGGTTAACATTGGATAGATGCAGTTGATGCATCAAGGTGATGAAAAGCACCAAAAATTAAGTTTTAGGGGTAGATGAGTGAAACTGTAGCGGAAAAATGAACAAAATCAGGCTGTAGAAATGTAACCCCAACAACTTTCCCTGATTTATACCGCCATGACTTATATAATGATGTTCACGCAAGCAATCCATAGGCAGGCGCTTTTATGAAGCCAATTTATATTACTTCGGGTGAACCAGCAGGTATTGGCGCTGATATTTGTCTGGCCTTGAGCCAATTTAATAGTGAGCGTCCATTAGTAGTGCTGGCCAGCAAAGCGTTATTGCAACAGCGCGCACAGCAATTAGGCCAAAAAGTTGAGCTGCTGGATTATGAGCAACAAAGTACGCCTGCTTTGGCAGGGCAGCTATACGTTAAACATATTGAGCTGGCAGCGCCTGTGGTTGCAGGGCAATTAAATGCACTGAATGCACCGTATGTATTGGCGCAATTAACCGAAGCGGCACGTGCCTGTATGACTGGAGAAGCTGCGGGTGTGGTGACTGCACCTGTGCAAAAATCAGTGATTAATGAAGCAGGTATAGTCTTTAGTGGACATACAGAATTCTTTCAGGAATATGCAAATGTGCCACGTGTGGTGATGATGCTGGCCACACAGCAACTTCGGGTAGCGCTGGTGACCACTCATTTGCCTATTAAAGATGTGGCAGCAGCCGTTACCAAAGAGCGCCTGATACAGATTCTGGATATCTTGATTGATGATTTAAAAACAAAGTTTGCTATTAAAAATCCTAAAATTTTAGTGTGTGGTTTAAATCCGCATGCAGGCGAGGGCGGTTATCTAGGCCGTGAAGAAATAGAGGTGATTGAACCTGTGCTGGCGCAATATCGGGCAAAAGGGATTGATGTCGGTCATGCCCTGCCAGCCGATACCTTATTTCAGCCTAAATATTTAAAAGATGCCGATGCTGTACTGGCGATGTACCACGATCAGGGTTTGCCCGTGCTAAAATCACAGGGTTTTGGCGAGGCAGTGAATATCACACTGGGTTTGCCATTTATTCGTACTTCGGTGGATCATGGTACTGCACTTGATCTGGCAGGCAGCGGGAAAGCCAGTAGTAGTAGTCTAATGGTTGCTACCAGCTTGGCATTACAGCTGGCCGATCGGTTTGCATCTGCTGTCTAATTATTGCTGCATCATTAATGTTTAAAAAGGTTTTGTCATGAGTCATCAATTTAACGCGCCCAATCCCAAAGACGAAGGCCATCGAACGCGTAAACGCTTCGGACAAAACTTTTTGCACGACAACCGCATTATTGAAAAAATAGTGCATGCCGTTGCGCCAAAATCGGGCGATCTGGTAGTGGAAATTGGCCCTGGGCTAGGGGCCTTGACCGCGCCATTACTGGTGGCTAGTGATGCCTTAACCGTGGTTGAGCTTGACCGTGACTTAGCTGCTGGCTTGCCCAGACGTGTGACTCAGCCTGAAAAATTAAGCATCATTGAAGCCGATGCATTAAAGTTTGATTTTTTAACGCTGGTGACTGATAACAAGCCACTGCGAATTGTTGGAAATTTGCCTTATAACATTTCAACCCCGATTCTTTTTCATTTAATGCAATACGGTAGTCAAGTGAAAGACATGCATTTTATGCTGCAAAAAGAAGTGGTTGATCGCATTGTTGCCGCCCCCAATAGCAAGGACTATGGGCGTTTATCGGTGATGATCCAGTATTATTGTCAGCCAGAGTTTTTGTTTGAAGTGCCACCTGGTGCATTTAATCCACCACCCAAGGTTACCAGTGCCGTATTCCGTTTAACTCCTTATGCACAAAAGCCCCTAGTGGCCAAAGATGAAAAACACTTTGCCAATTTAGTCGGTCATGTATTTACTCAGCGACGTAAAACCTTGCGTAACTCTTTAAAGGGTAGGCTGGATGAACACGGTTTTATGCAAGCACAGGTTGACCCGATGGCACGCCCCGAAAATCTAAGCATGGCGCAATTTGTGGCACTATCAGATGCCTGCCAAATGCAGCGTGACAGTGACCAGTCACATCATTGAGATAAAGTATTAATGCGCTATCGCTATGTGGTGGGTGACTTGCAAGGTAGTTTTACAGCGCTGCAGGCATTAAAAGAGGTGATTAGCTTTGATGAACAACAAGACTGTTTTTATTTTGCAGGAGATTTGGTTGCGCGTGGAGAAGATTCATTAAGTACCTTACGTGAAGTAAAACGCCTGGCTGAGAGAGGCGCAGCAAAAACAGTACTGGGTAATCATGATTTAAATCTACTGGCCGTATGGCGCGGTTTTCAGGATATAAACGAAAAAGACCGTACGGCATCTATTTTTAAAGCCGATGATTGCAATGAATTATTAAACTGGCTACGGCAGCAACCGCTGCTAATACAGCCAGATGCACAATCTGTACTGGTACATGCGGGTATACCGCCGATTTGGACATTAACCCAGGCTTGTCAGTACGCGCAAGAGGTTGAGCAAGTGATTGCTGCTGACTATCTTCTTCTAGATGGCTTTTTATCACACATGTATGGTACCCAGCCCGATGTATGGGATGATAGTCTGACAGGCACTATTCGCTTGCGCACCATTACAAATTATTTAACCCGTATGCGCTTGTGTGATGCTCAAGCAAAATTAGAATTTAAGTTTAAAGATGATTTAAGTGCGCCCATGCCTTTGGGTTTTAAGCCATGGTTTGAATGGCCAAATCAACTGACACTTGACACCCAGCTATTTTTTGGTCATTGGGCTGCATTGCAAGGACAAACCCAAAAAACCAATATCTGCGCTTTAGATGGTGGGTGTGTATGGGGTGGACGACTGATTGCTTATCGCCTGGAAGATGCGCAGTGCTTTGTATCGTCAAAAGGTTGTGGGCTATAAAAGCATAGCTTATCAAGTTGCCAAGTGCGCCATGATTGTCGCTTCCACTCAAATTCTATTTTGTTGTCAGCGTTGCCTTGTGCAAGCTTAAAAGTATTCGGAAATTTCACATAACTGCGGTGTATGGTGTCGGTTGGTGCGCTATTAAACTGTAATAATAATACTTTGTAAGGATCCTGATTTTTGGCGACTACTGGCCAGACTTGCTTAAGATAGGTTGCGCCTGCGCCCTGCCATAGTTGCGGTGCATGTTGGGCTGCCAAAATATTAGTTTGCATTGGTAACATTAATGGAGCAGGGATGTCTTGTTTAAGCTGCATCATATTATTTTGCTGCAATTTTTTAATAAATTCACTACTGTGCCAATAAGGTGAAGCAATATATATAATCATGAGGTACAGCAAGATAAAACCAGCAAAAATAAAGGCAAGAGGTATAAAAATGGAGGATTTATAAGTGTGTGCTGTTTTATATTTAGAAAAAATGCGATTTGCCTTCATGGCAGCAACATCAACAATATAGTAACTATAGTGTAGAAGATATTACTGCCATTTGAGCATTTAAGTACAAATTAAAAACAACTTGCGTATTATTCCTTACGCAACCAGGTTTGACTGCGACCTAACATGGAAACGCCTACATAGCCCCGTAAGCGTAATTTACGCCCATCGCTGCTTAGTTTTGCTTTGCCGCTATAAATTTTGCCAGCACGTGGATCAAGTACTTTGCCATGGGAGTAAGAATTGGGAGTATCGGCTTCTTCTTTAAAACCCTTTAAAATTTCCAGGCCAATAATTGGCTTATTGGTATAAGGTGCAGGACATTTTGAGCAGGTCGTTAAAGGGGCCTCACCAGGCGCAGGAAAGTCTTCAATGAGTGTGCCAATGTAAGTTCCATCAGATTGTTTTTCCATCTTGATATGGGCGCGCACCACACCATTTTTATCATCAATAGTACGCCATACGCCAGTAAGGTCGGCAGCGTGAGTGAATGAGCTTAATAAACCGAAACAACTTAATGCAATAAGCCATGTTTTCATAAAGAATTCCCTATTCATGAAAAGATAAAAATTCCCTGTCTCTTAGGTATTAACTGAGAATGTAATTTAATGTATGTTTATTATATCATTTGTTTCAGCTTGTAAAGATGAAGATACAAAATAGTTCGTATTAATTTTTTATTAAAGTAGTGTTCAGTTAATTGATGGGTAAGTTATATATAGCCAGGCTGTAGCCAGATAGAAAAAGACCAAGAAGTGACACATTCATAAGTATTCTTCTTGATCTATTCGGGTTTTTAGTTTTCACGAATCCAGGTTTGACTACGACCCAAGGCAGAAATACCGACATAACCACGCATCATTAGACGACGTTCATCTGGGCTTAGGCGGGCTTTGCCCTTATAGATATTTCCAGACAACGGATCAAGTACCTTGGCATTGATAAAGTTAAATTGATTTTTCGGATCTTGCATTAAACCAGTTAATACGGTTAAGCCAACCAGCGGTTTATTGGTATAAGGTGCTGGGCAGTTTTGGCAGGTTTCTTTTGGCGTATAGCCAGGACGGGGAATTATTTTAACAATAGTGCCGTGGTAGGCGCCATTGCTATCCTGTTTGATTTCTATTAATGCCTTGGAAAAACCTGTCTTATCATCAATGGTACGCCATGTACCAGTTATATCTGCTGCAAAGGCTATTGAGCAACTACATAGGGTAATCAGACCAACTATCCAGTTTTTCATCATGCTTTCCTTTTTAGAGTAATTATCCTAATTTTATAACATATAATACAAATTACATAACCTTTTTAGCAATAAAGCTATTGCTATAGCGATTTAAACAAAGTCAACCAATAATTGCTATCAAAATAGAAGGACTTAGGCTTCTTGCATCAGCAATTGATACCGCCTCTAGCACTCTAGCTTAAGGTTAAAAATACGCAAGCGGGGTGATGCAGGAGGTCTGGCTTTTCGCATGCAATGCCATGCAAAAAGCCTCCTAACTAAAATATAGCTCACTTTTGAGGATAGCTTAATCCTCACGTAGCCAGGTTTGACTACGGCCCAGCGCAGAAACACCAACATAACCACGCATAGTCAGGCGACGGCCATCATTACTTAATTTGGCTTTACTGCTATAAATTTTGCCTGATAACGGATCAAGAACCTTGCCATTTACAAAGTTATTGTCGTTCTTGGGATCCTGCTTAAGATCCATAAGCACTTTTAAGCCCACATTTGGCTTATCAGTAAATGGCGCTGGGCAATTTTGGCACGTTTCTTTAGGCGTATAACCAGGGCGAGGAATCAGCTTGATAATTTTGCCTTCATAAGCGCCATTATTGTTTTGTTTAATTTCAATAAGGGCTTTTGAAAAGCCAGTTTTATCATCAATTGAACGCCAAGTACCTGTAAGGTCAGCAGCCTGAGCAAAGCTGGCACACAAAAGAGTAATGGTAGATGCACAAGCAATAGATATTGATTTTAACATGCAGGTTCTCCTTAACCTTCAACTTATACCTGGTCTGTCAGTTACTCCTAAAAAGGAATAAACAAGCAACAGAGGTTAGTAGCCATTGAAGTAAATAAAAACTAACGATGGTTTACATAATCTAACTGGTATTAATTTATTCAATTACAAGGCAAAGTACAATTGTTTTTTGTGACTCAGTCGACTATTTTGGGGTAAATTAAGGAAAAGTGACTAAAATTAAGCCCAATTAAGAATGATAAGTGGTAACCAGATCGCAGTTAAAATTCCGTTTACGGCCATGCCAAAAGCAGCGTAACGTCCTGCGACAGGGCCACGCTGCCATGCCTGCACGGTACCAATGGCATGCGCTGCCAAACCCAATGCCAAACCTGCAGCGCGCTCATCATTCAGGTTGCGTAATATGAGGGGTGATAGAGCAGCGCCAATAAGACCCGACAAAATCACAATCAGGCTCACCATTGCCAGTGGTGCATGGATAAGAGTTGCAATATTTAAGGCAATAGGGGTGGTGACGGCACGGGTAGCAAATGCCAAGATGGTAGGGGAGGAGAGGTGTAGCGCATAGGCCAGTCCCATTGGAATGCCTACACTGGTGATGGTAGCAAAGACAAATAAGCCAATGAGTGCCTTAATGGGAACGTCATCTAAGCGAATGGCAGCCAGCGGTATGGCCAGCGCCACAGTGACATAACCCAACAAATGCTGGAATAACTGATCTACAGAACGCATATACTGTTCGTAAGGCCAGCGGATCGCCCATAAGAGCCCAAGCACAATAAACATGGCAATGATAATCACGGGCAGGCGCGGAAAATACTGACCTATAAAGCGCGCGACAAGGTATGCAATCAGCGTTAGGGTAAATCCTGCAAGTACTAAAACCATTCCAGCCTCTTTATTTCAATGACTATGTTGGACTTGCATGGAGGCAAAGCAACGATTTATTAAGCTGAGCATCCAAGCCCAGTATTTGTCTTGCAATTGGCCTGCAATTATTGGCCATCATTTATCTGTTTTCATCCAGCGTTTTGCCGCATAGGCATAAGCCCATAATGAAATAAGCGTGCTAGAAACCAGCACAAACAAGAACCAGGGTAATTCATGCCCTAAGTGTGCCAGCATAATAATTGCCCCTGCGGAAATGGGTAAAAATGCAAAGGCGCTTTCTTTCATGATATGTGTGGTGGCATCTAGCAGGCGTAAAGGCAGCGGCTTAAAATGACGCCAAATTAATAGCCCCATCAAGAAACCTAATAAACCGACCAGATTGCCAAGCTCAGGATAATGGACTAAACTCATTAACCAGACTGCGGCCTCTCGGATCAGAACAATAAGCACCAGAGTAAAAACCAGGGCTGGCCAATCAAACTTGCGCCACATGGGTAAACCACCTCATTAAACGCTGACTAAAAGTAGAGATTCAAAACCAGTGAGCCAAGCTGCCCACATAAAAACTTGCATGAAAACTTAACGACTGTCTTAGCTTAGCGCATGCACCCTTAAGAATATATTCAACCATGCGCTAAGATAAAGTGACTTAAAGGACAAGCCTTAATGATGTGGTTGGTATCTAATAGCCATTACACTAAATTTAAGGCTTAGGGTTTAAGGCGGCTTTATTGAGCTCAAAGTGCTCCAGCGGTCTTGCAAATAAGGCGGCTTGCGTGTCATTTAGCACTTGGGCTGGTAGAAGCTGCGCTTTGCCTAATAATTGCTGGAGCTGATCTTTGGCCATATGAGCAGTCATAAGTATGTTGCCATTGTCCAAAACCTGCTCGTGCTTTACCACATTTAATGCATAAAGCTGGTTACGCAACTTGCCTGCACTGGCTGGTAAGTTAAGCTCAAAGTCCGTGAGCTGACCCATGAGGCAGGTTTGTACCGCTTGTCTTAATAAATCCAGACCTGCGCCTGTATAAGACGACACATAAACCCGATCAGGCTGGTTGGGTTTTGCCTCAATAAGACGTGGTTGTTCGCCTGTGATATCAATTTTGTTATACACGCGCAGCACAGGCACTGTATTGCCAATTTCCTTTAATACCGATTCTACGGCTTCAATCTGCTCGTGCATTTCTGCGCTGCTGGCATCAATCACGTGCAATAAGAGTGATGCTTCCAGCGTTTCTTCCAGCGTGGCACGAAACGAGTCAACCAGTGAGTGAGGCAAATTACGCACAAAGCCCACTGTATCCGCCAAGACCACATTGCCAAGTCCAGTCCAGTCTAACCGCCTTAAGGTAGGGTCAAGTGTGGCAAACAACTGGTTTGCTGCATAAACATCGCTGTTGGCCAGTTTGTTAAATAGCGTGGATTTGCCTGCGTTGGTATAACCCACCAGCGAAATGGTAGGTACATCTGCTTTTTGCCGTGCAGCGCGACCCTGACTGCGGGTCTGACGTACTTTTTCTAGCCGTTCTTTGAGCTGTGCTACCCGAATACGCAATAAGCGACGGTCAGTTTCAAGCTGGGTTTCACCAGGGCCACGTAAGCCGATACCGCCCTTTTGTCGCTCAAGATGCGTCCAGCCACGAACCAGACGGGTAGATAAATGCTCAAGCTGCGCTAGCTCTACTTGCAGCTTACCTTCATGCGTGCGCGCACGCTGGGCAAAAATATCTAAAATTAAACCTGTGCGATCAATGACACGGCATTCAAACACACGCTCCAGGTTGCGCTCCTGGCCAGGACTTAATGTATGGTCAAAAATAACCAGATCAATGTCTTCTGCTTTGACCATTGCCGCAATTTCTTCTGCTTTACCACTACCAATAAATAATTTTGGGTCAGGACGCTGGCGTGAACCTGTAATCAGCTCAACGATATCAGCGCCAGCAGACTGGGCAAGTAATTTAAATTCTTCAATATCCAGTTCTTCCAGTTGATAAACGCTCATGTGTACCAGCAATGCACGTTCGCCGCCCTGATGCCGCTCAAAATATTCCACGTATGTAGTGACCTTTATTTATCAATAATAAAGTATTTATTTTAAGCAATTTTAATCAGATATGCTGAACTATTTGTGTGAGTAAATGGTGTGCTTCGGCACCTTAAAAGTGCATGGCTTGATTGATCTTGTACGTTTTATATAATCGGGGATGGAAGTATGCCAAGCGTGTAGTAAGATAAATAATCAAGCTGGCTAAATAGCTTTTGGGCATGTATTAGGTGAAAACATTGAGTTTAGATTTGCAATCCCAGTTTCAGGGATCAGTATTGAAGCAATTAAAAAATAAAGCGCAGCTTCCAGCACGTCAGCTAAAGCGCGTGACAGGCTTGATTAAAATTATTAATGAAGGGTTCTGGCTGGCTTATCGTGGTGGTGCATTTCGTACCCCCAATCAGTTAGAACATACTCGTCTGGTGCGCTATTTCTGCCGCCAGTTGTGCCATGTGATGAATCTGCAAGTAACAGTTCATGCGCCTGTGCCAAAGCAACATGCTTTATGGGTGGGTAACCATGTGTCATGGCTGGATATTGGTGTTATTGGCTCACAAGCCCGAATCTTCTTTTTGGCCAAAGCAGAAGTTCAGCACTGGCCTATATTTGGCAAGCTGGCTCAAGCGGGCGGTACCTTATTTATTCAGCGTGGCTCAGGTGATTCGGTCGTGGTAAAACAGCAAATTACTGGGTTTTTAAATCAAAAAATCCCTATTTTATTTTTTCCTGAAGCCACCACCACCGATGGCCGCGTGGTGAAGCGCTTACATGGCAAGCTGCTATCTTCTGCCATAGACACGCAAACCCCTATCCAGCCTGTGGTGCTGTGCTATGTGAACAGTCAGGGTCAACTTGATAAAGTGGTGCCTTACATCAATGAACAAAGTTTTTTAGAAAATTTTATGAATGTGCTAAAACTTGAAAAAATTCAGGCACATTTATTACCCTTAGAAGCAATTTCACCCATCGGGCATGATATTGATTCACTCACGCAACTGCTGCATGAGCGAATGAGTGCGGGCTTGGCAGCACTACAGCAAAAAGTACTTGGCACTTGATGGAATCACATAAATCCATCAAGTGGCAGGGTGGCAATCATTTTTAAGCCAAATTTGGTGATGGGCTTAATATTGGGTTCGCGGGTATGGATTTTAATGCCATTTGCAGTTTTTTCTTCCCAGATCATCTTGCCATTTTTGTCTAGTTTCACCCGATAGGCAATATTTAAAATACTGTTATCCAAGTCTTTTGATACCTGTTTGGCCAGAGTAGGGCTATCCAGAATTACGCCAATTTCAGTGTTGAGGTTGGCAGAGCGCGGATCAAAATTAAACGAGCCGATAAAGGCTTGCTGGCGGTCAAACAGCATCATTTTTGCATGCAGGCTGGCATCGCTACTGTCACCAATGCCTGAGCTTTTGCTGCCTGAACCACTCGTTGGACTGCCTCCTAAGGTGCGAATACGATCCTTTCTAAAATAACGCCGCTGTACTTTGGTCAGTTGCGGTAAAAACTCATACAGCTCTACGCCATTTTTGAGCAGCTCCTCACGGCGCTTGGCATAAAACGCATGCACAATGCCCACATCGTTTGCAGCATAAGAATTGGTGAGCACACGAACACGAACACCGCTTTGCTTTAATTTAATTAAGGCTTCTGTGCCGACATCAGCAGGTACAAAATAGGCAGAAATAATATCAAGCTGCTTTTGGGGCTCGCCAACCAGACGTTTAAGCTGAAAGGTAAGATGCTCTTTGGGGTCAGAATCTTTATCAATCTTTTCTGGTGAATCTTGCACCAGATGCGCTGTGACCCAGTCCAGGTCGGGTGTTTTATTCAGCCAGTTATTAAATTCAATCTGTTGTTTGGCCAGATCCAGATAATTTTGTGCAGGAATGGTGGCACGATAATCTGCCAGCTGCCGTCTTAGTTGAGCCAAAGTTAGCTGATGATCGCTGGTTTTAATCATTTGGGTGGCAGGGTAGGCCATTTGATAGTTCCAGTAATCATCAAATGACTGTGCCACCTCAGGCACTACTTTGCCCACCATTAATACATCAATATCTGAAAACTGAAAACTCTCACCAGCGTCATAATACTGATTGCTGATATTGCGGCCACCAATGAGTGCAACCTGCGAGTCGGCTATAAAGGTCTTGTTATGCATGCGCCGATTATTTCTTTTTAAATCGAGGACATAATTTAAGGCGCGCCAGTTGCGGTAGACAAATGGATTAAATAAACGCACTTCAATATTAGGATGCTGGCTAAGTGCCTGTAAGCTGGCATCAAGGTCGTCAGTATTATTATCATCAAGCAGCAAACGTACTCGCACCCCACGGTCTGCGGCATGCAATAAGGCTTCAAGGGTCAGGGCGCCTACTTTGTCGTTATGCCAGATGTAGTACTGTAAATCTAGGCTCTTTTCGGCTTTTTGAATCAAAATCAGGCGGGCTGCAATAGCACCAATAGGGTCAATCAGCATTTGATAGCCTGTTAACTCAGGATGCTGCGCCTTGTAGGGACTTAATAATTTGCCTAATCCTGTATCCTCAGTGTTAACAATATAGTAGCTATTTTGCACAGCCATGCGTTTGGGTAAATGCTGGCAGGCGTTTAGAGAAAAGCCAAGACAAAGTATTAAAGTAAGTTTAAGCCACTGCTGTATGATGTAAGACACCTGACTTGGCATAAAGGCTATCCTGATTATGGCTAAATATCAAAAAAGGTAGGTAAGTGATTGTCACATAATCAATAAAGAGTTTGCGAAATGCTTACATAGTATCATCTGCACTTTATTAAAATAAGTGTAAATCAGGTATGTTTTAATAAATATAATTGATGAGTTGCTGGAGTATTTTTTTAAGAGCCAATTGGAGACACAATGCCTGATAACGCAACGGTTCAGTGGGTATTTAACTTAGTTTTTTTGCTGCTTACAGGTTTTGCTGTACTCCGCGCTATCTATGGTTGCCATCATTCAGTCACGGTAGATCGTTATAAGACTTTTCTTTTGCTCTTTGTTTATTACGGTTTGTATCTGGTGGTGCCGCTATTTCCCTGGGTATTATGGCAATGGTCAGTGGGGTTGCAGAACACCTGGGAGGCCATGCCGCTAAGCTTAATTTGCCTGTTTTTATTATATGCACGTTTTATTGAACCAAGCATATTGGTGGTTAAGCATACGTCCATTCAGTTGCATGCAGACAAGCCTTTAAACCAGCCATTAAAAATAGCCTTGTTGGCTGACCTGCATGTTGGGCTGTTTTCTGGCAGAACACGTCAACTTAAAAAGATGGTCGATTTTGTGAATGCTGAGCAACCTGACCTGATTGTTTTTTCAGGGGACTGGACTTACGAGCCTAATGATCATTTAAAGCGTGATTTAAGCGTGTTATCAGGATTTATTGCGCCTGCATATTCTGTGCCTGGCAACCATGACGAACAAATTCCAGGGCCACCTATTCAGCAGATATTGGCTGAGGCACTGCATTATGCCGATGTTATCAATATTGAAGGTAAAATAATTGAGCTAGAGGAAGTACGCTTAATTGGCATTGGTGACTTATGGGCAGGTAAGGCAGATATGCAGGTCATGCTTGAATTACCACAAGATAAGCCATGGATTGTGGTGGCCCATAACCCCGATACCGTAGCGCAAATGCCAGATTTGAAATATCGGCCACTCATGCTGTCAGGACACACGCATGGGGGCCAATTGGAGCTGCCTTGGGTTACCGATTATGTAATGCGCCGCGTATCCCTGCTGGGCTTTAAAAAAGGCTTATACCAAACCAGTAATGCGCAAGTTTATGTCACGCTTGGCACTGGCCTGGTGGGAGTTCCCTTACGTTTCCGCGCGCCACCTACTATTGATATCTTGCATATTCATTAACGCAATACACAGCACATCCGCGGCTTAAGTCAGATAAAAATGCCTGATTACGCACTGACCACGCGGTTACGGCCGTCTGCTTTGGCTTGATATAATGCTTTATCTGCCTGGGCAATTAAGTCTTGCACATTTGCTTGATTGCTATAAGCTGCAACCCCAACACTAACAGTCACAGGTCGTTGAGGCCATGGATGTTGCGCAATTTCGTCACAAATACGCTGTGCAATCGGTAGAGTATCTTGCAGGCTGGAATTTGGCAGAATGACAATAAATTCTTCACCACCATAGCGACTGGCAAAGTCAGTACTACGCACTGCCTTGGCAAGCAACTGGCCGACCTGAAGCAGCACTTCATCTCCAGTTTGATGGCCAAAATCATCGTTAAAGCGTTTAAAGTGGTCGACATCCACCATCATAATGCTTAAGGGTGTGGCATAGCGTAAGGTATGTTGCCACTCTGTCGCGATGCGCTGCTCAAAAGCACGGCGATTGGGTAAGTTAGTGAGGCTATCGGTAAGGCTGATTGCTTCTAACTCTTGCGTTAGTTGTTGTAACTCCTGAGTGCGCTGAGCGACCTTTTTTTCAAGTTTAATATTGCTTAGCTCCAGGGCATGTTGGGCACGTTGCCTAAGCAGTTCCTGCCCATGCTGTCCCCGTGCTTGCCAAATAATGAGGGTAGACGATAAGAACAGGGTGAAAAATATCAGCATTGAGGTCTCAAACTGATTGTTATACCAGCCCATTGCATTACCTTGGCGTCCTAACCAACCGAGCGCAATAAAAATCGTAATGAGGGCGGGAAGTAAACCGCGTGCCATACGGCTACCCAGTGTTCTACCCACAAATAAGCGCATAAAGCCACGCTCAGCATGAATAAAAAGCAAGCACACACTCAGCCCGATAAAGAAAACGGCGGACACAGGCGACAACGGGTTATAAAAGCCTAAATTAGATAAATCATGCACACCATAAGTGTAGCCAATCAACACCATAATTGAGGTAATAATAACGGGAATTAGCAAGAGGCGCGCAAAGTTTAAAATATGGTAATTACGATAGGTGAGCAGAAAAATACAGCCACTAATTAAAATCCAGTGGATTGTAGATAATGGCGACATACGACTGGTAAATACTGAGATGGGTAAAGTCGAATTCTGGCGTAGCTCTGAACGTATAAATAAATCATCAAGGTAAGGCAGTTCAATATCAGTGATATATTCATACAGGGTCAGGCTACCCAATAAAAATATCAGCAATGCAATACAACGCTGAATAACCCGATAAATTGGTTTTTTAGTTAAAAATAAATAAAGTGCAATATTAGCGAGCAACACGCTTACCGCCGTATTGGCTTTCATTGAAATAGCAGTAGGAAACAGCCACAACAAAAATTTAGGCTCAAATAACCAGCCGTACAGTATACTTCCTGCCGCCACACTCATTATGAGAATACAGGTTTTTAACAACCAGATCCGCTGCTGAATAAAGAAAGTGTTTTTAGTGCGCGCTGATATATGTATCAATAAGAGAGTCCTAATCTTAATAGATAGTAGTGATGCGGCAAGTTTGTCCACTTTTATTTTTGGCTAGTGCTGTCCACTTTAACTACTAGCCAAAAATAGACCGATCACTTTACTGCTGTTAATTGCTGCCCTTTGGTTTCATGGGTAAATAGTATTGCCAGCAAGGTAATCATGGCGGCAATGGATAAATAATAACCGACTGAACTCAAACCATAATTTTTGGCCAGTGACATGGCAATATAAGGGGCAAGGGATGCGCCAAAAATCCCAGCCATATTAAAGGTGAGCGAGGCACCTGTATAACGCACGTTGGTTGGAAATAATTCTGACAAAATTGTGCCAAGCGGCCCATAGGTCATTCCCATTAAGCCTAAGCCAATACTTAAAAATAATAATACGCTGGCATCGGTGCCGCCATTGAGTAAAGGTGCCATACACATGCCAAATATGGCGATGGCAAGCGTAATTAAACCCAAAGTAAGCCTGCGTCCATAACGGTCTGCCAGTAGTGCAGAAACAGGAATGCAAATCGCAAAAAAGAAAATAGCAATGAGCTGCAAAATTAAAAAATGCTCACGACTATAACCCAGCGCAGTGGTGCCCCAAGTCAGTGAAAATACTGTGACTAAATAGAACAGCACAAAAGTTGCCAGTGCAATACAAGTACCAAAAAATAGCATTTTGCCGTGTTGCTTAAATACGGTAAACATGGGAACTTTGACTTGCTCTTGCTTATCAATGGTGGCTTGAAAAACGGGCGTTTCATGAATTTTTAAACGGATATATAAGCCAATGATCACCAATACTGCACTGGCCAAAAATGGAATGCGCCAGCCCCATGCAAAAAAATCAGCTTCAGATAAAAACTCACCCAACAGTAAAAAAGCACCGCCTGCCATTAAAAAGCCAATGGGCGCACCCAGTTGTGGAAACATGCCATACCAGGCGCGCTTACCCTCGGGCGCATTTTCGGTAGCAAGCAACACGGCACCGCCCCATTCACCACCCAAACCAAGGCCTTGTCCAAAGCGGCAAAGCGCCAGTAATAAAGGTGCAGCAACGCCAATTTGCGCATAAGTAGGCAATAAACCAATCGCAACCGTTGAAACGCCCATGGTGAGTAAGGCCGCTACTAGTGTCACCTTGCGCCCGATGCGATCACCAAAATGACCAAACACGGCAGAACCAATGGGACGTGCAAAAAATGCAATAGCAAACGTGGCTAGTGACTGCAAAATAGCCGTGCTTGCATCACTGGATGGAAAAAATAGCTGCGGAAAAACCAGAACGGCTGCCGTGGCATAAATATAAAAGTCAAAAAATTCAATCGTGGTGCCCGCTAAGCTGGCAAGCAATATACGTGCTGTTGAATTGGTTGCCGTTGGATTCGCCACAGTGGCATTACTCATCATTTTTCCAAAATAGTGATTAAAACAAGTGCTTCATTGCAACAGAATAGTGCCATTAGCGAGGCTTAAAAACCAGTATAGTCCGACAGAAGTTTTATTAAACTGTTAAGGCAGCACATAATAGTAAATGGCCCAGCAATGACAAGCCGCACCGATTAACACAAATAAATGCCAGATAGCATGGGTATATGGATAGTTTTTGGCGGCATAAAAAACAGTGCCTAAGGTATAGCTGACACCACCTGCTACGAGCCAAAAAAATCCTGCCCGTGGCAGGGCAGCATAAATATCGGGTATGACCAGTAGTGCCAACCAACCCATGATTAAATAAGCCGCCAGCGATACCTTGGCAAAGCGGTGAATAAAAAATAGCTTAAATAACACCCCTAAGGCAGCCAGGCCCCATAATAGCCAAAGTAACCATTGTGCTTTTGAACCATGAAGGCTAATCATTAAAAAAGGCGTATAAGTGCCTGCAATTAATAAGTAAATAGCACTGTGATCAAGTTGTTTTAAAAAGATGCGTATGCGGGGTAATTCAATACTGTGATACAGCGTTGAGGCCAAAAAAAGCACCACCATACTCATGCTATAAACCACCAAACCCAACATTTGCGCGGTGCTTAAGCTGCCCAAGCCTTTGTTAATTAAAAATAGCGCGGCAATTAAAGCCAATAATGCGCCCAGGCCATGCGTGAGTGCGTTAATTCGTTCTTCTTTGCTGTTAAAGCTGAGATGGTTGTGGGGAGTAGACATAGAAAACTATAATTATTTACATGTTATTCAGCTAATCTAGCATAAATTTTAAACAAGGTTAGCAATCAGTTTTAAAATGCGTTGTCAGTTAGGCGGCTTAACGTCTTTTAACACTGGCTGCTATGACATTGCTTGCTTTATGATACAAGTTATCAATCCTATGTGTATTTGAGTTAGTTTATGCCTGAGCCAACCGCAGCTGTATCATTGTCCACGCCATTTGAACAGCTACAAGCTATTATTGCCAACAGTTTTAATCAGGCACAGCTTGAAAAAATGGTACTAAGCAAATACAAAGGCAATACGTCAGGCTTGGAAAAAATTCAGATCCGATTAGTGGATATTAAGCAGCAGCCTATGCTGTGTTTTGTGTATAAATATCAGACCAAAGACAGCACTAAAAATTATAATCTGCCTGATGCCCTGACTGAAATAGCCGCACAGTTAGATGCAGGGTTTAAGCATTTGCATGTCAATACCAATACCCATGATTACCAGCTAATGGTGAGTAAAAAAACAAAGTCGTGCTGGCACAACAGCAAACTGTACAGCAAAAAATAACAGCGCAAGTTGAGCATGATGTTAAGCATGATCAGGCTATAAAAGCACCTGCGTCAGTGGCGGCAACACATAATCGAACAACGCATAACCGAATCAAGCATCGTTATATTGAGCAAAGCAGGCCTTTTTTACAGCAACTTGGTGTGACTGATGCGCAAGGACAAATTATTCCTGCCATGTCGCGCAAGTGGAAACAGATCAATAAATTTTTAGAAATTTTTGCAGGGGCTTTGCAGCACGCGCAGCTTGAAAACCAGCAAAGCCTGTCTGTGGTGGATTTTGGCTCAGGTAAAGGCTATTTAACCTTTGCAGTGCATGATTTTATCACACAGCAATTGCATCAACAGGCCAATGTGACGGGCGTTGAATTACGCAATGAGCTGGTTGAGTTTTGTAATCAAGTGGGGCAGCGTATTGATGCACAGGGCATCACATTTTATCAAGGCGATGTACGCAGTTTTACGCCACCGCATGTAGATGTCATGATTGCCTTGCATGCCTGCGATATTGCTACCGACTATGCGCTGCACACGGGTATTCGCTTAAATGCAGCAGTAATTATGTGCGCGCCCTGTTGTCATAAGGAAATAAGACCGCAACTAAAGATGCCTGCGCTATTAAAACCAATGCTGCAATATGGCGTGCATTTGGGTCAACAAGCCGAGATGCTGACTGACAGTATGCGTGCTTTATTGCTGGAGGCACATGGCTATGACACCAAAGTTTTTGAGTTTGTATCATTAGAGCACACCAGCAAAAATAAAATGATTCTGGCCATCAAAAAACCAGCCAACCCGCGCAAGCAAGCTGAAATAATGCAAAAAGTGCAAGAATTAAAAGCATTTTATGGCATTGATGAGCAATGTTTAGAGACTTTATTGCAATCCTGAATTCAGCCAAAAAGAGCACCCATACGGTAAGTGAGTAAAAGCAGTTTTAAAACCGCTTTTAATGATCCATGCAGATGAACAGTCACCACTTAGCCATGGCATTTACTAACTGAAAAAATCTAATCTAAAAAATTCTCAGCGTCACTTTTATGCAGGCTTTAGATAGACTATTTATTAATGCGTTGAAAGGTAAAAAAACGTCATAAATATGGTGGCAAACACAAGGCCAATTAAGCCTAGACCATATACATATTTCAGGGGCAGCTCGTCTTGAGGCGCGGGCGGTTTAACTGGTTGCTGCGACATAAGAAATACCCAGATAATGTGACAAGAAAAAGAGCAATGTGACAAGAAAAAGAGAGCAGCAGTTAGTTAACTATAGATAACTCAAATGCATAACTCATTTGTTACAGCTTGTTTCTTACAGCTTGGCCAAACGTGCCAGACGCTGCGGCAAGCATGGACGCTAAATATTATATAAAGGCGAATTATTTAAAAACAAGCTAAAAAATTCGCCGAAAATAACGTCTATTTAAGCCATTTCCTCCTTCATACAGCATTGGAAACTGTAGGGTTAGTAGCATGCTTGGCACAGATAATTTAAGTGGCTTAGATAGCTTAATTAGTCAACTTAAATCACTTAAGGCTCTTCGCCCAGACTTTCTACAATTAAATCCTGCTTTTTGCTGCGACGGGTAAAATGTGATTCTCTGGCAAACCAAACCAGCACTGCAAATAATACAAATGCAATGGCTAATAATTGAAAGGTCATGTTGAAAGTAATGCGTCCACTATGCAGTGCGATTTGTTGTAAGCGTTGTGGACTAACTAGCTGATCAGCCTGTGTGGCCAGTAGTTCGGTTTGCACATGCAGCGTGTTAATATCCCAGAAAATATCGGTAAAGGCGATAGCCAGTCCAGCACTAATCGTACGAAATGCATTGAGCATGTCTACTGCATGGAGTTGATCCTGATCGGGAATGCTGCTTAAGGTCACGCTGTTCATGGAAATAAAGAAAATGCCCAGTGCTGCGCCAGCTAAAAACTGTGGCCACAATAGATGTTCCCAACTGGTCGGCAGCGTGTAATTACCAATCCACCAAAAACTAAGCGCAAAGCCAATAAAGGATAAGCAGGCTAACAATCGCGGGTCATCACCGCGGTGAATCAAATGTTGCGTATAAATACTTAAAGGTTTAGACAGCACAAAAACGGGTAAAAATAACCAGCCCACTTGCCATGCGCTAAAGCCTTCAACAGTTTGCATGCGAATAATATATTGCACCATGGCACCTTGCACGCACATAAAGGCAAGGCAGGTTAAAATAAGACCGTAGCTATAATTTTTACATTTAAATAATGAAAGGCGTAACAGTGGCTGTGCTTTGGATTGATTGCTAAACCAGAATAAGCCAAAGCCAATAAGAAAAATAGCAGCCAGTAAACAGGAGATAAGATGATGACTATCAAATAAACTGACAATCCCTAAGTTAAAAAAGCCCTGTAGTGCCAAAACCGCAGTACTTAAACAAATAAAAATGAGCAGGTTTTGATAAATAGGGTAATGTTTATCCCGATAATTCAGGGATGAGTCTGTGAGTGCGCCAATAACCACCGCAATGAGTAAGGACAATACCAAAAAAACCACAAAAAGCAGCCGCCAGTCACCCACCACATGGGCAAAATAACCACCCAGTGCAGGCCCCACAGAAAATGGGGTAAACGCTGCCAGACTCCATAGGGCAATGGCAAATTTTTGCTTTAGGGGCTTATAGTGCTCTAGTAATAAAAATAAGGATGGGCTAATACTTAAACCCGCGGCAAAGCCTTGCAGGGTTCTAGCCACAACAAATGCTGAGTAATTGGGTGCAGACAGCAGCACATCGCAACACGATAAGGCAAAGAGCAAATAAGCAGTGATGGCGGTATTACGGGCACCAAAGCGTTTCATCAGCGGGCGTGCCAGCAAAAATGCCAAGCCCATCGCCGCTAAATAGTTGCTTTGCCCCCAAACGGTAAAGGCAAGACTATGGCCAATGCTATCTGCGACATAAGGCAGCATCGGCAAAAATGCACCTGCACTAAGTACCGCAATAAAATGCCCAATGCCTAAGGCCAGATTAAGTAAAATAAATTGACCAAAAGATAGCTTTTTAGAATATTTGCGCCAATTTAGCATGTGGTTCTCCTCAGTTTAATCAATAAACCAGAGGAAATAACGATGCAAGCTGGCATAGCGTGAGTAACTCGTAAGCGATTTTAGTTAGAAGATGGATAGTTAAAAAGCTGCTTATAAAGTAGCAACAACTAAGGCGATGTGTGATCAACAGGGCAATTAATACCACTCACTTAACCACTAACATGAATGAGTGCTAGAAACAGGCGTTGCATTGTATAGTGCATTGCATCCTTTGGATATTCAGATATGAAAATGTCGGTTATTATTAATATTGATAACATGCATTTTACATCAATGTTTAAAGCATGAACGTTGGCCAACCGTATA
Source organism: Pseudomonadota bacterium (assembly GCA_023393635.1). Lineage (GTDB taxonomy): Bacteria > Pseudomonadota > Gammaproteobacteria > Pseudomonadales > Moraxellaceae > Alkanindiges. Next base: position 33,633 of record JAEWKT010000031.1, read on the forward strand.
AATTGGGCGCATTAAAAAACCGCAATGGCACATGGCAATTGCGGTTTTTAGCTTTAACATACCCACTTTATGCGCTGATATGTTTACAGCCGTGGGATCAAACCATTAAGCAAAATCTTGACCTTTGGCAGCTTGATCTTTCAGCAGTTGTGGCACAGCAAAACGCTCACCATATTTGGCTTCAAGTTCCTGGGCACGTTTTACGGCATTGTCTAAACCATATTGGTTGAGGTACTGAATGGCACCACCGCTCCATGGCGCAAAGCCTATCCCAAAAATAGAACCAATGTTGGCATCAACCACAGACTCCAAGACACCTTCTTGCATGCAGCGCACGGTATCAAGCGCCTGTACAAACAAGATACGGTCAATCATTTCCTGCTCAGACACGTCGGTTTCTTTTTGCCACTTGGACAAGCCACTCCACAGCTGTTTTTTGCCGCCCGCTGGGTAGTCATAAAAACCTGCGCCTGCTGCTTTGCCTTTACGGTTTTGATCGTGGATCATCCATTGAATTAAATCGTCTACTGGCGTTAATGGCAAATCTTTCCCTTCAGCGCGTAGGGCTTTACGGGTTTCGCTAGCCACGTGTTCAGTTAAACCCAGACTTACTTCATCCTGAATTGCCAATGGGCCTACAGGCATACCCGCTTTCAGCGCTGCCATTTCAACACGTGCAGGATGAATGCCTTCGGTTACCATGCGCATGCCTTCTTGAATGAAGGTGCCAAATACACGGCTAGTGAAGAAGCCACGGCTATCATTCACCACAATTGGCGTTTTAGCAATTTGCTGGACGAAGTCATAAGCACGCGCTAAGGTCTCGCTACTGGTGCCTTTGCCTTTAATGATTTCAACCAATGGCATTTTATCAACTGGACTAAAGAAGTGCAGGCCAATGAATTTAGACTCATCACGGCTGGCTTTAGCAAGGTCAGAGATTGGCAGGGTAGAGGTGTTCGACGCAAAAATACCGCCTTCAATGAGGTATTTCTCAGCTTCTTGAGTGACCTTGGCCTTGAGCTCCTGGTTCTCAAATACTGCTTCAATAATCAGGTCGCAACCTGTTAAATCATTGTAGTCCGCAGAGGCTGTAATTAAGCTCAAAATCTGGTCTTTTTTCTCAGTGGTCATACGGCCACGTGAAATACGTTTATCCAGAAGTTTTTCGCTATAGTTTTTGCCTTTGTCGGCAGCTTCTTGCGACACATCTTTTAGCACGACTTCAATGCCTTTAACAGCGCACGCATAAGCAATGCCACTACCCATCATGCCTGCACCCAGTACAGCTACTTTCTTGGCTTGCCATGGCGCAATGCCTTGTGGACGGCTAGCACCCGCTTTAATCGAATTTAAGCCAAACCAGAAAGTACCAATCATGTTTTTGGATACTTGACCAGTAGTGACTTGCGTGAAGTAACGTGACTCAATACGTAGTGCGGTATCCACATCAACCTGAGCGCCTTCTACCGCAGCGGCCATGATTAATTCTGGTGCTGGGTAGCAGCCTTTGGTTTTGTCACGCAGCATGGCAGGGGCGATGGCCAGTACTTGAGCCACTGCTGGTGTGCGCGGGTCACCACCAGGAATCTTGTAGCCTTTGACATCAAACGGCTGTTGGGCTTTTGGATTGGCTTTAATCCAGGCGCGTGCTTTGTCCAGCATTTCTTCAACTGTCTCGGCAGTGTCATGCACCAGACCAAGGCTTAACGCTTTTTTCACATTAAACTGTTTGCCTTCCATCAAAAACGGCAATGAGTTTTGTAGGCCAAGCAAACGTACCATGCGCACGATACCGCCACCACCAGGTAATAAACCCAAGGTCACTTCTGGCAAACCAAATTTGGTTTTTGGATCATTTAAGGCAATACGATGATGCGTGGCTAAGGCAATTTCCCAGCCACCGCCCAGTGCCGTACCATTTAGGGCAGCAACCACTGGCTTACCTAAAGTTTCAATAGTACGCATGTGTTTTTTGAGTTCTTCAATTTGGGCAAAGAACGCTGTGGCATGTTCAGGTTGTACCTGAATAATTTCGTTTAAATCACCGCCAGCAAAAAAGGTCTTTTTGGCAGAAGTAATGATCACGCCAGCCAGCCCTTCTGATGTTTGGGTTTCAGCTTTTAACTGGGTTGCTACTTCTTTTAAGCTGTCACGAAATTCGCCATTCATGGTGTTGGCAGACTGACCGCTAGAATCCAGCGTTAAGGTGACAATGTTGTCCTGATCTTTTTGATACTTAATTGCGCTCATGGCTTATCTTCCTAAAACTCTTTTAAAACGTATGATGTTGAATAAGGCAGCTAGTTTTCACACACGCTCAATAATGGTGGCAATCCCCATCCCGCCACCCACACACAATGTGGCCAAGCCGCGTTTTTTATCCTGACGCTCAAGCTCATCTAGCAAGGTACCTAAAATCATGGCACCTGTTGCGCCTAGTGGATGACCCATCGCAATAGCACCGCCGTTTACGTTTACTTTTTCCGCAGGAACATTGAGTTCTTTCATAAAGCGCATTACCACAGCAGCAAAGGCTTCATTCACTTCAAATAAATCAATATCATCAATGCTAAGTCCCGCTTTTTCCAATGCCTTGCGTGCAGCAGGTGCAGGACCAGTCAGCATGATGGTTGGGTCAGTACTGACCAGTGCAGTGGCAATAATTTTGGCGCGTGGTTTTAAGTTATAGGCTTGGCCTGCTTTTTCAGAACCAATTAAAACCAGTGCAGCACCGTCCACAATACCTGATGAGTTACCAGCATGATGCACGTGATTAATTTTTTGCGCTTCCGGATATTTTTGTAATGCAACAGCATCAAAACCCATATTGCCCATCATTTCAAAGCTAGGGTTTAATTTTTGCAGACTCTCTGCTGTGGTGCCTTCGCGGATAAATTCATCGTGATCCAAAATAGTCACGCCTGCACCATCTTTTACAGGAATAATTGATTTATCAAAACGACCTTCTTTTTGGGCTTGTGCTGCTTTGGCTTGTGAGTTGGCAGCAAATTCATCTACGTCGCTACGTGTATAACCATCAAGGGTTGCAATTAAGTCAGCCCCAACGCCTTGAGGAACAAACCCTGCTTTTAAGTTGGTTTGTGGGTCTAGTGCCCATGGGCCACCATCAGAACCCATGGCCATACGTGACATGGATTCTACGCCACCTGCAACCACAAGGTCTTCCCAACCAGAGCGAATTTTCATGGCGCAAAGGTTAACGGCTTCTAAACCAGAGGCACAAAAGCGGTTAATTTGCACACCAGATACGTTATCAGACCAGCCCGCAGCAATCACCGCGGTTTTTGCAATATCACCACCCTGATCAGCAACAGGCGTTACACAACCCAATACCACGTCTTCGACTTTACTGGTGTCTAAATTGTTGCGTTCTTCTAACGCATGAAGCAGTGTGGTCAGTAAAGTAATTGGCTTTACCTCATGCAGGCTGCCGTCTTTTTTTCCTTTACCGCGTGGTGTGCGAATGGCGTCAAAAATATAAGCTTCGCTCATTACCATATCCTTTATGTCAGTGGATTGAGTTATTACAATATGCTAGGAGTGTAGTGTGTTGTAAATCTGGAACAATGACAAGAAATGCCAAATCAATTGGTTAGTATGGTTAGCAGTTTGTTATTTGTTCACTAAAAAGTACTGATAAAACCGTGAATTGATGATAAAAGCATATGAAGTGCATTCATTGGCTAATGGTTTAAAAAGCAGATAAACATTTAAGGATTATTTGTTTCATTTGCGCATGGCAACTCAATCACCAGTATTCAAAGCAATGCCAGCCTTAAAATGACCAGAACATCCAGAAAAACGGGTGCTTATAAGTATGATCCAGGGTGGAAAGTATGAACGTAGAACAGCGGTTTGAATGGATTGACCAATATCAGCGTCCAGTACGAATGCTGGCATATCCGCTTATTACACTATTAATGATTTTAATTACACTTTTGGTGATACGGACTGGCGGCTTAAAGTTTGGCTACTCGCATGCCATGTATGTCCCCATTTTGCTGGCTGGCTTTGTCTTTGGATGCCGTGGCGGTATTTTAGTGGGTTTGGTGAGTGGTTTGGTATTTGGCCCATTCATGCCCGTGGATATGGTCACAGGCGAACTACAGCATGCTGAAAACTGGTTATTTCGTATTGGGGCTTTTACTTTAATTGGTTTTTTGGCTGGCTTAGCCAGTGATAGTACGCGTGCTTATCAAAGAAAGCTTAGATGGCTTTTGCAACATGACAACTCAACCCAGCTGCCAAATCGTTGCGCTTTACTGAAAAACCTGGAAAAAGCCGAGCAGTTGCCGAGCACGGATAATCAGTTTCTGCTGGTGGTGATTTGCTGTGAGAATGAAACTGAACTGAAATCGGCTTTTGGCTCAGAGATGGTTGAGCAAACCGTGATCCAGCTAGCGCAGCGTTTTTCTGAAGTATGCAGTGAAGCAAAAGTCTATCAAACAGGCCCTGCACAACTGTCATTATTATTTAGGGTGGAAGCGGTAAGGCTTGAAAGTATATTGGCCGCGTTGCTAGAAGATGCCCGTGAACCAGTAAGCTACAACAAGATTAAAATCCATGTTGATACTCGCATTGGTTATCATATTATTAGTGAGCAGGAGTTGCCAGAAAATAGCATACGCATGGCAGAATCGGCACTAACGGTGGCCAAGCAAACCTCAAGGGATATTGTGGCTTATGATGCAAAAATCACCAGTGCCACTGAAGAAAATATTCAGCTGCTGGGCGAGCTAAAGCAGGCACTTAAAATTGGTGAGCTGTGTTTGCATTATCAGCCGAAAGTGAATATTGCCACGGGACATATTTATGGCGCAGAAGCATTGTTACGCTGGAATCATCCCAATCATGGCAATATTCCGCCAGGCAAGTTTATTCCCCGTGCAGAACAAAGTACCTTAATTGATGTGGTGACTGAATTTGTGCTGGAACAAGCCATTGGGCAGTTGGCGATCTGGCAAAAATCAGGGATTGATGTCTGCATTTCAGTTAATATCTCAACGCGTAATTTGTTGCAACTGGGCTTTACTGATTTTATTTCCCACTTGCTTAAACACCATAATTTGCGTGGTGAGCTGCTGGAGCTTGAAATTACCGAAGGCTCGCTGATGGTAGATGTTCAGCGCGCGATTGAGGAATTAAATCGTTTAAAGGCTTTGGGGATTCTTATTTCAATTGATGACTTTGGTACGGGTTATTCATCCTTGCAATACTTACATCAGTTGCCTATTGGTGTGCTAAAAATTGACCAGTCATTTGTGCGTCGCTTGTTTATTGACCAAGGTGCTAATTATATTTTAGAAGCTGCAATTATGCTGGCACATAATCTGGGCATCGCGGCTATTGCTGAAGGCGTAGAAACTCAGGAAGTTTATGATTTCTTAAAACGCCTGGGTTGTGACAAAGCCCAGGGTTATTTAATTAGCAAGCCAGTTAGCGCCGCTAATTTTGAAACATGGTATATGGCAAATCAGGGTGTCTATCGGCCTGCGGTTAAACCTGACTCACCCAGCTAGGGGTTTAAACTTAATATTTAGGGTAGCCCGTAATTTTGCGAATAGCGCGATACAGTGGCGATAAACGGTCATACATTTGCGTATAGACCTGTTGATACATCTCATCATACATTTGCGTATGCTCAGGCTGGGGCATAAATATCTTACCAGCATGGCTCATGTGCTTCACCGCTTCCTGGTGGCTGGTATAATATTTTGCACCTACTGCGGCATTAATGGCCGCACCTAATCCTGATGCTTCAAAGGTATGTGGCCGTTCGGCAGGCAGGCCAAAAATATTGGCTGTAATTTGCATAATGAGATCGCTTTGCGAGCCACCGCCTGCCACTTTTAATTTAGTAATTGCTACTTTATTGCGTTTTTCAAGTTGATCTTTACCTTGTCTTAAGGCGTAGGCAATTCCTTCAATAATAGCGCGGTACAAATGCGCGCGGGTGTGTACATCGCCAAATCCAATAATCGCGCCCTTGGCTTCAGGGCCTGGAAACTTCACACCTGGATTCCAAAAAGGTTGCAGTACCAGCCCTTGTGCGCCAGCAGGGGATTGTAATAGCAATTGTTCAAACAATGTTTCTGCGCTAATACCCTGAGCTTTGGCCTGCATGGTTTCTTGCTGGGCAAACTCGCGCTTAAACCAGTTCACCATCCAGTAGCCACGCTGCACAATAATTTCAGAGGTATAGTGCCTGGGAATCGCCGCGTTATAGGCAGGCACAAAAGGCATTGGTTCAATATACTTGTCATTACAGGTATTAATGGTGGCCGTGGTGCCATAACTAATGCAGCCAATCTCAGGGCTAATGGCACCTGCTGCCAATACTTCACACGCTTTATCAGCACCAGCAGCAAATAAGGGCAAACCTTGTGGTATCCCTGTGGCTTTTGCAGCCGCCGCACTAATGCTGCCTAATTGCTCTGATGGCTGTACTAATTTGCACAATTGCTTGCGTTTTACTGTTAAAGCGCGCCACTTAATATCGTGTTTGGCTGCCCATTGCTGATGCTTAAAGTCATAGGGCAAATAGCCCACTTGCGATGACGTTACATCAGCCAAATTACCTGTTAGCTTTAGAGTTAAATAGGCAGACAGTTGCACAAAATAACGGGTTTTTTTCCAATCCTCAGGATAATCTGCTGCCAGCCAGTTACATTCGGCTTTAGATTGCAGTTGATACATAATTTGCTGCTGACCTGCTACCTTAATGCCTGCTTGCAACCATAAGGGTAGCGTAGGATATTGGTCGGTACGGCGTGAATCGAGCCAAATGGTTGCAGGACGTATGGGCTGCATGTCTTTATCCAGACATACCATGCTGGCACGCTGGCAGGTGAGGGCAGCAGCCACCACGCGTGTTTTTAACTCAGGATATTGCTGCCACAATTGCTGGCAAGCCAAGGATAAATGCTGCCAAAAATAATCACAGTCCTGTTCTGCCCAATTTGGTTGTGCTGAAAAATAAGGCTCAATATGCTGCTGTGACTTGGCAACCAGTTGACCTTGCAAATCAAATAGCATGGCACGGACACTTTGCGTGCCCTGATCAATAGCAAGTAATAAATCCTGATTTGACATGATGAATCATTAATTCCTTTTAAACGTGACAGACCAGTGCGGATGCAGTGATCCGCCTCATGCTATATGCCAGCATGATAGTACTGCTGCAAAATGTGCTGGTAACATTGCTGTTCAGTCTGCCAGCGTTCCTCGTCCCAGTGCAGGAGTTGCTGGCATAATGGCTTAATCAGTGGGAGCAGATGTTGACCACCATTCATTTCCATATTGCCTGCGCGCAACCGTCTGAGCATCAGGTCGTCTAAATGTTCAACCATTTCATGCTGCAAAATCCATTTAACCTGTTCTTGTAAAGTAACCCCTTCGGCTACTGGTTTTAAGGGGTGATTTAAGGCTGGCGGATGGTTAACCGTGTGGTTGAAGCAGCGGCTATTTTTGCCAGCAATGGCTTTTTGGTGTTCCTTGTCATCAATTAGGCCAGCGGCATTTAGCGCATCCAGTGCAATTTGCCTAAAGGTCGTTAATTTGCCACCAGATACGGAAATCACGCCATTGGCCTGCCAGACCAAATGATCGCGGCGTTCCTTGGACGGATCGCGGCCACTGCCAGATGCAATAATCGGGCGTACGCCAGCCATGGTAGAAATAATATCTTTTGCTTGCAGGTTTAAATTTGCAATTTCGCTATTAGCCACTTTTAGTAAATAATTGACTTCTTCAGGCGTACAAAATGCTTCATTGCCAGTATCAAACTGGTGGTCTAAATCGGTGGTGCCAATACAGGTTTGGCCTTTCCATGGGAAAACAAACACAGGGCGGTTATCATCGGGATGCATGATGGTCAGGCAGTCGTTCACTGGCAGACGCTGGTGGGTTATAAACAAATGGCTGCCCCGTTGTGGGCGTACTTTTGGTGCGGTGCCAGACAAACGATCTGCCCACAGGCCAGTGGCATTAAAGACATGTTTGGCCTGAATCTGCACAGTTTGCTGGCTAACCCGATCCAGTACTTTCAGGGTGCTGGTACTGCCCCGATGCGTAATGGAAGTCACTTCGCTATAGTTACGTGCAGTGCCACCTTCCAGACATCCTTCCTGCAATACACGAATGACCAGACGGCTGTCATCAGTGAGCGCGTCGGTGTAACGCATGGCACCTTTTAAGCCAGTGGTATTTAAGGCTGGATAAAGTCTGGTTACCTTGTCCAGATTGAGCCATTCATGGTCTTTAATTCCCGCCAGCTTGTCATAAGCCATCAATACCACTTGCATGGCAATACGGCCAGGAAATTTGCCCTGACGGATGGGGAAAATATACGACATACGCACCACCAAATCTGGCAATTCAGTCAGTAGGCGCTCGCGTTCCTGCAAGGCATGATGGGTAAGTTTAATATCGCCCTGTGCAATATAACGCAAACCGCCATGCACCATTTTTGAAGAGCGGCTAGACGTACCCCAGGAAAAATCCTGCTGCTCCAGCAATAATACTTTCAAGCCACGGCGCGCAGCTTCGAGCATAATACCTGCACCAGTAATACCCCCACCAATGACCACCACATCCCACTCTGAATTTGCCAAATCCTGTAACGCATGACGCTGACCAAGCATGTTTTTATCCTTAGCTGTTAGTTATGGGTGATGAGTTTTGAAGTTGTTCAAAATCTGCCAGACAGCCCTGATTTAACACCTGCTGTTGGTCAAGGAAATTCACCACTTGGCCTAGTGTTTGCATGGCTAGTTCGCCTTTTTCCAGTGGTAACCACGGCTTATGGTCACGGCCAACACCATGCTGGTGGCTAATGGTGCCACCCATGTTGATAATGGTGTCACTGGCGGCTGTTTTCATGGCTTTCCAGCGTTGCATGTTTTGTTCATAACTAGCTGAATTACGGAAGAAATAAGTGGTATAAATACTGGAGCCTTGCCCATAAATATGTGACAAGTGGCTAAATACATGCACTTTTTCACCTGTCCCTGCATTATCAGCAATGGCTTGTTCAACCGCCTGCATGGTAGCCGTTACGTTGCTCCAGTTAACACAGGTTTCCAGCGTATCAATGGAGTAGCCATGCTCCCAGAAGCCATGACGCAAATACGGTGAACGGAAACGCGAATGTTCCCATTTTTTACCCATATAAGTGCCAGCATACATGCCGCCAGCCTGCTTGATATAACGCTTGGTTTCCTGCAATACAAACCTGGTCTGGGATTTGGTTCCTGTGGTGCCAAACGTCAGCATACATTTACCATCTGGACTACCACGCAGGGCGGCATAGCGATTGAGTACCTTAACCGCCATGCCATCTGCTGCAAGCAATAAATGGGTGCGTGTTTCTTCAGGATTGGACAGCCGTAATAGCGACAATGGCACTTTATTTTGTACCAGTTCACGCACCAAAGTTAATGCTGATTCCCAATCTGGTAAAAAGGCGACATGAAAGGATTCATGCTCAGGCAGACGCTGCACGCGCACATCAACTTCAGTAATAATGCCAGCACGCCCTTCGGTGCCCATAAATATTTCCCGCATGTCTGGCCCAGCAGATGAGGCAGGAATGGTAGGAATATTTAAGGTGCCACGTGGCGTTTCAATGCGACCACCAGCAAACATTTGTTCAATACGGCCATAGCGAATGGATTGCTGGCCAGAAGAGCGACTTGCCACCCAGCCACCGACAGTAGACAGTTCAAAAGATTGTGGAAAGTGGCCGAGTACAAATCCTTGTTCTGCCAGTTGCCGTTCAAGCTCTGGGCCTGGTGTACCCGCACCAAAACGTGCAATCTGACTGGTTTTATCAAGACTAATGAGTTTATTCATGCGCGCTAAGGAGAGCGTTAAAACAGGCTGACTTGAGGCTTGCGGGGTAATGTGACCTGCAACCGAAGTACCGCCGCCGTAGGGAATCACCTGAATATTGTTTTGCACTGCCCACTGTAATAACTCTTGTACCTGTTGGCTGTTTTCAGGTTGTGCCACCCCATCGGGGAAAATATCAAATTTACCAGAGCGCATGGCGTACCAGTCGGGTAAGCTTTGACCCCGTGCATGGCGTACGCGAATTTCGGCATCTGTGCGAATTAAAGCGTGGTTTGGCATACGAGTAGGCGGCACTTTTGCCAATACGTCTGCAAGGGTGGCATCGGGCAATATCAGACCTTTACCAATTTTTGAGGCAATATATTTAAGCCCATTTTCGCGTAAGGGAAAGTTATTGTTTTCATCACCCCAGCCATTCCAACGACGCATTAAATTTACTCCTTATAAAATATTGTCTTATTGCACTAACTTAAACTATTGCTAGCGTAATGGGTAGTTCAGCCAGGAATTATGCCTTTATAAAGTGAAATTAGCTTGACCATAGACGTCTTAAAAATTGACAAAACACGACAAAAAAACAAATTAGTTGCGGCAAAATTAAATGAGATTCAGGTATTTTTTGTGTATTTATTAAACTGCTTAAAGCAGTAAATCTACTTAATATCTTGTATATTTTGGTAATTTTTACATGAAAAATACATTAGTCAGTAACTTACTAATTTCGCTTAACTTTAAAAATTGATTTTTCTATCTGATGCTGGCAATACGCATGGTTTTAGCGGTCATGATTTGATTTGCAAAACATGCCTACCTATACTTTGCCTCCATTACGGGATCAGGATGAAAGGGTAAGCACGTTTGGCTGATGAAGTAATGCGGCTTGAAATATAAGAGTTTTCACTTGCATTAAAACGTTTGTTGTTTAACAGCAGATAGCGTTGATGGTGATATCATTAGTGATTGCATTGGAGTACCTGGCAAGTGCATTGAACCTAAAAGTTCACAGGCTAAGTACTCATCTGGTTGGTCATCATTATTAAGTACGTGCTGACGTGTTCACACGCGTTTAAATGGATTATCTACCCTTGGGCATAGTCAGATTCATGCCCTGTATTAATTTCTTGGTTCCACTGTCTATCCATTGACCATAGTTGGCATTGCGCCGATCTATGGGTTTAAAAAAGAGGATAACGTGGAAACACCTGCTATTGATTCATCAGCAACTTTGTATGCCAGTCCTGATGAACATTGCAATCACTGGCATATTCGGCATTTATACCAGACAGATGCCCGATGGTTACATGATTTAATTGTTCGCTGTCCACCACTGGACGTCAATTCTTTGTATGCATACGCCTTACTGGCCACGCATCATTCCGCCACCTGCTTTGTGGCTATTCAGGATCAACGCATTTGTGCGGCCGTAACAGGCTATATACCACCGCGTCAGCCCGACACCTATTTTTTATGGCAAGTGGCCGTGGCACCTGAGCAGCAAGGCACAGGGCTGGGTTCCAAATTACTGGATCATATCTATCAGCATTGCATGTTACCCAACCATTTAAGCCATCTTGAAACCACCATTTCACCAGGCAATAGCGCATCACAGCGTTTGTTTAGCCGCTTTGCCAAGTGTCATCAGGTGGCCATCACGCATACCCCTTTATTTTCAAGTCTAGACTTGCAACCCGTAAGGCAGGCTGATGGGCTACAGGGTCAAACCGAGCAGCATGAAGCAGAGCATTTATATCGTTTAGGTGCGTGGTCAGTCTAATTTTTTTATTTTGCATCTGACTTGCTGAACACCTGACTGGTTGAATGCCTGATTATGTTGAATAGGCATTTCGTTAGCCAATTTGATTGTTAATTTTTTGAAGATTGCTGCAAATTTTATTTTTAGGGAGCTGTTCTTATAATGAATATTTTTAATCGCTTAGAATCAGAAGTTCGTGGTTATGTGCGTTCTTTTCCTACCGTATTTTTATCAGCCAAAAATGCCCTGTTAACCAATGAAAGCGGCCAGGACTATATTGATTTTCTGGCAGGTGCAGGCTCACTTAACTATGGTCATAACCATCCTGTACTCAAGCGCGCCTTAGTAGATTATTTAATGCATGATGGCGTGGTGCATGGTCTGGATATGGCCACAGTTGCAAAAAAAGAGTTTTTACAAACCTTTGAACAATACATTTTAAAGCCACGGCAACTGGATTATAAATTGCAATTTACTGGCCCAACAGGCACCAATGCGGTAGAAGCAGCCATTAAGCTGGCACGTAATATCACTGGGCGCAATAACGTGATTGCCTTTACCAATGGCTTTCATGGCGTGAGCCTTGGTTCACTGGCACTTACAGGCAACCAAAAATTCCGTGAAGCCGCAGGGGTGAATTTATCCGATGTACATCATGCAGCCTATGCAGGTTATTTTGGTGATGATGTCGATACCATTGCCATGCTGGACAAATTGCTGACTGACCGCAGTAGTGGCATTGATTTGCCTGCGGCCATGATTGTGGAGTGTGTGCAAGGCGAGGGTGGTTTAAATACTGCCAGTATCAGCTGGTTAAAACGCCTGGCAACCTTATGCACGCAGCATGACATTTTATTAATTGTTGATGATATTCAGGCAGGTTGTGGCCGTACGGGCAGCTTCTTTAGCTTTGAGCGTGCAGGCATTCAGCCCGATATTGTGACCTTGTCCAAATCGCTTTCTGGTTATGGTCTGCCAATGTCCTTGGTGTTGATGAAGCCAGCGCTTGATGCATGGAAACCTGGCCAGCATAACGGCACTTTCCGTGGCAATAATCTGGCTTTTGTCACTGCCACACAAGCAATTCGTCATTTCTGGGCGGATGATACTTTCCAGCAGGAAATTTTGCAAAAAGGCGAGCTGGTGAAACGTCATTTATCCAAAATGGTGACGCAGTTCCCACAGGCAAAGCTGACGCATCGTGGTCGTGGGCTGATGCAGGGGATTGTATTTAGCAATCCAAAATGGGCAGATGAAGTCACCAGTAAAGCGTTTGAGCTGGGCCTGATTATTGAAACTTCAGGCAGTTTAAGCGAAGTGGTTAAGTTGTTGCCACCATTAACTATTGAAACTGAGCAACTGGAAAAAGGCTTAAACCTGTTGTCTAAAGCTATTGAGTTTGTGGTTCAGCAGCATGAGCAAAAGCCAGCAACTAATTTTAAAGTTAAATCTGCCAAAGCCGCAACACAGGAGTTAAGTGCATGATCGTTCGTCGACTACAAGATATTTTAAATACTGAGCGTGATGTTCAAACTGAAACATGGGCAAGCCGTCGCTTGTTGCTGGCAGAAGATGGCATGGGTTTTTCAATGCACGAAACCACTATTTTTGCAGGCACACAAACCCATATCTGGTACAAAAACCATCTGGAAGCAGTGTATTGTGTGGGTGGAGAAGGTGAGGTTGAATTAATTGATACAGGTGAGATTTTTAAAATTGAACCTGGCACGTTGTATGCGCTCAATAAACATGACAATCATTATCTGCGTGCAACCACATCAGATTTAAAGCTCATTTGTACGTTTAATCCAGCATTGGTAGGTAGTGAAGTCCACGATAAAGACGGCGTCTATGCCACCCCAGAACAAATGCAGGCCGCACAACAAGCAACGGCAGATTCTTAAAGGAGGCACAGATTATGCAGTTGAATAATCCGTATCTTACCCGTACTAGCAGCAGCGCGGCCATTGTGTCGCGTGCGGATCCTGTGGTTTATGATAACCCGCCAGTACAGCAATTAAGTGTTGATCAAAAAAACGCCTATCAAAGCAACGGCTTTTTACAGATTGAACAGTTGTTTAATCAGGCTGAAGTTGATTTTTTATTGCAAGAAATGCAAGGCATGCGGGAAGATTTTGCCAAACAGCAACGTCCTGAAGCATTTACCGAACGTGAAAGTCAGCAGGTGCGTTCTATTTTTAATGTACATCGGCTAAACGATATATTTGCTAACCTGATGAGTGATGCGCGTGTACTCAATGTGGCACGTGAGCTATTGGGTAGCGAAGTGTATATTCATCAGTCGCGCATTAACTATAAGCCAGGCTTGCATGGTAAAGAATTTTTTTGGCATTCAGATTTTGAAACATGGCACAGTGAAGACGGCATGCCAACCATGCGTGCTTTGAGTTGTTCGGTGTTATTGACTGATAATGATGCAAACAATGGGCCTTTATTGGTTATTCCAGGTTCACATCAGCACTATATTTCTTGTCAGGGTGAAACTCCAGATAACCATTATCAAAAGTCACTTAAAAAACAGGAATATGGTGTACCTGATGCCTTGCTCTTACGCTATTTGGCTGATCAGGGTGGTATTCATTCCTGTACGGGCAAAGCGGGTAGTGTGGTGTTTTTTGATTGCAACTTAATGCATGGTTCTAATAGCAACATTACCCCATACTCGCGCAGCAATGTATTCTTTGTTTATAACAGTATGGATAATCAGCTTGGTACGCCATTGGCTGGTTTGCAAGCACGGCCTGAGTTTGTGGCCACCCGTCAGGATATTGCCCCGCTGCAACCAAAGCAGTTACAGGTGCCATAACGTGGTGTATCGATAAACATTATTGTCACTAACAATAAAGCCTCTTTGGATTGCAAAGAGGCTTTATTGTTTTAACAGGCTAATTTTAAACTTGAATATGTATACTCAAGTTTAGGGATTAGCACTCACTGTTGGGGCAGGTGGTGTGGTAGTTTGTAGTCCACCGCCTAGCACTTTATACAAGTCAATTTGACTGCTTAAATTGGCTTGCTCCAAGGATAATAACGCCTGTTGTGCCGCATATTGACTACGCTGTGCATCCAGTACGGTCAAAAAGTTATCAATACCTGCACGGAAGCGCGCTTCAGACAAACGGTAGTTGGTTGCTGTAGCACCCACTAAACGATTTTGGGCACTTAAGCGATCATTAATGGTGGCACGTGTGGCCAGTACATCACTAACTTCTCTAAAGGCAACCTGAACAGAACGTTCATAATTGTTAAGCGCAAGCTCTTGATCCACTTCTGCAATGGCCACATTGGCCTGACGGGTGCCAGAATCAAAAATTGGTAAATCAAGTTGTGGCCCGATACTCCAAATAAACGCCCCACTTTTAAATAGGTCGGATAAATCAGTACTGGCCAAACCTGCCGTTCCCGTTAAGCTAATGCTTGGGTACAGCCGCGCACGTGCTGCACCCAGGTTGCCGCCAGCAGCACGGAGCTGATATTCGGCACTGGTAATATCAGGACGATTTTGTAGCAAGTCACTGGGCAAGCCAGCACCTAATACCGTGCTGTTGGTAATCTGCTGAATTTGTGTGGTTGGCAGTAAGTCTGCGGATACAGGCTGGCCAACCAGTAATTCTAGCAAGTTACGATCCTGGGCAATCTGCGTTTTATAAGCAGCCACATCACCGCGTGCAGTTTCTACGGTAATTTGTGCCTGACGAACCGTCACTTCGCTATCAATACCCACTTCAAAGCGTTTTTGATTTAAGCGATAGGCTTCTTCTTGCGCTTTTAGGGTTTGTTCAGCTAGGCGTAGCTTAGCCATATCATAAGAAATGGCTGTCCACGTTTGCGCAATTTGACCAATTAAACTAATTTGCGTGGCATCACGCGCGCTACGAGTCGCCAGAAAACTATCCAAGGCTGCATCTCTTAAATTACGGATGCGGCCAAAGAAATCCAGTTCATAGGCGGTAACACCCACACCTACCGAATAGGTGGTGTAGGGATCATTGGTTTGCAGCGTTTGCTGACGGGTAACCCCTGTAGAGGCATTTACCGTTGGGATCAGGCCATTTTCGCTAATGCGATATTGCTGACGCGCACGCTCAATATTGAGTGCTGTAGTACGCAAGTCACGGTTATTGAGCAAGCCCAATGCAATGACTTGCTGTAGGCGAGCATCACTAAAAAAGTCTTGCCATCCTTTGGTTGCAATAGAGGGTGCTTGAGCACCCGTATATGCATCAGGCAAATTCTGGTACGACGGTGGAATCACCACCGAAGTACTGGGTTCAGGGCCACGCAGGTTTTGACAGCCAGCAAGGGCAATGGCTAGCGTACCTAAGCTAAGGCCGCGACGATAAGTTGACCATGTTGAACGCAGCATTACTTAAGGCTCCTGAGTCTGATCATTCATATGATGATCTTCAATTCGATGGTCTTCTGGAATAACTGGCTTGATTTTAAACAGGCTGCGTATCCAGAAGTAGAATATTGGTACGAAGAAAATACCTAAGAACGTGGCAGTCACTACCCCACCTAGCACACCAGTACCTACCGCGTGCTGGCTACCTGCACCAGCACCGTTACTAATGGCCAGGGGAATAACACCAAAGCCAAACGCCAGCGATGTCATAATAATGGGTCGCAAGCGCAAGCGAACTGCTTCAAGAATAGCGTCTTTTAAATCACGCCCAGCTTCTTGCTGCTCCTTGGCAAACTCAACAATCAAAATGGCGTTTTTGGCAGACAACCCAATCACCGCCAAAATTGCCACCTGAAAATAAATGTCATTGCTCAGGCCGCGTAGGGTAGTAAATACCACTGCACCCAAGACGCCTAGTGGTACAACTAGCAGGACAGAAAATGGCACTGACCAGCTTTCATAAAGTGCAGCTAAACAGAGGAATACAATAAGAATAGACAAGGCATACAGCATAGGTGCCTGGGCACCAGAGCTTCTTTCTTCCAAAGATAAACCAGTCCACTCATAGTCCAGACCAGGTGGTAGTTTGGCAATCATTTCTTCCATAGCTGCCATGGCATCGCCCGAACTGACCCCTGGTGCAGCTTCACCCTGAATATTGACAGAGGAAGTGCCATTATAACGTTCAAGACGTGGCGAACCATACGTCCAGTACCCACTGGCAAATGATGAAAACGGAATCATCTCGCCCTGATTGTTGCGTACATACCATTTATTCAAATCATCAGGTTGCATGCGCGCATTGCTTTCGCCTTGCACATATACTTTTTTCACCCGACCACGATCAATAAAGTCATTCACATAACTGCCGCCCCACGCGGTGGTCATCACGCTGTTAATTTCAGCAATACTGACACCCATCGCGCCTGCTTGCGCCTGATCAATATTAATTTGGTACTGCGGTGTATCTTCCTGACCATTAGGCCGTACCCGCACGACTTTATCAGATGCTTGAGCAGCCATACCCAGTAACATATTGCGGGCTTCTACCAGTTTGTCATGCCCCATACCACTGGCATCTTTTAATTGCAGGTTAAAACCGTTGGCTGTACCCAGCTCAATAACTGCTGGTGGCGCAATAGGCATCACATAAGCGGCATCCTTAATTTGGCTTAACGCCATCATGGAACGCTGTACCAAAGCAGAAACTTGTTGGTCATCTCCTTTACGGTCTTCCCAGTCTTTGAGTTTGACAAACGCCATACCCGCATTCTGGCCAATACCTGTAAAACTAAACCCACCCACACTAAAGATTGACTGAACGGTGTCTTTTTCATGATTAAGGTAATAATCAGTAACCTGCTCAATCACCTTGCTGGTACGATCCAGTGTTGCATTGGGAGGTAACTGAACAAGCGTGAAAATAACGCCCTGATCTTCGTCAGGCAAGAACGCCTTGGGCATTTTGACCAACAGTAATGCCAGTACCGCAATAACGACTGCATAAACAATTCCAATTGGAATCGTGTGACGTAATAACTTTTTAACAATACCTTGATAGCCATGACTGGCTTGATCAAATTTATGGTTAAACCAGCCAAAAAAGCCTTTTTTCTCGTGATGCTGTACATCGCTTTTACGCAACAATGTCGCACACAGGGCAGGGGTAAAGATCAATGCAACCAGTACTGATAGCACCATGGAGGTGACCAGAGTGACCGAGAACTGACGATAAATTACCCCAGTAGAACCCCCAAAGAATGCCATTGGAATAAATACCGCGGCTAAAACGGTGGTAATACCTACCAGTGCACCCGAGATTTGCGTCATTGATTTGCGTGTGGCTTCCAGTGGTGACAGGTTTTCTTCCTGCATCACCCGTTCGACGTTTTCCACCACCACAATGGCGTCATCCACCAGCAAGCCGATGGCCAATACCATACCAAACATGGTTAAGGTGTTAATGGAAAAACCAAGGGCATTAATAACTGCAAATGTCCCTAAAATTACCACAGGCACCGCCATGGTTGGAATAATGGTGGCACGCCAGTTCTGCAAGAACAGGAACATCACCAAAAATACCAAAATAATGGCTTCAATGAGTGTATGAACCACACTCTCAATAGAGAGCTTAATAAATGGCGTGGTATCAAAAGCCACCACATCACTTAGGCCAGCAGGGTAGTTTGTCCGCAGCTCTTTCATGCGTGCTTCAATTGCTTCGGCAGTTTCTAGCGCGTTAGCACCTGTGGCCAAACGAATGGCTACACCACCTGCGTTTTTACCATTAAAGCGCGAATCAAACTGGTAGTTATCACTACCCATCTCAACCTTTGCCACATCCTGTAGGCGCACTTGTGCACCATCAGGCATATTTTTTAGGAAAATATTGCGGAATTGTTCTGGCGTTTGCAAGCGACTTTGCGCAGTTACCGTGGCATTAAGTTCCTGCCCTTTGATCGATGGCGCACCACCAAGCTGACCTACCGACACTTGTGTATTTTGCGCGCGAATTGCCGCATTAATATCAGCAGGTGTCAGTTGGAAACTCATTAGTTTGCTGGGATCAAGCCAAATTCGCATGGCATAAGAACCACCAAATACCTGAACTTCACCCACGCCCTGAACACGGCTTAACGGCTCAGAGATATTAGAATTGACGTAGTCGGTAATATCACTTTTGCTTAAGGAGCCATCTTCTGAAATAAACGCCAATACTTGCAGGAAACTGGCACCTGACTTGGTGACTCGAATCCCTTGGCGTTGCACTTCTTCAGGCAGTAAGGCCGTGGCAGCCTGTAGTTTGTTTTGAACCTGTACCTGGGCAATATCGGCATCAGTACCTTGAATAAAACTTAAGGCAATGGTAGAGCGACCATCACCCGAGCTTTGTGATGACATATATTGCAGGCCATCAAGCCCGTTCATTTGCTGCTCAATAATCTGAGTGACGGAGTCTTCAGCAGTTTTGGCCGAGGCACCAGGATATACCGTATTAATGGTTACTGTCGGTGGTGCAATGGTAGGATATTGCGCAATGGGCATTCTGAGTACGGATATAATACCCGCCAGCATCACCACAATGGCAAGCACCCATGCAAAAATAGGGCGATCAATAAAAAAACGTGACATGTGTCATCGCTCCTTAACGTTGAGCTGATGATTGTGTTGAAGCGGGTGCTGAGGCGGACGTTGAGGGCTGTTGTGCACTAGATACCCCATCAGTGGCCTTGGCAGCAGAAGTGGCGCCAGTTGATTTTGCTGTTCCTGCGGCTGCATTTGGCTGAGCCTGCTGATTCGGTGCTGCTACATCAGGTTGGGCGAGCACAGGTTTTGCAGGTGCGCCTGGTTTTACTTTGGCAATGCCTTCTACAATCACTTTATCGCCATCATTTAAACCACCTGTGACGATCCACTGGTTACCTTGCGTACCGCTGGTGGTAATTGGGCGTGACTCAACAATGCCTTGTGCATTCACAACCAGTGCGTTCGCATCGCCTTGTGGAGTGCGGGTTACAGCAGCTTGAGGCACTAAGAAAGCAGCATTATTAACACCTTGTACCACTTTGGCAGTCACATACATCCCTGGTAGCAATAGCTGCGATGGATTGGCAAAAATGGCACGTAATGTTACTGCACCACTGGATGGATCAACGCTGACGCCAGAAAATGCCAAACGTCCTTCAACAGGATAAACACTACCGTCTTCTAACGTTAATTTGACGCGTGCACTGTTATCCGCACCCGATAACTGACCTGCCTGTATTTGTTGGCGTAAACGCAGCATATCGGCACTAGACTGGCTAATATCAACATAGACAGGATCAAGCTGTTGAATGGTAACCAGTGGCTCAGCCTGTCCTGCAGTGACCAAAGCACCAGCAGTCACATTGGAACGGCTGGTTTGACCAGAAATAGGCGCGCGCAAAGTAGCATAACCCAAACTGATGTTGGCATTTTCAAGAGTGGCACGACTTGCTGCAACATCTGCTTCTGCCAAGGCCACTTGAGCAGCAACATCATCATATTCTTGCTTACTAATTGCATTAATGCCTACCAATTGCTTATAGCGGCGCTGCTTTACTTGTAATGCATTTAGGCTGGCTTGCTGACGGTTTAGCGCTGCTTTAGCATTGTTTACTGTTGCCTGATAGGTATTGGCATCAATTTGATACAGCGGTTGACCCGCTTTGACATAGCTGCCTTCTACAAACAAGCGCTTTTGTACAATCCCACTGACCTGGGGGCGAACTTCAGAAATTTGATAGGCTGAAGTGCGGCCTGCCAAATCCATGGTTTGTTCAACCGTTTGCTTTTGCACCACCATGACTGTCACTTCAGGTGGCGGCATTTGCTGTGCACCAGCACCTGATGCAGCGGCAGCATCTTCTTTTTTATTACAGCCAGCCAGAGCAACACTGGCCGCTAGCGTGGAATATAAAGCTACGCGCGCCCATTGTTTTGCTAACATCATAGTTTCACCTCATGATTGCCAGCAATGGTGCTGGCGCGATGTTGAAAAATATTAAAACGAATAAAAAGCCATGTGAGCAGACATAGCCAGCCAAGCCCTAAACTAAAGCCGCCCAGCACATCGGTTGGAAAGTGTGCGCCCAAATACATACGGGATAAACCCATGACACAGCACCACAGCACAGCACAAATGATTGCAAACTTTTGCCATGCTGAATCTGCACTCACAATGACTAAAATACCAGCAAACACCATGGCATAAGCACTATGGTTGCTGGGGAATGAGTAGCCATAATACGGTGCCATTTGCTCCCATATTTCGGGACGAGGTCTGGCAATCAGCTCTTTAAAAAACCAGCCAATAGCCACAATGCCACCAAAGGCAAGTATGCTAAATATACTCAGCTCAATTCGTTGCTTTTTATAAGCAAGGGCACTGATTAATAACACCAAGACACCCATCATGGGTGTGCCGCCCAGATAGGCAAGGATAGTGCTAAAATAAGTCAACGCCATGTTATGTTGCTGGTAACCCCACCATAACCACGCAGTTTCCTCGGCATTGACCACAGGAGACTGAACCAGAAAACACAGCCACCCAAAAATCAGGCTCATTAAGAAACCTGTTACTGCCAAACTAGTTTTACTACAAGATATTAATTGTTTCATCCAGAATAAAATTCACCTTGCTTAATCATAAGCGCATCTGTAATTGTCTTTCATCTTTCCAAGCACACAAGCTAGGCACAAAAGTGTACCAACCAGTACACTTTTATCAAGAAGATTTTTAAGTTTTTAAGCCCATTGATCAGAAATAAGGTAAAAAAACATATTTTTGAGCGAATTCAGCTCGTTTTTTACTCTAGGTATTGGTCAATTGTTAAGTATAAGTAAGAGGGGAGTGTGGAAATTAAGAATTATTTAACCTAAAGGGGGCGAAGTTTATGCTTAAGCAAGTCGGATACTTTTTAAATCATGAGTTTAAGGGGAATGACCAAATCTGTTGATCATTCTGTGCGTATGAAATCAGCTAGATATCACACGGTGTTTAATTTTTATTGCCATGGCAAAGCTAATGCGAAGAGGATTTGTCTTCAAAAGAATCAATTTTAGTGGCATTTTTGGGAGGCCAGAAAAACTCTGACCGACGTGTCATAAAATGCGTAATCAACAAACGTACCAAAGGCTTCCATTGTTCGTAGCGTACTTGGCGCGCTCTTAGGGCAACATACAAGGCCAAGCCAAAGCTAACTAGTAAGTTGGTTAAGCCAATAAGTAGCACACCCAGAAATGACACCACAATCAAGCCAATATCTGGCGTGCCGTTTAAGCACATCAAGCCTTGAACAAAGTTAGCCGAGGCAAACGAAATATGCCGAATATCGAGCGGCAAACCAAATAAAAATCCAATCGTACCCGTGGTGCCTAGCATGACACCAAACCAGAAATTACCTGCCAAGGCACCAAGGTTTCGCTCAATATAGCCTGCCATGCGGTCTAAACGTTCAGTGCCCAGCCAACTTTGCAGTTTGCCATGTTGACGCATACGCATGCCAATACGACGATAAACGGCCAGATTATCGTAATAACCTGCAATCAACCCTGATAAAAATAAGAATACCCCTGCAATCGCGGCATGCGGAATGGCTAAAGAGGTAAATGGATTTAAGCTATGTAAAAGATATTCGGCTTTTTGGCTGCCCATTAATGGCTCACCCACATTAGCCTGCCACGCCCATGTAATTAAAAAAGCCACAGGCATCGCAATGGAAATATTACCCATAATGGCAATAAACTGCGTGCGCATGATATTGACAGTCAAAACTGCCAGTTCTGCCATTTGCTCAGTACGATTGCTGGTGTTTTGCTGCACGGTTGCTGCCAGTGCCGCAGCGGTCATGGCAGGTTGTTTGGTGGCTACCGTAAAGTGCAGCACATGAATCAGCATAAACCCGAGCGAGTAGTTCATACTATACAAAAATGCCTGATTAAGCGGTGCTAGCGCCAGGCGTCCCGCCAATATTTTAAGCGTTGCCATAATGGCCACAATGGCACCTGCGCCAGCCGCAGAGCGATACATATCGGTATAGCCGCGCCTGTCAGTGCTGACATAATGGCCACCCGTGCGACTTGCGTTTTCGGTCACCTGTCTTGATAGTAATTCGGTGTTGGCTTCAATTACCCCGCGAATACTCTGGGTTTCATGCTGTGCCAGTGCCAACTCATACAATAAAGCAATCAGTGATTCTTGTACTTGTTGTGGCTTATCAAGCAACAGGTTAAACAATAACTCAATGCGGGTTAAGCACTGATCAAGCTTAATTAAGATATTGGTCAGGCTTAAGCTCACGCCATTGCGCCGTGTACTACGTTTAATTCGACTTAACACATCATCGCACTGATCTAACATCACCAGGGCTTGTTTTTCATCAGGCAATAACGGTGGCCAGCGTAAAATTTCATCAGAGGCATATTCGCGATATTTTTGAATAAAATCTAATATTTCGCGGTTTTGCACCAAAAAGGGCGATTCGTATTCGTTTAAATCAGGGTAGGCATGGGCAAATTCAGGATCAAGGCTTAAGGCTGTAATGCGATAAGAAATAATCATTAAGGCATTGAGCACTTGCTCACGCGCTTGGGTGCGTAACTCCGTATTTCCCTGTGGCATGCTCAGTAATGTCATCAGTTGTTGCCAATGACCTGTATCAATATTTTCTAGCCAGATGGGATCAAAACGGTGAAAAAATACTTCCCTAAAAATGTCATTGAGTTCTTTAGTGCCGCGTAGCGGTGGCAAAAAATAATTCCCAATCCGATGGCTAAGCAGGCTAAAAAAGCCTTCATTACTCATCAGGCTGTCATCAGCATACAAATTAATCTGCTGATAATTGGCCACCAGCTGCAATAAATAATCATGCAGTAACACGGCATCGCTGGGTTCCGCCACAAGCCGTGTAATGAGTTCATCTAAACGTTGTTGAATTTCATCAGTGTCATAAGCGTTTTTTGGTCTTAACCGTGCAACCAGTTGTGCTAAGGGTTGTGGTGTAACGGCTTTTGCATCGTACTGGTTTAACTGCTCCTCCATGCAGATAAATAAATCATCTAATTCAATATTAATCACAAATTAATTCCTAAGGACGCATACTTGCTGGTTAAAGACATGATTAGCTAATGCGGGTCAATGCCAAACGCGCCAGATTTTCCAGAGCATGACGATATGTTGATTCAGGCAAAGCAGATAATGCCTCTACCGCCAGCGTGGTTTCTTCGGTAGCACGCTTGCGGCAATAATCAAGCGCGCCTGACTGCTGCACAATATCAATGACCTTGTCCAGATTTTGTACCCCACCTGTTTGAATGGTGGTTTTTAAAAGTTGCTGTTCAGTTGGCGAACTTAAAGCAATGGCCGCAATGAGTGGCAAAGTCGGTTTGCCTTCCATTAAATCATCGCCAATATTTTTACCCAAAGTATCGGCATCTGAGGTGTAATCCAAAATATCATCAACAATTTGAAACGCATTGCCAAAGTGCCCTGCGTAGCGTCTCAAGGGCTCACGAAACTCAGGCTTGCCTGCCAAAATAGCGGCGCCCTCAGTAGCCAGCTCAAACAAGCGTGAGGTTTTACCATGAATAATATTTAAATAAATGGCTTCATTGGTATTAGGATCATGCTGATGTTGTAATTGCAGCACTTCACCTTCTGCAATTTGACAGGTGCCTGATGAAAAATCCTGTAACAGCTCAAAATCTCTTAAAGTCACCAATAAATCAAATGCACGCGCAATTAAGTAATCACCCACCAAAACAGCCGTTGGATTATCCCATGTGGCATTGGCAGTAGGGCGGCCACGGCGCAAACCAGACTCATCAACCACATCGTCATGTACCAGGGTGGCAGTGTGCAGCATTTCAATCACAGCAGCCAAACGTAAATTATTAATATTGTCGACATTTAAGCAAGCACGCGCTGCCAGCAAACACATCAAAGGGCGCATGCGTTTACCACCTGCTTCTACCACATAGCGGCTCACCGACATGACTAATGGTACTTTAGAATTTGTACCTGTTTGAATAAAATCATCCATAGCAGCAAAATCAGCAGCGACAGGTGCTAAAATATCCTGTTTAAAATCAATCATCTTGTCATAACCCCTGCAACGATCTGCCGATTTATAATGAATACTGAAGCAATGCTTTATTCAAAAGTAGATAACAAAAAATACTGTATAGCTTATCAGTTTAAGCCGTATGCCTACCTATGCTACTCAGCAAGTGAACGGACTTCCAGTATTATATTCAACTGTTTAATTTTAAGGAAACTAATAAAACCACTGTTTAAACAGCAGTATAGTTAAAAGCCATTAAAACATCTTGTCAAACCCAGGGGCTTTGCTTAAAATACGTCCCCTTGTAAGTTAACCCCAGTGGCGTTCGTTTTAAGCTTGATATATTCCTTTATCAACACGACGACACGGGCATGATGGAGTACATTTATGTACGCAGTAATTCAAAGCGGCGGCAAACAACACCGTGTGATTGTTGGCGAAACGCTAAAAGTTGAATTGTTAAAGACTGAAACTGGTTCAACCCTTACATTTGATGATGTATTAATGGTTGTAAATGGCGACAGTATTCAAATTGGTGCGCCAGTTGTTGCTGGTGCGACAGTAACCGCAGAAGTGATCAGCCACGGTCGTCACGACAAAATCCGTATTGTTAAAATGCGTCGTCGTAAGCACTATCGTAAACAACAAGGTCACCGTCAATGGTATACCGAGTTAAAAATTACTGCGATTAACGGCTAATCACACGAGGAGTGTAAAACATGGCTCACAAGAAAGCGGGTGGATCCACACGTAACGGTCGCGATTCCAACCCAAAAATGCTTGGTGTTAAAATCTACGGCGGCCAAACCGTTGTTGGTGGTAACATCATCGTACGTCAACGCGGCACAGAATTTCATCCAGGTAAAAACGTAGGTATCGGTCGTGACCATACTTTGTTTGCTACCAGTGAAGGCGTTGTTAAGTTTGAAGTGAAAGGTGCTTTTGGCCGTCGTTACGTATCTGTCGTATAAGACCGCGTCATTGCATGTAAAAAGCCCGCTTCGGTGGGTTTTTTTATGCCTTCTATTTAACACAATAATTTTTTATTAAAAAAATCCTTACAAAATCAATGCTAAAGAAGCTTAACATTTACCAAGTATGGAAAAATCATGCTGTTTTTTCTTCATCAGTCACATTTGTAAGCTAGTATCTTCACAGTTTAAGCGGCATATTAAAGCACGTCGATACAATAAATGTGTTCCAGGTTCTATTTATGAAAATGATGAAAACAATGCAACAATACATGAAAGCTTCTTTTGGCGTTACTACGCTGGCAACGGCACTTAGCTTAACCGCTGTTATGATTGTCCCTATGGCAGCTACGACTGCGCAGGCAGCAACCACCAAAGCAAGCGAAGCAGTGGCGACCAAAAATCTAAATCAGTATTTATCCAAGCTTAATAGTCTTGAAGCCAATTTTACCCAAACCACGCAAACCACTAATCCCGTGGCTAAGCGTCCTATGGCGAATCAGGGGCTAAAAAGCAGTCATTTGAACCAGACATTTTCAGGACTGATGCAGGTTAAACGTCCTGGCCAATTCCGCTGGGAAACCAGCAGCCCCTCTAAACAGCTTATTGTCGCCAGTGGCCAAACCGTTTGGATTTATGATCCAGACCTTGAACAAGCCGTGCGCCAACAAATGGATGAACAAGTAGGCAACACGCCAGCACTACTATTATCTGGTCAAGCCAGTAGTATCATGAAATCATTTAAGGTGTCCCAGCCAGACATTAAACAGGCTTATTTTGTGCTTTATCCAAAGAATCAAGATGGCGTGTTTGAAAGCTTAGGCATGCGATTTGTCAACAATGCACCTTCTCAAATGATTTTAAAAGATTCTTTAGGTCAGCAAACCACCATTAATTTTAGCAATGTAAAACTCAATCCTGGCTTAAATAATAGTTTGTTTAACTTTATGCCACCAAAAGGTACTGATGTGATTGACGAGTAATAAAAGTAACGCTAAAAATGTTCTAAACAGTTTCTCCTCATGACCAGTCTAATCTGGTCATTTTTTTATTTTAAAATGCATCAGCCACTACCCTTAGCACAGCAAATTAAAGCAACTTCTTTCCAATCCTTGCCAATGCACTGTATTTTCAGCCAAGCAGGCTTTACACTAGAGCCAATCTTTTTGTTGTTATTCATTTATCTGAGCTTGTCATGATTGATCCCAAACTACTTAGAACCAACATTGATGTGGTCAACGCGGCCTTAGCCAAACGTGGTATTCAACTCGATGCCGCCGAATGGGCTGGCCTGGAAAGTCACCGTAAAGCAATTCAGCTTAAAACTGAGCAATTGCAGTCTGAGCGCAATCAGGGCGCCAAACAGGTGGGTCTAATCAAGCGTGAAGGCGGTGATGCATCCGAACTCATGGCACGCATGCAGGCGGTTGGCGAGGAAATGAAAGCTGCAGAAACCGAGCTTTCAGCCTTGCAACAAGAGATTGAGCAAAAAGCCCTAAATATTCCAAATCTGCCACATGAATCTGTGCCAGAAGGCGAGAATGAGCAAGATAATGTTGAAGTGCTGCGCTGGGGCACGCCACGTCAATTTGATTTTGAAATTAAAGACCACACCGACCTTGGCGAAATGATGGGCGGCTTAGAGTTTGAGACCGCCACCAAAATTACAGGGTCACGATTTAGTGTATTAAAAGGTCCGCTAGCCCGTCTGCAACGCGCTATTACCCAGTTTATGCTGGATATTCACACCACGGAGCATGGCTACACCGAAGCCTATGTGCCATTTTTGGTCAATGCGGAGAGCCTGCGCGGCACAGGACAATTACCCAAATTTGAAGAAGACTTATTCAAATTACAAGGCGAAAAAGAGCTTTATCTGATTCCTACTGCTGAAGTACCTGTGACCAATCTGGTGCGTGATGAGATTATTGATGCAGAGCGCTTACCGCTAAAATATGCAGCACATACACCCTGTTTTCGTAGTGAAGCAGGCTCTTATGGCCGTGATACACGTGGCCTGATCCGCCAGCATCAATTTGAAAAAGTTGAAATGGTACAAATTGTCAAAGCTGAACATTCCTTTGATGCCCTGGAAGAACTAACAGGTCATGCGGAGCGTATTTTGCAGCTATTAGAGTTGCCTTATCGCAAGGTGTTATTGTGCGGTGGCGATATGGGTTTTGGCGCCACTAAGACTTACGATTTAGAAGTCTGGATACCCAGTCAAAATACCTACCGTGAAATTTCAAGCTGCTCCAACATGGGTGATTTTCAGGCGCGTCGCATGAGTGCGCGCTACCGTGTTGGCGAGAAGAAAACCGAGCTGGTGCATACCCTAAATGGTTCTGGTTTGGCGGTTGGTCGTACCTTGCTGGCCATTATGGAAAACTATCAGCAAGCCGATGGCAGCATCGTTGTACCCAGCGTATTACAGCCATATATGCGTGGCTTAAAGGTGATTGATTAATTCAGCATTGCTGCCATACCTGTGTTTGTTTTACCAAGGAAATCAATGTGGATTTTTTGCCCATCAGCCTCAAATTAAAACAACAACCTTGTTTGATTATCGGTGGAGGTAATATTGCCTATCGAAAAGCACAGTTGCTAGCAGCCGCTGGTGCCAACGTTGATGTGTTGGCACCTGAGATCACCCAGCCATTGCTTCAATTGGTGCAACAAACCCAAGGCCAGCATCTCATGCAGGCTTACCACAATGCAGATAATTTAACATCCTATCGTTTGGTCATTGCGGCAACCAGTGATGCTACTGTCAATGCACAGATATTTCATGACTGTGAAGCAGCCAATATTTTGGTGAATTCAGTCGATGATCCACCGCATTGCCGTTTTATGATGCCAGCTATTATCGACCGTTCACCATTAATTCTCTCAATTGCCACTGGTGGGGCATCGCCTGTCTTGGCACGGCAATTACGCACTCAAATTGAAGGTTTATTGCCTGCACGTTTGGGCGAGCTTGCACTTTTTTCAGGTCAATGGCGAGCAAAAGTTAAAGAGAAAATTCCTAATCCCGATCAACGCCGCATCTTGTGGGAAAAACTCTACACCAGTCCAATTCATGAGCTAGTTTTATCTGGTAATATTGAACAAGCCAATCAGCAAATGCCTGCCTTTATAGAAAGCTGGCAAAATCCACAAGGGGAAGTGTATCTGGTAGGAGCTGGGCCAGGCGATCCAGATTTACTGACTTTCAAGGCATTGCGCCTGATGCAACAGGCCGATGTGATTGTGCATGATCGTCTGGTGTCTGAGCCGATTTTAAACTTATGCCGCCGCGATGCAGACCGTATTTATGTGGGCAAAGCACGCGCTAACCATGCTGTGCCGCAAGAGGGAATTAATGCATTATTGGTACGGCTAGCCCAAGAAGGTAAACGGGTTTGCCGCTTAAAAGGCGGTGATCCGTTTATTTTTGGCCGTGGCGGCGAAGAAATAGAGCAACTCTTTGCAGCTGGCATTAAGTTTCAGGTGGTTCCAGGCATTACTGCCGCATCAGGTTGCGCCGCATATGCAGGTATTCCACTCACACATCGGGATTATGCGCAAAGCGTTCGTTTTCTAACAGGGCATTTAAAAGATGGTTCACCTGAGCTACCGTGGTCGGAGCTGGTGTATGAAAATCAAACGCTGGTGCTGTATATGGGATTAGTGGGCCTGGCTAGCATTTGCGAGCAACTCATTGCGCATGGACAACGTGCTAATATGCCAGTGGCACTCATCTCCAAAGGCACCACGCCTGAGCAACAAGTGGTGGTAGGCACACTTGCAGATATTGCTTCTAAAGTAGAGGGCAGTGGTATTGCCGCGCCAACTTTAACCATTATTGGTGAAGTTGTCACATTGCGCGATCAATTACAGTGGTTATAAACTTTCTATAGGTTCAGCCACCTGGGTTACCAAAAGCTGATCGATTTTATAATGATCAATATCTACTACTTCAAACTTATAACCATCAAATTCCACAAAATCAGTGCGCTTTGGAATTTTGCGCAGCATAAACATAATAAAGCCTGCGGCAGTTTCATAGTTTTCTTCTTCTGGTAATGTATCTATCTCTAGCGCGCGTTTTAAGTCTTCAATCGGTGTACCGCCGTCAATGAGCCATGAATGGTCATCACGCTTTATAATTTGTTGCTCTTCTTGCATCGGGCTTACCCAGTCACCCATCACAGTGCTCATCACATCACTTAAGGTAATAATACCGACTACTAAAGCATATTCATTAAACACAACTGCCAGTTTTTCTTTGGTTGAGCGAAAACGGTCTAATAGTTCAGATAAAGTCAACGTATCAGGTATCGTTAAAATATTACGAATAGTCGTTTCATTAAGTTGCAACAAAGACTGATTGTTGAGCATGCGAATCAAAATATCCTTGGTATCAATATAGCCAATCACATGGTCAATATCTTCATTGCATACCAAAAATTTAGAGTGTGGATAAATTGCAATCTTTTTCCTAATGCTGTCTTCGCTTTCTTTAATCGAAAAAAACACCACATTTTCCCGCGTGGTCATACTGGACGGCACCGTGCGTGATTCTAGCTCAAATACGTTTTCAATAAAGTGATGTTCCTGTTGTTGCAACACCCCCAATTGCGCCCCTGCATCGACAATGGCAGAAATATCATCAAAAGTTAAGTTATCATCGCGCGTGGTATTCACTTTAAACAGGCGAAATAGCACATTAGCCAGCATGTTCATCAGCAACGCCAAGGGCTTGCAAATGCTAATAAATATATTAATAGGATTGATCAGGCGTAGCGCCACCCGTTCAGGCGCAATCATGGCAATTCGTTTGGGAATTAAATCGGCAAACAAAACAAAAATAGACGTCACAAAAATAAATGACAGTACAAACCCAATTGTTTTGGCCATATGACCTGTGTAAACCAGCTCTACCACATGAATAAAATACGGCCTAAAAGCAGATTCACCCAAAATACCGCCCAGAATAGCCACTGCATTTAGGCCAATTTGAGTGGTCGCAAAAAAGTTTCCAGGCTGCTCCTGCAGAAGCAACACCTTTGCTGCCCGCTGATCACCACTTTCGGCCAATAGCTTTAATTTTATTTTTCTGGCGGCTGCAAAAGCAATTTCCGACATGGACATAAATGCCGAGGCCAGTACTAATATCCCGATAATGATAAAGTGTTGAAATAAGCTCACTCGGGCACCTAATATTTTTTAAAATGGCTAGGAAAATTCATCACATCAATTGATTCAATTTGATCTATCATAGCCTAAGCTTAAAGAATTTTGTACATTCTCTCATTATTGAGTATTGTGCTTTCTTAGTAATCAGCCGACTAATCTGCTTGGTCGATATGAATGATGTCTTGGGATAATTATTGTTAAATATTCTCGTAAAAATTTAATAGCTTTGTCAGGAAATTCAATGCAACTGTTAAGCCATAAACAAACCATAATCGCAAGCTATCTTATTGTTATCATTGGGCTACTTTTAATCATTCCCTTGCATTTGTTGCCATGCTTTATTGCTGGTTTTTTAGTGTATGAAATCGTTAATGCCCTGACACCTTTTTTTGAAAAATTTATTTATGGCCGACGGGCGCGTTTAGCGGTGGTGGCCATGCTTAGTATTATTGTGGTGATTCTTTTAATTGGTGGGGTAGGTAGCCTGATTGGTTTTATCATTCATGACATACGTGGTGCGTCTGCCTTGAGTCATCGAATCACGCTGGTGCTACAAGAACTACAAAATCAATTGGCCATTTACTTGCCAGGTTATTTGCCCAATGGCGTCGAAGAATTAAAAAATCAAATTATGGAATGGTTCCATCGTAATATGGCGTTGCTACAAAATACAGGCAAGTATGTGCTGCATGCCTTTATTACCATGCTCATCGGCATGGTGCTTGGGGCTATTTTGTCCTTGCACCAAGTCATGCCAAAAGAGCAGCGTCCAACGTTTAAAAACGAATTAATGATGCGTATTTCTACTTTAGGCGATGCCTTTAGAAATATTGTATTTGCACAGGTTAAAATCTCGCTTATTAATACCATTTTATCGGGCGTTTTTTTAGTGGTGATATTACCTATTTTTGGGATTCATTTGCCATTTGCTAAAACTCTGGTCATCCTCACATTTATACTTGGTTTATTGCCTGTCATTGGCAATTTGATTTCCAATACTTTAGTGTTTATTGCTGGCCTGACTATATCATTACCAGTTGCCTTAATTGCGCTTGGATATTTAATCATTATTCATAAATTTGAATACTTTTTAAATGCCAAAATAGTGGGCGGCAAAATCAAGGCAAACTCATGGGAAGTCCTGATTGCCATGCTGGTGTTTCAAGGCGCGTTTGGTATGGCAGGTTTAGTAGCAGCCCCGATTTATTATGCTTACCTTAAAAGCGAGCTAGAAAAAGCTGGGCTAATTTAAGTGACATAATAAGAAGTCAGATCCTGATAAGACATAGCATTGATAGTCAAAAACTTGTCGAAGTCAGTGATTAGTCAAAATCAATTAACCACTGACGTTGATTTTAAGCTTAAACTTTCAATGGCGTTTCATTAGTCCTTTTTATACACGCGGTTGAGGATTGAGAGCCAATAGTTCGCGCTGCTCATCCTCAATAATCTGACGTGCCACGAATATAATCAACTGGCGTAACCAGCGATGCGCAGGATGATGATGTAATAAAGGACACCAGGCCATTTTCAGCTCAAATTCTGGAATATAAAAAGGCGGCTCTTTAATCACCAGATTCAAATCTTCCGCTTGTAAGCGCGCAATTCGAGTGGGCAAGGTCGCAATTAAATCAACATTTGAGGCCAATAAAGCAGGCATTTGATAATGTCTGGTAAACACACTAATTTTGCGCTTTTGGCCTATTCGTTCCAGTGCCTGATCAATCCAGCCCAAGCCACCTGACTTTTCAGGATTAACCCCAAAACCCACGCCCATACCCGTTTTAGAAACCCAGATATGCTGTGCTTCCAAGTAACTTTTTAAACTTAAATGATCCACCGCAGGATGATTGGCACTCAGCAAACAACTAAAGCTATCCCGCCATACCAATACCTGATGAAAACTTTGTGGAATCTCATTAAAACGATTAATCGCCAAATCCACTTTACCTTGTTCCATATCTCGGTAAGACACATCACTTGGCGTTAAAAAGTCCAGCACCACATTGGGTGCTTCGCTTCTCATGGCCTTCACTAGCTTAGGCACCAATGTAGCCTCAGCATAATCAGAGGTCATAATGCGAAACACACGTGAACTGGTAAATGGTCTAAACTCAGTACGTGGCTCTAAAATCATCGACAAATCGGCAAGTGCATCGCGGATTCTAGGCTGTAATTCTAATGCCCGTTCTGTAGGTGTCATGCCTTCAGAAGAGCGGATTAATAGCGGATCATTAAATAAAGTACGCAAGCGACGCAAAATGTTACTCATCGCTGGCTGGGTGACACCCAATTGTTCGGCAGCGCGTGTCACATTCTTTTCCCTTAACAAAACATCAAGATAAATAAGAAGATTTAAATCAACGCGCTCAAGATTCATTTAATAAATACCGAAGATAAAATTGATAAATTAGCTAAATTATGCCACAGAACCTATCATCAACCCATGAATAAAGCGCGATTAGTGACAAGTTTAGCTCCTAAACATGCATTATAAGCCGCTTTCTACCTCTATACACCCAAGACAGGATATTGTCATGACTACGTACACCACTGCGATTGACGCCATTCGTGAGTTAAAAGCCAAGTTTGGCGACACATGGCGTGATATCAGCCCAGAAGATGCAGCACGTATGCAAATGCAAAACCGTTTTAAAACTGGTTTAGATATTGCTAAATATACTGCTGCCATCATGCGTAAAGACATGGCGGCGTATGATGCTGATTCTAGCCAATACACCCAATCTTTAGGTTGCTGGCACGGTTTTATTGCTCAGCAAAAAATGATTGCAATCAAAAAATACTTCAATTCTACCGACCGTCGCTACATCTACCTGTCTGGCTGGATGGTTGCTGCACTACGTTCAGAGTTTGGTCCATTACCTGACCAGTCAATGCACGAAAAAACTTCTGTTCCTGCGTTGATCGAAGAAATCTACACTTTCTTGCGTCAAGCTGATGCCAAAGAAATGAACGATTTGTTCCGTGCATTGAACAAAGCTAAAGAAGCTGGCGATCAAGCAAAAGTTGCTGAATTGACCGACAAAATCGACAACTTCCAAACTCATGTTGTGCCAATTATTGCTGACATCGATGCTGGTTTTGGTAACGAAGAAGCAACTTACCTGCTAGCCAAGAAAATGATCGAAGCGGGTGCTTGTGCGCTGCAAATCGAAAACCAAGTTTCTGATGCTAAACAGTGTGGTCACCAGGCTGGTAAAGTAACTGTTCCACATGAAGACTTCATTGCTAAAATCCATGCACTGCGTTATGCATTCCTGGAAATGGGCGTTGAAGATGGTGTGATCGTTGCACGTACCGACTCTGAAGGTGCTGACCTGACTCAAAAAATCCCTGTGGTTAAAGAGCCAGGCGACCTTGCTTCTCAATACATCAGCTATTTAGCAACTGAAGAAATTGATATTGCTGACGCTGACGAAGACGAAATCCTGATCAAGCGTGATGGCAAATTACACCGTCCTAAACGTTTGGCTTCTGGCTTGTATCAGTTCCGTGAAGGCACGCAAATTGACCGCGTGGTACTTGACTGCGTATCAAGCCTGCAAAACGGTGCTGACTTACTATGGATCGAAACTGCAACGCCAAACGTTGAAGAAATCGCTCACATGGTTAACCGTGTTAAAGAAGTTGTTCCAAATGCCAAGCTGGTTTATAACAACAGCCCATCATTCAACTGGACACTAAACTTCCGTCAACAAGCCTATGACCGTTGGGTTGCTGAAGGCAAAGACGTGTCTGCATATGACCGCGCTAAACTAATGAGCGCTGAGTATGACAACTCTGAATTAGCTGCTGATGCTGACGAAAAAGTTCGCACCTTCCAGGCTGATGCGTCTCGTGAAGCAGGTGTATTCCATCATCTGATCACTCTGCCAACTTACCACACTGCTGCGCTGTCTACTCATGAGCTGGCTGAAGGTTATTTCGGTGACGAAGGCATGTTGGCTTATGTGGCTGGCGTACAACGTAAAGAAATCCGTGGTGGTATCGCATGTGTTAAACACCAGGCAATGGCTGGTTCTGACATCGGTGATGATCACAAAGAAATCTTCTCTGGCGACAATGCACTAAAAGCGCATGATGATGCCAAAAACACCATGAACCAGTTTGGTGGCTAATCCGCCCGATTGATTCAAAAAAGACCTCGCGCAAGCGGGGTTTTTTTATGGCAATTATTTTTGCAGACCTATCTCAGCATTAAAAACAATTGTTTAGGTATACTTTAATAAGGTAGATGTATTTTAGTTGTTCTAAAAATAAACACTCAAGCCAACTTCAGCGCTAAAACCCTAAATAGCTCTTGCAAAAAAACAACAATCAGTTATTATGGTTTCTCTTCAGGGCAGCAGCGTTGACCAGTTAGAAAACTTTAAAAACTTTCTAAAAATAAGGTTGACAAGCTTGAGAAATAGCGTAGAATGCGCGCTCTGATTTACGCAACACCTGACGAAGGGTTGTGATTTTTAAGCGCCGCAGGCGGTTAAAAATAAGACTCATTAAGAATTAAGTAAAGAACAACTTGTGTGGATTTTTGTTGATTCGGTAATGATAAATTATCATTGATCAGGATTGACAAGAATTTCTCGAAGTTTATTTGAGTAAATATTGTTAGTTTCGATTAATGAGCCAGATT
>JAEWKT010000041.1 GCA_023393635.1 Pseudomonadota bacterium
AATCTGGCTCATTAATCGAAACTAACAATATTTACTCAAATAAACTTCGAGAAATTCTTGTCAATCCTGATCAATGATAATTTATCATTACCGAATCAACAAAAATCCACACAAGTTGTTCTTTACTCAATTCTTAATGAATTAAACTTCAATCTCTTCAGTAATCACTAAATGTCATCAAAGCTTCCAATACTTCGTCAGTATCGGTAAATCAGGTTGGCCATTCTACTCGTTTCAAATCGCCTGTCAACTGCTTTTTTCATCTTTATTTAAACTGAACATTGACTGTACATTTTAAATCTAAAATAACTTGGGCAGTTAAGCTAACCCTCACAACACCTTAAACTTAACTCACTGTTTTTCAACATGTTTTGTTAGCATCATCGTTGCTGTGGGGTGCATTCTACAGCATTAAATCTACCCGTCAACCCTTTTTATTTATTTAAATTCTGCCTGCCTGTTTTATATACGCTTTAGGCAGTCTG
This sequence comes from Pseudomonadota bacterium, assembly GCA_023393635.1. Taxonomy (GTDB): domain Bacteria; phylum Pseudomonadota; class Gammaproteobacteria; order Pseudomonadales; family Moraxellaceae; genus Alkanindiges. The sequence continues at coordinate 486 of JAEWKT010000041.1, forward strand.
CTCTAACTTTAAAGGGGTTTATGTACTACTACGCTTCATAAAGGTAGTGACAATGCCAGATACCGCATAAATTAAAGCCACTAACATGATTCCTATTGGAATATTATAGGTAACAGCCGCCAAAACTAAAACTACAGGCAGCATAACTGCAAATGGAACACGCTTTCGATCAAGTTGTTTAAAGCTAAAATATTTAACATTACTCACCATTAATAAACCCGAAATAACGATGGCAACTGCATAGGTTATTTGCCAAGGCAGCTCATTAATTGCAAATATTGCTGGATTGTCGATCCCCACCCATACTGTTGAGATAGCCAAAATAGCAGCCAATGGGCTAGCCAAGCCAATAAAGTAGCGTTTATCGACACTGCCAATTTGAACATTAAAACGTGCCAAGCGGAATGCAGCACACGCTGTAAAGATAAATGCACACGCAAGGCCAATGCGGCCTAGAGGTTCTAACGCCCAACTATACATAAGCATAGCAGGTGCCACGCCAAAGGATAACATGTCCGACAGTGAGTCATATTGTTCACCAAAAGCACTTTGCGCACCTGTCCAGCGTGCGACACGGCCATCTAAGCCATCGAACAAAGCCGCCAGAAATATGGCATAAATTGCATGGGTGAATTCGTTATTACTACTGGCAATAATAGAATAAAATCCTGATAGCAATGCGGCCGTAGTAATTAAATTAGGCCATAAATAAATGCCTTTGCTTTTAATTTTCTGCCCTTCTTGCGTATGCTCTTCTTCTACAATCTCAAAGGTGAGGCCGTCATGGTCTTCATCAATTGGCTTATATACTGGAGGCTCCAGATTAGAATGGTGTGACATGGATAAACTCCCAATATACTTTGTTATTGATGACTATTTATTGCATGCGCCAATTATATAAAATATTTGCATGCAAAATCTTAGGTTATTTTTCAATATAATGGTTTAGCAGCAAAATAACGTGATGCAGTGTGTATGATTCAAGTGCCATATCAACACTGCATTCATAGTTAATGCTCCAATAGCAACTTATTCGCCTACTAACCAACGTACCGCAGCATGGCCACCTGTTTCATTCATTTTTAAATGCGGAAATAACCACTGCAGGATACTTTCGGCTTGATCAGCAAATTGCCAAGGCGGATTAATAATCAGCATGCCACAGCCGTTTAAGCCAATTGGCGTGTCATCTGGCCACACGCAAAGCTCACAAATGAGCTGTTTTTTAATGCCACTTTTTTGCATCTTTTTTTCAAAACGATCAATCATGCTGCGGTCTTTGATCGGATACCAAAGCACATATACGCCAGTAGCCCATTTTTTATGCGCGGCGGTAAGTAACTCAACCAGCTGCGGAAAATCTTTACGCTCTACTTCATAAGGTGGATCAATCATGACCAGGCCACGTTTTTCTGCGGGCGGAATCATGGCCAGCAGGCCTTCATAGGCATCGCGCTGATGAATGCCAAACCGTGAATCATAAATATTATATTTTAATTTAGAAAACACATCGGGCTGCATTTCAAATAACGCTGCGGTATCTTGCGGGCGTAAATGCTGGCTACTAAACCACGGTGAACCTGGATACCAGCCTTTAGACTTTTGGCTACGCAGTTCTGCAACATCTTTTAAGTAAGTCTGAATGGCTTTAGGTGCTTGCAAAATCACTGAGCGATCAAGCTGCACGAGGCGATGAATCCCGTCTAAATACTCGCCTGATTTTTGCGAAGGAGCTAGCGATAAATTATATAAGCCTTCACCTGCATGAGTGTCGATATAGCAATATGGTTTTTCTTTAGCGTTTAAATGATTCAGCAGCTCTATAAGTAAAACATGCTTCATTACATCAGCAAAATTACCAGCGTGAAAATGATGACGATAATTCATGATTGTAGTTAAGAGCCTGACTATAAAATTTTAGTGAATGGTAGCACGTTCTATGGATTGAAATTGTGTTGAATCTTGATAAGTTGCTCACGATAAGACATAGAAAAGTTTATTTGCTTTAACTTATTAAAATTTTTTAAGCTATTTAGCCCTACTATGGCCACGGCTACAAAGAAGTTTTTTACTTGAAAAATTGACCAGATGGCACAACTAATCAATGTACACATACCCTATTTCTTATTAATTTTAGCAGACTAAAGGCTACTCATGACGCATTTTAGCGACCTTAACAGTGTACAAGTTGTGGCAAAAGTGGGTGAAACTGATCAGCAGTTTTTGGCAGCACCGAGTGCGGATTTAGCCATCACACGGGCACAGCTGCGTTTAAGGCTTGTTGAGCTGAGCCACCAAAAAGCAGAGCAATCCTATTTTTTAACTGAAGCAGTAGTATTATTAGAAACAGCTTTGATGGAAACAGAAGTTTTAGAAGAGGTTCTTGAACTTAGTGCAGCTTTAGGGGAAGCCTATTTACGTTTTTATCACCTCACTCAAGAGCAGCGTTATTTGATTGTGAGTCGGCAAATAGTTAAGCCGCTATCACATCATGGTCATCCGCTTATTTTGTTTATCCTGTTACGCTTGAGTGTTATAGAAGGCAGTTTATCTTTGGCCAAGCATTGGTTAACTCGTCTTATGCGTCTGCCTGTCATTTACCCGTTGCAAATTGCAGATATTTATAATGCTCATGAATTGTCTGACCTAACGCAAGAGGAATGGTTTAAGCAGCTTTTAAAGCAAAAGCTGCATTAAATAAAATTAAAAGCGTTTAAGTTTTTGCCATGGCATCGGTATGGAGTTCAGTATTAAGCTGATCAATAATAGGTGCCCACTCATCATCACCGTGCCATTTTTCTTTTAAAAGCTGAGACTGACCTGCCGACCAAAACGGTGCATCACCCAGTTTTACATCATCAGGTAGCTGGTGATTTTGAATAAAGGTTTCTATGGCCTCTGGTGAAGAATCTAAACCAAGTTGCTCAAATAAAGCTTCTATGCAAGGTGATGTAAGATCCATGTTTTGCTCCCTAATTTATTCAAAATGATACTAAAATTTATAAACTAATGGGACAAAATCACAAGCAACAAAACGTAGCGTATTGTGCGATTTTTATTTTTAATGATGCCTTCATGCAAAAAAGCCCCAGCAAATGCTGAGGCTCTTTGTACTTACTTATTTATTTTAACAAGTCAGCAACCGCAGCACGCTCGCCTTCTAGCTCAGCTAGGGTAGCGTCCATTTTTTCGCGGCTGAATTCATCAATTGGCAAACCTTCTACACGGGTGTATTCGCCATTTTCACAGGTCACTGGCACACCGTACATCACGTCTTTAGGAATACCATAAGAACCGTCAGAAGGAATGCCCATGGTAACCCACTTGCCGTTGGTGCCCAGTGCCCAGTCACGCATGTGATCAATAGCAGCATTGGCAGCAGAAGCAGCAGAAGACAGACCACGCGCTTCAATGATGGCAGCACCACGTTTGCCCACCGTCGGCAGGAATACATTGGCATTCCATTCCTGGTCATTGATCATGTCTTTTACACTTTCGCCATTAATGGTGGCAAAACGGTAATCGGCATACATAGTTGGAGAATGGTTACCCCACACCGTCATTTTTTCAATGTCGGCTACTGCTTTGCCAGTCTTGGCAGCAAGCTGGCTTAACGCACGATTGTGATCTAAACGCAGCATGGCAGTGAAGTTCTTCGCTGGTAGGTCAGGTGCAGACTTCATGGCAATATACGCATTGGTGTTGGCAGGATTACCCACCACCAACACTTTAACGTCACGGCTAGCCACATCATTTAAGGCTTTACCTTGTGCAATGAAAATTTCACCGTTAACAGCCAACAGTTCAGCACGCTCCATACCTGGGCCACGTGGACGTGAACCAACCAGTAACGCGTAATCTGCATCTTTGAAAGCCACTTTTGGATCATCAGTACCAATCATGCCAGCCAGCAAAGGAAATGCACAGTCTTCTAACTCCATCATCACGCCTTGAAGTGCCTGTTGAGCTTTTTCAACTGGAATCTCAAGCATCTGAAGAATTACTGGCTGATCTTTACCCAGCATTTCACCGCTGGCAATACGGAATAATAAGCTATAACCAATTTGACCTGCAGCGCCAGTTACGGCAACGCGAACGGGTTGCTTCATCTTTTTTCTCCAATTATCGGAAAGGTATATCTGGTTGATTAAAAGCCAGACGGTGACTCTTAATATCGGCGACAAGATTGTACTTGATTCGCGCGTCAGGTGCGAGCGTGCAAAATTTTAATTTGACTAAAGTCTTGGCTTTTTTGCTAAAAATTTAATAGAAAATAAACCATATGAAGTGTCATGGAGACGCGTTGTTTATGGCGCGCCCTGTACCATAAAGGTAGATGGGCAGTTAGAACGTATGCTGGCAGGACACGAAACATACTGCCCACTTGAGCTATAACATACGCGCATTTCTGTCAGTACAGGCGTACTAAAATGTGCTGTTTGTGCACAACGTAATTGCACGCCATCTGCTGGCAAATTGGTATTTAATAATTGTAGCTGCCGAATGAGTTGACTGCGCTGCATGGTGACTTCACGCGAAGCATTAAACTCTGGTGGCACCCTTAAGCGGCCTGCATAGTTGGCAATGGTTCTAAAATAAGTACTAACACTCATACCAGTACAACCACCATTTCGCTGCCAGTCTTCTTGCCTTAAACGCTCATCAGGCATGACCCGATCTACCACACGCGCCTGCAAGGGGTTTAGTACAGCAGGTGCATTGCTAGAGCAATTGGTTAAGGCACTGTTAGGAAGCTCGGGCTTGAGTGAAGCAATGGTGAGAGAAAAACCTTCCTGGCACTGTCTTAAATTTTGCCTGCTTGGATCCATCGCGCACATGGCAGGCGACATATGAATCACAAGCGTATATCGCTGCGGGCGCACCTGATCTGCGCTCATCACAGGTTGCGAAAGCAGGATTAAAAATAAAGTAGAAGCTGCCCCCAGCATCGTATGCCGCAATTTCATTTGGCTAAGTCACCCACCCAGAGATTTGTATCAATAAAATGTATTAAAGCGCATAGCATATTACGAGTTCACAGGTTAGTACTGTAGCAGTATCCTGTTGAGTAAACGTGAATAAGCGTTGGCTCCAGTTTGCAACACGTAATTTTAGCCAGAGAATATCAACATAAGCAGGCTAAAATCTCTTTAAAACATCAGGATATAACATTTAAAACTGTACAGGCACTTTACCCATACGCGCTGCAATGGTTGGCGTAGCGCGACCAAACAACAAATTGTAATAAGTCGCATTGGTCATGACGTTTTTAACGTAGTCCCTTGTTTCCAGCAATGGAATACTTTCGGTGTACTGATCCCCGTCCAAGGGCAAATCTGAAGGCTGCCAGCGCTTAGCTCGATTTGGCCCAGCATTGTAACCTGCCGTTGCAAGTACTGACTGATTGCTGAGCTGGTTATGAATATGGCCCAGATAGTAAGTACCATAACGAATATTGGTTTGCATATTGGATAATGCAGACCCGCTATAGGACTCACCTAATTTACCTGCTACCCATTTTGCAGTATCGGGCATAATTTGCATTAGCCCACCTGCCCCAACATGCGAACGTGCTGCCATAATAAAACGGCTTTCCTGGCGAATCAGACCATAGACCCAAGAAGGATCAATTCCGACATTAGCACTGTGTTGCACCACTTGTTCCCGAAACGGTGTCAAAAACTGCAACTCATAATTGTGCAAATTGGTGGTGCGCTCGGCCGCATAAATTGCCCGATCATACCAGCCAATATTATTGGCACGACTAGCTGCTGCTAAAATCATGCCATCATCCTGCTTTAAGTAAGCCTGACGCACTGCCCAGTTCCATTCACGGTTGGCATAGGCCGCAGACGCATCAATATTGCGTAAGGCAAAGGCACGCCTAAAATGGATATCACCATCTAAACGCTGAAAGTCCTGCCCTGTTGGGTTGTAAGAAGTGCCCAGTTTTGTCAAAGATTGACCTAATCGATCTCTGGCAAGCAAGCCATAGTAATCATCTTGTAATGCAAGGTTGGTATAAAAAGCACGGGCTGCATTTTTGCTTTGCACGTCATTACGCTGCTCACTGGCACGTGCAAACCAATATTGCCAAAGTCGTTCTTGTTGCACAGGCAGACTCATAGCGTCCACAGCGCGCAGTACTGCTTCCCATTGATTAAACCGAATAGCTTGCCTGGCATAGCTTTCTGCTTCTTCATCACTAAATGGATAACCGTAGCTTTGATCGAACCAGCTCACTGATTGTGGGTTAAAGCCATTTTGCATCACAGAGTTTGAGGCTTTATACGCTAAAATCCGATAACCATAACGCTGCACATCAACAGGTAATCGGGTTTTAAAGAGATTAAGCTGGCTTGCTGCCATCTCAACCGAGGTGTCGGCCAAACGCGCCAAAGCAAATAAAAATTTGGCATGATCCGCACTGCTCACTAAAGGCGGACTTTGAAAGTAAGCCAATGGACTACTGGCAAGATAGGTTAGATCAACTGCATTTAGAGTAATACCCAGGCTTTGCGCAGCATGGACTGAATTGCCTAGCTCGCCTGCTCGCAGTAGCGTCCACAGACGTTGCTGACGTTCCTGAGCGCTTTTTAGTGGGCTATTGACCATAAGTCGCCCAAGTGCACTACACGATGCTGGTTGCTTATTGGTCCGCAGCCAGACACGGTTAAACTCAGCCACGGCCAAAGGATCACCAGAAATGGCCTGAACTTGACCCACTGCACAGCTTTCTGCTTCGTCAGGATTAGTCACGTATGGTATTAGTGGACGGGCACTGGCAACATCGCCTGACTCTACCTTTACTTCTATATAGTCAGCCGCCAGTTTTTCTGCCATGGCAGAACTTGGATAACGGGTGACATAGGATAAAATGGCTTGCGGTGACTGGGTGACTAAATTGCTATTTAACTTCCAGTATTCTGGATAATAGCCCAGTACGCTGTCTTGCATAGAAAACTGGTAGTTATCTAAAAGACTGGTATTGCCACTATTGGCTGCGCTTAAGGCCGCATTAAAATCACTATCTGCTGCCCAGGCAATAGAAACCCCAAAGCCAGATAGGCCAAGGCTTAGCAGCAAATTAAACCATTGTAATTTTCCACCTTGCTTATTGTACTTTTTAGCGGAAAATTTTAATAAATCTTTGTTCAAATATGGCGTCATGGATCACCCTGCCCAACCTAAGCTTTCACCAAACTGCAAGTCTAGAGGGCTTAGGCTGTGCAGAAACAGTTATCTTGTGTAAACAAACCAGCATTTAAGATACATATTTTAACAAATGTGTTATTCCCAGCAATTTTAGAGAGTTACATCCGTAGGCTTTTATTTGATAAAAAAATGCTATTTAAATAGAAAAATGCTAAAATTTTGCGCTTTATTCTTTGCAATGCCTACTCAGCCCACAAGGACAATTTTTCCTTGATGCGCCTTGAGTCCAAGGAGCTTTCATGACGGTTCAAACCTTTGTCCCATCAGTATCACGTGTTACCGAAGCATCTACTACCTCTGTTGAAAACCAGGTGGTGGCAGAGAGCTTGCCTGTAAAACGTCTTTATATTGAAACACAAGGCTGCCAAATGAATGAGTATGACAGCAGCCGCATGGCCGATTTATTGGGTGATTCACACGGTTATGTGTTAACCAGCGATCCTGGCCAAGCTGATGTTCTGCTGATGAATACTTGCTCTATCCGTGAAAAGGCACAAGAAAAGGTATTTAGTGAACTTGGCCGCTGGCGCAAGTTAAAAGAAGCAAATCCACAGCTCATTATTGGCGTGGGTGGCTGTGTGGCCTCACAAGAAGGTGAAACCATTCAAAAACGTGCCTCGTATGTCGATATGATATTTGGGCCACAAACCCTGCACCGTTTACCCAGCATGCTGGATCAGCATCAGGCGCACAAGCAAAAAAACAGCAAGAAAAAAATAAGTTTAATAGATATTTCTTTTCCAGATATTGAGAAGTTTGACTTTTTACCTGAACCAAAAGTCGAAGGACATAAAGCGTTTGTGTCAATTATGGAAGGCTGCTCCAAGTACTGCTCATTTTGTGTGGTGCCGTATACACGGGGTGAAGAAGTATCGCGGCCACTAGATGACGTACTGGCCGAAATTGTTAGCTTGGCTGAACAAGGCGTGCGTGAGGTCAATCTGCTTGGTCAAAACGTCAACGGCTATCGCGGTGAAACGTTTGACGGTGAAATTTGTACCTTTGCCCAGCTATTACATTTGGTCTCTGAAATTCCTGGCATTGGACGCATTCGCTATACCACCAGTCATCCACTTGAGTTTTCTGATGAGTTAATTGCCGCTTACGCCAAACTACCAAAACTGGTATCGCATTTGCACTTACCTGTACAAAGTGGTTCAAATACTGTATTGGCCGCCATGAAGCGTAACCATACTGTTGATATCTACATTGATAAAATTGCACGCTTGCGACAAATCCGTCCAGACCTGCATTTGTCCAGTGATTTTATTATTGGTTTTCCTGGCGAAACCGATACAGAATTTGCTGAAACCCTCCAGTTTGTTAAAGACTTAGATTTTGACCATTCCTATAGTTTTATTTATTCAAAACGTCCAGGCACCCCTGCGGCGGAATTGCCTGATAGCACGCCAGAAAATATCAAAAAACAGCGTCTTGCTGCTATTAAACAAGTGATTAAGCATTCCAGTATTGAAAAAACCAATGCCATGCAGGATCAAGTATTGCGTGTTTTAATTGAAAAAACATCAGACCGTCACCATGATATGTTGATCGGTAGCGCAGACAATACGCGCTTGGTTCAGTTTAAGGGTGATCCTAGTCTGATTGGCCGCTTTGCCGAGATCAAAATCAATCAAATTATAAGCATGAATTTAGTACAAGGTGAGCTATTGACCGTTGAATCCTTGAGCTAATAAACTGGGCTAACCCAAGCTTAGGCTGCTTACCCACTGAAAAGGAATTATGTTGACAGCATCCGTTCGTCGTACAGTTGAAGTCGAAGGCATCACGCTGGAACGCTTAAAGTCTATGTTGGGCGCCTATAATGCTCATCTTAAGCTGATTGAGCAGCGCCTAGATGTTAAAATTACCCAGCGCGGTGATGTGTTTATGATAGATGGCGACTTAGAATCTGTAGAGCGCGCCGAAATTTTATTACAACGACTATATGAAGAATCTGCGGAAAACCGTGCGATTGCCCCAGAGCAATTGCACCTGATTATTCAAGGTAGCCAGACTGAGCGCGAAATTGGTGACGATGATGACGCCTCTATTCCTGTTTATCTGCAAACCCACAAAGGTAAAATTCATCCCCGTGGTGCAAATCAGCGCCGCTATGTGCAGCGTATTTTACAAAGTGATATTTCATTTGGTGTAGGGCCTGCGGGTACGGGTAAAACTTACCTGGCAGTTGCTGCTGCCGTCGATATGTTAGAGCGCAATGAAATTCAGCGTATCTTGCTGGTACGTCCCGCGGTAGAAGCTGGTGAAAAACTTGGCTTTTTACCTGGTGACTTAACCCAAAAAATTGACCCCTACCTGCGCCCACTTTATGACGCGCTGTACGAGATGCTTGGTTTTGAAAAAGTAGCCAAGCTGATTGAACGTCAGGTGATTGAAGTAGCACCCTTAGCATATATGCGTGGTCGTACTTTAAACCATTCATTTGTTATTTTGGATGAAGCGCAAAACACCACGCCAGAACAAATGAAAATGTTCTTAACACGTCTGGGTTTTGGTTCACGGGCGGTAATTACGGGTGATATTACTCAGGTCGATTTGCCGCGCGGTCATCAATCTGGTTTGGCGCATGCCTTACGTGTGCTAGAAAAAATTGAGGAAATTCACATCACCCGCTTTCATTCGCGCGATGTGGTACGCCATCAACTGGTACAAAAAATTGTTGAAGCTTATGAAGGTTTTGATGATGAGCAACAACACGCATCCCAGGAAGCCAGGCGTGCTAGACAATTACGCCAGCAAGCAGCCATCAATCAAAATGATCAGGCCGCTGATGCACAATATGCAGCAGACCCTGTAGCAGTGACACCCGTGCAGCCTGAGCAAGTGACAGATCAACCTGAATGAACGCGCGTTTAATTAAACTGAGTCTACAAGCTGCCTACCGCTCGCCTGATTTAACCGTCAAGCGCGCGGCAGTGCTAAAGTATATTGCACAAACCCTCACGGCAATTGGTTTTAATCAGGCTTGTGATATCAGTATTCGCTTAATTGACACCGCTGAGAGCCACGAGCTTAATTTCTATTATCGCCAAAAAGACAAACCCACCAATGTACTGTCTTTTGCCAGTGAATTGCCTGATGAGATTGTGCAAATGCTGGACCAAAAGCCTTTGGGAGACCTGGCCATTTGCATTCCAGTGGTACTGCAAGAAGCAGCCGAGCAACATAAAACAGCAGAAGCCCATTTTGCGCATATGGTGGTGCATGGCACGCTACACTTAATGGGTTATGACCATGAACTGGGTGAACAAGAAGCCCACGCCATGGAAGCTATTGAAATAGAAGTACTGCAACGACTTGGCTTTAATAACCCCTATGGCGCAGATGAACGATAAAACCTGTGTTTAAACTTGGTTTATCATTTTATTTATGCATACGTGTCTTGTTTTAGCTGGCCACTTCTAATTCTTCCAGCTTTTCAGAAAAACGCCACGTTCTAATAATTCTAAGCTCACTAAACGCTTTCATTTTACTGTCAAAACCACCAAAGGGCGCGGCTTGCCTGACTGAATCCTTAGCGGCTTCATCTAATACAGCATGCCCTGAGCTTTTTAATAAACGAATAGCCCGAATATGGCCGTTTGGCATTAATATCACCATCAGTTGTACATCGCCATGCAACTGCTTAACTCTGGCTTCGGTCGGATAATGCTTATTGCCTAACTGTTCTACCTTTTGGGTAAATTTGGTTATATAAGCAGCCGTATTGTCTGCCTGTGCTGAGATGCTATCTACCGTGTGGACATTGGTTTTACGGGTGTATTCCTGCTTGCGCTTGGCATATTGCGCCTCTAATGAAGCAATCATGGCCACCTGCGCCAAATGTGGACTGCTTGACGCTTGTTGTTTAGATTCCTGCTCACGATCCAGGTTTCTGGCTTGTTTTTGCCAGCTTAAGGTGGTCACTAATATCTGTTCAGAAGAAGTGCGTTGCTGACTTTCTTTTTCAGTTTGCAAGTTTAACTGCTCGGCTATTTCCTGCTGATCCACTGCGGCAGCTTGTTGCGTTGGACTGGTCATTTTGTGGATGTTGCGTAGTACCCCTGCCCCTTGTTGGTCAGCTTGGGCAATATAGTCCGCTTTTTTTATTTTTTCAGGGCTTAAATGCACGGCAACTGCAATATCCTGCATGGCAACTTGCGGTGGCTGCGGCGTCATAAAACTCATGGAGAGCAACAGTACATGCAATACGACCGCAATGGCGATTGCACTCATCAACACAGAATCCTGCCAAAAAGCAGCGACTATATTGCGCTGATGAATGACTTGTTTTGCCATAAAAATTTAACCTAAAGTGGATTATTTACTACCAAATGAAGGCCTGATTGCTGACTTTGCCCAAATAAAGAGTAAGTTTTGTTCAAATAAAGGCCATGTTAATATCTAATTTCATTTTTATAAACATCTGAGTATAAAATAAAATTCCAATTGTGATAACTTGAAGTCTTAAAGGATACAGCGACTGGCATTGGTGCCGTGCATTGTATGCAATCCATACATCTCAATCAATAAATGTCGCCAGGTGAATGAGAACCAGCTTATGCAACAAATTTTCAGAAAGATTGCCCAAAATATTAAAGGGATTTATCACAAAGCAGAGGATTTAATCGAAGAAGAGCGTGAACTGCCTTTGTCGCAAAACTTACTCAACGCCACGATCCAAAAATATGTGACTGACAATGTAGACGCGTTGCAAGATTTGCATGCCGATATTTATGATGATTGGTGCCGCCTTTACGCCACCTTAGATTATAAGGGCTTAAACCCTACACTATCGGTGGATTTGCGTCTGGTGCAAATGCAATTAGACAAAGACATACAGCAATTGGTGTTTGAACAAATTAGTGAAACCCAAGTGATCAATGCGCACTTTAGTAGTCCATTTAAAAAAATAGCCTTTAGAATTGCAGTGTATTTTTTTCAGCGCATTCTGCATAAAGATCCATTGGGCTTAATTTTAGAAAAACTTGATGTGGTTGAAATTAAACACGACTTACTGTATCTGGATTTAAATAAATATTTGGTCAAGTCAGATAAAGTCATTAACACTTTAAAGAAAATTCACGTTAACCATGCCATTTTACGCGAAGGCCAGTTTGTCTTAAAAGCAAACTTAAATTTACAAGGTATTTTTAGGCGTGATCCAGACAGAAATACCTTGATACTAGACATCGAAGATTTTGATGAAGTGGATTCTGCACTCCCCACTAAGCCAGGCGATTTAACCTAGGCTTGGCATTATAAAAATAAACCATTCCTGTTTGACCATTTTGCAAAACTACCCTATTCACTTCATACATTCTCTGGTGTTTTAAGGTATCTATGAATAATAAAGGTTGAGCTTTGGCAATTTAGCCTCATTAATATACATATTGCGCTTAATGCCAGCCCTTATTTAAAGCGGCTTGGCTTAAGCCTAACAGTCAGATTGAGGGCATTATAACGATGACGATATTCACTCGCGTATTAAAACAAGTCACTTATGCTACATTGATTTCGGTTGGCTGCATCAGTAGTGCGTTTGCATTAAGTCCTTATAGTGCGACTTATAGTTTTAATTTAGACAATAAAGCAGGCGGCACAGCGGTGCGCAGTTTATCCAGACAGGGCAATCAGTGGGTTTATGATTTTAGTGCCAAAATTCCTGTGATTGCGACTGCCAGCGAAAAAAGTATATTTAACCTGAATAACAATCAGGTCGAATCAAAAAGCTACCAGCGCCAATATAAAATTTTGGTGCATCGTCAAAATACTCAGCTTAAGTTTAATCAAGCCAGTAAAAGCATTCAGGTCAGCCGTGACCAGAAAAACAGTCAGATTCCTTGGCAAGCTGGCGTGCTTGATGATTTAAACGTTGAAATTCAAATTCGGGAAGACTTAAAGCATGGCGGTTTAAAGTCGACTTACCTGATTGCAGACCAAAAAGACATTACACCGCGTCAATTTGTTAATGAAGGCTCAGTTAAAGTAGCGACACCGCTAGGAACCTTCGATGCATTTAAGGTGAGAATTAATCATGACAAAAAAAATAAGAGTACGGTTTTTTGGCTGGCGCCCAGTTTGGATTACTTACCTGTAAAAGTAACGCATAACGATGCAGGTAGCGTATATACTTTAAATTTAACTAAATATCAGCCGAAGGCCTCTTAATAAATGGCTAAAAACAGGCATTTATGTGGGCTTTTCTTGCATTCAAATGAGTGTTTTCAAGCTTTCAGAGCTTAGCCTGATTGCTGGTTAATTGGTGCCTCTACGTTTTTTTTCTTGCTTTTTTGCAAGTGGTTTCTAAAATAGCATGCTTTTATACGCGGTCAGACTGGAGCACGTGAGTGAAAGCATTACAGCAAAAGATTTTAACTCATGGCATTGTGCTGTCAGAACAGGTGCTCAAAGTCGATGCTTTTTTAAATCATCAAATTGATCCACGGTTAATGCAGCAAATCGGCCATGAGTTTGCCACCCGCTTCGCCAATGAAAACATTAGCAAGATTATTACTATTGAGGCTTCAGGGATTGCACCTGCGGTAATGGCTGGCTTAGAGCTTGGGGTGCCTGTTATTTTTGCACGTAAATATCAATCGTTAACCCTAAAAGATGATTTGTATAAATCCAAGGTGTTTTCTTTTACCAAACAAACTGAAAGCACTATTGCTATTTCAAATAAGCACTTAACCTCTAAAGATCATGTTTTGGTGATTGATGATTTCCTGGCCAATGGTCACGCAGCACAAGCATTGGTCGATTTAATTAATCAGGCGGGTGCCACCATTGCAGGGATTGGTATTGTGATTGAAAAATCATTTCAGGACGGGCGTGATTTATTAATTAATCAGGGCTATCGCGTAGAGTCTTTGGCACGTATACAAAGTTTAAACAATGGCAATATACAATTTGTAGAACAAGAATAACCGATAGCGTGCTGAGTACAACCACACTCAGCACGTTTTATTAGTTGCGGTGGCTTGCTTGATCCTATCTGAGTAAATCTGCTTTATTGAATCCGCTCGCCCCCTTGTAAGCGTTGTGCAAGTTTGGCCAGCCGCACGCCCTGTGCAATGCATAGCTGCTTTTCTTCTTCGCTTAATGGTTGATCATGACTTGCACCGCTCACATGACTGGCACCATAGGGCGTACCACCGCGCTGCGTTGAGGATAGTGCAGGCTGCGAATAAGGCAAGCCCATTATAAACATGCCATGATGTAACAGAGGCGTCATCATACTCAGCAAGGTACTTTCCTGACCACCATGCATGGTTCCTGTTGCAGTAAAAACACAGGCTGGCTTGCCCTGTAAATCCCCTGCAAGCCATAAGCTGCTGGTTTGATCTAAAAAATACTTCATGGGTGCAGCCATATTGCCAAAGCGTGTTGGGCTACCTAATGCTAAGCCACTGCACTGACGCAAGTCATCTAAATCACAATATAGTTCACCTTGTTCAGGCACCGATGGCTGATTTGCAGTGGTCACCGCTGCAATTTCGGGCACAGTACGAATTTTCGCAGTCATTCCTTGCTGCTCTATGCCTTCAGCAATCAAATGTGCCATTTGGCGCGTAGAACCATATTTGCTGTAATACAGCACCAGAATATAAGAGGACATTTTCTTTCCTATTGCAGCATCTTTTCATTTACTGTCAAAAAAGATACACAGAATCATGGCTTAACAATGTTAAGATTTTTCAATTGAGATTATACAATAACCTGAATATTGGGTTGAGTGGGGAATGGTGTGCTAAAACTGCTAGAAAAGTTACCTTTTTATCAGAAACAATGGTTTCAATTTTTAATATTTGTGGTGAAACGCTTTGAAGACGATAAGTGCCGTCAACAAGCTGGTTCTTTAACTTACACTACATTATTTGCTGTTGTGCCCATGCTCACTGTGTTTTTGGTAGTAATTTCTTCTATTAAGGCACTCGCACCAGCGCGTGAACAAGTACAACACTTTATTTATAGCAATTTGCTGCCCCGCTCTGGTGTTGCAGTAGAACAATATCTTAACCGCTTTACTGAAAGCTCGAGTAACCTGACGGTGGTGGGGATATTAATTTTATTTGTTACAGCTATTTTAATGCTCAGTTCCATTGAAGATGCGTTTAATCATATCTGGCGGGTAAGCAAAGCACGTGGTGGCATTGTTGGCTTTATGCGCTACTGGACCATTATATCCTTGGGGCCTATTTTACTGGGCAGTGCGTTTGCCTTGTCATCCACTGTCGCCTCCATGAATTTTTTAAATAACAATTTGGCAGGTTATGAGATTAATGGCTCTTTTTGGCTCTGGTTAATTTCATTTGCCTTAACCTGGCTTGGCTTTAGTTTATTGTACTGGACTATTCCCAATCGTAGCGTTCCCCTACGCTCTGCATTTATTGCAGGCATGTTTAGCGCATTACTGTTTGAAGGTTTGCGTCAGGTGTTTGGTCTGGTGATGAGTAATTTTACCAGCTATGAATTGGTGTATGGCGCATTTGCCGCAGTTCCCGTATTTTTACTATGGATCTGGTTGTCGTGGAATGTGATTTTACTGGGCGTAGAAGTCAGTTATGCCATTACTGCATTTACCACACGTACTGATATTAACCGCCATCCAGTGCTTATTTTACTAGATATCCTTGAGCTGTTTTATAAAAATCAAAAGCTGGGTTTATCGGTAAGTGATGAAGACGCCATGGCAATTTTAGGTCGAGGTGAATTTGAAAGTGAAAGCTCCTATTTGCAGTTATTAGAAGACAATAATTTAATTAAACGCACTGAAGATGGCCGCTATATGTTGTGCCGCGATTTAAACTATATAGATTTTTGGTCCTTTTATCGTACCTTAAACTTCCCTTTGCCCAAACGTGATGATCTCGTGCGCATTCATGCAGATGATCGCTGGCTGGCAGTGATTGGCCCTTTACTGGTGCAATCTGATGATTATCTGGCAGCCAAGCTGTCTATTCCATTGGCAAGAATTTTTGAAGTGAATTGATGTCTTAAATAACTCTTTAAAGATTAAAACTAGCACTTGACTGCTTAACCGTGCCCATGAGGCGCGGTTTTTTGATGCCATTTCTTGTATAATTACGCGCGCACTGCCCGCCAACCGCCAGCAAGAGGCCCAAGAGAGTTAGTTATGACCACCATCATCAAACAGGATGACCTGATCACTTCAATCAAAGATGCGCTTCAGTTTATTTCTTATTATCATCCCCTCGATTTTATTCAAGCCATGAACCGTGCCTATGAGGCCGAGGCCAACCCTGCTGCCAAAGATGCGATTGCCCAGATTTTAATTAATTCTCGCATGTGTGCTGAAGGCCACCGACCGATTTGTCAGGACACAGGCATTGTTAACGTATTCATGGAAGTGGGTCTGGATGTTAAATTTGACCTCACGATGAGTCTGGATGATGCAATCAATGAAGGGGTGCGTCAGGGTTATTTGGAAAACTCGAATATCTTGCGTGCCTCGATTTTGCGAGACCCTGCTTTTGGCCGTCAAAACACCAAAGACAATACCCCTGCGGTGATTCATTATAAATTAGTGCCAGGCAATAAGGTGCATGTCACGGTTGCTGCAAAAGGTGGCGGCTCTGAAAACAAATCCAAGTTAGCCATGTTAAATCCATCAGACTCAATTGTGGATTGGGTATTAAAAACAGTGCCGACCATGGGTGCTGGCTGGTGTCCGCCAGGTATGCTAGGGATTGGGATTGGTGGTACTGCCGAAAAAGCGGTGTTGATGGCCAAAGAGGCGTTGATGGAAGACATCGACATGCATGAGCTATTAATCCGTGGCCCACAAAGCAAAATTGAAGAATTACGTATTGAGTTATATGAAAAGGTCAATGGCTTAGGGATTGGCGCACAAGGCCTAGGCGGTTTATCTACCGTACTGGATATTAAAATTAAGGATTACCCTTGCCACGCAGCAGGCAAACCTGTGGCCATGATTCCAAACTGTGCCGCTACCCGTCACGCGCATTTTGATTTAGATGGCTCAGGCGTTGCTCACCTGCCCACACCAAAATTAGAAGACTGGCCACAAGTAACCTGGTCTACGGCCAAATCAAAACGGGTTAACTTAGACAGCATTACCCAGGAAGAAATGAATAACTGGCAGCCAGGCGATACATTGCTGCTCTCTGGCACCATTTATACAGGCCGTGATGCCGCGCATAAACGCATGGTAGACATGATTAATAATGGTGAAGAATTACCTGTTGACTTAAAAGGTAAGTTTATTTACTACGTTGGCCCTGTTGATCCAGTAGGTAATGAAGTGGTTGGTCCAGCAGGCCCGACCACAGCAACGCGCATGGATAAATTTACCGATGCTGTATTAGAACATACTGGCTTGTTTGGCATGATTGGTAAAGCCGAGCGCGGTGCAGCAGCCGTTGAATCAATCAAAAAACATCAGGCTACCTACCTAATGGCAGTAGGCGGTGCGGCATACCTTGTATCTAAAGCAGTACGCGAAGCCGAAGTCGTTGCCTTTGCTGATTTAGGTATGGAAGCTATTTATAAGTTTGTGGTAGAAGACATGCCTGTGTCTGTTGCAGTAGATGTCAATGGAACTTCAATTCATGCAATTGCGCCTAAAATCTGGCAGGCCAAAATTGGTAAAATTCCAGTGGTTGATGCAGCAGGTTAATTAAAGCAAATATAGATTAACAGCTAATTTTGCTACACTTAAAGCACGCATCACTTAGGTGGTGGGTGCTTTTTTATCCCTTTAAATCACTGGAAAACTACTGATGCTTAGTAAAATTTTTATAACGAGCTTGTTGGGCACTTTAATCTCATTAAATGTCTATGCGACCCCTGCCAATCCTGCCACGGTGCAACAATTAATTGCTGAGACCAAAATGGAGCAATTGATTGAACAAACCCTGCAACAAATGAAACCTGTGGCAGACCAGCAAATTTTGCAAGAAGCTAAAGAAAATTTGGGCAAACAACAACTAAATGCGCAACAATTAGAAATTGTAAAAAAGATGCAACAACTGAGTTGGCAGCAAATTAATCTGACCAATAATTGGAAAAATATACAAAAACTGATGGTGGAAGTGTATCAAAAACATTTTACTGAAGAAGAACTACAAGCCACATTGAAGTTTTATCAATCCCCTGAAGGCCGCTCTATGATGGAAAAAATGCCGCTCATGATGCAGGATGTAATGCAAAACATTCAAAGCAATCTTGACAAATTTACACCCTCTGCTGATTCTGATTTAGACATCAAAATGAAAAAGCTAAGAAAAGAATTATCTGCTACCAAAGCCAAACCCACTCAATAAACATTCAGTGGTTTGGCTATAGTATACATACATACATACCTACCTACGCTGCTGACTGAGTGATAGTCAAGATGCGCAAGTGCTTGCTTACCAGGTCAGCGGATTCCAAAGTTTAAATGGCTTCTGTAAGTGCGGTCTTTTCTTGTCTTCGAGATGAGCTTTATTAACACTGCGTGGGGTTTGCTGGTTAAATGCTGCAAGGTCTGTTGGCGCCAGTCCTTCACGCTTAACAAAGCTTAAACCTGGGGTTTTTAAGGTGGTACTACTGATTTCTGCTAGCCCCTGCTGCGTTGGCATTTGGATCAGTGGGCCTGCCTTGAGTAAACCTTCACTATTATTGGGCTTACCACGGAAACGTTGCTCTTCATACTTTAAAAAATACTGCTTACCTGCCTCGACGTTAAAATCGGTGGCAGTACCTTTTTGAAAGTGAATGACGCCAAGTGGGCGACTAATATTAAGGCGGTAAGTACCTGCTGGCAGTTCTATCCAGTAATAATGATTACTTAATAAACTTGGAATACGTTTATCATTTAAAAAGAAATTGGGCGCCACGATTTC
Organism: Pseudomonadota bacterium; assembly: GCA_023393635.1. Lineage (GTDB taxonomy): Bacteria > Pseudomonadota > Gammaproteobacteria > Pseudomonadales > Moraxellaceae > Alkanindiges. The sequence continues at coordinate 19,574 of JAEWKT010000041.1, forward strand.
CTGACGATTCCAGCTGCTATCAATACGGTATAAATAAACAATTGCCGCATTCGGATCGGTTGGAGTGATCTGCTTAAACACATCGCCCTGCTTTTGATTAACCCATGCACCCACCGAAAAAGGGTCAAGACGAAAGCGGTTTTTGTGCAAATCGGTATTTTCATAGTCAATGGTTTTTAGCGTTGAAGCGTTGGCAACTGCCTCTTCATTGGACTGCTTTTTATACTTAATTAAACCAAACACACTATATGAAGGTGAATCTGATGGAGTAGTAGTGCATCCACTTAAGGCCACAGCCAACAGTGAAATGATCGGTAAATAACGCATGGCGTCCCTCAGGCGTTTTATCTTGTTGTTTAAATAGCCGCATCAATGCAGCTTAACTATCCTAACACTAGCATAGAAAGAATAACATATCATCTTGAAAAAATGGATATGTTACTTCGGCAAACCGAAAAAACAAAAAAAGCCAGCAATACTGCTGGCCTTCTTAACCGCTAAATAATTATTGAGTTGCGTAAATGCTTAACTCAACACGGCGGTTTTGTTGTTTACCTGCTGCTGTAGAGTTGTCAGCAATTGGAGACGCTGCGCCGTAGCCTTTGGCACTGACACGGTTAGATGATACCCCTTTAGATACCAAGTAACTAGCAACTGCTTGAGCGCGGTTTTGTGATAAAGGAATATTAATGCTGTCATTACCTGAACTATCAGTAAAACCAGAGACTACCACCGCGTTTTTATTGTCTTCAGCCAGTGTTTGCGCCACTTTGTTTAAAGTTGGATAAAAACTTGGGCTAATAGCAGCAGAGTTAGTGGCAAAAGTAATGTTACCTGGCATCACTAAACCAACTGAACCATCAGGGTTGCGGTTTACTTCTACACCCGTACCAGCCATTTGTTCACGCAATTTTTTCTCTTTTTGGTCTAAATAGTAACCGCCAGCAGCACCAACTACAGCACCAATAGCAGCAGCACGGCCCATTTTGTCTTTATCAGCATTAGACTTGGCCACACCTGCGCCTAATAATGCACCCAAACCAGCCCCGATTGCGGTTTTGTTATAATCTCTTTCACCCGTTGTTGGGTTAGTGGTACAACCTGCTAATGATAAGCTACCTACTAAAGCGGTAATTACAAGTGCGCGCATGGATTTTCTCCTTAATCATTTATTAAACTTGCTGGAAAGCATTTTGCTAAGATTTACGCCCTGAAACTACACCACTTTTGTTAACAAATAATTGTTTTGTTACACTTAAGTTGATTATTTGAGACTCTTTTAGCAATTTTAGTGTGTGCTGCCTACTTTATATATACTTTATTAAAAACAGTTAAGTATTTAACAGGCTTAAATTTTTTAATTAATGGCTTTTTGGTACAAAATGCAATTTGCACAATGACCTTTTCTTTTCTACCATCTGATTTACTCAAATAATGATGCGAGATAAAAGCAGCATGGCTGTCATTGATAGATTTTTCCCTAATAAGAAAATTGCAGAAAAAGTCCGCGGGTTAACTGTTGCTGCTGCAATTACCTCAAGTACGTTTTTGCATGGGCCACCTGTTTTGACTTTAGGCTTATTAAAAACTATTATCCCTTCGCGCAAAATTGATGAAATGGCCATTGGCTTAACCAATAGCTGGCTTGGGGTAAATAGTTGGCTGATTGATCATGTGTTACCAGAAATTGACTGGCAAATTACCCTACCCACTAATTTAAGTTTGCAAGGTCGCTACTTGCTGATGTGTAACCATCAAAGCTGGGTAGATACCACCGTCATGCAATATGTGGGCTTGCCGCGCATGCCATTAACCCGCTTTTTTACCAAATGGGAACTTATTTTTATTCCGTTTTTAGGTTTGGCGTTTAAAATTTTGGGCTTTCCCATGATGAAGCGCCACAGTAAAGAAGCCATTGCCAAAAATCCTGCACTCAAGCAACAAGATCTGATCGAGGCCAAACGCTCTTGTGCCAATCTACAAAGTCAGCCTTATACCCTGCTAAATTACCTGGAGGGCACACGCTTTACCCCTAAAAAACATGCCGAGCAGAAATCAACCTATCAGCATTTACTCATGCCAAAAACAGGTGGACTAGCCCTTGCACTACAAATTTTGGGTAAAGAAATTGATAGCCTGATGGATATGACCATCGTGTATCCAGATGGTATCCCCACTTATGGCGACTTCTGGACTGGGCGAGTACGCCGCATTGGGGTAGACATTCGTGAAGTTAATTTGCCTGACTGGGTATTAGGCGGTGATTACGAGGAAGATCTGGAATATCGTGCGCGTTTTCAAGCATGGGTTACACAGCTTTGGCAGGATAAAGACCAGCGCATTGAACACATGCTGCAAGGTTTTAAAGACCGTAAAGAAAGCTTGAACCCAGACATGGCCACGCTGACTCATCAATCAACCTTGTCATAATTTATATGGATAGCACGCAAAGCAACACTATTCCTATAGCAGGCACGCCAAAACCGCCAACACGGGCTTGGCGTATTTTTTTAGTGTATGACATTTTAATGATGGGTTTTATACTCATCAACCTGGTAGTTATCGCTGTCGATTTATTGCTATTTACCCAAATTGGCTATGGCATTGCTAACTTTATTGGACAAGCAGACTGGGTAATTTATTATCAACAAAATCTGCACCCGCTGGTTAAGCATATTGATGAGTGGTTTACCTTATACCTGGTCAGTGAGCTGGGTCTACGCTGGCTTGTGGCTATTATCTTCAAGCATCATCATCGCTGGTTTTTCTTTCCATTTATTCACTGGTATGAAGTTTTAGCCTGTATTCCAACCTTTAGGGCGTTACGTTTACTGCGCACCTTTGTCATTGGCTATCGTTTATATCAATTAGGCTATAAGGTGATGCCAGATAGCTGGCTCAAAAAAGGCCTGTTTTATTACCAGGTGGTAATGGAAGAAATTACCGATCGCGTGGTGCTGACTGTGCTAGATGGTGTGGAGCGTGAATTAAAAACACATTCTAGTGGAGTGCTGGTTAAACAGCTCATTGATAGTCACCGTCCGCTATTAAACGAAGCCATTGCAGAAACCTTACAGCACAGTTTGGCAGGTGCGTTGCAGGCACAGCAACAGACAATTAGAAATGGCGTGGGTGAGATTGTCAGTAAAGCGATTGCAGATACGCCTGAATTACACAATATTTTACGCTTGTTTCCTGTGGTGGGCAGTCGGCTGGAGCAACAAATTCAGAGTATTGGTCAACGTCTGGGCGAAAACATTACTGCAGGTTTAATTGAACCATTTACCCAAGCTGCAGGTACTGGCACTGCTAACCCTGCCCTACAAACTGCCGCCGATTATATTGGAGACCTTGATATAAACCAGCCAGCGCTCAATAAGCTGGTTGATTCACTGGTGTTTGAGAGTTTAAATACTATTCGTGCCCAAGTAAAAATCCAGCACTGGAAGCTAGATCAAGCAGTCGATAATGCACGCGCTTAGTTTATATGTTGTAAACGCATTTGCTTGAGTCACTTAAATGGCAAGTGCGGTTTACAATAAATGATGGCGAAAAGAATAGGCTTATGTCTGGTGTAATTGTTTAATTTGGACTACGATTCAATGCAATTCGATAGTGTTGAACCTGCTGATGGCAGCTGATGTAGCCCTGTTAGCACCCAAGGATAAAATATGAGCGATATTCGCATCAATGGCCGTATGGTCAATTTTTCGCGTTTAGTTTTTCAAACCAGCGAGCCCGATAAAATAAAAAAAGAACTGGAGAAACTTTTAGGCACTCAAGGTGACTATCAGGGAACACTGGTTATTTTAGATAGTACGGTTGAAAACAGCTTAATTGACTTGATTCAATTACTGATTGATTTTGGCTTGCAACCCATGGCAGTGATTGATGGCATATTGGGCGAGCAAGCACGGGTTATCCAGTTTCCTGTGCTTAACCGTGATCAGCCCATGCAGCGTATTAAAGCCACAGAAAGCTTAACTGCTGAAGCGACTCCTGTGGTACATGCACCTACTGCTGCAAGCCACAATACAGTTCATACAGAAGTCTTGCGCACTGGGCAGAGCCTTAACGAAGAACATGGTGACATTATTTTAATTGCAGATATGAATAGTGGTTCAGAGCTGATTGCTTCAGGCAGTATTCATATTTATGGGACAGCGCGCGGTCGAGTGATTGCTGGCGCAAGTGGTAATCAGCAAGCACGAGTGTTTTGTCAGCGTTTAGAAGCAGAGCTAATTTCAATTGCTGGCACTTATTGTGTTGCAGATGATATTCCTGTAGATAAAATTGGCAAATCCGTGCATGTTTGTCTAAATTCCAATCAAGAGCTTGAATTCCATCTTCTAGCCCATTAATGTACGTACAAATTATAGGCAGTCTTATCAATACAAAAGCGTATTTTGGGGCTGTTCATTCACACAGGAGTTTATTTGGTGGCCAAAATTGTTGTCGTAACATCAGGCAAAGGTGGCGTGGGTAAAACCACCACAAGTGCATCTTTTGCAACAGGTCTGGCTCAGCGGGGCCACAAGACAGTAGTAATTGATTTTGACGTGGGCTTGCGTAATCTGGATTTGATTATGGGCTGTGAGCGCCGTGTTGTTTATGATCTGGTGAATGTGCTAAATAATGAAGCACGCCTACAACAGGCACTGATTAAAGACCGTGATATCGACAATTTGTATATATTGCCTGCCTCTCAGACCCGGGATAAAGACGCGCTCACTGACGAAGGCGTTGGTCGTATCATGGATGAGCTATCACAAGAATTTGATTATATTATTTGTGATTCACCAGCAGGGATTGAACGTGGTGCGATTTTGGCCATGTACTATGCCGATGAAGCCATTATTGTGACCAATCCAGAGATTTCATCAGTCCGTGACTCTGACCGCATTATTGGTATGCTGGATAGCAAAACCCGTAAAGTTGAACAAAATGAAGGCCGTGTGCGCAAGCATCTGGTGATTACCCGCTATGATCCAGCGCGGGCGCAACGTGAAGAGATGCTCAGCATTGAAGACATTGCCAATGATATTTTAAAAATACCAACGCTTGGTGTGATTCCAGAGTGCTCTTCGGTACTCAATGCATCTAACCAGGGGGTGCCTGTGATTCGCGAAGCAGATTCCAAAGCTAGCGAAGCCTATGATGATTTAGTGGCGCGGTTTTTAGGAGAAGAGCGGCCTTACCGTCATATCCAACCACAAAAACAAGGTTGGTTAGCTCGACTATTTGGAGGATAACATGGCTGGATTCTGGAGTAATTTATTTAAAAGTGATGAAAAACCTACCAGTGCCAAAGCTGCGAAGGATCGCTTAAAAGTTATTGTGGCCAGCGAAAATCGTTTAGGCCGCCGCTTAAGTCAAGATAAAATTGAACGCATGAAACTAGAGATCATGGAAGTGGTCAACCGTTACGTGCGTGGTGTCGATGAGCAAGATGTACAAATGAGTGTCCGCTCTGAAGCCGATATTGAAATGCTGGAAATGAATATTAACTTGCCTGAAGAACGCTAAGCGTACTTTGATGAGCAATAAATAAAGTGATTTAGAATTTCAGTTTTTCTCATTTTATCTTAATCCTGAACTCAGGCAAAATATGCTGTAGTGATGAAAAGTAGTGCTTTGCTTATCCTGCCCACTCGAAATATCTCTTCTCGTCTTGCGGCAGGGCAAAGCCCTGCCTCATATTTTGCTTTTTATTTTTTAGCTGTTGTTATTTATTCAGAATATAGGAGAGTCGCATGGCCGTCTCACAACCTGCTACATTTAATGAAGAATGGCCAGATGCCCGCGTCTTTGCATATCTAACTCACTTGCCACCAGAAGGCACTGATGCAGACTACTGGGTCATGTACAATGCGTTTAAACACATGCGTCCCATGGATTTTGAGCGTCTGCTCACCCAGTTTACATTAGATGGTCGTAACGTTCAGGCGATTGGCCCTGAAGGTAAAACTATTCATCAGCTTATTGCCCAGTATCCAAAACAGTCCGCGCCTTTTTTAGCGGTGCTTGAAAAATTTAATGGCTAATACGCGTGCATAAGAGCCACCGACAACCCTTAAAATAAACACACAAAAAAGCGATGCTAAACCATCGCTTTTTTTGCATCCTCAAAATACTAGATATGTCGGATAAATAACGACTTAGTAATAAAGCTTAGCACCAATACCAAATTGAACGCCTTTCATCTTACCAATTGGAAACTCGGTATCAGCAGCAAATCCGCCACGACTGTCACACACGCCATAACCACTTTCTGAAGATACTGTATCATCGGCGCAGCGAATACGCTCATCACCCACATCAAGATACAATTTATAGTTGGCGGTGCCAAAAAAACTTAAATTGGTGTTGGGCACCAGATAGTTGGCTTCCAGCCCAAGCGGAAATACTACAAATGATGCATCAGTATCGTTGGTTCCTATGTTGGTTTTTACTTTTAAGTCAGCAATTCCCAACCCTGCCCCTGCGGTACCCCGTAGGACAAAGTTATTGGTGCTATAAATTAAAGCCCCTGCTGTACCTGTGACTTCAAAATAATTGACTTCGGTTTTACCGTTAGGCGTTTTGCCGTCACCTGTGGCGTATTGAGCATGCACAGCAGGACTTAATAAACTATCAAACTCGCCCAGTTGTAACGTGCCTGACAAGCCAGCCAGGTCAAATTTCAGGTTGTCATAGTCTTCAACTTCGGGCTTGGAATAAATGGCCTGCGCCCCCACTGCCCAGCCAAAACTATGCGTTGCTGCAAATAAAGAAACCATTGCTACCGATAGCAATTTAATTGTTTTGAATCCGCGCATTGTGACAATATCCATATTCTTGTTTGTGCCCAGACTGTAGCATTTTTTGCTTGTATAAAAAAAGCCCTATCAGGCGCTAAAAACTGTGAATGGCGTGCTTAGGCGTACAATATTATCAGGCAACCCCAATTATGTTAGCCACTCCCATGCAGGTTAAAACTAAATGCTACCTTAAAATGCAAAAAAGCTTCATCAAAAATATAGCAAAAAACAATGCCACTTCATCAGTGGCATTGTTTTAACAATTTAGAAAAAATAATTAAATGCTTATTTTTTCTTTTTAGGGCCAATCAGCATGCCCATTTGGCGGCCTTCCATTTTTGGATGCTGCTCAACGGTACCAAACTCAGCCACGTCACCTTCAATCTTTTGTAGCTGCCTTAAACCCAGTTCCTGATGCGCCATTTCACGGCCACGGAAACGCAAGGTCACTTTCACTTTATCGCCGTCCTCTAAAAAACGGATAATATTGCGAAGTTTAATTTGATAGTCACCCACATCGGTGCCTGGACGCAACTTCATTTCCTTAACCTGAACCTGATGCTGTTTCTTTTTAGCATCTTTTTGCTTTTGCTTCAGATCAAACAAATGCTTGTTGTAGTCCATGATTTTGCACACAGGTGGCTCAGCATTGGCTACAATCTCAACCAGATCGAGCTCAACCGCTTCAGCAGCACGCAATGCTTCAGCTAGAGGCACAATTCCTTTTTGTTCTCCTGCTTCATCAACTAAACGCACTTCTTTGGCACGAATCTCATCATTAATGGCAGGACGGTTGCTCTTGGCAACCTGTTGGTTACGGTCAGGCTGTTTAATCGCTATTACTCCAAAATATACCGGCCACGCTGGGCAACGGCAGATTGAACCAAATCAACAAACGCATCAATTGACATGGTTCCCAAGTTTTTACCAGTACGGGTACGCACATTGACTGTACCTTCTTCCACTTCACGGTCACCAAGAACCAATAAATATGGAATCCGTTCAAGTGTTCGTTCACGAATCTTAAAGCCGATTTTCTCATTTCTCAAGTCGTTGATGACACGTAGGCCACGCTGGCTCAACAGTTGAGTAACATTCTTGCACGCATCGCTTTGTGCATCGGTAATATTCATGACGCAAGCTTGAACTGGCGCAAGCCACGGCGGCATAAAACCCGCGTAGTGTTCAATAAGTATACCAATAAATCGTTCGAAACTGCCAAGTATTGCACGATGCAACATCACAGGATGATCACGATCATTGTCTTCTGTTACAAAAGAGGCCTCTAAACGCATTGGCATGTTGGGATCACATTGAATTGTGCCACATTGCCACACACGTCCCAGACAGTCTTTTAGGGAAAATTCAATTTTAGGGCCATAAAATGCGCCTTCACCTGGCTGCAATTCCCACGGCAAACCAGCAGCGTCCAGTGCATCAGACAAGGCTTTTTCAGCTTCATCCCACATGGCTTCATCACCTACCCGTTTTTCTGGACGAGTAGATAATTTCATTTGTACTTCATCAAAACCAAAGTCTTTATAAACTTCCAGTGTCAGTTTAATAAAGTCTGCCACTTCGGCACTAATTTGTTCACGGGTACAAAAAATATGCGCATCATCTTGCGTAAAACCACGTACACGCATAATGCCATGCAATGAACCCGATGGCTCATTACGATGACAGGAACCAAACTCCGCCAAGCGTAGCGGCAGGTCACGGTATGATTTTAAGCCCTGATTAAACACCTGCACATGGCAAGGGCAGTTCATGGGTTTAACGGCATAGTTCCGACTTTCAGAATGGGTAGTGAACATGTTTTCTGCATAATTGGCAGCATGTCCAGATTTTTCCCATAAAATTAAATCAACAATTTGTGGGGTGCGGATTTCCTGATAGCCGTTATCATTTTGTACCTTACGCATGTATTGCTCAAGTACCTGATAAATCGTCCAGCCATTGGGATGCCAGAACACCATACCTGGTGCTTCTTCCTGCATATGGAACAAGTCGAGGGCTTTGCCAATTTTGCGATGATCGCGCTTTTCGGCTTCTTCAATGCGCTGAATATATGCAGCCAGTTGTTTTTTATCTGCCCAGGCGGTGCCATAAATACGTTGTAGCTGCTCGTTTTTGGCATCACCGCGCCAGTAGGCACCAGACAGTTTGGTCAGCTTAAAGGCTTTTAAAAAGCGTGTATTGGGTACATGCGGCCCACGGCACATGTCCACATATTCTTTATGATGATACAGCCCCATGGCTTGCTCATCAGGCATGTCGTCGACCAGGCGTAATTTGTAGGTTTCACCACGCGTCGTAAAAGTTTTAATGACGTCATCACGCGGTGTCATTTTTTTAATAACATCATATTCTTCATTAATGAGGGCTTTCATGCGGTTTTCAATGGCCGCCACGTCATCAAGCGTAAATGGTTTTGGACTAAAGATATCGTAGTAAAACCCTTCTTCAATCACAGGGCCAATGACCATTTGCACATCAGGGAATAACTGCTTCACTGCATGGCCAATTAAATGTGCGCAGGAATGGCGAATAATTTCAACGCCTTCATCATCTTTTGGGGTAATAATTTGTACCGTGGCGTCGTCATAGATTAAGTCAGACGCATCACGCAGTTGACCGTTGACGCGGCCAGCAACCGTATTTTTGGCTAAGCCTGGGCCAATATTTAAAGCCACATCCATAACAGACACAGGATGATCAAATTGTTTTTGGTCGCCGTTTGGCAATGTAATGATAGGCATAAAATTATCCTTAAGGAGTGATGCCCCATACCAAGGAGCATATCACCGCGAGATGCTTGAATTGATAGATTCTAACAGTGACTTGAAAATAGTAAAAACCAGGGCTTTCAAGATGAATGGTATTTTAAAAACCGCACACTTTAACAAATTATCACCACTTTTGCCTACCCTATACCCTGACAACCGCCTATATTTTTAAATAATGAGTCCATTCATTCAAAAAAGCGATTAATTTTATAATTATTTAAAGTTTTACCGATTTAAAGGTCAGGTGTATGGTAAGTCATATCCCCCATACAACCATGAGAACTTGCCATGACAGACTTAAAATTGAAATCTAGAATTGCCAATCAGCTGCAACAAATGCAATTGCCTGAACAACTGATTGATCGTTTAGACAATCAAGAAAGTGCCACTGAAGTGCAGTTAATGTTGCTGGCTTTAGACAACCTGGCAGAACAGTGGCACTAAATACATCAAGCAGCATAAACCGTTTGGCTGCGTTTATGCTGTCTTGATTAGTGAGTGCATATTAGTAAATTATAGTTCTGAACTATTTAGCCAATCCAAGTCACCAAGAGTTTTCTTGCATCAATATTTCAGGATAAAAAGGTATCCCACTGTTTAAATTGCTGATTGTGGTAGACATAGATACTGGCAAATTGACTAATAATCGCTTCACTTTGGGTTGGGCGCAAAAATACAAAATCATCCACTTTAATTGAGCAGCTATTTGGCACATTCACCATTTCCTGATTGCTGCTACGACCATACAGCATATTGATGTGACTACCTTTAGGATAAACATAATTTGCCATCCAGTTGCCGCCATAAATGAACAAGGCTTTATTGCGTGCTAACCATTTATTAAGCTTGCCAAGCCCAGGAATTTGACCAGATGGCAACACTTTAAGCACAGGCGCGGCAATAAATAATGCAGGCAATAGTGGCGTTAGCGTTGCAATATCAAAGTCAGTGGGTTTGAGCAACATAGAACCCAAGGCAATATCATTGCATACGCTATGCTGACAATGCAGGCTAAACGTCGGGCTACCTGCACCGTTAAAGCATAAGTCTGGCTTGAAAAGCGGCGCAAAATGGCGTTGAATATAATTGATATATTGCTGATAGATGTGTTGCGATTGCTGATAAGCCGCTTGTCGTGACTGAATGATGCGCGGAATTTTGCTGACATGGGCATCGTACCCCATAAGGCCGCTTAATTTAAGCTGCCGAGGGTGCTTTGCAATCAGCGTGAGTAAGGCATCAAGCTGATCCGTGTGCTGCACCCCACCGCGATGTAAACCCACATCAATTTCAATATTAATTTTGAGCTGCAATTGCGCCTGAGTAGCCAATGCCAAATATTGCTGCAAGCGTGGCAAGCTATCGACCAGCCATTGTATAGAGGCTTGCTTATGCTGTGGATATTGCTGATAAAAATGAGTAATCGCCGCCACGGGCATGGGTTTGCCCAGTAAAATATCAGCATGCAGAAATTGCTTCAGAATCACGGGTAAATGTGAGGCATGAAATACCATAAAGCGCTGGCAATTCAGTTTGCTTGCAATATGATCCAGTAAGTTTAGGCTTTCTAAGGATTTAATCACCAGCCGCGGATGTAAGTGAGCAGGCAATTGTTGCTGTACGTGGCAAATGTTTGCATCCAGACGCGCTTGATCAATAATCAATGTAGGCACGCCATGTCCTGCTTGTTGTAAGGCTTGATTGAGCTGTTGATAAAACTGGTCTGAATTGATCATGTCATTTGGTCAGAAATACGTGTTGTAAATGCGAATTAAGCCATTTTTGCTGCGGGTCAAGCTGCGCACGCAACTGCATAAAATCCTCCCAGTGGGGATATAAGGCCTGTAGCTGGCTGGCACCCATCGTGTGCATTTTGCCCCAATGCGGCCTACCCTGATATTTTTGAAAAATGGGTTCAACCAGTTTAAAAATTTGCTGACAGTCTTGTTTGTGGTATTGATGAATAGAAATAGAGGCCGAATCTTGCTGATAAAATGGACTAAGCCAAATATCATCACCTTTGACATAACGATATTCAAGCGGGAAAAATACAGGCGCTGTGTGCTTGCGTAGAGTGCTAATGACCTCCTCGAGGCAAGCCAAGCCTTGTGCCGCAGGAATTTGATATTCCATTTCATTAAAACGCGTCTTGCGCGGCGTTGGAAAAATTTTGCTCGACCAATCAACAAATGTAGTTGGTTTAACAAACACGCCCAGTAATTTTTGCAAATGCGGATTCATTGCAGGAAACTGACGCGTGATTTCTGAACAAATGGTTAATACCATATCATCTGATGGCCATGGCTCTTTGCGTGGAGAAATAGGGTTAGTGCTTGAGTTTAAGGTTTTTACAATGGCATCACTGGCATAGACAAATACCAGTGCTTCAATATGCCGATGCTCAGTTTTCCACTGATCCATGTGGCTTAGCACATCCTGCACTGGCACTAGGTTCACCTGTTCTTTTAACGCATAACGCGGCATATTTTGCATAGTGATTTTACTCAGCACGCCAAAGCTACCCAAGGCCACGCGCCCCGCTTTAAAAATATCACTGTGCTGGCTAGGGTCACACCACAGAATATCACCGTTGGCCGTGACCAGTTCGAACCCTTCTACAAATGCAGATAAACACGGCAGCTTATGGCCTGTGCCATGCGTGCCTGTAGAAATGGCACCCGCCACACTTTGCCGATCAATATCACCTTGATTCATCAGTGCCTGATTGATGGGTTCAAGGTACTGATCTAACTGATGTAAGCGTGTACCTGCAAGCAAAGTGCTTTGACACAATTGCGCATTATGGCTAACCAAACCCACGAGATGATCTAAAGAAATAAGGCTGTCATCGGTGCAAACCAGCGGACTAAACGAATGGCCTGCCCCAACCACGCGGCATTTGTGTTGCTGCCTGATCATTGCTGCCAGTTGATCCACACTGCTAGGTTGAAGTATGACTTGCGGATGAGCTTGTTGATAACCCGACCAGTTGTGCCACTGATTTGATCTCGCCGTTGGCTGTGCTACAACCTTGCGTACTGTGTTGTCATTTAAAGGTATTGTTGGCATGTTTCCGTCCGTAGAACTCATACTCATTATTGTTCCCTATTTTATTGGTAGCGAATGTACAGCTTATCGCCTGATTAAGCACCGATTGCTGCATTTGCCATGTTTTAACACGGCAACTATTGCACGGCAGTGTTCACATTACCATGATTGGTTCTTAATGCCAGCTCATGGGCAGGTACAGGCGCAGGCCGTGTGGTCTGATCGTGCGTTCTAAACTGGGCAGGCTGTACTAATTGCTGGGCTAAACGGCTAAAACCAGTTTGAAACGCAGCCAGAGTCCATTGTCCATACAGCGTGTGACCGCCTTCATAAGCCTGCTCTTGATATTCCTCAAAGGTGGTGACATAGCCCATGTAATCATTGCAATAAGAGCATAATAAAACCTGTTCAATGCCATGCGGCTGCAATATTGGTTGCACTGTATTGACCAGGCGTTGACCTGCCATGGTGGTAAATTCACCTGGACAGCACAGTAAGGCCAGCGTGCCTACAACCATGATTTGCAGCGGGATGACACTTGGCACCATGGCACTATCGACAATGGCACCCGCTTTTACCTGTCGGTTCATCTCGGCAATTAAAGGATCTAGCACACTGGGCGATGAGTCCAGCGCGCGGCCTAAAATACGTTTTTTGCCTGCTTCAAGCACAATGGCTTTAGGGCCTTGCGACGCATATAAGCGTTGATAATATGCGGTGTCGGGATTATTGTTATTAAAACTGCTTAAGCGCCATTTTTTTACTGTTTTGGCCATCAATGCCATGGTTTTGGCTAATGGCGCAGGCGTGCCTAATCCATCTACGGGCGTGCCTGCAAAAAATGCCGAACCATGACACGGATCGCTGGTATAAGCGTGTTGCTCACCATTGGCAAATTCAGCATCAACATGGAAGCAGCTAAAATCCATATAACTTAAAATACTGTCTAGTTCACCGTTGATACTATTTTGTGGTGCCTGACTCAGCAGGCGTAGCGCCATATCACTCTGGTAATTGCCATTTTGCTGGGCATAGGCATATTCTGCGTCGCCTTTAATTCGGTTGCGGCGTAACAGTTGGCCTTTGCCATGAAAATGCGGTGACACATCCCCTGCGGTGGCTTGAGCAAATATAGCCACTGGATTTGCTACTCCCTGACCTGCCAACCATTGCTCAGCCTGAGCTGCTGCATAGCCTTTGTTGTCGCCATCCAATTGATCCAGTGAATTGCCCAAGCAAGTAGCATGCACCCCAAATAAGGATAGCAATGCATGCAACTGACCATTGCGATAAAACCCTAATGCATTCATGCGGCGATCTAGTGCCAGATGACGCTGGTTATCTTGATACTGGGTGACGTCTGGATTGCGGTTATAGGCTGCGAGTGAGCGGTTCCATGCCACAGGAATATGATCAGCAAATTCAGCACCAGCCAGTTGAATATCCGTTGGCTGAAGGCTTTGCCATGCTTGTGTGACGGCATCAACAATGGCTTGCGTGACGGCTGACAAATGTTCAGGAATAAATCCTGGGGTGGGCATGTTGTATAGCGCGTCGTGTGAACAACCGCCTGGTGCTGAATGGGTATGTGTGGCAGTGAGTACAAAAGCACTGTCATTAAACGCGGTGCCCAATTGCTGTTTTAATTGCTCACAAGCTGCTTCACGCATGGCGTGGGTGATACAACCCATCTCCAGACAGCAGATAATGGTTACGTTTTTCTGGTCATCCTGAATGCAAAAAGCGCGGGCATACAATGGGGTTTTCTGACCATGCGCACGATGGCTCCACTGGCCATAACCAAACATGGCATAACCTTTTGGTTCAATCTGAATGGCTTGCTTTGCCCAGCCAATATGAAACATGCCTCATCCTTCGTTTATTTTTTATTAATGTCTTTATAGTAGAAAAACAGGATGTTATGCAAATTATTATTCTTTTAATCTCCTGTTGCTGGCACTTAATGTTGCCATTGAAACGCTTTTAGGTGAATGCGATTATTAATAAACACTACACCTTCTTGTTCTAATTTAAAGCGTTGTAAGTTTTCAGCAGATATATCGAGCTTATGCAAACTTAAGCGGCCTTGTGCATTAATGACCCGATGCCACGGCAATTCACTATCTGGTGCCAGTTGCCGATTTAGGGCATAACCTACCAGTCGCGCATGACGTGGAAAACCTGCTAGTGCTGCCACTTGACCATAAGTCGCCACTTTACCACGCGGAATTAATGCCACTACGTTATAAATTTCCTGATAAATTGATGTTGTACTATTCATAAGCCATGTCTTTGCGCCAGAATTCTTAATGCTGCATAAACTGATCAATGCCTGTCATTAGCATTTGCACCGCCAAGGTAATCAGCAACATTCCCATCAATCGCTCAATTGCAATCAACACTTTTTGGCTTAAAAACCGCTTTAGTTTTGTGGCAAAAAATAAAATAATACTCGATGCCAGCCAAGCTAAAAATACCGCTGCCAGCCACTCTGGCCAACGCGCTGGATTTTGACTCATCATTAGCATCACAGTGGCAATGGCAGAGGGTCCAACCACATAAGGCACTGCCAGTGGCACAATAAAAGGCTCGCCCTCTATATTTTCCTGTAGGGGTTTTTCTACCGATGGAAACACCATGCGAATCGCAATTAAAAATAAAATCACCCCACCAGAGACCGTTAAGGCAGGGCCAGTGATATGAAACCAGCTGAGTAAGTACTGACCTACAAATAAAAATATAACCAATAGCAATAAGGCAATGAGTAACTCACGCACAATCACGGTATTTTGCCGCTCAGCTTGCACCGATTTTAATGCAGAGATAAACATGGGCACATTACCTAATGGGTCCATCACTAAAAACAACAATACGGCAGCAGAAATGACAGTCATTGAGAAAAAGTCAGCCTTATTTTAATAAAACCCATTATGAGACGTTCATTTTATTGAAGCGTTACCAGCCTAACGAATTGTATAAACCATATACTATGCCAGACAGGTTGTTATTTTAATGGGGTTGTTTATGCAATTGTAAGCCCACTAAAATAATAACCAGCTTATGACTGATTACTCATAAGCTGGTATTTAAAAAAATAGACTAATAAATTAAAAAGAATCGGCAGGTACGCGCACCCAGCCTTCCATTAAAATACGCGCACTACGGCTCATAATGGCTTTGGTCACCGTCCACTCACCATCAACTTTTTTAGCTTCCGCCCCCACGCGCAGCACACCTGATGGATGGCCAAAACGTACCGCTTGCCGCTCAGCACCGCCTGCCGCCAGGTTTACCAATGTCCCTGGAATAGCTGCTGCCGTACCAATGGCAACCGCTGCCGTGCCCATCATGGCATGATGTAGCTTGCCCATAGACAATGCACGCACGAGCAAGTCCACATCATTAGTTGTAATTTGCTTGCCACTAGACGCTGTATAATCTTTGGGCTTGGCCACAAAAGCCACTTTTGGGGTGTGCTGACGGGTTAAGGCCTCGCTAGGGTCTTTAATAAGTCCCATGCGTAACGCGCCAGCCACCCGTATGGCTTCTAATTTTGCCAATGCTACTGGATCAGCATTAATGTCTTCACGCAGCTCAGTGCCTGTGTAGCCAATGTCTTCTGCATTAACAAATACGGTTGGAATACCCGCAGTAATCATGGTGGCTTTAAGCACCCCCACGTTTGGCACCTCCAGGTCATCTACCACATTGCCAGTAGGGAACATTGAGCTACTACCCTCGCCCTCATCTGATGGGTTCATAAACTCCAGGATAATTTCAGCCGCAGGAAAAGTGACGCCGTCCAGCTCAAAGTCACCAGATTCTTGCACTGCACCATTACTAATAGGCACATGCGCAATAATGGTTTTATGAATATTGGCCTGCCAAATGCGTACTTCACAAGTACCATTTTGTGGAATCCGTGCAGGGTCAACCAAACCTGCATGAATCGCAAATGCCCCTGCGCCCGTGGACAAATTGCCGCAGTTACCACTCCAGTCCACAAAGGCTTTATCAATAGACACCTGACCGTAGAGATAATCGACATCATGATTGGGCTGGGTGCTTTTACTTAAAATAACGCACTTGCTGGTACTAGACGTTGCACCGCCCATGCCATCAATATGTGCAGAATACGGGTCTGGGCTACCAATCACACGCATAAATAACTGATCGCGTGCCTTGCCAGCAACTCGAGCCGATTCTGGCAAATCTTGCAGACGAAAGAACACCCCTTTACTGGTACCACCACGCATATAGGTGGCAGGAATTTTTAATTGTGACGCGTCGGTCATGTGGCTTCCCATGGGTTAATAAAATTTAAACCAATTATAAGCGTTTAAGTGTCACACAGCAGTAGCCATTCTCACCATATTTCTTAAAATCACTGTCATTGTTAACGATACTGAGCTGCCCTAAAAATTGCACAGGAAGCATTGCTTGTGTTACCAAGCTTAGGACTTTATGCACACAATTGCAGCATTTTCCTTTTTAATATGAAAACCTTATTACACTGATGTCTCCGATTAGCAAACTGCCAAAGGATCATAATGATGTCAGATTCAGATAAACGTATTTCCGATGATATTGAACAAGCATTAAACCAACAAATGATGAACGAAGCCTTTCAAGCACAGGCTTATTTGGCACTTGCCTCCTGGGCCGAAGTCAACAATTTTGCAGGTCTGGCGGATTTTTTTTATAAGCACTCAGAAGAAGAGCGCAACCATATGTTCAAGTTTTTAGAATATATTAATGCACGGGGTGGCGAAGCACGGATTACAGGAATTCCTGCCCCATTAGACAACCCTGCCAACGTGGAAGAATGTATAGAACGTGCATGGCAACATGAGCTAGATAACTCTAAAAAGATTTATGCACTGGTTGATCAGGCCATGGCTGAAAAAGACTGGGCAACCTTTAATTTTATGCAGTGGTTTGTGAAAGAACAAATTGAAGAAGAAGCCTTGATTGACGGCTTGCGTGATAAATATGCATTGGCGTCTAAAGAGAAAAATAGTAACGCTAACCTCTACTCATTTGACCGTGATTTGATGAGTGCTTCACAAGAAGGCGAAATTCCACAAGAGGCTTCACTGGATAAATAATTAAAATACCGTATATCGTACCAAAAGGGGAAGTTGACTATATTAAGCAACTTCCCCTTTTTGATCACTCTATTGAATCCCTTTTATAAAGAAAGAGCTAAAGAGGTTATCAAAGCAGTCTTATATTAAAATTTCTCATACGGCAATAAATAACGCCACTCACCTTCAGACAACTTAGCCATCGACAAACGTCCAATACGCAAACGTTTTAATCCCAACACTTGCAGGCCAACCGCACTACACATGGATTCAATTTGGTCTAGCTCTACATTTTTAAGCGCAATGCGTAAATGCTCTTCATTTTGCCAGCTCACCTTTGCCGCAGGCATTAACTTGCCTTTGACATAAAAGCCCTGATTTAAACGCTGTAAATCACTCTCAGACAGCGTGCCAGCCACATGCACAATAAACTCTTGCTCTACCCGATTGCCATCATCAATCAACTTGCGCGCCACACCGCGATCTTGCGTATACACCACCAAACCACTGGCTGCACTTTCAAGTGGTAGCGTTGGATTTAACTTTTTAAAATGCGATTTTAACGGACGAATATCTGAACGATCACTGGCTGACTGGCTGTCATGACTGAGCAATTGCATGGCATCATGTTTGAATAAATCTTCTTGTTCGGGCGTTAAAGGTTTGGCGCTATGTCGAGTAGGAGATAAGCCCTGTGCAATTAATTCATGGGTTAAGCCAAAATCATAGCCTGCTGGTTTATTAAGCAAAATGGTCACAGGCAGCAGTGGCTTTAAATTGGCATCGGGCAGAATTTCTACGGTTTGATTGCTAATCATGTAATTGGGTTGTTCAATCACCACGCCATCCACAGTGACCCAGCCACCCGCCACATAGTGCTCGGCATCACGGCGTGAGCAAGGGCGCATTTGGCTGACATATTTGGCAAGGCGTATCGGGCTAGGATTTGGTGTGGTCATTGCAATTCATCATTAGCTCAAAAAAGCCATTATACGCGCAAAACAGCTTGGCCTAAGCAGCAATTCACATTTGGATAAAATCAGACCCAACACGTAACTCCATTATTCAAACTAAAACGGCACCTGACATGTCAATGTTAACAACTTTAGCGTAAATGGATGCACAAAGGCCAAATGACTGGCATGTAAGGCCATGCGGTTGAGCGGACTACTGGTTGGTTCTGGATGGTACAACTTATCCCCTGTAATGGGATGACCAATATGTGCCAGATGCACGCGCAACTGGTGCGAACGACCAGTGATGGGTTCTAGCAGAATACGGCTGGTATCCGTTTGCGCAAGGTATTCAATCGGCTCATATAAGGTCTTAGCGGGCTTACCGTTTTTAAAATCTACTTTTTGCTTTGGGCGATTTGGCCAGTCAGCAATAAGTGGCAGGTCAATGCTGCCTTGATTAATCACCTGTCCTTGCACTAACGCCACATAGTGTTTTTTGATAGCTCTGGCCTGAAATAACTTGCTCATCGCTACTTCCACCTCACGGTGCTTGGCAAACATCAATAAACCTGAGGTGGCCATATCCAGCCGATGGGTGACTTTTGCCGTTGGGTAGTTTTCTAAAACACGCAGATAGGCACTGTCCTGATGCTCTGGCAATCGCCCTGGCACAGACAATAGACCCGCAGGTTTATCAATGATCAGTAACTCGTCATCTTCATAAATAATGCTCAGTGGCTGTTGTGGTGGCGTGTAGATGAAGTGGTCTGTGGGCACGGCAGTGGCTAACAATAAGATTTTAATGAGCCGTAGTATACAGGGCTATCTTGAACGAATAGTATAAATTGGCTGCTACAAGCATCGAGCAGCACCCCTAGCGAACAACAATGGCCTATTGGCAAAACCTCTAGCGCACCGCATGTAAAATACAGTGCGACAGGTACTAACAAAATAATAAATTAAGGACGGTAAATTGCGCAGAGTTTATGTCCATCTGGATCACGTACGTATGACAAGTGCAGCTCGCCTAACGTAGTTTCTCGTAAGCCTGGCGCACCTTCAATAGACGTGCCGCCATTGGCCACTGCCACATCATGAAACTCGCGCACCTGTTCAGGTGAATTGCATTTAAAACCTACCGTTGAACCATTGGCAACCTTGGCAGCTTCATCGTTAATCGGTTCAGTCACGCTAAAAGTATTATCGTCATGGCTGTAAAATAAACGGGTATGACCAGAGTTTGAAACGTTTACAAAGGGTTCGCCAACACCTAAAACACCCAGCACTTTGTTATAAAACGCTTTTGATCGCTCTATGTCGTTTGAACCAACCATGATGTGATTAAACATATTTTTTCCTTATCCAGTTTTGGGAAGTTTGAATTGAACGGTAAGCTAACAATACTCGCATTTGAAACAGGCCGATAGCCTTATCATTCAATCTTTTAGTGCTCAGTTTTTACATGGGTTAAGGTTTTATTATTGACTGACGCTTGGCGCTGCTTTTGACTCTAGGGATTTAATTTTCAAACCTGAAAAAATGCCTTTTGATAGCACTAAGGTGTCATTACCCTCCACGCTCATGGTGGGAATCTGATCTGCCTGCATGTTGGTTTTAAAATGATATTTTACTTGCGCTGTTATCCATGGAAAACCACCGCGCTCAATGTGCAAACTTTCAAACTGGGTATTGGTAGATGCTTGCAGCACGATAAACGCCGCTGAGGCTTGCCTTAAATAGCCACACATTTCATCCTTGCCGCCCTCGACTTCCCAGTGACCCTGACCTGTTTCAGCAAAAATATTGACTTCAACATCATCAGTAAAATCGTCACACACTGTGGAATCGCCCGAAATGGCTTTATTGTTATACTCCGCAATCCAGCGCATCACATGAGATTCTGAAAACGCCATTCTGGACTGGATATAAAAGCCACCTAAACAAATGGCTAAGATAAATAATAAACGCTGCATGTTGTTTGATCTCAATGATTTATATAGTTCTTTTAAAATAGTTTTTATATTTCAAAAGGCTAAAAATTTTCTGGCAGAATAATTATTTTTGATTTTTTTGGCAAATATTTCTTTTAGGCATATCTTTTTTGCACAAATTCACTGAGTAGCATATTGAGCAATATTCAAGTGTTAAAGTTAAGCTTGCAACCTTTTCCGACGATTGAACCAACGTACGATCCATAACATCATCAGCACCACAACAATGACCACCAGCACAGGCACAATCAGCGCCAGTACGGACAACAATAATGCCCCCATCCACTCACCTGTAGATACCACTGGATTGCCAATGCCGCCCGTGGTGGCTGTAGATAGCGCCCGCACTGCCACACTACTCATTTGCACCGCGCCTGCTGTGCCACCACCGACAATAATGGCCGCCGCCCAACTGGCAAACTGCGACATTTCTCCACTGCTGACTGCCATGGTGGCGAGCGTGCCTGCAATCATGGCCGCAGGCGTTGATACCGTGTCTAAAACATTATCTACCCACGGAATATAATACGCTGAGATTTCACACAATGTTGCCACCGCCAGCCCAAAACATACCGCTGGCAAGGCTAACCACTCAAAACCTTGCATGGGTTCAAACCAACCGACAAGTGACGCCACACTCATGACCAATAAAGGCACAAACACACGAAAACCACAGGCTGCACTTAGTCCAATACCGATACATAGGCCTAAGATTGTTTCCATGAGTGGCTCCGTGTGGATGGGTGAGAATAATTTTTTGTTATAAATGAGCTAAGAAAAAATGTTAAATACGGCTATTAAGCAATTGAAAAATATATTTTCAATTGCTTCTAATAATATGCTTTCAATTGTCTCAATACCCCTTTAACACTTTAAGATAATATTTATTATAAATTTATCTAAATATCACTCCCAATTATAGAACTTACTTACTATAATCAGACTTATAAAGCAAGCATGTAAATACAAATGAAACCAATATTGTGGGAACTAGAGTGTACTGCACTAATACACCCACATAACTTAGCACGAAAGCACAAAACATTAATAATCCTAAAGATCCAAAAAAAGTGATAGCAAAAAAATTAAATAACTTTTCTCTCATCTCATATTTCCTAAATTAGTTTTACTTACCGTCATCCCAAGAATTTAAATACTCAGCTAATATATCGCCGTGGCAGGCAAGGGGCTTACAAAAACAACCTAAGCGCTTTCCTGCAAGTGTAAAAACCTCTTCTTTCTTCACAGTCATTAATTTATTATTAGCAAAGTCATACTTAAAATTATTGATCACTACTTCACGCGGATCTTCCCCGTCTTCTAGATCTTCTACTGCTAATATAGAATAAGGGTTTCCCCATTTTGAACCTCTACCTATATACTCATACTTGTCACTACTTCTTTCCAATTTAAATTCAGTTTCAGCATGAATATTTATAACTCTAGTAATTAGAATTTTAATATATCGAACAGGTAAGTCTTTTGCTTTGATGATATTCATTTCCTCAGCAAACTCTTCTCCATCATCAAAAATAATCACATGCGTGATTAAATCTAAATTATTTCTTAAATCTTCAATCTTCATTACTTCCATATTAAACAATTGAGCTGCATCAGCTATAAATCCATTTGAGTCTTCTATACAAATTAATCTCGCCAATTCAATATTTTGAATTATTTTTGATAACTTGCGACAAAATTTACCATAAGATTGAAATAGACTTGGATATAAAATAAGTATTGAGTTCATTTTAAAAAAGATGTTTGGCTGTTAAATTTAAGTTATTGCAATCATTTAGATATTCTATGACTAACCGTCTATGACAAAAATGTGGGAGGTGCTCGCTACACATGAGACAACTCTCATCCAACAATTCACTGTCAATATATTTTTCAATATTTCTCTTAGCCATAAGATTTAAAAACTGTTCTTCATAAACGCTCCATGAGCTATCACCTTTTTTATAAGCATTTAACATTTCTTTGGTCGGTGCCAAATCTGGTATATGCAAATACTCTACATTACATAGCTCTTTTAAAAAAAACTTTAAATCATCTTTTTTAGCGAAGCCAGCAAGTTGAGATACATTACTTAAGCGCACATCGACTAACTTTGAAATATTGCTAGTCTTTATAAGCTTGAAAAAGGATTCGGCTTTTTTTTGAGTAAATCCAATGGAGTAGACATTCATATAAAATCCACCTAGTCCTTATACAATAAAAATTCCTGCAACTATTTTATAACATTGATCATCTGTATATGGCTCCCCAAGGCTAACACATACCATTGCAGAGGTTATTGGAAACTGATACTGTTTTATTAAATTATCAAAATTTGGGTCTGTCGTAGCCAGATCATAAGTTATATTTTTATAACTGAATATCGCTCGTCTCTTGTTATACCTATTTAGATATAACTTTAAATCATTAATCTGCAGTAAACATAAAGACTGTTTTATGCTTATCTTTTCATTTTTTATATCTCCGTAATTTACTCTGTCAGTCTTGCCCCAAATATCTTCTAAATTGTCTAAATACTTACTCATTTCATGAAGTTCTATCTTAAAGTCTTGAACCCAAGTATCTGAGCTTATTAAATAATTTTCTGGTTGATTAATCAAAGGAGTATGTTGCTCGAAACGCATACGAACCTTTTGTAATGTTTTTGCAGCAAATGAACCATATGGGTTTTTACATTTTATTTGATTCGCTGATAGAGCTGTTCCATTAATAGTTGATACAGGTCTTATCCACTCTAAACTTTGTATACACTTGCCAGCAACACAATGCGCATTATTTTTTACTGAATTCGCAAATATTACGATAGTTCTTTCCATTTCTATGCCTTCCTATGGCCAACAACGAAAACCCCATCTCACGATAGGGTTTTCTTTCAATATAATCAACAATTTTCAGATTAAACGCTTAAGCCACGTTCCCTTCCAAGAAGTCTTTGGCAAAGCGCTGCAACACGCCACCTGCTTCATAAATCAACACTTCTTCGGCCGTATCAAGACGAGAAATCACAGGCACTTGTTCTGTTTCGCCATTAGTGCGGGTAATCACCAAGGTCATCTCAGCGCGTGGCGTGTGTTCGCCCAGCACATCATAAGTTTCAGTGCCATCAAGTTTTAAAGTATTGCGGTTAACGCCCTCTTTAAACTCTAGCGGCAACACGCCCATACCCACTAGATTAGTGCGATGAATACGCTCAAAGCCTTCGGCCACAATCACTTCAACCCCAGCCAAACGCACGCCTTTTGCTGCCCAGTCACGGCTAGAACCCTGGCCATAATCCGCACCTGCAATGATAATTAGCGGTTGTTTGCGCTCCATGTAGGTTTCAATGGCTTCCCACATACGGGTCACCTGACCTTCTGGCTCAATACGCGCCAATGAACCCTGAATCACCTTGCCGTTTTCATCCCGCACCATTTCATTCAATAGTTTCGGGTTGGCAAAGGTTGCGCGTTGTGCGGTTAAATGATCACCGCGATGCGTGGCGTAACTGTTAAAGTCAACTTCTGGCAAGCCCATTTTGGCAAGGTATTCACCTGCGGCACTGCTGGCCAAAATCGCATTGGATGGTGACAAATGATCGGTGGTAATGTTATCACCCAGTACTGCAAGCGCGCGCATGCCTTTCATGCTGCGTTCACCTGCCAACGCCCCTTCCCAATAGGGTGGACGACGAATATAGGTCGACATTTCACGCCAGTCATACAATGGGCTTACCGCTTCTTCTGCTTGGCCTAAGTCAAACATGGGAATGTAAATTTGGCGGAATTGCTCAGGCTTCACGCTTTTGGCAACTAATGCATCAATTTCTTCATCACTTGGCCAGATGTCTTTAAGGTAAATTGGATTGCCGTTTTGGTCAGTGCCCAATGAATCACGCTCAATATCAAAGCGAATTGTACCTGCAATGGCATACGCCACTACTAAAGGTGGAGATGCCAAAAATGCTTGTTTGGCATACGGATGAATACGGCCATCAAAGTTGCGGTTGCCTGATAACACGGCAGTGGCGTACAAATCACGGTCAATAATTTCTTGCTGAATGACAGGATCAAGTGCGCCAGACATGCCATTACAGGTGGTGCAAGCAAAGCCAACAATACCAAAGCCTAATTTTTCAAGTTCACCCAATAGATTGGCGTCTTTTAAATACAGCTCAGCCACTTTAGAACCTGGGGCAAATGAGGTTTTTACCCATGGTTTACGCTCAAGGCCAAGCTCGTTTGCTTTGCGCGCTACCAACGCAGCGGCCACCACGTTACGTGGATTACTGGTGTTGGTACAACTGGTAATGGCCGCAATAATCACCGCACCATCTGGCATTAAGCCGTCTTCTTTAATCCACTCGCCAGCAATGCCTTTAGCTGCTAGATCACTGGTTGATACGCGTGCATGCGGATTGGATGGGCCAGCCATGTTACGTGTCACGGTGGATAAATCAAAATGCAATACACGTGGATACACCGCAGTTTTTAAGCTATCTGCCCATAAGCCAGTGGTTTTGGCATAGTTTTCAACCAGTGCCACTTGTTCAGATTCACGGCCAGTAATGGTTAAATAATCAAGCGTTTGCTGGTCAATGTAGAACATCGCGCCTGTTGCACCATATTCTGGGGTCATGTTGGAAACAGTGGCACGATCGCCAATGGTCATACTGTCCGCGCCTTCGCCAAAGAACTCAAGGAACGCGCCAACCACGCGCTCTTTACGTAAAAACTCGGTCAGTGCCAGTACGATATCGGTCGCAGTAATGCCTACCTGGCGTTGGCCAGTAATTTCCACACCCACAATATCAGGCAGGCGCATCATCGACGCACGGCCAAGCATCACGGTTTCAGCTTCTAAACCACCCACACCCACGGCAATCACGCCCAAAGCATCGACATGTGGCGTGTGTGAATCTGTACCCACACAGGTATCAGGGAATGCAATGCCATCTCGTGCCTGAATCACTGGCGACATTTTTTCCAGATTAATCTGGTGCATAATGCCGTTGCCTGCTGGAATCACATCCACATTTTTAAAGGCAGTTTTGGTCCATTCAATAAAATGAAAGCGATCTTCATTACGGCGATCTTCAATAGCACGGTTTTTTTCAAACGCATCAGGATCAAAGCCACCGCACTCCACAGCTAGCGAGTGGTCAACAATTAGCTGTGTCGGCACAACAGGGTTTACTTTGGCAGGGTCACCACCTTGATCGGCAATCGCATCACGCAGGCCAGCCAGGTCAACCAGTGCGGTTTGACCCAAAATATCATGGCACACCACACGCGCTGGATACCAGGGAAAATCCAAATCCTGACGGCGTTCAATAAACTGCTTTAAATAGTCGGTTAAATGCTCTGGCTCGGCACGACGTACCAATTGCTCAGCCAGCACACGCCAAGTGTATGGCAGAGTGTCATACGCACCTGGCTGGATGGCGTCAACGGCGGCACGGGTATCAAAGTAATCAAGCTGAGTACCCGCTAATGGCTTACGATATTGTGTATTCATAGACAAAAATTCAATTAGGTCAAATTGAGGCGGCAGGCAGCGTTCATCAAACGCTGCTGCTGTAGCGATGGCGACAAATGCTCTCGTTTATGTGTATATTCTACGCCCTCAAACTATCGTTTCCCAAATCCTATATTTATCAACAAATTAACCCCAAAAATCCCACTTTTTGAAATAATTTGTTACATAGTTGTAGGGTTTTTACTCTATTTTTAAATTTTAAGGTCTTAAAGCAATCACTATAGAGCATGTTATCAAGAAAAATGATTTAATAATTAAATGCTTATGATTAGATCAATCTTTTAATTATAGGTTTGATAGCGACACTGGCTTGTTGATAATGAAATAATAATGGCAATATTTTTAGGCGATTCTCAGGCATGTCTTATCTAAGACTAAGCGTTTCATTGATTGGATAGGTGCTATCTGTACTGGGCATACACTATTTTATACAGCAGAATTTTACTGGTTTATTTTATTATTGAATGATTGAATTGGCTGTTCAATTGTTTGTGGGCTAAATTGATGAATACGTTATTGAGTGGAGAATAAATATGTCCTTAAGCACAGGCTTTAGTCGCTGTACATTACAAGGCACAGATGCCGAAAAATTCCTGCAAGGTCAAGTGACGGTTGATGTGAGCAAATTAGATGAGCAGCACTACCAGGCCACAGCCATTTGTGATTTAAAAGGCCGTATTCATTTTGGAATCTGGCTAAAAAGATACAGTGCTGAGTCTATTGAAGTGGTCATCGCCAATGATCAGGTAGACAGCTTACAAGCGCATATCAAAAAATACGGTGCGTTTTCCAAGTTTACACTTAATGCCGCTCAACCTATTGCACTGGCAATTGAGCATGGCAAGGCAACATTTAGCCATGCAGAAACTGATATTAGCCCCGCACAGTGGCAGCAAACCGCTATTACCCAAGGTCAGGCATGGATCAGCGCACAGACAGCAGGACTGTTTCAGCCACAAGAGTTGCGCTTACATCAGCGTGGCGGCGTTGATTACGACAAAGGCTGCTATTTGGGTCAGGAAGTCATTGCACGCTTATGGTTTAGAGCCAAGCCCAAGCAATGGTTGCATTTAATTGCTGGCACAGGTGATACGCCAGTGGCTGGGCAAAAACTGGTAGATGATATTGATGTGGTGAATGCGGTAGACGTTGCTGCTGGCTGGCAAGCGTTAGTAGTAGCAAGACCTGCCAATTTAGAAAATTCAGGTTATACGCTGCTGGATTTACCAGAAGGTTTAAATGGCGATGTGGCGCGTGAGAAGTAATGGCATATTGGCTCTTGTTCATTAGATTTTTTCCTCTCCCCTCTGGTGCGTCCTCACTATTGAGAGAGGGGATTTAAGCGTGCGTAAATTACTGACGCAATAAGCTTATTGAATCCGTGATAATTACAGGAATTAATGGCAAAATAGCCTGTCATACCTCATCATTAATTTAAACATGACCAGTGCTGTGCCTTATACGCTTGATTTATTTGATACTGATTCTAATCAGGTTAAGCCAGAATGCTCTCCTTATTCCTTTAAATTCATTGATTTATTTGCAGGAATCGGCGGTTTTCATATGGCACTGTCTAGTCTTGGCGGCACCTGCGTATTTGCCTCAGAAATGGATAAATATGCCCGTGAAACTTACAGTGCCAACCACTCAATAGATCCGCTTCAATTTAATGATGATATTCGCAAAATTGCTCCTGATGCGATTCCTGATCATGACGTCCTTTGTGCAGGTTTTCCATGTCAGCCTTTTTCCCAAGCAGGGCAAAAACAAGGCTTTAGCGATGGCCGAGACTCAGAACGCGGCAATTTGTTCTTTTGTATTGTCGATATTTTAGAAGCGAAACGACCTAAAGCATTTATCCTAGAAAACGTACGGCACTTGGTTAAACATGACGAAGGCAGAACATTTGCCATTATCATGCAGCTACTCCGCGATATTGGCTATTATATAGAATATAAAGTCTTAAAAGCCTCGGATTTTAATGTGCCGCAACATCGTGCGCGTGTATTTATTGTGGGTTTTGATCAACAAAAACTGACTAAAAACGATCCTTTTCAATTTCCGCCTGCATTGCCACTGACTCAAAGCATGTCTGATATTTTTAATGCCCCGTGCGATAAAAAAATTGGCTTTACCTTACGCGTGGGCGGTAAAGGCTCCAAAATTGATGACCGGCGCAACTGGGAATTTTATCGCGTTAATGGTGAAGTGAGACGCTTAGGCTTACCAGAAGCAAAAAAAATGATGACTTTCCCTGAGGATTTTATTTTCCCTGTTTCAACGTCTCAGGCCATGAAACAACTGGGCAACAGTGTGTGTGTTGATGTGGTCAAAGCAGTGGCGAAAGATACGATTGGCTTCATGCAACACTCAATGCAAGACAATAAGCAGGATATATCATTAACAGGGGCGAATAAATTGGTGATTAAGCGTAATAAAGGTGAATTAAGTGAAATTTATGCTTTATTAAAAGTCATTCAGCAAAAAATAATCCCATATGGTGATGTGCATGGACAAGCAGCGGCTCATCAGATTCAGGTGATTAAACTACGTCAAAAACATCAAAGCATTGTCTTGCACGATCTAAGCATTGATATTATTGCTGGCGATCAAACCACTTCTATTAACACGGCTGATCTTATCACTCAGGCAGAACTAAATGCGCTGGTCACAGAAATTAAAGCAGGGCGTGGCACGTTTAACTCAACTAAACTTGATAGTGCCATGAAATTGCTTAATGCCGAGCAAACCAAAGGTAATTCCTTTGAAAAGGCCGATGTAATAATAGATTTTGCTGAATCTGGTTGTGTGTTCCAACAACAGGGTATTGGAATAAAATCGTTTCTGGGCAACTCACCAACCTTATTGAATGCATCTCAGGCCACTAATTTTATTTATAAAATAGAAGGCTTAAATCCTGCGCTAATTGATTCGATTAATCAAATTGACAGCAGTGCAAAAATAAAAGATCGGCTTCGGCATATTCAGCAAGCAGGAGCAACCATACGTTTTCATGCCTGTGAGAACCCCATTTATGAATCCACGTTGAGAAAAACTGACTCGCAAATGCCTGAAATATTATCCGAGGCCTTGCTGAGTTTTTTTCTAAAAGAAACTGATAAATTTTTATCAAGTTATCCTAAAACCAGAATTACTGATCCCGTTAAAGCCAGTCAAGTGGATTGCCGCTTACGCGATTTTGTGAAAGCCACCATGCTTGGTATTTTCCCCACGCGGGAATGGGATGGTGAGCTGAGTGCGCAAGGGGTCTTTTTATTAAAAAATGATGGAGACATTGTTTTTTACCATACCAATCAGGATAAAACGCTGAAACAATATTTTTATGAGCATTGCTTTTTTGACACGCCTTCCAGTACTCGCCACCGCTTTGGTTTATTATATAAAGAAAATAACCAGATTTTCTTTAAACTCAATTTACAGCTTAGGCTAACTGAATAGGAATATTTACTTCGACACCGACCCATGTCCTGTCCAGTAAAAGCGCATTAACCAGTGCGCAGCTTCTCCTGCATAGTCAATACCCACGCGTTTGGCCACACTCACAGGCACTTGTTGGTTGGTTTTAGCTTCTACCCATAAACCCAGTTTTTCACCCAGCAAATGGTTATTTAAACGTTTGTCGATATTTAAAAACTTGGTCAGCTTGGCAGGCCCTGCCCCGCGTTTAATTGGCTCGTCCTCCATGCAAACAGCCCGAATCAATACCGCTTCAGGTTGGCCAACTTCAGTGGTGACAATATTTAATAAATAATGCAGGCCATAAATTAAATACACATATACCGTGCCTGCCTGTTTATACATCACACTGGTGCGTGGTGTGTGCCGCCCCTCAAAGGAATGACACGCTGAATCAATGATGCCCAAATACGCTTCGGTTTCAGTAATCACCGCGCGGATCACCTGACCATCATCCATACGGCGACACAAATAACAACCAATTAAATCTGCTGCCACCACTGCTGTGGGACGCCTAAACCAGTCATGCTCAAGCACTTGCTGGGATGCTATTGAGGATGTTATCTGTGGTGGTTGGTTAGATGAATTAATCATATTTCCTTGAAGTGTGCTTGTTTTTAACCACTGTAAGACCAATATCCCTTAATTAAAGTCGCCATATTGTAAGACTGTATTAAGAATTTTAACTTAACCGATGAGCAGTGCCATGCCTGAGTTACCAGAAGTTGAAACCACCAAAACCAGTTTGTTGCCATTACTTGGGCAAACGATTACTCAAGTACAAGTGCGTCAAGCCAGTTTGCGCTGGCCAGTGCCCAATGATTTGTCCAAACTGGTAGGACAAAAACTACTACGTTTAGAGCGGCGAGCGAAGTATATTCTGGCGCATTTTGAACATGATGCCTTGCTGATGCATTTAGGTATGTCGGGTAGTTTTAGCATTTGTACTGGCGCTGATGAACTGCGTAAGCATGATCATATCATCGTGCAATTTGCTGACGAACAACAGCAGGTCACTGAACTACGCTATCACGATCCGCGACGTTTTGGCTGCATGTTATGGCTAGAAAACGGTACGCACACCTTACTTTCCAAACTTGGCCCTGAACCTTTAGATAATGCGTTTAATGCCGAGTATTTGGCTGCCAAGTTAAGCGGTAAAAAAACTCCCATTAAAGTGGCTATTATGGATAACAGCGTGGTGGTGGGCGTCGGTAATATTTACGCCACTGAAAGCCTGTTTAATACGCATATTCATCCTGCACGTGCGGCTGGGTCACTGAAACCAAAGGAGATTGAGCAACTGGTGCTTGAAATCAAGCGTACTCTAAAACAAGCGATTAACCTGGGTGGCTCTACCCTGCGCGACTACACCAATGCCATGGGCGAAAATGGCTATTTTCAGCAAACCCTACTGGCTTATGGTCGCGCTGGCGAGATGTGCGTCAACTGTGAAACGCCATTAGAAAATTTAAAACTTGGCCAGCGTGCAAGTAGTTTTTGTCCCCAGTGTCAACCGTTAAAGTAGTGTCAGCCCGTAAAGTAAATCGTAGACGTTAATGTAAACTTAAATCAGTCGCGAATAATACAACACCACAATGGCTATCAGTGATAAGCCCACAAAGCCCCATGCAGTTTTTTTAAGCCGCTCTTTAAACAGAATAACGCCTGCAATAATGCCAAGTAGCACGACTAAAATATTCATGCTGGCAAACACAATGGCTGGATTACTGGCCAGTTGTTGATGCGCCTTGATATAAAACCAGATATTGGCAAAGTTGATACAGCCCAGTAGCAAGCCCAGCCAGATATGTTTAAACTGAAAAAACAAGTGTAATTTTTGGGCAACCATCTGCCATACAAATAACAGTACAAAAGCAATAATAAAACTGCAAAACAATGCCGTGCTGGTGGCATACCCTAAAGTAGCAATATATTTAAGCAATACATCAACTGCCGCGTAACCCATCCACACTATACTCAGTAACAGGCCGCTTGAATAAAAACTGTGTCCTTTTTTTATTTTACTTTTTACTGTGCCTTGCTGTGCGCTTAACACCAGACCCAACACGCTGCATAAACCCAGCCCAATGCCCAAAACTTTAAGCCAGTTAAATACTTCCTGAAACCAAAAAAATGCCGCCAGCAACGATAACAATAACGACATACGCTGCGCCACTTCGGTTTTAATTAAGCCTGCATGTTGCAATGACAACGATAGTGCGAGAAAAATACTGGGCAATAACAACCCCAAACCAATCAGCGGCAACCATGTTTGCGGTTGTTGTACGGACAAATGGCTTAAATCGGGTTTGATGAGGAGTGCGCTTAGGGTAATGGCTGCCACATAGTTCCAGGCAATCAAAGGCAATGCGACAAATCCCTTGGGCTTTGACCACTTTAAAATCAATGAAACCAGAACACTGCACAACGCAGCCAGTAATATTGCAAGCATGAATAGAAGCTCAAATAAGTCATAAAAAAACGGCTTGAGATAAGCCGTTTCTGTCATTCGATTTTGTACATTTAGATCATACAAAATAAACTGTATTAAACCTTAACGCTTTTTGCCAAACCCTGGTGGCATCGGCGGCATACCACTTTGCGCATTGTCACCACCACCAAACAACGGCCCTAAGCCACCACCTGCACCACCGCCTTGCAGTTCTTTCATGCCGCGCATCATTTTGGCCAGCCCCGCTGGATTAGAAAACTTGCGCATCATTTTGGCCATTTGGTTGTGTTGTTTGAGCAAGCGATTCACATCCTGCACTTCCATGCCACAACCCGCAGCAATACGGCGTTTGCGGCTTGGGTTGATAATATCGGGGTTACGACGCTCTTTAATCGTCATGGAGCGAATAATTGCTTCCATCTTGCCTACTTCTTTTTCAGGTTTGGCCTGCTCTAGGGCTTGCTGAATACCGCTACCACTCATACCTGGCAACTTATCCAAAAAGCCTGCCATGCCGCCCATGTTTTTCATTTGCTCAAACTGGGTCAGCATATCCTCTAAATTAAAGCGGCCACCTTTTTGCAGTTTTTGCGCCATCTTTTCCGCTTTTTCACGGTCAATTTTGCGCTCAACTTCTTCCACCAGCGACAAGACGTCGCCCATGCCCAAAATACGCTGGGCAATGCGCTCAGGGTGGAAAGGCTCTAAAGCATCCAGTTTTTCGCCCATGCCCAAAAACTTAATGGGTTTGCCTGTAATCGCACGCACCGACAACGCTGCCCCACCGCGCGCATCACCATCAGTTTTGGTTAAAATCACGCCCGTTAATGGCAAGGCATCGTTAAAGGCTTTGGCAGTATTAGCCGCATCCTGCCCCGTCATGGCATCCACCACAAACAGGGTTTCAGTTGGATTCACGGCTGCATGCAAAGCCTTGATCTCATCCATCATAGATTCATCAATATGCAAACGGCCAGCGGTATCCACAATCAATACATCAGAGAACTTGATTTTGGCTTGTTCAATCGCACGCTGCACAATGGCAATTGGGTTTTCATCACTGGATGACGGTACAAACTCTGCCCCAACATCGTGTGACACACTGCGTAACTGCTCAATAGCCGCAGGACGGTAAATATCGGCAGACACCGTCATTACTTTTTTCTTTTGCCGTTCTTTTAAAAACCGTGCCAATTTACCTGCGGTGGTGGTTTTACCCGCACCCTGCAAACCCGCCAGCAAAATCACCACAGGCGGTTTGGCCGACAAATTAATACTTTGATTAGCCTCACCCATCATTTCAGTGAGCTGGTCGTAAACAATTTTAACAAATGCCTGCCCTGGAGAGAGCTGTTTTAGTACCTCTTGCCCCAGTGCTTCGGTTTTTACTTTTTCAATAAACTCACGGGTTACTGGTAAGGCCACATCTGCTTCTAGCAGTGCCATGCGGACTTCCCGTAAAGTATCCTTGATGTTATCTTCATTTAATTGCCCAGTGCCTGTCACATTACGCAAGCTTTGGGTCAAACGATCGGTTAAAGTATCAAACATTGCGAATTCCGCTTGTCACTTTGCAAAAAATATTGCTTAGCATAGAAAATTACCGCCCCAGATGCTATAGGATATTGCAACAACTGGACGATTTGACGTGATCGAACTTTACATGAAAATGCAAACCGCATCTTTATTGACCAGCCACATATGGTCTGGTGCTCAGGCAAAACGACATGAATAGCCCAACTGTGATTATAGCACTGCTTGCGACGGCTGCGTATGCCAGCACGTTTTGGTATCTGCTGATTCATTTGTTAGAAAAAGTGCAGCCCAAAAAACTAACCACCTTGGTACTGCTTGGCCTTGGATTGGTTTTGCATGGCTGGGTGCTGTTTCCACAACTCATGAGCAGCGCAGGCATTAACTATAATATTTTTAATTTGGTCTCTTTTACCTGCTGGCTGATGTTGGCCTTTAGTTTGTTGTTTAGTACGTATCGACCTATTTTGGGTTTAAATTTGCTGGCTGCTCCCGTGGCCTGCGTTGGTTTACTGGCCAGTGTGATCTGGCAGGCACCTTTTGTGGCGTTAAACCAAGGTGGGTTTTGGCTGGATGTGCATATTTTTTTATCGCTAGCCGCCTATTGCGTGCTGGGCATGGCAGCCATTCAAGCTATTTTGCTATGGGCACAAAACCGTGAACTCAAACAAAAAAGCAGCAAGCGTATTTGGG
This sequence comes from Pseudomonadota bacterium, assembly GCA_023393635.1. Lineage (GTDB taxonomy): Bacteria > Pseudomonadota > Gammaproteobacteria > Pseudomonadales > Moraxellaceae > Alkanindiges. The sequence continues at coordinate 53,941 of JAEWKT010000041.1, forward strand.
TAGCATTGCTACCACCCCTGCAAACCATGGAAAAACTCCTGTTTGACATGATTCTGCTGGGCTTTTTAATATTAACGGCTGCATTGCTACTTGGACTGTTTAATATCAATAATTTTTTAGGTCAACATCTGGCGCACAAAACCGTATTTAGTTTGTTATCGTGGCTCGTGTTTGGCGTACTGTTATTAGGGCACTGGCGCATGGGTTGGCGTGGCCAGCGCGCAGTAATTTTTACCTTATGGGGTTTTGGCTTGCTGTTATTGGGTTTTATTGGCAGTAAACTGGTATTAGAGCTTATTTTGCATATTCCAGCTTAATATCCTTAGTTGATCCTAAGCATTAAGCTGGTTATACGCACTTATTATGTAATACTCGGCGCATACCATTTGTAATAACTGGCATAGCAACCTGCAATAAATAATAGACAGCCAATCAAACCACCCAACAAACTTGGGTCAAATGCCATGCCCAAACAAGTCATAAAGCATAAAGCAAAGGCAGCAATAGGAACCAGCGGGAAAAATGGTGCGCGATAGGTTAAGTCATGCAACTGGCCACCTTGCGCCAAAAATTGCTTGCGAAACCGATAATGACTCACCGCCACACTCATCCACACCACCACCATGGTAAATGCTGCAATCGACAGCAAATGTGTGTAAATGGTTTCCGCTGCAAATACGCTAGTCAGCAAAGACGCCAAGCCGCCTATCATGCTAAACATTAAGGCATTGAGTGGAATACCACGTTTGGTGAGCTTGCCAAAACCTTTGGGCAGCATGTTCTGTTGTGACAACGACCACATCATGCGTGAGGCTGCATACAAGCCCGAATTGGCAGTAGAAAGTAATGCGGTAATAATCACAAAATTCATGATATCGGCTGCGTAAGGAATGCCCATGCGCTCAAATACCAGCACAAACGGACTGGTCGACAAGCCAAGCTGCTCAAATGGAATCAGCGCGGCAATAATAAAAATAGTGCCCACAAAAAAGATTAATAAGCGTAATAATGCCGCATTGATGGCCTTAGGAATAGTTTTGCCAGGATTTTGGGTTTCACCTGCTGCCACCCCAATTAACTCCATGCCCGAAAAAGCAAAGTTGACCGCCAGCATGGTGACTAAAATTGGCATCAAACCATGGGGGAACCAGCCTTGTGCAGTCAGGTTATGCAGCAATGGCGCGGGTTGAAAGCCAGGCATAAAACCGAAAATAGCCCCTGCACCCAATAAAATAAAAATAAGTACGGTGGCAACCTTAATAAATGCCAGAAAAAATTCGGTTTCGGCAAATACACGGGTAGAAAATACATTGGATAAAAAAATAATTGCGGCAAACAGCGCGCACCAAATCCAGACAGATATCTGTGGAAACCAGTGCTGAATTAAAATGCCCGCAGCGGTAAATTCGGTACCTAGCGTGGCTGTCCACGTGAGCCAATACAGCCATGCAATCATGTAGCCACTGGCAGGATTAATAAAGCGTGTGGCATAAGTACTAAATGCGCCACTGTCTGGCACATGCACTGCCAGCTCACTCAGGCACAGCATCACCAGATAGGCAGTAAAACCACCAATCACATAAGCCAGCATGGCGCCTATTGGGCCAGTTTGGGCAATCACTGCTCCTGAATTTAAAAACAATCCCGTCCCAATGGCACCGCCCAAAGACAGCATCACCAAATGACGGGTGTGCATGCTTCGTTTTAGTGGTGTACTTGATGGATTTTTTGATGTGCTTGCGGGCGTAGAGGGATTCATAAGTTAACAATTAGGTAGTGGTGCCATCATGTAACATTCTGGCTAAAGGTGAGCTTGGCAAATACAGCCCAGACAAGAATGATTCAACAGCTCTTCAAAATCAGTAGCTCGTAAAAATCAGTCGGCTATTTTAGGCTGTCATTGATCTGAAATAAATCGTTTTATGCCAAATCACAAATAATCGGCCAGATCATTCAGTAAATTTATAAGGAAGTTATTTTCAAATGTTTACCTAGTAGTGCTATGTGCTTGGGCTTTCCAAGCCATAATCGGCCATAAACACACGATTGCCAACAGCACACAAAAGCCAAAGTGAATGCCATAACCCCAATGCTGCGCCAAAAACCCGCTAAAAATATGTACTACGCCACCTGTCATGGCCAGCACCGATACCTGAAAGGTAAAATCACTCCCTGCTTGTTGCTTGCGCGAATAATCCATAATAATAGTGAGCATTGCCACCAAGGCGATAGCACCTGCAAACTGCTCAAATGCATTGACCGTATACACCTGCCACGGCAGCGCAATTTGTCGATATTCAAACTGCCATGCAATCACAGCATATAAGGCAAAACTTAAAATTTGCAGGCCATTAAACCACCATAAAGCAGCATGACGCGTCATATAGCGCATGCACCAGGCCGCAAGCAGCGCACCCACCAATGACGCTACCGAACCCAGCATACTGGCCATTAAGCCAATATCGCCAAGACTAAAGCCCATATCGACCATCATGGGCTTGACCATGGCCCCACTTAAGCTATCACCCAATTTAAACGTCAGTAGAACCAGTAGCCAGGCACGCATTTGTGGTTCACGCCAGAAATAAGCAAACTCCTGAACAAAAAACTGCAACCATTGCTGCGGCTTGTTTATCGGTTTTAGGACAGGATGATCCATCGAAATCGTTGTGGTGTCTGGCTGGCTGGCAGCAGCGGTTTGAATAGTAGCCTTTGAAATAGAAGCAGGCGTAAATTGATAACGCTGCGGCCAGTTTGGTTCTTTAAAAAAGAAAATGGGTAAGCCATTTAAAAAAACCAATAGGGTGAGCAGTCCAAAAACAATCGGCCAAGACCATAAATCAAGCAGCAACAATACCGCACCGCCGCCCACAATAAACCCTAAGCGCGAGCCTAATACCTGAATGGCATTGCCCCACTGTTGATGGTTTTTTTGTAGTAAGCGCACTGCAAGCCCATCGGTGGCAATATCTTGCGTGGCACCCATCAGATTGACTAAAAATAAAACCACAAAAAAACCGAGTAGCATGATGGGACTAGCTAGCTGGCTTGGCTCTAAAAAAATCAGTAACCCAAGCAGCAACACCACTAAAATTTGACTGGGAATAATCCAGCTACGGCTTTGCCCGCACGATACTGAAAAATGGCGATCAACCAATGGTGCCCATAAAAACTTTAATCCCCACGGTGCCATCAATAAGCCAAAGCCACCAATAGCAGCCAGCGATACACTATTTTTACGCAAAATAGCAGGCAGGGCTTGAGTTAAAAACCCCACAGGCAAGCCTTGCGCTAAATATAAACTAAGCAATAAGCCAATATGATAAATCGGCAATGGATCAGACAAGTTTTGATTTTTGGCGTGTTGATGTCTTGAAAACAAAATAGCTTTTTTCCAGAATTTTACTGGGTTGATTATGCCATCTGGCGCATTATAGTTATGATAAAAACCAAACACACAAGGTTGAGTTTATGAGAGTAATTTTTTGGCTTCAATCCCAACCACACGTCGCCCTGCATTATTGCCACTGATCCATTCTTCAGGAGAAAATAGCGCAAACAAACCTACTTTGATTAATGTAGGTACCGCCTGTACCAGCTCATATTGAATTTTTTCGCGCTCAGCACTATCACTTGGCAATTTATTATAAAGATCAATATTGTAAAGCATGGTAGCGACAGTGCCAGTCTGTACTTTACTGCCATCTTTTAATATCACTTCTGGCAACTCTTCACCAGTTTTAATAATTTTCTGGTTAATATCTTTTAATGCTTTATTCGTTTGCTCTGACAAGATTTTTCCTCGCATAAGAAATAACATAAGCTAAAACAAACAATAAATTGCTTATCCTAAAAAATTTTATATTTACCATTACTCACTCATTCACCAAATTACTAGTGCTGATGAAAAGCCACCTGCGCCCGAAGTTGACTGACTTCATCCAGCAAATCCAGCATTAAAGCCACTGCCGTCAGGTTGGCATCAAAATCACGTTGTAAACGCCATGCACGCCGCGCACGCGCTAACTCTTCACCTACAAACCGCCAATGCTCAGGCTGATGCTCAGGTTTTTCCAAAATACTATGTTCAACCAAGGCCACTACCCAGTCATGCGGTTGGCCACACGCCTTGGCAAAATCAGAAATATTTAAGCAGGTATTGGTGTCAATAATAGTGTAATCCACCGATTCCTGTTCCACCACAATGTCACGGATAATTAACTGGCGCATGTTATTTGCTCCTTAAATTTTTGTCTTATCTCTTTTCTCAATCTCATGGTTAGGCATATTAGCCGCGCGGGTTAAAAGCCATTTTCTCAGCCATTTGTTGATACAGTGCCTTGGCTGTATCGTTGTTGGCTGCTGGCAGCACCACCTGCAAAATAAGATGCAAGTTGCCTGCCTCTTTGGCTGGAATGCCTTTACCCTTTAAGCGCAATTGGCGGCCACTTTGCGAGCCTTCAGGCAGTTTAACGTCCACCATACCCGCAGGTGTATTGACCTGAATATTTTGCCCAAGCGCGGCTTCCCACGGCGCAACGGGCACCGTCATATATACATCTGCACCTTCTACCCGTAACTTGTCGCTAGATGCATACTGGATTTCAATATATAAATCGCCATTTGGTGCAGGCGTACCATCCATACTATAACCAGCTTGCCCCTGCCCAGATAACCGAATTTGCTGTCCAGGTTTCATGCCTTTAGGAATTTTTACTTGTAAGGTTTTACGCTGAATTTCCTGCTGACCTTGCGCATTAATCACAGGCATTTGCAGGGTTAACTGCTGCGTTGTCCCTTCATAAGCCACCCTTATATCCACTTCAATACTGGCATGTTGATCCTCACCGCGCACATTGCCTTGTCGTCTGCCTGCCGAGCCTTGCCGTCCACCACCAAACCCTGCACCAAACTGGCCAAATAAATCTTCAAAACTGCCCGAAAAACCACCAGCGCCTGCCCCAAAACCCTGTCCAAAATGTCGGCGCAAATCCTCTTCTGTAAATTGCTGGCCTGCCCCCTGCTCTTGTCCACGATAATATTGATACTGATTGCCCCCCGCACCTGAACCAAAGCCCTGTGGATTGGCCAGCATTTGGTCGTATTCTGCACGCTTGGTATCGTCCGATAAGGTTTCATACGCCAGGTTAATTTGCTGCATTTTATCCGCAGCATCGGGTTCTTTGCTGACATCAGGATGATATTTGCGCACCAGTTTGCGGTAACTTTTTTTAATGTCAGCAGTACTGGCATCTTTACTGACGCCTAATGCATCATAATAGTTTTGATCCATTCATAACCTCTTCATTGACTTCACTGTGAGTAGGCTTCACACGTGCTTGTAATTTTTTAAAGCATCTAAATGGCTTAAACCAACTATAGGGCAAAACTACAGTGCGTTACTGTTAAGAAAATGACTATTTCATTTTTCATCTTGTTCAATCAGTTAGGTGAGCGTATAAAAATAAATACACTATTCACTCATCGCTTACGCGATTGCACCAAAGAGGTTTGTCATGCGCCAGCAATCCCAGGATTTCCTAACACGAGACTTTATACAACGTATCGGTATTCAACATCCTATTTTTTTGGCTCCCATGGCTGGTACCAGTACCCCGCAGCTTGCAGCAGCCGTCAGTAACGCAGGCGGACTGGGTTCTTTAGGTCTGGCAACCTCAAGCGTCGAAGCAGCACAACAAGCCATTCAACACACCAGACAGCTCACCAATAAACCATTTAACTGCAACTTTTTTTGTCATCAACCACCGCAAGCTGATCCCAGCACAGAGCAGGCTTGGATTGATTATATTGCGCCGTTTTTTCAGCAGTTTGATGCCGCGCCGCCATCAACCTTAAAACCAGTCAACTCAACCTTTATTGGCAACCAAGCCATGCTCAATATGCTGCTAGAAGAAAAACCAGCAATCGTGAGCTTTCATTTTGGCGTGCCTGATCAAGATATAATTAATCAGCTTAAACAAGCAGGCATTATGCTGATGGCCAGCGCCACTAGCCTACCCGAGGCGCAGATTATTGCAAATGCAGGTCTAGATGCCATTATTGCGCAAGGGTTTGAGGCAGGTGGACATCGCGGTATTTTTAACCGCAATTTTGATCCTGCAATCAGCACCCATGATTTAGTGCGTTTATTGACCAAACACTTCGATTTACCTGTGATTGCAGCAGGCGGGATTATGGATGGGCAGGATATTCAGGCAGTATTGGCACTTGGCGCGTGCGCAGCGCAATTGGGCACCGCCTTTGTGGTGTGCGAAGAATCCGCGGCCAGTAATGTGTATCGCGAGCGACTACTCAACCCTGAATATCAAACCACCTATATTACGGCCAGTATTTCAGGACGGCCAGCGCGTGGCTTGGTCAATGCATGGCATACTCAAATTGATACGCCAGACCGCCCTGCGCTGACCAGTTATTCTTATACTTATGACTTATCTAAACAGCTCAATGCCATTGCCAGTAAACAAGACAATCACGACTTCGCGCCATTTTGGGCAGGCAGTAATGTCAGAAAAATTCGCAAGCTAAATGCCAGCGAACTGATGCAAACCTTAATTGATGAGTTAACTCCAGTTCAATAAACCCAAATGTCAATTAAAAAATGAAAGCCCACAAAAAAGCCAGATCGTTAAATCTGGCTTGCTTAAAGCATTATGGAATCAATCAAAAACAATGGTTTTATTGCCATGCACAATCACGCGATCTTCCAGATGCCAGCGCACCGCACGCGCCAACACATTGCGCTCAACATCTTCGCCCAGCTCACGTAAATCCGCCACACTATAGCGATGGCTTACGCGCTCAACATCCTGCTCAATGATCGGCCCCTGATCCAGATCAGCCGTGACATAATGCGCAGTTGCACCAATGAGCTTTACCCCTTTGTCATAGGCCTGACGATACGGGTCTGCACCCACAAATGCTGGTAAAAATGAATGATGAATATTAATGACTTTCATGGGCCATTTTTCTACAAAATCACTGCTTAAAATTTGCATATAACGTGCGAGTACCAGCAGATCATTACCCGCCATGATTTCATGGATTTTTGCTTCTGCTTCCGCTTTGTTTTCCTTGGTGACCTGAACCACCGTGTAAGGAATACCAAAACCACTCACTGCATCACGCAAGTCCTCATGATTGCTCACCACATGGGTAATTTCACAAGGCAGCAAACCACGCGCATGACGCCACAATAATTCAAGCAAGGCATGATCATATTTAGACACCAGTACGCCTACTTTTTTGATGTCGCTCACAACTGTCAATTGCCAGCTCATGTCGTAGCGATTGGCCACCGTATCGGCAAAAGACTGACTCAGGTTTTCGCGGCGGGCCTCTAGCTGACTGACTTCAAACTCAACCCGCATAAAATACGTGCCACCTTGTGCTTCAGTCGCGTACTGATCCAGTGCAGTAATATTGGCACCCTGATGATACAAAAACCCCGAAACCGCTTGCACAATGCCAGAACGATCAGCGCAGGTAATAGTTAAGCGTGCAGTATTTGCGGTACTCATGTCATTGTTCCATCTTGATTACAATTGTTGGGTAAATACATTACCTTTAAATTTTAGCTTTAAGTTTAAGCCAGCCAGCCTAGGGTTACATCGCTTAGGCTCGCTTAATATATAGGTTATTCAATCAGCTGCGTTAATATTATCAGCCAAACAAAAAATTGCTCGCATTCTAGCGGCTTTTAGTCTGGGCTTAAATGCTTTTATTGCGTGTGCCCGTCCACTTCTGCCTGAACAGATAAGCTTTCAAACAACTCTGATTTGCCGATATTTTCCAGCAAAGAATCATAAGCCTGTTTACTTTCCCCAATCAGATACGGCCCTTCCAAAAACACCATTTGACGTAAACCCTGCCAAATCCAGTGTTCATTCATCACGCCAGTGTGGGAAATATGGCCAGACATGTACAAAAAGTTAGTCCAGTTGGTTAATACAATCCAGATATTAATAATTAATGCTTCAATTTCTGATGAATTAATATCCATTAGCCCTGCATCAACAAAGCCCTGATAAATCTGCTTGCCTTTTTGCATAATTTGACCAGCAAATTTAGGGTACATTTGTTTAAAGTCTGCATTGGAGTCCATCAGGTGATGAATATCACGATGTAAAAACCGATACTTCCATAACTGCTGACTTAATGCCTGAAAATACTGCACCTTGTCATTTACAGTTAAAGCACGATCACTTGGCAAGCTAAGTACTGCAATGGTTTCATGCTGATAGGTATCCATCAGCTCTTTAATGATTTCAGTTTTATTTCTAAAGTGATAATACAAATTGCCAGGGCTAATTCCCATGGCGGCTGCAATATGATTGGTGGTGACTGTCCTTTCGCCACGCTCATTAAATAGCGCAAGACTAATGTGTAAAATACGATCACGGGTTTTTAATGGCTTCAAAATAGCTCATCCTAATTGCAATTGAATAGCTGCTAACTTCAGGGGGTTATCAAAAAGCTATTGACACTTTAGAGCATTTGCTCTAAAAATCAACTTAATCTATTAAGTTTGGCCTCATGTATTATTATGAACAGCTTGTCATCTCCTGTCAGTGTACAAAACACGTTGCCGCCTGAAATTCAACATATGCACGACGCGCTTATAGCGCAAAAAGCGGCATATTTACAAAATACCGTTCCATCAGCCCATGAGCGTATTGAACGCCTTGCACGACTACGCCGCACCCTGGTCAAATATCAGGATGAATTTGCAACCGCCATTTCCAAAGACTATGGCAATCGTTCAATCCATGAAACCAAAATTGGTGAAGTACTCACCTGTCTGGAACAGTGTACCTATTATAGCAAACACTTAAGCAGTTGGATGAAACCTTCCAAGCGTCATGTGTCTGCATTGCATCAACCTGCAAAAGCATGGGTACAATATCAGCCACTGGGCGTGATAGGTATTATTGCACCATGGAATTATCCACTGGTATTGTCCGTTGGCCCACTAATTTGCGCGCTGGCGGCTGGCAACCATGCCATGATCAAAATTTCCAGCTCATCGCATCACTTTGGCAAAGTGCTTGAACGCGCCTTGGCAGAAGTATTTCCAAATGATCTGGTCACAGTGATCAATGGTGGCGGGGCAATCTCTGATGCATTTTGTCGCTTGCCATTTGATAAAATGATCTTTACGGGCTCACCAAATGTGGGTAAAACCGTTATGGCTGCGGCTGCCGAAAACCTGGTGCCTGTTATTTTGGAATTAGGTGGCAAGTCGCCAGCAATCATCCACTCTTCCATGTCGCTTAAAGATGCAGCACAGCGTATTGCAGCTGGTAAGTTCTGGAATGCAGGCCAGACCTGTGTGGCACCAGATTATGTACTGCTACCACGTGGCACTACCCAGGAATTTGTTGCGCACATGCGCCATTTTGCGACCACGATGTACCCCACGCTGCGTGATAATCCAGATTACACCAGCATTATCAATGATCGACAATATACCCGTATTCAACGTTATTTAGATAATGCACGTGAACAAGGCGCTGAGTTTTTTGAAATTAACCCAGCCAGTGAGCAGCTTGAAGACGTGCGTAAAGTACCACCAACACTGATTGCAAACGTTAATGACAGCATGGATATTTGCCAGCAAGAACTATTTGGCCCTGTGCTGCCCATCATGGAATATGACAACATTGATGAAGCCATTCGCTACATCAACGCGCGTCCACGTCCATTGGCCTTATATTATTTTGATTATAATACCGATCGCGCTGAATACTTAGCACGTCGTACCCATTCTGGTCATTTTGGCATTAATCAGGTGCTGACCCATGTGGCGCAAGATGATCTGCCATTTGGTGGGGTTGGCAACTCGGGAATGGGCAAGTATCATGGCCCTGAAGGTTTCTTTAGCCTGAGCCATGAGCGGTCAGTAATGCTAAAGCCACGTTTTTATGCCTTTAAAATGATTTTGCCACCGTTTAACACCTCAATTCACAAGATTCTGCAAAAAACTTTAATGCGCTAGTGAACTGGCAGGAACTTGCTCAAACAAATAAAAAGTGGTTTCTTCCTGCTTTTTACTTGTGTTTGGGGCGTTTTTTTGATATAAAACGCCCCTTGAATTTAATCAACCACTTTTTTGATTTGAAGGGCCGTTATACTCTGGCCTGATCAATGGAGTTCACCATGTCTAAGGTTTGCCAAGTTACCGGCAAGCGTCCAGTCGTTGGAAACAACGTCTCGCACGCCAACAACAAAACCAAACGCCGGTTCGAGCCGAACCTGCATCACCACCGTTTTTGGGTAGAAAGCGAAAAGCGTTTTGTACGTTTACGTTTAACCCCTAAAGGTATGCGTATTATCGATAAATTGGGCATTGATAAGGTTCTTGCTGACCTGCGTGCTCAAGGTCAAAAGATCTAAGGAGTCACAATCATGCGCGATAAGATTCGTCTTGTATCAAGTGCTGGTACTGGTTATTTCTACACTACCACCAAAAACAAACGCACCATGCCTGAGAAAATGGAGATCAAAAAATTTGATCCTAAAATTCGTCAGCATGTCATCTTCAAAGAAGCCAAAATCAAGTAATCTGGTTTAGCTTCTAAAAAACGGCTCAACTTCTGAGCCGTTTTTTTTTACATTTTTTTTATGTACTTTTTTTTGTTTTGCTTTAATTCTTGTTTATTGCATTTTCTTTTCTTAGCTACTGTTATTTTTATACTTTTGATTATTTTAATGATGTTCAAACTGGGAGATTTTGGTGCCGCATGAAGTTGACTTAATTGTCCTATTGGCCGCTGGTTTTGGTTTAGCCCTACTGTTTGGCTATATTGCTGCACGCTTTAAACTTCCTCCATTGATTGGTTATTTGATTGCAGGGATTGTAATTAGCCCCAATACGCCAGGTATTGTGGGTGATCTTGACCTTGCCAACCAGCTTGCCGAGCTTGGTGTGATGTTTTTAATGTTTGGCGTGGGGATGCACTTTTCTTTATCCGATTTGTTTGCTGTACGCCGTATTGCCCTGCCAGGAGCCATGCTACAGATTGCCGTGGCAACCCTCATGGGCATGGGCATGAGTCTATGGTGGGGCTGGAGCATTGGTGCAGCACTGGTATTTGGGTTAAGCCTGTCTTGTGCCAGTACTGTCGTGCTACTAAAAGCCTTAAGTGATCGTGGTCTGCTTGACTCGGTTAATGGCCGTATTGCGGTTGGCTGGCTGCTGGTAGAAGATTTGGTCATGGTACTGGTGCTGGTACTGCTGCCTGCCTCTGCTGCGCTACTGGGCGGTGTGGTGCCTGTGATAGAAGGCCATCCTGTCCAGCAAAATATCTGGATTAGTCTGGGTCTGACCTTAATAAAAGTAGTGGCGTTTATTGCCTTTATGCTAATTATTGGCAAACGGCTTATTCCCAAAATTATGCTGCTGGTTGCACGTATTGGGTCACGTGAGTTATTTACCTTAACGGTGGTGGCGTCTGCGGTTAGTATTGCCTATGGCTCATATGTGCTATTTGGCGTTTCCATGGCACTAGGTGCATTTTTTGCAGGCATGGTGGTTAAAGAATCTGACTTTAGCCATCGTGCTGAAGTAGAAACATTGCCCTTACGCGAAATATTTTCCATTTTGTTTTTTGTTTCAGTAGGAATGCTGTTTAACCCAAGTATTATTATTGATCAACCCTTACAGATATTAGGAGTGGTCGCTATTGTCATGATTGGTAAAACCATTGCTGCCATGGCGTTGGTGTTGTTTTTCCGCTATCCGCTCAATACGGCCTTAACCGTTGGTGCCAGTTTGGCGCAAATTGGCGAGTTTTCGTTTATTTTGGCGACCCTGGGTTTGTCGCTACAACTAATCACCTTAGAAGCACAAAACCTGATTATTGCCGCTGCACTGATTTCTATTACCTTTAACTCATTTATGTTTGCCGCGGTTGAACCTGCCCAGCGCTGGGTACGCGCCCGCTCACACCTGGCACGTTTGCTTGAACGCAGTAGCGATCCATTGGCCATGTTACCTGATGAAGTTGATCAGTCTTACCTTAAAAATCAGGTGGTCATTGTAGGCTATGGCGAGGTTGGCCGCCGTATTGCGCGTGCCCTACAGCAACAACAGGTTAAGGTGGTCATTGCCGAAGAAAATCGTGAAATTGTAGAAGATTTGCGCAATAAAGGCATTGCCGCAGTTTCAGGTAATGCCACCGAACCTGCGGTGCTGATTCAAGCGCATATTATGCATGCCAGTATGCTGGTGATTTCCCCACGGGATTTATTGCAAGTGCGTCATATGGCAGAAATTGCGCGGCAGCTCAACCCCAACATTGAAATTATGCTCTGTGCTGAAACGACTGAAGAAGCACGCATGCTAGAGCTAGAAGATATTGGTCGGGTGTATTATGCCAAATCCGAGATGGCTACCAATATGACCCATCACATCATGCTGCAAATGGGCTTTGATGCACGCACAACAGATGAGCCTGGCCAAGTCAACACTTGAAGATTAACGCTTGTTAAATCCCTAGCCCATAAAAAAGCACTGAATTAAAATCAGTGCTTTTTTAGTAGAATGGGTCACCGTAACAATTTGATTGAACCAGTTGGCAATACATCGTCTGGCTTAGTACACATGTTGAGTTTAAACACTTGAACAGCGTTTACCTTAACTATAATTAGCAGGTTCTACATCAAATACCTGGGCATGCCAGCGCGCAGCCTGTTGTTCCATCATTAAATGAATGGCGGATTGCACCATATGCTGACCCAGCATTTGCGCATTATCGCCCAGTACTGCCTGAACTTGCTCAGAAAACTTAATGCTCAACAATGGCTCGTTGTCACTTCCTGATGGACGTAACACCAACTCACCATCAGCCAACTGCACTAGCTCTAGTACGGTTTCGGTTGATTTGAGTAAATCTTTAATTTTTTCAATTGAAGCCATGATGTTCTCCACACTTACTGCATCCCCAATACAATTCCTTCATCAATCATGCTTTATACCACCTTACAGTGATAAGCCAATGAAGCAGTCGCGCTGATGCATACTAAAGGTTTCTTATAAACAACAATGCGACCAAACCGAGCAATTTTCAAGGGTGAAAGCGATCTTTTTGGTGAAATAAACTTAAAACTCTACCATTTCATCACGAAAGTTCTCAATAAGCTGAGTTAATTCGCGTTGCCATTCTTTTAGCAATACCACATCAGGCAACCAGGACTGCGCCCCTTGAGTTACTTTTAAAATTAACTGCGAAGAGGCCTCTTCTTCTGCCATGGCAGCAGGCGGCTCTGGGGCATATTGACAGGCCAGATAAGCCCGATTCAAATGCGCCAAAAACCCGTTTTGACTATGCTGCTGCAAGATAATAATTTCTGGGGAAACCTGCCCACGCGCAGTCATTTTTTCCTGAATACTATTTAAACTCGGCCTGATATCATCCAGCTTATAATAGCGTACCAACTCTTGTAAAAAAGCCAGTACAGCACCTTGCAAGTGAAACACAGCCGCTTCGCGCGCGCCCTGTGCCTGTTGCAGGGCTTGCGCGCTATCAGCTTGTTGGCAAGCCAAACGGGCAAAATATAATTTCTGGTTGGTTCGATCAGCATGATAACGAGCGACGCGTGACATCATTTTTCTCGGCTAAAGTCGCTATAATAGATTTATTTCTGCCCCAACTATAGTTTTTTTTACGGTCAGCAACCTGTTTTTAGGGTATTGGTTTTTAAGATGTTGGCTTTACGACTTTAGTTTTTGCCATTTTTTACTTTTGAGATTGTTTAAGTATGCAAACCTGCCTTACTACGTTGCTGGGCATCCAGTATCCCATTATATTGCCTGGCATGAGCTGGATTTCAACGCCAGAGCTGGTTGCTGCAGTGAGTAATGCGGGCGGTTTGGGCATACTGGCATTAGGTCCATTGAGTCCAGAACAAACCCGTGATGCTATTTTACAAATTCGTCGTTTAACCGATAAGCCATTTGGCGTGGGCTGTACTTTATTAATGCCAGGTGCCAATGAAAATGCCGAGGTTGCGCTGGAGCTACAAGTGCCTGTGATTAATTTCTCATTAGGCAAAGGGGATTGGCTCATTAAACGTTGCCATGCTTATGGTGGCAAAACCATTGCCACCGTGACCACCGCCAAACACGCGCTGGCCGCACAGCAACAAGGTGCAGATGTCATTATGGCAACGGGTCATGAAGCTGCAGCCCATGGTGGTGATGTGACTTCACTGGTATTGGTGCCAAGCTTAGTGGATGCGCTTCATATTCCTGTTATTGCCTGTGGTGGCTTTGCTGATGGTCGTGGCTTACTCGCTGCCCTGTCCCTGGGAGCCTCAGGCATTGCCATGGGTTCACGCTTTGCCACCTGTGCCGAAAGTCCTGTGCATCAACATACCAAGCAGACTGTACTGCAAAAAGATCAGCATGCAACGATTTATTCTTCCAATTTTGATGGGTTGCCTGCCCGATATATGCAAACGCCTACGGCAAATAAGCTCACAAAAAAACCAATGAATTTTTTTGTGGCCGCGTGGCAAGCCATGCTTGCAGCAAGGCAACTCAATATTTCATTGTGGAAAATTATGGCAGGTTTGGTAGTGGAGCCAGCAAAAATTCGTTTACTGGCTTGTTTTGGTGCAGCAACGCCACGCCTAAAAGCCGCTACTGAACAAGGTGATTTAAAAAATGGGATGCAATTTATTGGTCAATCACAAGGGTTAATTCATGATATTCCTACTGCCCAAGTACTGGTTGAGCGAATTATTGCTGAGGCACAGCATCATCAGCAAATAGTTAACGCAGCACTTTTAAATAGTCACTAGGGCTGCTACCAAGCAACCGATTTAGTACCAGTGAGATCACTGCTATTTAAAATAATTGGTATGGCCATATTAAGTACTGAAATAAAGCGTTAAGAAGTAGCTACAACATGATTTAGCTACTTCTTTAATCATTGATCAATTTATAATGTAACAAATTAGCCAAATTACTCTTATAGAAGCCGTATAAGGTTACGTTTATCACCATCAATACATAAAAGCGCACAATTTAACCGAAAAGCTCAACCCACTTCTTTAGCAAAGTGATGAATGATAACGCTATCCGCCATAGTCTTAATTGCCTACAGCGGCTCAGCTTTACATAGACTAGGCTTTATATAAATGATGCTGGAGAAGAATAATGGCTTTAAATCCGATTGATCTATTAAAAGATCGCGTTACCCCGCAAGTTATTGCACAAAACGACCATGAAGCTAGTAGCAAATCGGCACTGCTTGATCAGTTTTATCCAGTGCTACTGGCTTATTTTTCTCACCAACCGCACGCTTATGACTTTGCCCTAAACAACAGTAATGCAACATTTTTAGATATATTGCCCAAGCAAACGGCCACTGCTTCATTTAATCAATTATTAGAAGAATACTCACGCCATCATAATCTACCTGTCACCACAATTGAGCCTTTACTAAATCGTAGCGTGCATTTAAGTGCGCAGGCCTTGCAAGCCGATGCAGGCACCACTGGTGTGCATGAACATTTACGTAATTATTTGCCTGTCATTGTCAGTGCCATTCCAGCCTGGGCAACCACCATTTTAAGTACCTTGGGCCTTGCTGCTTTATTTACCCCGCAGGCTAACGCTGCCGCAGCAGCCACAATGCCGCATGATAATACCAAGCAAATGCCTGTTGATGGCACAACCAATGATTTTAAAAAGCTGATTCCGTGGATCATGCTGATTATTTTCTTACTGCTACTCCTGCTGTTCTGGCGCAGTTGCCAGCATAAAGAACCGCTACCAGTTAGCCCACAACCGACACCAGTAAATGACAATAGCAATGCCATGACAGCACTTGCGCCTGCCAGTCTGGCACTGACCTCTGGCGAGGGTAGCAATTTGTTGGCATGTAACGCCAACGCAGGTAATTCAGGCTTAAGTGCGGTCATTAGTAATGCAGTGACCCGTGTATTTGGTAGTCAGCGTACTTGTAATGTGCAAGTAGATCAGGCTTATAACACCATGCTGCCAGGACAAAATAAAATTGAAGAAATTCTAACCAGCGTTAAAGGAACTCCAAATGCCAGCATTGTGTGGACTGGCAACCAAATTGTGGTTAATGCGCCAAATCCAGACGATATCACTCGCTTAGTTGAGGGTATTAAAGGGATGGCACCAGAGCTTAGCGTGGTTGCAGCACCACCACTAAATATTGATCAATCAGTTAACAGCAGTATTACTGAGGCTCAAAATGCGCTGTCCAGTTTGCGTGATCCTGTCCGTCCAGAAGATGTTGCGCGTGCCTTAAACCTACAAATTATTAACTTTGCCACTGATTCTGCCACCATTCCTGAGCAAAACAAACCCGTGCTTGATCAGGCGGCGACCTTAATTCAACAAACTGGCGATGTGGCTTTGGTAGTAGAAGGCTATACCGACTCAACTGGTGATGCTGCCTATAACAAAACCTTATCGCAACAACGTGCACAATCTGTGATTGATTATCTGGTTAGCCGCGGTGTAAATGCGAATAAACTATCTGCCATGGGTTATGGACAAAACAATCCCGTTGCTGACAACGTGACCGAACAGGGTAAATTCCGTAATCGTCGCATTGAGTTTAGAGTAACCAATACACAAACAGGAACTACGCAACATGTAGATGAAAATACTGCACAAACTTCAACTGCTGAGCAATCTGTAATGCCAGATGATGACAGCACAGTGATTGCCACAGGTACTGGTTCAGCACCTGCTAACCCTTAAACCTAATTAAGTTAACGTTTGGGTATTAAAGCATTAGATTTAAAAAGACGCTGCCAGTGAATATGACTGGCGGCGTTTTTAATGAATGAGTTTTATTGGGCTAGATTTATAGTTATTTTAAGCGGGTTTAACTTAAGCAAGACCTAGCCAGTCACGCGGTTTTAAAAATTCAGTAGTCAAGCGTGCTTCGGGGGAATCCTGCGCCCATTCTTGCCGATACGACCAACCTGCCAAATTGGGTAAACTGACCAAAATAGACTCAATACGTCCACCCGTTTGCAAGCCAAATAAGGTGCCACGGTCATAAACCAGGTTATATTCGACATAGCGACCACGGCGATATAACTGAAATTCACGTTCACGCTCACCATAAGGCATATCACGGTATTTATTAAAAATTGGAATAATACCTGCTAAATAACCATTGCCCACGGCTTGCATAAAAGCAAAGCATTTTTCAAAATCCCAGCCCATGCTGTCAAAATTCAGGTCATCATAGAATAAGCCACCCACACCACGCTGCTCGTCACGATGCTTTAAGTAAAAATACTCGTCACACCATGCTTTGTATTTAGGATAAACCTCCGCGCCAAATGGCTGGCATAAATCATAAGCCACCTGATGCCATGCAATGCAGTCTTCTTCTTGCGGATAAAACGGGGTTAAATCAAAACCACCACCCATCCACCACACAGGTTCCTGCCCTTCTTTTTGGGCCACAAACAAGCGGATATTGGCATGCGACGTGGGCACATAGGGGTTTTTAGGATGAATCACCAGCGACACACCCAATGCCTGTGCATTTGCCCCTGCAATTTCAGGATGGCGCGCGGTGGCTGATGGTGGTAAATTTTTAATATCAATATGCGAGAACATCACCCCGCCTTTTTCAATCACCTCACCGCCCTGCAACACACAAGAACGCCCACCACCGCCTTCATCACGTGTCCAGTCATCGGCAACAAAGGTTGCTGTGCCACCACCTAATTGTTCTTGTTGT
Source organism: Pseudomonadota bacterium (assembly GCA_023393635.1). Lineage (GTDB taxonomy): Bacteria > Pseudomonadota > Gammaproteobacteria > Pseudomonadales > Moraxellaceae > Alkanindiges. The sequence continues at coordinate 71,706 of JAEWKT010000041.1, forward strand.
TCTAGGGTCGCACAAATTCTGGCTTGCAAATCGATCAAAAACTCACGCACACGCTGTATATCAGGATGAATTGACGCTAGGCTCATGGCAGCTTTTCCAGACAAAATTGGATTGATTCATCATAACTTAATCCCATAAAATAAATATGGGTTTTTACAATCGATTGACTTGCCTGCTCAAATAACCGTCACTATAGAATATTAAAACAGGTGGCGCATGCGTTGCTGCTTGGTCAGTAAGTAAGCTTCATTGAGTGGATTTTTGCCCACTTTAAGCGGCACACGTTCTACCACCGCAATGCCTAAATCTTGCAGGGCTTCTACTTTAGCAGGATTATTAGTCACCAGCTTTACCTTAGTGATACCCAAATGATCAAGCATGATCTTACACATCTCGTAGCTGCGTGCATCTGCGGGTAAATTCAGCATCAAATTGGCATCAACGGTGTCGTGGCCCTGATCCTGCAAGGCATAAGCACGGATTTTATTGGGTAAACCAATGCCGCGCCCTTCCTGACGTAAATACAGTAATGCGCCTTTGCCTTGTGTTTCAATCATGTCCAGTGTGGCGTTTAACTGTGGGCCACAATCACAGCGTAATGAGGCAAAGGCATCGCCTGTTAAACATTCAGAATGCAGCCGCACCATAACAGGCTCAGCTTGTACACCCGCCTGACCATGCAATAAACCTTTAGATAGTGCAACGTGCTCCTCTCCCGTAACTGGGTCTTCAAACACAGAAATATCAAACTCACCATGCGCAGTGGGTAGTTTGGAGGACGCAACAAATTGAATGGGCACTACATTTTCTTCCGCAAAAATTGAACATCGATAGTATAACTAAAAACCACAGCGGATAAACCAAGCACCAAATAAAGCCGCAGGTTTAAATATACGAAGTAAACTGGCATCAGATTGACAAAATCTGCTAAATTAACAGGCAATTAATGATAATTCTTGACAACAATACTAGGACATCTAGGCTGCAAATGGTACGATTTGTACCTGATGTGGCCTAACCGCTTGGCTTTTGCGAGCTTAAGACGGGAATCGCCGATTATAGTCAATCGACATTTTAACCACGCTCAGGAATGCCAGGCTAGCAGGTATACCGCCACATGATGTATGAAACAATCCCCACAGTTCGACCTTCCACGCCATTACTGGATAGTGTTGACCAACCGTGTCAGTTAAAAAACTTTAGCTTAACCGAGCTTGAGCAACTGGCCGATGAGCTACGTTTATATCTTTTATATGCTGCTGGCCAAAGTGGAGGTCATTTTGGTGCCAACCTTGGGGTTGTTGAACTGACCATTGCACTGCATCATGCGCTGGATACGCCTAAAGACCGCTTGGTGTGGGATGTTGGCCATCAAGCTTATGCGCATAAAGTACTCACTGGCCGCCGTGACCATTTAACCAGCATTCGCAGTAAAGGCGGCTTAGCTGCCTTTCCTAGCCGTGAAGAGTCCCAATACGATACCTTTGGCGTTGGTCATTCTTCTACTGCCATTTCTGCTGCACTGGGTATGGCCCTGGCATTGCGTTATCAAAATGATGACCGCCGTGTTGCCTGCGTGATCGGCGATGGTGCCATGACTGCGGGTATGGCCTTTGAAGCCATGAATGATGCCGTACAGCATGATGCTGATGTGCTAGTGGTGCTCAACGACAATGACATGTCTATTTCAGGCAGTGTGGGCGGTTTTGCCAAGCATTTGGGTGCCTTATGGAAACAAGGACAATCAGTGTATTTGGCCGATAACGGTGAGGTATCTATTCAGCCGCATCCCAACTGGACATTTAACCCGCGTGTAAATAGCAATGATGCTGCCGAGAACTTATTTCGTGCTATTGGTTTTGAATATTTTGGCCCCGTAGATGGACATAACTTAAAAGAGCTAACCCGTGTTTTAACAGTGCTTAAAAACCGTAAAGGCCCACGCTTGCTGCATGTGTACACCACCAAAGGCAAAGGCTTTGCACCTGCTGAATCAGACCCTATTGGTTATCATGCCATTGCAAGAATAAACACCCAAGCTAGCACGGCCGTTCAGGCAACCAGTCATGTAGATAAACCCAAGCCACAAAAATACTCTGATGTATTTGGCCAGTTTTTATGTGATCAAGCCGCACAAGATGAGCGTTTACTGGCCATTACACCTGCCATGTGCGAAGGCTCTGGCATGGTGACATTTGCCCAGCAATATCCAGCACGTTTTTTTGATGTAGCCATTGCCGAGCAACATGCAGTCACATTGGCTGCTGGCATGGCGTGCGAAGGCTTAAAACCCGTGGTGGCAATTTACTCTACCTTTTTGCAGCGCGGTTATGATCAGTTGATTCATGATGTTGCCTTGCAAAATCTGGATGTGACGTTTGGTATTGATCGTGCAGGCTTGGTGGGTGAAGATGGTCCAACCCATGCAGGTGCTTATGATTACGCGTATTTACGCACCGTGCCGCACTTAATTGTGATGGCACCCAAAGATGAAAATGAATGCCGCCAAATGCTGCATACGGCTTATCAATATCCAGGGCCAGCCGCAGTGCGCTATCCGCGTGGTACAGGGCCAGGTAGCGTGATTGAGCAGCAGTTCACTGCCATTGAAATGGGCAAAGCGGAAGTATTAATCCACTTGCATGATACTGCTAGCCGTCAAATTGCTTTACTGGCTTTTGGCAGTATGGTGCCTGCTACCCTACAAGCAGCACAGCAATTGGCTAACGCGCAATTAGGTGTGATCGTGGTGAATATGCGTTTTGTCAAACCACTGGACCATGCCCTGCTTAAGCAACTTGCACCACAGGTTTGCGGCTTTGTAACTATTGAAGAACATGCCATCATGGGTGGTGCTGGTAGTGCAGTCAATGAAAGCCTGCAAGCCCAGCACCTATTGAAACCTGTGTTAAATATGGGCCTGCCCGATTGCTTCTTGCCACAGGCTACCCATGCCCAAATGCTACAGGATTGCGGCTTAGATGCTTACGGCATTTCTCAAAAAGTGACAGGGTTTTTAAATACGATTAACCCTAATAAAAGTCATTAATGAAAAATACGAATAAGGTGATTAAGCCTTAAAACTTTCATTAATCAGAACTAACTTACCAACATGTCCGCCTTGTGCCAATTGCGCATGTGCAAGGCGAGCATCTGCCAAAGCATAACTTTTAAATAATTGCGGTTTCACTTTTCCTGCTGCAAACAGTGGCCATACATTTTGCTGTAATTGACGAATAATTTCGGCTTTTTCTGGTACAGTTTGCGAGCGTAAGGTGGCACCCAAATGCGTTAAGCGCTTGGCTAACATAGGGAATAAATCCAGCTCTTTGACCTTGCCATGCGATACGCCAATTTGCAAAATTGTGCCATTTAATGCGGCTGCCTGATAATTACGCGCCACATAATCACCGCCAATAATATCCAGCACAAAATCCACGCCCTGATCATTGGTATGCTGCTTCACCTGCTCAACAAAATCTTCAGTACGATAATTAATCGCTACGTCAGCACCTAAGTCTAGACTCGCCTTTTGCTGCGCCTCATTACCCACCGTGGTAAAAATTTGGGTTGCACCTAATGCACGGCACAGCATGGTGGCTGTTGTACCAATGCCTGACGTACCACCATGAATTAAAATAGATTTGCCCGCAGTAAATTTGGCACGCATAAACAAATGCGCCCACACCGTCATAAAATTCTCAGGCATCGCAGCGGCTTCGATTAGGCTTAATCCTTGTGGCAAGGGCATCACATTGGCCACAGGTGCCACCGCATATTGCGCATAACCACCTCCTGCAATTAAGGCACAAACCTGATCACCCAGTTTAAGTTGACCATTTTTAAAATGCTGGCTTTGTGCCACGTCATCCCCTAAGGCCACAATTGTGCCAGCAATTTCCAGACCTGGAATATCGGTAACGCCTTCGGGCGGATTATATAAACCCTTGCGCTGCATGACATCGGGGCCATTCACACCAGCAGCAGTAATCTTAATTAATACTTCATCTGGCTTGGGTGCAGGGATTGGTCGTTGTACAGGTTTTAACACCTCTGGCCCGCCCGCTTGCGTGATTTCAATGGTTTGCATGTGCTGTGTCATTATCGCCTGCTCTCTTATTAATTAACTCATTTCAACATCTGCGCTAAACACTTAAAATTTAGCCTAGTAATTTATTTTTTAGAATTAACATATTGTGGCGCAGTCTATGTATTAAACACTTTAACTTTGGTAGGTAAGCGCTAACCGTAGATTTACTCATTTACAAGCCTGTGCTGGAAAATCCACACGAGTAGCCATAATTTTGCTAAAATGCGCGGCTAAACTATTCTTTATCGTCTTAATTAATTCAAATGGGTGAATCATGGAACCTATGGTGGTGATGGCTGCGCGCGCGGCACAAACAGTTGGTAATGAAATCTTAAAAGCGCATCAAAACCGTCATAAGCTTGATTTGCAAATTGAAAGCAAAGGCATTGATGGGCCAGTGACCCGTCTGGATCGCTATATCGAAGAACTCACCATTGCCACCTTGAAAAAAAGCTATCCCAAGCATAGTTTTTTAGGTGAAGAATTTGGCCTGCAAGAAGGTCAGGGCAATGATGCGGACTGGTGCTGGATTATTGATCCACTTGATGGCACGGTTAACTTTATCAATGGCTTCCCGCATTTTTGTGTGTCTATTGCCGTGCAACATAAAGGCGTCACCCAGCATGGCGTGATTTATGATCCTGTCAAAGATGAGTTGTTTAGTGCCAGCCGTGGTCGCGGTGCAGTACTCAATCAGCGTCGTATTCGTATCACGCCTAAAACCAGTTTAACCAACACTTTTTTAGCCGTGGGCTATCCGTATGCAGTAATGCGAAATGGCGAAGTCGTGTCTTATGCGGAGCAACATTTTAATACCATGCTGGCCATTACCAAAGCTGGCGCACAATACCGCCGTGGTGGTTCTGCTGCGCTTGATTTAGCTTATGTGGCGGCTGGCCGCTTTGATGGTTACTTTGAGCTTGGCTTAAAACCATGGGATTTAGCAGCAGGTATTTTGCTGGTGGAAGAAGCTGGCGGCACCGTGGTAGATGCCAAAGGTGGACCAGACAGCATGAATAATGGTCAAGTGATTGCAACGAGCATGAAAATGCTAAAACCATTGATGCAAACCATTGTCCCAGCGTGGGGCGATGCCATTCGCTAAGTTTTAAATGTTTGACTAAGAACAGCGCTTAAGATGTTAAGGGCTGTTCTTTATTTCCGTTAGCCCCTAAAACACCACTAGAATACGAATAGTCAGTCACGCATTATATTAATTTGAGAATAATTACCTGATGTGGAAAAAAATTAGAGTCATTATTTTACTGCTTATTTTAGCGATTGTAGTGATTCGCTCTTTACAAGACCAAGCTGATTTAAACTGGAAAAACAGCTTTTATGTGGCGGTGTATCCTGTGAATGCCGCTCAAAGCCCGCAAGTTGAGCAATATATTCAAACGCTCCAACCACAAGATTTTGCAGCAGCCTCTGAATTTATTAATAACGAAGCCAAGCGTTATGGCATCCCTCTCTATCGTCCGATTAACATCGTGCTTGGCCAGCCTATACAAGAATTACCCCCCGCCCCACCAGTAAATGGCGATATTTTTAAGGTGATGCTGTGGAGTTTAAAACTACGTTATTTTGCCTGGAAGCATGAGCAGGCATTTAGCATTCATCCCAAAATTCAATTGTACTTACTCTATTTTGATCCCAAGCAGCACCCCGTACTTAGCCACTCCACTGCCTTGCAAAAAGGTCGCGTAGGACGAGTTAATTTGTTTGCTGAACCCAGCTATAACCAACAGAACTTAGTTATTTTAAGCCATGAGCTGCTACATACGCTAGGCGCAAGTGATAAATATAACTTTAACGATAATATGCCCACTTTCCCTGATGGTTATGCAAATCCGCAGCAACAGCCGTTATTTCCACAAGCCAAAGCTGAGTTGATGGGAGGGCGAATTGTGATTAATGAGAGTAAAGCTGTGATCCCAAAAAGTTTGGCGCAAACTGTAATGGGCGAAAAAACGGCAAGGGAGATTGGCTGGGTGAAGGATTAAGTTAACGCACAGTAGCTTGCATTTAATACGAATAAATAGCTAGAATTCATGGCTCTTGCAGGTATGCAATAAAAATAAGGTATAAGAATGAGCGTAGCTTATGCAATTGTTGGCTGCCCTACCACAGGCGGTGGGCAAATTATTACTGGAAACTCTTTATCTATCATTGATGGAGTGCCCATGGCTTGTGTAGGAGACAAAGCCACTTGCCCGTTACATCAATCTGTTGCAACCATTATTACAGGTGATCCAACATTTATTATCAATGGGAAGGCTGCCGCAAGAGTTGGTGATAGCTTATCCTGCGGCTGTAAAATATTACCCAAGCAAGTTCGAGTGGTAGGAGATAATTTTCCTAGCAAAAGCCCAGTGGCTTCGTCTACGCCTTTGTCTTCTAACCTGAGCAGTCATTTTAACTCCAGCTCTGACACTGATGAGCAACAGCTACACGGTCTTAAAATTCAATTTAAAGACGAGCTGAGCAAACAGCCAGTACCTTATTTATATTATAAATTAAAAAAACCTGATGGTAGTTTTATAGAAGGCTTAACCGATGAGCAAGGCTATACAGAGGAAATACAGGGCGGTTATGAAGCCGAGGAAATAGAAATTATCAATTTAGACTTAGACCAACCTTATACGCAGGAATAATAAATTATGGCTACCAGACGCGTTGATTATCAACAACTTGAAGAGCAAGCGTATCCACAAGAGATAGAAACTTGCGAGTTTACCGAGCCACTTTGCAATAACTATATTAAAGTGAGAAACATTAAAGTCATTCAGCCTTATAACTTTTTTATGACTCCTGAACAATGGGCGGAAGTAGAAAAGGTTAACGGCCTGGAATTTCGTCTTGCTCTAAAGTTTGGTTTAGAAAATGACATGCGGTTTTATAGTGACGCGTTAACCAACCGCCTGTCTTTTCATACCATGATGTATATTAAATTTGGCGAATATATTCGTAGAAATAGTCTAACTGAAGTTAAGAAACTAGTTGCAGAGTTTCAGTCCGCAGCTTTTAAAGCGCGAACTACGAGTGTTTTTTCAGCAGCCAAGATAATGACAGTGAAAGGGCTAATGGATAAGTCTTATTCTGTGGTTGATGGAGTTAGTGATATAAGGGATTTAATAGATAACAGGGAGCCAATCAAAATTAATAGATTACTATTTCAGAAAATATTTAAAAAAGATTATGACGCTGCGACTCTGAAATTATATCAAGATCAAGGAATTTACTATAGTAAACCTTCTAATATATAAATCTCAACTAGGTGATTAAAATGAAATATCTTATTGCTTTTATGTGCTCTCTTTTCCTTTCTGCCTGTACACTAATGAACAATCACTCTTCTGATAAATTAGAAGCAGGAAGCTCCTTAAAAATAACCAAAAGTATTTTAAAGAATGAAAGTGATCTTTACTATTATATAGGCAATAAAGATATTAACCAAACCAATGACTTAATTTATAAGAAAATTTTGTTCAAGTTGGGTGTTTTGAATGATTTCGCAACATATTTAAAAACAGACTTAACGAGCTTAGAACTAAATTCTATGCGAGAAATAAATGCTTATTGCCTTGCTACAGACTTTGTGTTGAATTACAAACCACAAACTTTACCGCCTAACGAAATGTATCAACCTTTATTAATTGAATTGCAAAAGAATCAACTTATCTGGATTGATAGACTTAGCGAGAATAAGCAAATAGAGATTAATTACTCCTGTTTAGAAAAACTTAAATTGCAGACTAAGTAAAGTCTAATGATTATAATTCTAAAGTTGACGAACATAATAAAACTTATCATAAATAAGGTTATTAAAATGAGATTAATATTAATCATTATATTATCTTTTTCAATATCAGCGTGTGCAAAACAAAGTGAAAGTGATATTCAGTTCAAGCAGGCTTTAAATACTTCCGTGCAATTAATAAAACTTGATGAAAAAATTTATCAATTAATTAATGAAGATAAACCTGATGCTTTACACCACGAAATCTTTGTCAGCACCTTAGTAAAGCTTGGCACAATAAGTGATTATGCTCAAGCGACAGCTAGTGATTTTTATGATCCATCTCAGTTTGATTTAGGAGATATAAATGCTCTTTGTTGGGCTGCAAACTATGTAATTAAATACGCAAAACATGAAAATAAATTTAGAAGTAACACCCAGAGTACAATAGATGCGCTAAGTCAACAGCAACAAAAATGGGTAGTCCGTTTAAAACGCGATAATTCATCAAAAATATTTGGAGAAAGTGATTGCTTAAAAACAATAAAATAAGCAAGTTTAAAAATAATATTCCGAATTTGCTTGAATTTTATCAAGTTATTTAGAAGAAGATTTAACTGATAAAAAATATTCCTCATTAGAAGAAATCAATGCTTATTGCCTTGCCGCAGATTTTGTATTGAACTATAAGCCAAAAATATCGCGACCAAATGATATGTACCAACCTATCTTAGCTGAGCTAGAAAAGCATCAGCCTATCTGGATTGATATTTTGAGTAAAAACAGGAATACAAAAATTAGTTATTCCTGTTTAGACAAGCTTAAATTACAGGGCAGCCAAAAGGCTGCCCAAACAAAACACTCTAGTTAACCCTCAATCCACTTGCCATCTTTAAACACCATGGTCCACTTGGTTTGCTTGCCCTCTTTTTCCGAAGAAATATATTGCGAAGTGTTTTTACGGCTCCAACGCAAAATGGCAGGGTTACCTTCTGGGTCAGTATCAGGTGCTTTAAGCAAATATTGATGCTTCGCTGCGATTTGATCTTTTACGCTGCGTAGCTCAGCAATAGTTGGCGCACGGGTTTCACGTATTTTGGGAAACTTGCTGGCCGCCAAAAATAAGCCTGCCGCGCCATCACGCAAGATAAAATAATCATCATGCTTGGTTGAGCGCAAATGTGGCATTTGAATTGGGTCTTCGCGTGGTGGTGCTGCTTCGCCACTCTTAAGCACTTTACGGGTGTTATCGCAGCTATTGCAGGCAAAGTACGGGCCAAAACGGCCTGTTTTAAGCTGCATTTCGCCATCGCATTTGTCGCATGGAATGGTGGGGCCATCATAGCCCTTAATTTTAAAGGTGCCTTCTTCGACCATATACCCCGAGCAATCTGGGTTATTACCACACACATGCAGCTTACGGCCACCATCGACAATATAACCATCCATGGCGGTGTCACACACTGGGCAGCGTTTTTTTGCCATCAGTTCGGCAGTCTCTAAGCTATCACCCACACCCGCGATAGAAGCCAGTGACTCCACAGGCGTCAGGTTCATGGTGCCTTTGCAGCGTTCTTTTGGCGGCAAGTTATAACCAGAGCAACCTAAAAATACACCTGTTGAACCCGTGCGAATTTGCATAGCACGTTCACATAAATCGCAGTGAACATCGGGTACTTCAACAGGCTGATTAGGCCGCATGCCGTCTTGCGCTTTGGCGTGGTTGAGCTTGCCTTTAAAGTCGGTATAAAAGCTATCCAGTACGTTTTTCCAGTCGCGCTCGCCCGTGGCAACTTTATCAAGCTGGCCTTCCAGGTCAGCCGTAAAGGCATAATCCATCAGGTTACTAAAGTTCTCATTGAGGCGATCGGTAACAATATCACCCATTTTTTCAGCATACAGGCGTTTGTTTTCAAGTTTGACGTAGCCACGATCCTGAATGGTCGAAATAATGGCCGCATAAGTAGATGGACGACCAATACCTTTTTTCTCAAGCTCTTTTACCAATGAAGCTTCAGTAAAGCGCGCTGGTGGCTTGGTAAAATGCTGGCTGGGATCAAGTTTTACCAAGTCCAGGATTTCGCCCACTTTCACGCTAGGCAGCAACACATCATCATCTTGTTTATTGGCACCACGCACGCGGGTAAAGCCATCAAATACCAGGGTGCGGCCACGTGCTTTAAGCTCGACCCCATTGGCATCTACCGTAATGGTGGATGATAAATATTCAGCTGGCGTCATTTGGCACGAGACAAACTGCCGCCAAATCAGGTCATACAAACGCTGCGCATCACGTTCCATGGTCGTGAGCTGGTCACCTGTTAATGCCACGGTTGAAGGACGAATCGCCTCATGCGCTTCTTGTGCGCCTGCTTTGCTGCCATAACGGTTGGGTTTGGCAGGAACGTATTTATCACCAAATTGATCGCTAATATAATGGCGTGCCATATTGACGGCATCGTCACTTAAAAACGTAGAATCGGTACGCATATAGGTAATAAAACCACCTTCATACAAACGCTGCGCCAGGGTCATGGTTTTTTTCACCGAAAAACCAAGCCGTGTGCTGGCTGCCTGTTGCAAGGTGGAGGTAATATAGGGTGCGCTTGGATTGGTTTTGGTGGGCTTGTCTTCACGCGCGGTAATGGTATAGGTGGCGTCCTTAAGCACAGCCAGCACCGCATCGGTTTGTGCCTTGTTATGCAGCTTTAAGGTCTTGCCATGTTGCTTAACGGCTTCTAAGCGAATTTCGTCTTTTTGTTTTTTGTCCTGATTGAGGGTATCGGCAAAAATCTGCCAGTATTCTTCAGGAATAAACGCCCGAATTTCACGTTCCCGTTCAACCACCAGTTTCATGGCAACCGATTGTACCCGACCAGCCGACAAACCACGGGCAATTTTTTCCCACAGCAATGGCGACACCATAAAACCAACCACACGATCTAAAAAGCGTCGCGCTTGTTGTGCATTGACTTTATCAATATCTAAGCGACCTGGGGTTTTAAAGGCTTCCTGAATGGCATTTTTGGTGATTTCATTAAACACCACACGGTGATAGCGCTCAGGTTTGCCACCAATCACCTGCTGTAAATGCCAGGCAATCGCTTCCCCTTCCCTGTCCAAGTCCGTTGCCAGATAAATTTCATCAACCTGCGCGGCCAGTCGTTTAAGCTCACTGACCACGTTTTCTTTGCCAGGCAACACTTCATAATGCGCTTGCCAGCCATGCTCTGGATCAACACCCATACGGTTTACCAATGCCGCCTGTGCTTTGGCTTGTTTTTCTTCTTCCGTAAGCTTGGCACGAGGTGTTTTAGTGGCAGTAGAGGCTGTTTTTCCGCCACCGCTAGTGGGCAAATCGCGCACATGTCCCACACTGGACTTCACAATATAATCGGAACCCAGATATTTATTAATGGTTTTTGCCTTTGCTGGCGATTCGACGATCACCAAGGCACGCGCCTTTTTGCTGACGCTTTTGGCGTTTTCGTCATCTGGCAGATTCGATGTGCTTTTGGCTTTACGACCTGTCTTGGCAGATGTTTTAGTAGTAGAGCGTGGCGCTGTTGGCATAATGCTTCGGTTTTCTCAAAATTAATCTAGGCTGAATCAAGCTAGATGTTTGGGTTTAAGCTTGTTGTGCAAAGGACATAAGGATGCTTTTCATTTTTTCAAGTTGCTCACCATGAAGGTCAGCATCTTCATCCCAATATAAGCCTGCACAGTTGGCTTGCATTTCTAGCGCGTATATTCCCTTTAAATCGACGGCTTGTCCATCAAATTGAGCATCACCTTGCTTAACCTTTAATTGCTGCTGTTCGACCATGGCACGCAATAACGGCATACGCGCGTCAGGCAACAAGATACTATAAAATGCCACCATGCCGCCTGCCCTGCCCGATGGTGAAATATACTTAATCCATTCAGGAGCAGGCATGAGGCGTGGATGCAAACCCATTTTTCGGGCACGGTCACGCATGTCACCCAGCGCTTTTTCGCGTGGGCTGACTCTAAGCCCCATAATGGAGCCCACAATAAAAACAATGATGAAGCCAATAATCCAATAAGCGGTAGCGCTCATTTTTTTCTCTAAATAAAATATTACTTTGTGTTTAGCTTGCATAAGCAAATGAAGAAAGGCAAGTTTTTATATTTTTTAAATGCACTGTGATGCACTAAAAGTATGGTTTTAGGTACTAATCGGGCTTTTTAAGCGACCAATAGCCCCCGATACGGTATGATATTCAATAATTTTTTGCATTGAATCTGAGAATAAAATGTCACTTACCTGCCTGAACACCCCGCATCCCAACCTCAATAGCACTCTACATGGCAATGGTATTTTAGAGCTGGTGTTACAGCGACCAGAACGTAAAAATGCCTTTTTTGCCGAGTTTTATTTGGCAGTCGCACAAGCCTTATCAGAGGCTGATCAAAGTGTAAAAGTTAAAGTGGTGTTATTACGCGGTGAGCAGGATTTTTGCGCAGGTAATGACTTGCAGGATTTTGTTGACAACCCACCCACTAATAGCGACTCCCCAGCATTTTTATTACTCCGCGCGGCAGCCAGCTTTAGCAAGCCATTAATAATGGCAGTCAAAGGGGTTGCCATTGGTATTGGTTCAACGCTGTTATTACATGCCGACTTAGTCTATGCCGACAGTAAAGCGCGTTTTCAAATGCCGTTTTTAAGTTTGGGTTTAACGCCTGAAGGTGGCTCAACCTTATTATTACCCGAACGTGCTGGCTACTTAAAAGCGGCCGAAATCTTAATGCTGGCCGAGCCCTTTAATGCCCAAGCCGCGCAAGAAGCAGGTTTGGTAAATCAGGTGATTGCTGACGATCATACTCCTGAGCATGCAGGCAATGATGTGTATGCTTATGCCATGAGCAAAGCCGTGCGCCTCACCCAGCTTCCTGTAGCGACGTTAAAAACCACCAAACAATTATTGCGTAAACCAATAAGCCAAGTCACTGAGCGTATTAACTTAGAGGGCGAGTTTTTTATCGAACGCGCCCGATCACCTGCCATGCATGAAGCCATTGCCGCCTTTAAAGAAAAACGTGTGCCTGATTTTGGGCAGTTTGAAGATTAAGCGTCCTTGCCTGGTATTTTTCTATACTTATTGATTCTGTAAACCCAGTAGGCACGGTAGAAGCAGATGACTTATCGCTACCGTGCTTTAATTAACTATTTATTCCATAATTTGGTTTATTTAGGGCGGATAATCATATTGGTCGCTGTGGCATGGGCGTACAGTTTACCCTCTTCATCGCGCAAATAGCCTTCAGAAATCACCAGATTACGGCTTGTATTAATCACCTTGCCTTCGGCAATCAGCTTTTTATTAAAGGGAATAGGACGACAGATTTTTATATTTAAATCCGTGGTCCCGTAACCTTCGCCTGCTGCTAGCATGGTATGCGCCGCGCAACCAGTTACCGAGTCAAGCACTGTGGCAGCAAAACCACCATGCACGCCACCTAAAGGATTAGTATGGCGTTCATCCGCGATGGCACTCACCACCACACGGCCTTGCGATGCCTCTATTGGTTTCATGGGCATGGTTTTGGCAATACCCGGCTCTGGAAACAGCCCTGCACCAAACGCCTGCATAATTTCAAGACCAGTCATTTCAAATGGATTCATGTTTTTACTCCGTAATATAAGAGGCTGATTTAGCTGACTAATGGGCTAGCAGGCTGGATACCAATTTTGGCCTTGGTTTTAGTCACCAGCTCATCGATTTGAGTATCATTAGGATGAAAATCGAAGCGGTAGTACTCCAGCATTTTTGGGGTTAACTTTTTAAGATTGGTGCCCATAAATCTGGCGTATTTCGCCCAGGATTTTATATTCGACAGTTGCTTGTCCTGCGCCATTAACCTGACCTGATAGACATAGCTCAGTGCCATAATCACCGTAAAGCCAAAGGTAAACAACGCAACTCGTGGTATATAGGCATCAAGCCCTTTACCGTACAGATATTCATATAAATCAAATGCCAGTGCTTTATGCTCGGTTTCCTCAATACTATGCCACAGCCACAGGTTACGAATGGTGGTATCGGTCATTAGCGTGTTGGTGGTTCTCATCATTTCTTCTACCAGTACAGCGGTATAATGTTCCACCCCAACAGTTACCAGCAAATTCCATTTTTGAGGAAAAATCCGCTCAATGGTTTTCATAACAACACCAGTGGCTTTTTCCAGTGCCTCCAGGTCTAAACCATGTTGCTGGGCACTGAGGTGAAAAGCGTGATGCTCTTTGGAATGCATGGCTTCCTGACCAATAAACGCCCCAATATCACGGTCCAGCGCTGCATCATCTTTAGCCAGATGGCGTACTGCACGAACAGAACGCACAAAAAACGCCTCGCCTTCTGGAAACAAAGTCGATAAGCCAGTGAAAAAGTGGGTCAGTGCTGGATCATGGTCACACCAGTATTTCGGCAGATCATTAAATTGATAATCCATACGACGCACAGGAAATGAAGCAGACGATCTCGGTTTGGTTTTTAGTTTGGTTAACATGGGAAACCCTCATTTATCCAATAAGTTCCTTTTTAGAACCAACTAAAAACAACATAGCTGTGCTAAAATAATTTGTCAATAAGACCTACCATCATTGGGCGAAGACTGTCCTCAAATGATGATTGTTTGCCTATAAGGATAAATGTGGGAAATACAGATGAAATGGCATGAACTTGGTGAAATGAATTGCCCGATTGCGCGAAGCCTGTCTATTCTCGGCGATCGCTGGACGTTGCTGATTATCCGTAATGCCTTTATGCGCACCCGCCGTTTTGACGACTTTCAAAAACAGCTGGGCATCACCCGCCATTTACTGACCGAACGCCTCAATCGGCTGGTGGAAAACAATATTTTTCAGAAGGTGCTATATCAGGAAGCCCCAAAACGCTACGAATATAAATTAACTGACAAAGGCCTGGCACTGTATCCTGTTATTATGGCTATCAGTCAGTGGGGCAACCAGTGGCTAAATGAAGCACTGCAATTCCAGAAACTTGAGTATATGCATAAATCCTGTGGACATGTGGTACAGTCCACCATGAGTTGCAAGCACTGCGGTGAAGCATTACATGCCAAAAATATGCTGCCCGTATACCTGAATGCTACCCAGCAAAATGAGCAGTCCACTTAGCTGAGAATTCTCTTTTCTAACATATCTGGACGCTAGCAATCAGGCTGATTACGCTGATCAATAATGTGGTGGAACTTCCTTTAACGGATCAAAAGGTTCAATATCGCTCTCGCCATTCTGGTAAGATTCGACGCGCTGATACAATAGCTGCATTTGTTTTTGCAAATCCAGAATCGTTTGCTGCTGGCTGGCAACCATATGATTTAATGAATCAACCAAATCATCCAGAAATGCAATTTTAACTTGCAAATCCTCATGGCGTGCGGAAAATGTATTTTCCAGTTGGCGTAACTGCTCGTCCACGTTTTTTGATCTCCTTTTTTACTTTGGGAAAAACTGTTTATGGCACTCATTAGCTTACGCGACATTCATTTGGCCTTTGGTGGGCCTGCCGTGTTGGATGGCGCAAGCTTTGCACTTGAGCGCGGTGAGCGCGTGTGTTTAATTGGCCGTAACGGTGAAGGTAAATCAACCCTGCTCAAGCTCATTAGCGGTAGTTTAACGGCAGATAGCGGCGAAATCAGTAAACAAAATAATTTACGTGTATCTATGCTTGAGCAAGATGTACCCATGAGTTCAGGTGCGGTGGCCGATATTGTGGCTGGCGGCGCAGGCGAAGTGGCGCAAGTGCTGATTGACTATCATCATGCCAGTAACGCTTGCGTGGCAGGTGATATGGATGCGTGCGTGTTAATGGGTGATTTGCAAGGCAAAATGGACGACATGGGCGGCTGGGCGCTAGAGCATCAGGTTGACACCATCATGGACAAAATGGGACTGGATGGCAACGCTGATATTGGCGATTTATCAGGTGGACGCAAGCGTCGTGTATTGCTAGCGCGTGCCTTGCTGAGCGAACCTGACGTGCTGTTACTTGATGAGCCAACCAACCATCTGGACGTTGAAAGCATTGAATGGCTGGAACAGTTTTTACTGGATTGGCCAAACTTAACCTTATTATTTATTTCGCATGACCGTGCTTTTGTCGACAAGCTTGCCACGCGTATTGTCGAGCTAGACCGTGGCATACTGCGTGGTTATGAAGGTAACTATGCGCGCTACCTAGAGCTTAAAGCGCAGCAAATGGAAGCCGAAGAAAAACAAAATGCCAATTTTGATAAAAAGCTGGCCGAAGAAGAAGTATGGATACGTCAGGGTATCAAGGCACGCCGTACCCGTAACGAAGGCCGTGTGCGTGAACTAAAAGCCTTACGTGAAGAATTTAAAGCCCGTCGTAGCCAGCAAGGTAATGTGACCTTAAATGTTCAGGATGCCAACAAATCAGGCAAACTGGTATTTGATATAGAAAACCTATCGCTGCAATTTGGCGATAATGTATTGGTAAAAGATTTTTCTGCACTCGTCATGCGCGGTGACCGTATTGGCTTAATTGGTGATAACGGCGTGGGTAAAACCACACTCATCCGTGCCCTATTGGGTGAGCAAGAACACGGCGGGACAGTCAATACAGGCACGCAACTGGAAGTGGCTTATTTTGATCAGCTACGCAATCAGCTTGACCTTGAAAAAACGGTGCTTGAAAACGTCAGTGAAGGCAGTGATTTTATTGATATCAACGGGTCACGTCGTCATATTTTAAGTTACTTGCAAGACTTTTTGTTTTCACCCCAACGTGCCAGAACACCTGTTAAAGCACTTTCTGGTGGAGAGCGTAATCGCTTGCTACTTGCGCGCTTAATGCTTAAGCCCTCTAACTTACTGGTGATGGATGAGCCAACCAACGACCTGGATATGGTAACGCTTGAGTTATTGGAAGAAATGCTGGGTAACTATAAAGGTACGTTATTACTGATCAGCCATGACCGTGCTTTTGTTGATCAGGTGGTGACTTCAACCTGGGTATTTGATGGCAAAGGAAAAGTGGAAGAATATATTGGCGGCTATCAGGATTATTTATTCCAGCGTGATCAACAGCGTTTAATGCAAGCCAAAAAATCCAGTAATGTCGATAATAAAGAGCCTGCTAAAGGTCAAAAGGCCAAAGTAACTGCACAGCCTGTCGTATCCAAAAAAGTAAAATTGAGTTATAAAGAGCAACGGGAACTCGACGCCCTGCCTGAGGCTATTGCCACGCTTGAATTAGAACAGGAGCATCTATCTGCCAAACTTGCAGATGGCTCATGGTTTAAAAACGATGCACAGGCGGCGACTCAAGCAACAACAAGGCTTGCCGAGATAGAACAAGAATTGATGGATAAACTGGAGCGCTGGACACAGCTAGAAGCTGCCAGTCAAGGAGAGTAAACAATGCTAGGGTTAGCAAAATCAGTCAGCAAAACTGGCCTACTGCTGGGCTTAACCGCCGCAATGACCGCATGTAGCCATACTGCCAACATTCAACCCAATAAACCGTTGGTACAAAACAATCAAATGTATTATGCACCAGCACAAGCCTACAATTTAGACTTAAATACCCCTGCGTTATTGGGTAAGCTGAGCTTAAAAGAAAGTTGCGCACCTGAAGGTAGCAGCTTAAGCATTACTGACCAACTTGGCCGTTTTTATCGGGTTGATGCGGTTAACCTGAACAACAATCCCAAGCTACCCAATGCCAGCACGCAGGATATTAAGAGCCTGACCACGCAGCTTGGCCAGTTTTATGCGCAAGTTTATCAGGCAGTACCACAAACAGCTGCTAAAGCTGTTCGCTCTCGGCTTGGGCAATCAGGTTACATGGTATTAGACCAGCAGGATCAACGTCATATTGGTTTGCTGGTGCATCGACGCGGCGACTATGCCTATGTGGTGCAACAAACCCAAATACAATTTAATGATGCCACCATGCAACAAGGCTTGGCACAACTTGCCAACAACATTCAAATTCCAGGCCGTCAGCTAAAAAATTCAAGCACTGAAATGCCATTAACCATTGATCTGGCACAATCTAGCCCTGAACAACTGGCTGCCTGGAAGAAATCTGCTAGCTGCCTATGAGTTCACCTGATAAAACAATACCTCAATTCTCATCTGCCTTTCTTGCCCCAAAATATTGGGGCATTTGGCTGGGTATATGTTTATTATTGCCGTGGGCATTTGCTCCCTGGATTGTACAACGTACCCTGGGGCGTGCGCTTGGCCGACTGTTGTGGAACGTGCTTAAATCCAGACGCAAAACCACTTTAACCAATTTAAAAGTGTGCTACCCCAATTTATCCGTAACCGACTATCAACAGATGGGGCTGGAAGTGTTTGAAAATATGGGGGTGGGCATTTTTGAAACGGTTACTGCCTGGTATAACCCAAAGCGTTTTAATGGCAAAGTGTCGATTAGTGGACTTGAGCATCTGCAACAGGCTCAGCAGAATGGACGCGGTATTTTATTGTTGGGTCTACACTCTACTTTACTGGATGCTGGTGGTTTACTGTGCAGTTATTATTTTGATGTGGATGTGGTATATCGTCCGCAAAATAACCCCATGCTTGACTGGCTTATTTATCGCTCGCGTGGCAAAATTTATCATCACCAGATTGACCATAACAATATTCGCCTACTCGTGCGCTGCCTAAAAGACAAACACATCATCTGGTACTCTCCTGATCAGGATTTTGGCCTAAAACAGGGTGTGATGGCACCGTTTTATGGCATACCTGCCGCCACCGTCACCGCACAGCGTCGCCTGATTAACATGACCCAGGCTGCTGTTATGTCGTTACACTTTTACCGTAGCGAGGATCAAAAGCCGCATTATCATATTCGCATCACTCCTGCCTTAGACAACTATCCCACGCAGGATGAAGTTGCCGATGCCACCACCAGTAATCAATTAATGCAACAACAAATTGACCTTGCACCGACTCAATACATGTGGTTCCATCGCCGCTTTAAAACCCGCCCAGAGGGCTATCCGCCCATTTATTAAATTGGCTTCAGATTGATTTTATGCGATTTGGTTTGACTCATAGATTAGGCTGAACAACAGCTAGCGAGCCATTGATATGAAAGTAATGCAATTGCTTCCTGAACTAAACAGCGGCGGTGTTGAACGTGGCACCCTGGAAATAGGTGCTGCACTGGTGCAAAAAGGCCATGAATCTGTGGTGGTATCCAATGGTGGACGTCTTGTTGCTCAGTTGACCCAGCAGGGCTCACGTCATTTATCTCTGGCAATTCATAAAAAATCATTGAGCAGCTTATTTAAAATCTGGCCACTACGACGGCTCATTCTGCAAGAAAAGCCAGATATTATTCATGTACGCTCACGGGTGCCTGCGTGGATTACTCGTTTTGCACTCAACGGCATTGCACCGCAGCAGCGGCCGCATTTGGTCAGCACCGTGCACGGCATGTATTCGGTCAATGGCTACAGTGCCATTATGACTAAAGCCGAAAAAGTGATTGCCGTGTCAGACAGCGTGGTTGATTATATCCAGCAGCATTATCCTAACTGTCCCAAATCAGCCATTACCCGCATTTATCGCGGTATTGATTTAAAAGAGTTTCCACATGGCTATCAGCCATCAGCCAGTTGGTGGCATAGTATTTATCAGCTGTTTCCGCATCTTGAAAACAAAACTCTAATTACCTTACCTGGTCGTATCACCCGTTTGAAAGGCCATGAATATTTATTAGATTTAATTGGGCAATTAAAAACCGAATACAACGTACATGGCGTGGTAGTCGGTGGTGCAGATGAAAAAAAGCAAGCCTATCTTGATGAATTGCACCAACGTGTAGAAGATATGAACCTGCAAAATGACATTACGTTTGTGGGGCATCGCACTGATATCCGTGAATGGCTAGCCATCAGTGATATCGTATTATCGCTTTCTACTCAGCCAGAAACCTTTGGCCGCACCAGCCTGGAAGCCATTGCATTAGGGACACCTGTGGTTGGTTGGAATCGTGGTGGCGTTGCTGAAATATTACAGCGTTGCTATCCCACAGGTTTGGTGGAACCTGAGCAAAGTGAACTGTTATTTAGAAAAGTGCATCAACTACTGGCTGCCCCTATTGACCCTGCGCCTGTCACTGCATTTCAGCTAAAGGATATGACCGAGCAAACCATTGCGCTGTATCAGTCACTGCTGACTTAAAAAATATTGTTCTGGTTAAATTTTTTAATCAACGACACAAACCCGAGCGTGGCTCCCTGCCTGCTCGGGTCAATGTTTGCGGCTGTGCTCTGATTTATTATTAATATTACCTGCTTTCCTTGTCAGTATCTTTATCCTTGATACCACCCTTCAGCTTCGCCCTTTACAGAGTCGTTCTATCCCTAGCGGCTAATCCGTGCCGTGTCCTGCGCTGATGAAGCTATATTAAAAAAACCGTGTAGGAGAATATAGAGGTGAAACTCGGCAGAGGCTGTAAGAAAATGCTTACATCTTTTCTAAACCTGATTGCTCCACAATCATTGGATCGCTAATTACTTTTTCTGCCTTTTCAATCCCCTCGTCTATTTTTTCCTTTGCCTCCTGCTCATCGTTAGCTTCAGCCTGTAATGCACTGTGCTGATGCTTTAGCATGGGTGTGTATTGCAAACGCGTTAATACAGGAAAATGATCGGAACCCACATGCGGTAAACGCTGCATGTCAATTAAAGTAAAATCTGTACTATGAAACACATGATCCAAAGACCAGCGTAACAATGGATAGTCGGCATGGAAGGTATTGATAAAATGCCTGCCAACCCGTGGATCAAGTAAACCACTAATACGCTGAAATAACCGTGTGGTGCGCGACCAGGCCACATCATTTAAATCTCCCATCACAATGCTGGTTTGCTTTTGTTTGGCAATGTATTTGCCCACAATCAATAACTCAGCATCACGCAAGGTCGATTCATACGCCTCGGTTGGACTTGGTGGCATAGGGTGCAAACAATAAAGCTGTACTGCCTTGCCGCTTTTCAGGATCACCGTCGTATGAATAGATGGAATGTCATCACTTAATAAAAACTTGATGTGGGTATCTTGTAGCGGCAAACGACTATACAAATGCATGCCATACAAATTCTCTAGCGGTACCCGTACCACATGCGGATAACTTGGCTCTATCACGCCAAGTGCCTGCTCCCAAATAGCATCTGATTCCAGCGTCAAAATAAGATCGGGTTGATGCCTGTTAATTTCAGCAATTAATAAATGATGTTTTTTATTGGTGGTAAGCACATTGCTCACTAACATACTAATTTGCTGATCAGGTTCAGGCTGTTGAGCCGATTTGACTTGATTTGGCCAGATAAATGTATAGGGCAAAACCATTTTAAACTGATAGGCCAGTGCAGCCAGCAAAAATAAAGTGGCAACCATACGCCACTGATCCCAGGGCGAGGGTAAAATAAGTAACAAAAACAGGCAAATAATACCCAGTGATAAAATCTGCAAGCGTGGAAAATCCAGATCACGAATCCACCATTCATCGCGTGGTATTAAAGAGCCTATCGTTGCAAGCACGATCAACAGTGTAAAAAATTCCAGCCCCAACAATATGGTTTCTAACATGTTTTTCTTTCGGTATTATTTCTTTTCATATAGTGCCTGATTTTTATTTTATTTTGCAGATTTTATAGCTAATTTTTTGCGCATTATTATGTTGCAAACGTGCAGTTCTGACCTACATTTGCTACACTCGGGCATCTTGGCTTTTTCTAACAAATTGAGGCTATTCAATGAAAGTGGGTTTGGTTGGTTGGCGCGGCATGGTGGGTTCGGTGCTGATGCAACGTATGGTTGAAGAAAATGATTTTGCGCATTTTGAACCATATTATTTTTCTACCAGTAACGCAGGTGGTGATGCACCCAACTACGGTGGTAAAACCGCGCCTGCTTTATTGAATGCCACGGACATTGATGCGCTCAAACAAATGGACGTTATTATCACCTGTCAGGGTGGTGATTACACCAATGATGTTTTCCCCAAACTACGCAATGACGGCTGGAGCGGCTACTGGATTGATGCTGCCAGCGCACTACGCATGAATGATGATGCGATTATTGTGCTGGATCCTGTGAATTTAAATGTAATTCAGGATGGGTTAAGCAAAGGCATTAAAAACTTTATCGGCGGCAACTGTACTGTATCGCTAATGCTCATGGCGGTAGGCGCGTTATACCAGAATAATCTGGTGGAATGGATGTCTGCCATGACTTATCAGGCGGCTTCTGGTGCAGGCGCACAAAACATGCGCGAGCTCATTAATGGCATGGGTTATTTGCGTGATGGCGTTAAACCATTACTGGATAATCCTGCCAGTGCCATTTTGGATATTGACCGCCAGGTGGCAGCGCTACAGCGCGGGGCTGATTTCCCGCAGCAAAACTTTGGTGTCCCTTTGGCTGGCTCGCTTATTCCCTATATTGATAAACAACTAGACAACGGCCAGTCTAAAGAAGAATGGAAGGCCCAGGCTGAATCCAACAAGATTTTAGGCTTAAATGGACAAGATATTGTACCAATTGATGGATTATGTGTACGTATCGGTGCCATGCGCTGCCACTCTCAAGCACTGACCATTAAGCTAAAACAAGATGTGCCGATGGATGAGATCGAATCCATGATTCGTGAATCCAACGACTGGGTAAAACTGGTACCAAATACCCGTGAAGCTAGCATGACTGACTTAACCCCTGTGGCAGTGACTGGTACTTTAAGTGTGCCTGTTGGTCGCTTGCGCAAATTAAATATGGGTAATCAGTATCTTGGCGCATTTACAGTAGGCGACCAGTTATTGTGGGGTGCAGCAGAGCCATTACGCCGTATGTTACGCCTACTGATTGAACACCAATCCTAGTATTTATATGCTGGATTCGTGTTTTTTAAGTACTCCATTTTCAGGTAAGTTATTAATTGATTGAGTAACTTGCCTGAATATGTTAAAAAACCTTTTGTCATTTTTTCCTATTTATTTATATTCGTGTCCTTCGGAAAAAAGATCATCCACTAGCATAATGGAATTATAGTATGGTCTTGCATAAGCGACTCTTAACTAGCTTAAGCTCAGGATTATTACCCCTGTTTTCTGTTTCTTTGCTGTCCGCTTCTTTTTCCCATGCGCTGGTGATTCAACCCGTACAGGTAAAATCTGCGCTGGGTGAACCTTTTTATGCAGAAATTGCGCTTTCCGATTTGGGTAGTTTGCCGCTAAAAGATATCGTAGTAGGCTTAGCCAATCCGCAAGAACTGGCCGACCTTGGTATAAAGGCAGGGTCATATCAAGGTACACTTAATTTTAGTGTGCAAAGCCAGTCTGGTGATCGTGGTGTCATAATAGTGCGCAGCAAGCAGCCAATCAATGAACCGTTCATGGACTTTGTACTGCGGATAAAAAATGGCCAAAACACGCGACTAAAACACATTAATGCGATGATTGATCCCCCTGTCAATCACAAAAAAATCATTAATTTACAACCACAGCTACAAACAGCCAATTCCACCGCGATTAATCTGGCCAGCTCAAGCACCCCTACTTTTGAGGCCACCCAAAATCCATCCAGTCAATCGCTAAACGCTAAAGCAGAGCGTCAACTGGCTGTTATCAATGCACCACCACCTAGCATGAATACTCAACCGCAAGGATCAACGCCTGTCAAACCACAAATGCCTAAGCGTGCTCCTGTGCCAGCAGAAATTGAAGTATCGACTGCACCAAAAAATAAAGCAGCCAAGCATATTGTCAAAAATAATGAATCATTGTGGAAAATTGCCAAGCAACTTGAGCCTGAATTACAGCAGCCGATTGGCCAGATTATGCAGCGTATCCGTGATATGAATCAGGACGCATTTATTGCTGGCGATCCAAACCAGCTTAAACGCGGTGCAACGCTGGTGCTGCCAGAAAACAGTCAAAAGTCCACGCTGGTGGCTGCACCGCAAGCTGTACCACCTAAACAACCTGCCACAAAAACACCCACTAATACGACCACTGCGCCTGTTACGCGTAGTGGTCGTTTACCAAAAGCCGAGTTAACCTTGGTTGCACCTACTGTTCAGGGATCCGCCCACGGCAACAGTGATACAGGTCAAAATGTAAGTTCTCAGCCACTGCCACGCGAAATTGTCTTGAAAATTGGGCAAGAACGTCGTAAAACAGTTTTAATGCAACATGAAGTGACTGAGCTGGATGCTCAACTCGCGCTAAACGATAAGAAGATCGCCATGCTAAATGCCAAACTCGCCCAACTGGAACAACAGCTGAAAATGCGTAATCAAGCCAAAAGACAGCCTGTGCAAAACCAGCCAATGCAAGCTGTTCCGCCCAAAAAAGCTGCCAACGTTATTCTTCCAATAGTTGCTTTTGCCAGTATGGCGCTATTTGGATGGTCACCCAATGTGGCACACGCTGCTGAAGGTGATGGAGGTTTTCCGATCTGGATAATTCCCGTAGCGTTATTGGTTATTGCTATCATTGTCAAAGTGATACAGGGCAAATCTGCCGATACCAAACGCCCTGCACGTGGTGGCAAAGCAAAACGCCCAGTGAGACGTCCTGCAACGCCAGCACGCAAAGAGCAACCTGCTGCACGACCTGTTACCACCGTGACCCCTCCTGCCAGTACGCCTGTTCCTGTGGCACGGCCTGCCGCCCAGCCCAAAATAGATGTGTTAGAGGAAGTCCAAAGCTACATCGAACGTGACCGTTTTACTCAGGCAGCTGGATTGCTAAAAGAAGCGGTGGCAAAACAACCTGAGCGTGTCGATATTCAGGTTAAATTACTAGAAGTTTTTGCCTTACAAAATGATATAGAGGCGTTTGAAAACCAGTTTAATGTAGTGAGCTCGTTCAATCAGCCCGAAGCCTCTGCGCATGCTGAAAAAATGCGGGCATTATTACAGCCAACAGCCAGCGATGAGTTTACTCCAGCTGATGACTTAAGCCTGGATTTCACCCCCAGTACTCCTGCTGCTAAAAGCAATGTGGTTGAATTTGAACACCACTTAGCACCACCACCTAGTGCCCTGGACATGCCACAGGAGCTAGAAGTACCCACATCTACTGCTGACCAGTCACTGGCGGAATTAGAGGCAGAATTTGGATTTAGCCAAGACTTGGCAAGCCCGACTCCTGCTGCTAGCCAACCGCTGGATAATACCGTTCATACTGAGCTTGATACCAGCTTTGACTTAAGCCTGGATGACCTTGAGGCAGTACAGGAAGTTTCGCTTCAGCCTCAAACCAATCAAGTTGATTTCTCTCCAAGTCCAGCGACTACCCCAACTGCTGCGCCAGAAGAACAACCTGTTGATTTAGAGTTTGATCTGAGTGATTCATTTGCCCTGGATGAAGTTGAAACAATCCAGCCTGCGCCAACTGCCTTTAAATTTGATTTAGAAGAGTCGTCAGCTGCGCCTCAAGCACCAGCCACACCCGCTCAAACACAAGTTAATCTGGATCAGCTAAGCGTTGACGACACCAACTGGGCAGATGGCTTTGAAGACCAGGACTTTAATATTGGTACTGATACCTCAACCACCCAATCAGCACCAGCCAATGTAGTACCAGCAGCGGCTGAATCCGATGCCAATGCAGCAGATTTTTTAGCCAAAGAATTTCCATTTTTAGTGAATCTGGACGTACAGCAAACCAATCTGGAACTTGCTGAAAGTTATCTTAATCTAGGTGAACGTGATAGTGCCCGTGAATTATTAGGTGAAGTGATTAACCAGGGCAATCCACAGCAACAGGCACAAGCACAGCACTTGATGCAACAACTGGTGTCTTAGAGGTATTTTCTAAACTCAAAAGGCAGCTTCGGTTGCCTTTTTTGTTATGTCCATTCCACAGTCGTCTTGCATATCCCCTCTTGTGCGTCCTCACCTTAAGAAGCTTTACACCACAATGTTGCTCATTCGCACGAGGAGGCTTTAAAGGACTATCAATTATTGATGCAAGAAGTCTAATAGTGAATACTCTCACTTGCGGTAATTTTTATAAAAGGCGAACTAGTAATGACTAAACTTGCACCCTCCATTGCGCTTATTTATATGGGCGGTACTTTTGGTTGCACAGGTACGCCACTAGCACCACTTGCAGCTCCTGTATTTCTGCCTTTAATGCAGCAGCTTGTTGGCGCACAGTTTCCTGCAATTCATCGCTTGGTGAGTAGCCATATTATTAAAGATAGTAGTGCATTAAATCCACAGGACTGGATTGACTTAATTGTTCAAATTAACCAGTTAGTTGGCCAAGGTCATCAGCATATTTTAATCATTCACGGCACCGACACCTTAGCCTATACTGCGGCTTTTTTAGCACAATACTTTAGCGATGATTCATTACAGCTTGTAGTCACAGGCAGTCAGTTTCCGTTATTAGAACCAGATGGCCAACATCTTAATCCTGATAGTGATGCCCTTTTAAATCTGCGCCTGGCGTATCAGCAGTTAAGCCATGTCCGCAATACTGG
Organism: Pseudomonadota bacterium; assembly: GCA_023393635.1. GTDB lineage: Bacteria > Pseudomonadota > Gammaproteobacteria > Pseudomonadales > Moraxellaceae > Alkanindiges. Next base: position 98,067 of record JAEWKT010000041.1, read on the forward strand.
ACAACAAAATACCAATTGTTGGGTAGCATTTGGTGGTCAAATCTGGCCAGCCCTGAGTGTGCAAAAAATCCATAGTACTGCCACGCCAACTTTTGCAGGCCAACAGCCAAGCCCCCAATCTGCCCAGCAGTCAATCCAGCAAATTACTAACAAATCAACCCAGCAACCAGGTCAACACGGCTCTCAGGCAGAATGGATCAATGCGGTGACTAAGTCGAAGCAATCAATTGACCTAAGCCAGCTTGAAAATTTAAATATTGCCATTTACTATGCCCTGCCATTAAGTGCTTGCCAACAGGCGATCCAGTTACAGCATTACCTGACATTAAATAAGCTACAGGCAATTGTTATTTTGGCATTTGGGTCGGGTAATTTAAACCAGCATCCATTCATAGAGCAGGTTTTACAGCAAGCAGCTGAGCAGCAAATCATGGTGGTTTTGGCCAGTCAGGTGCCATTTGGTGGGGTAAATAGTCGCTATGCAGCAGGACACTGGCTAAGCCAGTCTGGTGTATTATCAGCCAATGATTTACCGCTGCCTGCTATTTATGCCCGCTTAGCCTATCTGTTTTGTCAACACTTAAGCTTTGCCCAGCGTCAGGCACAGTGGCAACTTGCTTTATCTGACTAGGCTTCATTTCTAGCTAATTTTTATTTTTAAACCCTGTCATTGAGGACATTATGCAGCGTTATGCCATTGGAATTGAGTTTAATGGCCAGCATTATCGTGGCTGGCAGACTCAGCAAGCAGGCGTTGCCAGTGTGCAGCAAACCATTGAGCAAGTGTTAAGTAAAATTGCCAATCATAAAATCGATTTACATGCCGCAGGGCGCACGGATGCAGGTGTACATGCCAGCAATATGGTGGCGCATTTTGATACACAAGCAATGCGGCCTGAGCGCGGCTGGATGATGGGAGCCAACACCTTACTCCCTAAAGATATTGCCCTGCAATGGATACAGCCAATGACTAGCGATTTTCATGCGCGGTTTAAGGCCTGTGCGCGGCGTTATCGTTATATTATTTATCAGCACCGTTATCGTCCTGCGGCCTTATATGGCCAAGTGACGCATGTTCATCAAACACTGAATGTGGATAACATGCAGCAGGCTGTGGATAAACTGGTCGGCAGGCATAACTTTAATAGCTTTAGGGCAGCCGCATGTCAATCTAATCAACCAGTGCGTACAGTCTCGCATGCTAAATTGTTTCAACATGGCGCATTTTTAGTACTGGATATTCAGGCCGATGGATTTTTACACCATATGGTGCGCAATATTGTGGGCACCTTGCTGGAAATTGGTAGCGGCGAGCATGAACCCGAATGGATTGATTATTTACTAGAAGTCCAGGATCGTACCAAAGCGGGTATGACGGCACCTTCGGACGGTTTATATTTTATTCAGGCCTATTACCCTGAACAATTTGACTTACCTCGCGTGGGTTTAGGCCCCACCTGGCTAAACTTACCCGATTAAAATTGGTAGATTATCGCCAATAAAACCCTACAACTGTTTTCGTTTGCGATATTCCACAGGCGTTTCCTGCGTCCAGCGTTTAAACGCCCGATAAAACGTACTAGGCTCTGAAAATCCTGTTAAATAAACAATACGCTCTACACTTTCATTGGTTTGTGACAATAAGCGTTTGGCCAAACGACAGCGATAATCCGATAAAATTTGCTGAAAACAGGTGTTGGCTTCACTTAACTGCGTGCGCAAACGACGCGGGGTAATATTAAGCTGGGCAGCAACAGTTTCTAAGGTTGTTTCACCGCTCTCTAAGGTTGAACCAATAGCGCGCCGCACTTCTCCTACTAAATCGTAGCGTGCCAGTTCCTGTAGTTTTTCTAGTGCCAGTTGTTCATGCAAGCGCAGTAGCTCAGGCTCTGATTGCCATAAAGGATAATCTAAAATAGCGGGTTCAAAATACAGGCGGGTTTCGGCTTGACCCAAGCGCACAGGACAACCATACACACGCTGGTATTCTTGTTCAGTGGTACCATGGGTATAGTTAAAATCAATACAAGTAATTTGAAAGCGACCTTCCGTCACAAAGTTAAAAAAACGCAGGACGCCTGAGACCACACATTCACTAAAATGCCGTTGTACGTTGGTGTCATTATATTCCATCCGCCCATTGGTTAAATAACAACTTTTGGCATCATGTACCAGTTCAGCATTTAAGGCATCGCTAATTAAACGCTGATAGGCCAGCGCACGCTTTAAGCCTTCGCCAAAAGTACCGCTACTCATAAACAAATATTCAATGACTTGCCCACGATATAAGGGTAAATGTTCACCCAAATGCAAACCAATATCTGGATCACCTGTGACTTCCTGGGCGGCCTGCCAAAATGCGACTTGCGCACCTAAGGGGGTGCGCTTACGGGCGTCAACATGGCTTAAGGCCACACCTGCCCTGCCTAAAATCTGCTCTACAGGCATATTGGCACGGCGCATGGCCTGATATCCTAAGCGCAAGATAATTGAAGCATCTGTCAGTTGTCCCGCCATAATTACGCCCTTAAATATCGTTTAGCCAGCAACATACTGTTTTATTGTTATGAGCCTACACGCTATTGGCTCAATTGACAGTGCTATTTTACTGGCTTACCAATGTAAAATGAAAGTACTGTTCAACGATTAAACATTAATGAGGCTATATTAAAGCACCTTGGCATTTTATATACCGATTGATTATTTGCGTAAAACTGCTTATAATTTGCGCCTTGTCTTTTCATACCAGGTAGGCCATGGCCAACAAAGAAGAACTGATCGAGTTTGAGGGCGTTGTCGTTGACACCTTGCCTAATACGATGTTTCGTGTACGTTTGGAAAACGGCCATGAAGTGATTGCCCATATATCAGGCAAAATGCGTAAACACTATATCCGTATTTTAACGGGTGATCAGGTTAAAGTAGAAATGACGCCTTATGATTTAACCAAAGGTCGTATTACTTACCGCGCCCGATAAGCCCAATAAGATAGGCAATTTATATCATCAAGCCGCACATTGTTGCGGCTTTTTGTGTACCTAGAGGTTTAGGCTCAAGAGATTATAGAGTAACTGACTTTATACCGTTAATTTCAGCAATATTTGGCATAGCTTCAAACTTTAACCAGCCTTTTTTCATCCAGGTTTCAATTTTATGGTTATCCAATATATGAATTAAATTTGCAAGTAAGGAAAATTTCGCTTGAAGATCATAAAAGTAAATTAATACTCGTGCTCCTAGGTCTTTTTCATCATTTAAAGAGAATACTTCTTCAATATAATTTCGATCAGAAACGTCTAAAGAATGTCCCCAGAAAGTTAAATTTAAACCCTCAGGCTCTAAGATTTTCCCATTTAATTTAAGATGCACGCTAATGGCTTCATTTTCTAAAATGAATTTATAGTTCGTATTCTTCATTAATTTTTGATGGTATTTAACGAAACCATAAGCTTTTAATTCTTTTAACCTACCATGGGGTAAGTCTGAAATTCCTAAGACAATATTTTGTTTTAAACCACATTGGCCGTGTAAAAATTCAATTTCCATATCAGAGTTATGAAATCTTTTTATAGTAGAAGTATAGTTGAATGAAAAAATGTGATCTAGGCAGTTTAATGGCTCTGGTATTAAGATTTTCTCTCTTAGCTTAAGATGCTCAATAATTTCCATCAAATAAGAATTTAGTATCTCTTTAAAAAGTTCGAGTTGATTATAAGAACTATTTATAAATTTCTCATATTGAAAATTTTCATACTTATTATCAGTTATTAAAAATTCTGAGTTTACGATCGTAGTTTTTACCTTCCTAACTTCAGAACTTGATAAGCCTGCTGATGGTGCTCGAGTGTTTTCTCTATCCTCAATTTTCAAAATTGAAATAAGTTGCAGAATTTTCTTATTTTTTTCAGAAAGTTTTATGTATTTAGCTGAGGTATGCTTTAAGGGAAGTATTTCATCATTTACTTCACCATGCTTTTGGTACAGTAATTTATACTCATCGAAAAAGCTACAGCAAATTAATAAAGCTTCCTCAATTTTTATCTCAAAATCAATCCACGTTTTTAGCTCTTTTACATGCTCAGAAAAATATTGATACCACACGTTTTCCTTTAGCTGTTGTTGTAATTCCTTAATTTGCTCAACAGTTAGCTTTATTTCATCAGTTTTATACATTGCTTTGGTATAGCCAAAAAACCACTCTTCTTTTTGATAAAACCCTTTAAATAAGTCGTCAAATCCCATCTCACCTTTAGAAATATCCCAAGCTTCAACAGCCTGCATTGCCCCCATAAAATGATCATATTTGGTAGGCATGTAATGTGCTAAATCAAAGCCATTGCCGACAATTAAAATCTTCATTTATCTTCCTTAAATTTATTTCTGTTATAAAAAAAGCGCAGCCGAAGCCACGCTTTTCAGTAAATAATGATTAAACCCGCAACCAATTACAAATCAAAGATCTTGCCTGGATTCATAATGCCATTCGGATCAAATACTTTTTTCAATTCACGCAAGTAGCCAATTTCTACTGCATCACGAGTATACTGTAAATAGTCCTTTTTGGTCATACCCACGCCATGCTCGGCAGAAATAGAACCATTATATTTTTGCACAGTTTCAAATACTTGCGTGTTGACCAGTTTGCATTGATCAAAAAACTCATCTTTACTTAAATAGGCAGGTTTTAAGATGTTTAAGTGCAAATTACCGTCACCAATATGACCAAACCAGCAAATTTCAAAATCAGGATAGCTGGCCGACACAATATCGTTGATATCCTTAATAAAGGCAGGCACATGGGTAATGAGCACCGAAATATCATTTTTATAGGGTGTAAATGGGGCAATGGTTTCAGAAATATCTTCACGCAAGCGCCATAAATTAGCGGCCTGCGCTTGGGTTTGACTCATAACACCATCCAGTACCCAGCCCTGCTCCATGCAATGCTCAAAAATGCTCATGGCATCATCAACAATGGCCTCAAAGCGTCCTTCAAACTCAAGGAGTACATAAAATGGGCATGGTGTGTCAAACGGTCGTGACACATGGCCAGCATCCAGTACCTTTTGCATGGCCAGCTCACCAAAAAACTCAAACGCTGTTAAGTCAATACGCTGCTGAAACGCATGCAAAATTGGCATCACGGAATCAAAATCTGGCACACCTAACACCAGGACTTTTAAATCCTGTGGCTGGCGGGTCAGCTTAATCTGGGCTTCAGTCACAATACCCAGTGTGCCTTCTGCCCCAATTAATAAATGCTGCAAGGCATAGCCTGTGGCGTTTTTAATCATGCCTTTATTCATGTGTAAAATATCGCCTTTGCCTGTCACCACGGTTAAACCCAGCACCCACTCACGCGTCATGCCGTAATGAATGACTTTAATGCCGCCCGCATTGGTACCAATATTACCGCCCAACTGGCTAGAACCTGCCGAAGCAAAATCTACTGGATAATATAAGCCTTGTGACTCAGCATATTGTTGTAAGCTTTCGGTCACGATCCCTGCCTGAACATGCACCATACGATCTGCTGGTAAAAATTCTATGACTTTATTCATACGGTCCAGGCTAATGACAATTTCACCATTGGCCGCCACCGCGCCTGCCGATAAGCCTGTTCGGCCACCGCTTGGTGTGATTGCAATACGATGCTGATTGGCCAGTTTAACAATAGCCTGCACCTGCTCTGTACTGCCTGGAAATACAATAACTGACGGGTTTGGTTCAAAATGTTTGGTCCAATCCTTACCCCAGGTCATGCGGCTGTCGTGGTCTGTTTTGACCCGTGTTTCGCCCACAATGGCAGTTAATTGTTCCAGCACAACAGCAGATAAGACAAGCGGTTCATTCATGGCAAACGACTCATAAGAAAAAAAGCAGACTTTGTTGCGTTATGCTAACATATGCCACTTGATTTTTGGCCTTTCCACTTTTTGGTTTTCGGGAGCCACGATGAGCCAACAACTTTCCTTGCAAAAAGATAAAATTCGTTTCCTGCTACTTGAAGGTGTGCACCAAAACGCCCTTGATGTACTGCATGCAGCGGGCTATACCAACATTGATTACCGCAAAACGGCACTTGATGAAGATGCTTTAATTGAAGCAATTCAGGATGCGCATTTTGTTGGCTTGCGTTCGCGCACCCAATTAACTGAAAAAGTAATTGCGGCCGCCAATAAATTAACAGCCGTGGGTTGCTTTTGTATTGGAACCAATCAGGTAGATTTGGATGCGGCGCTGGTGCGTGGTATTCCTGTATTTAATGCCCCGTACTCTAATACTCGTTCGGTAGCCGAACTGGTATTGGCACAAACCATTTTATTGTTACGTGGTATTCCTGAAAAAAATGCCATGGTTCACCGTGGTGGCTGGTCAAAATCTGCCGAAGGTTCTTATGAAGCGCGCGGCAAGACCTTGGGTATTGTGGGCTACGGCTCTATTGGTTCGCAGTTGTCGGTACTGGCTGAATCGTTGGGCATGAAAGTCATTTATTTTGACACTGTTGCCAAATTGCCTTTAGGTAATGCGCGTCAGGTTGCCAGTCTGGATGAATTATTATCTCAGTCAGATGTGGTATCGCTGCATGTGCCTGATGTGCCATCAACACGTAACTTTATGCGTGCTGAGCAGTTTGCCAAAATGAAACAAGGCGGTATTTTTATTAATGCAGCGCGTGGAACTTGTGTGGATATTGATGCGCTGGCGGCTGCGCTTGAATCCAAGCATTTAAGTGGTGCAGCAGTAGACGTGTTCCCTAAAGAGCCAAAAGCCAATGATGAAGAGTTTGTGTCGCCATTGCGTGGTTTTGACAATGTGATTTTAACCCCGCACATTGGTGGTTCAACTCAGGAAGCGCAAGCCAATATTGGCCTTGAAGTGGCTGAAAAATTTGTACGTTATTCTGACTCTGGTGCCACCATTACTTCGGTGAACTTTCCAGAAGTATCGATGCCACAGCAGGAAGGCACGCACCGCTTATTGCACATTCATAAAAACGTGCCAGGTGTACTGTCTGCAGTGAATCAGTTGTTTGCCACGCAAAATATTAACATTGCCGCGCAAACATTAATGACCAAAGGCGATGTGGGTTATTTGGTGATGGACGTGGATGCCAGTGCATCTGATGCCGCGCTAGAAGCCTTACAAGGCGTTGAAGGCACCATTCGTGTGCGTGTGTTGTACTAAATAATTTAAAAAGATATGAAAAAAAGCCCTGTCAAATTTGATGGGGTTTTTATTGCCTATCATCAAATAAATAGCAATCCTTGCTCTTTGATTACAGGCGGCACAAAAATACGTTAAATTTATCTGTTAATCAGGTACTTCTCCAATATCCCGTGGCTCTACCCGCGGTTGGACATTCATGGTATGACGAAACTTGCTGGAACGTGCATAAGCTGGAATGCGCACACGCTGAATTGACCCCAACGGCTGATGTTCTCTTAAGCAATGCCACGGATTAAATGACAACACATCATCGCCATACACACGGCGCGCTGGACTATAGGCATCTTGTGGGGGAATTACAATTTTGCCAATGGGTTGATAAGGTGACTTGCCTTCATCCCATTCAATTGATGCATCTTCAATGGGCATCTCATCAGGATGCGTACACAACTGGGCATTGAGCTCATATTCTGCACCCGAGCGGCTAAAAAAATCTACCACCAAGTCGCGAATGCCCGAGGGACGATCAGTAGTATCAATGCTTTGACGGGTTAAAGCGCGAACTTCGGGTGACAGCGGAGCAGCATTAATTTTGGCAATGTAATCACCATAGCGAATGGCCGCCATGCTGTAAAAGGTCTCACCCAAAATATGCGTGGGCGGTGCACCAATTTTTTTAAGCGGAGATTTAGTATGTGCCAATAAGCCTGCAATGCTACTGACGGGTTTGGCCAGTGAATCTCCCATTTGTTTAATTAAATCTGGGCTATCATCATATTTTTCAGCAATATGTTGTGACTTCCAGTAAGCCTGTACATGACCAAATGGAATCACAGGAAAATTGACCAATAAAAAATCCTGCGTTACGTCATTTTGATGCTCTGGCAGAATTTTTTCTCCTTCCACACCAATCACTTTAATCGCCATGCCATAGGCAGTTGGAATACGGTCATCTTTAATATGCCCAAACGCACTGGACAGGCGAATAACAATGGGATAACGCTTGGGAATAGCAAATAGTCCTTGTGCCAAATGTTCAGGTAAGTGGTCATAAATTTCTAAGTGACCTTTTATAATACCGTGACTTTTGGCATGCGCATCACGGGTGGCATGGCGTTCCTTATCAAATGCTTTGGCATTAACACGTCCCATGGAAGCTACAATTTTTTCAATTAGTTGATCTTCATCAAAACTTTTTACTTCAACATCGGGCGTATAGCGGTAATAGGACATATTTGGCTCGCTTTAATAGAGGGCGTATTGGACATCAGATGGCATGAGTTTTTATTGGACAGCATGCTTTTGCTTTTGTAGCGCGTACTCATCCAGATATTGCTTGGCCAGTTGCTGTTTTTGGCTTTCAGATAAAATTTTGCCTGACATTTGAAAAAATCGGTGTTCTTCTTCAGACAAATGATGATGCACTTGATCGACCAGTTTTTTGGCCGCTGCCATCCATGCCGAGGTAGTTTGGTCGGCCTGCTCTACTTCTTCAAGATATTCGTCAATTTGGTGATGTTCGGACATCGCATGACGGGTTAAATCCACCCCATTATCATCCATCAGTAAAGGAATATAAAAGTATCGCTCTTCTGCTGTTTCGTGCGCTTCTAATTCAATTTTGAACTGTTTAAAAATTTCATCACGCTCATCGCTTGCCCCGTGAGTTTGTAATAATTGTGCGCCCAATTGTCGTTGCACTTCATGGCTTTGGCGTAGGGCTTCAAAAATGTTCATGGCTAACACCTAATATTGTTGCGTTAAATAGTGTTTTAACAATAGCGCATAGGCACAATCAGGCGTGTTGCAAAAATACAGGAGCTCGTTAATCGTTTGTAATACAGTATTTTATTGCATGCGAATTAGTACCAAGACTAAAAAAGAAAAGCCCATTACTCTCATCCTGAGGGCGCTGGGCTTTGCGGCTGTATCACATTAACTTGGTTATTATGGGTTTAATCCAGTTAAACCTACGGTTTCTCAACCATATTGAAGTTTTTCTAGTGCTTTACTTGCGCTCCGTGCAAGCAACTTATCGTGAAGCCATAATGCCAAAACAACCAATGTCACAATAGTGGCTAAAAGAGCTTATTAATGTAAGCCAAAGACTACATTAAAGTCACAATATATACACTTTTGTCATTTTATAACATTTTTTGCAATTGATGGCGTAGTCCAGTATGTCGTAAGGCTTTGTTATGTAAGGCTTGTTCAGCGACCACATTATTACTCCACAATACGACTTGCTGCTTGGCACGTGTTACAGCAGTGTAAAGAAGTTCACGACTAAGCAAATCTTTTGCGGCAGCATCTAATACTACGGCAACCTTTTCAAATTCTGAGCCTTGTGATTTATGAATGGTTAAGGCAAATGCAGTGCTAATGTCCTGTACAGGCAAGCGTGTGCTGGCAATACCTTGGCTCAAATGCGGAAAATAAACCTGCCACTTGCCATGTTTATCCGCTAGACACAATCCAATGTCACCGTTAGACAACTGCAACGCATAATCGTTTCGGTTCATCATGATAGGGCGACCACTAAACCACTCCTGCTGCGCGGCATAACGTCCATAGGCCTGCTGTTGTGCCTGTTGCAGGCGTTTAGTCATTTCCTGATTAATCCGCTGTATCCCCAGTCGCCCTGCACGCATGGCAGATAAGATACGGTAGCGATCAAAGGCGGCAAAGAGCTGCTCAATATGTTGCTCACTCTGGCCATGGCTTGATTGTAGTGCGTCTACATAAGGCAAAAAGCCTTGCCATAATTTGTCAAATAACTGTTGGTCGCTTAAATCCTGCGGATCAATATGCTGTAGCTGGTCAGGCGAATGCTCAAATGCCTGCCAGAATTGCACACTCTCCTGCTGCAAAATAGCACTTGCCAACTGGCCAATGCCTTGTGTGGCACTAAAACGCTGACTTTGGGTTAAATGAATCTGATATTGTTTTAAGCCAGGTGTTTGTTGCAAATCAGCCAGTACTGCACCTGCATCTACTGCGGCCAGTTGGTCTGCATCACCTAATATAATTACCCGTGTGCCTGTGGCAATGGCAGCAAACAGTAAACTGGCCAGAGCCAAATCCAGCATTGAGCCTTCATCTAGGACAATTAAATCATAAGGCAGCAAGGCTTGAGCGTGATAACGTGGTTTCCCGCTTGTACCCAATCCCAGTAAACGATGAATGGTTTGTGCGGTTTGAATATGGCTACTGGCAATGCCTGATTGGGCAAAGGCAATATCCAGTACACTTTGCATGCGCTGCGCGGCTTTACCTGTTGGGGCAGCCAAGGCAATGCGTAAATCTGGTTGCGCTTGTTGTAAGGCCTTGACAATGCGCACCAGCGTATAAGTTTTGCCTGTGCCTGGCCCACCTGTAATTAAGCTAAATGAATGCTGGCCTGCCAATTGAATGGCTTGCCGTTGTAGGGGGTTGGCGTTTTCTTCTGTATCAAATTGCACAGTTACTGTTCGAACAGGCGTTAATATGCGTGTTAATTGTTCAGCCAGTTGATTTTCCTGTTGCCACTGTCGATAAAAATACACATAATCGCCCGCCCTGACTAAGGGTGCGGGTTGTGTCTGTGCATTACTTTCATCGACAATCGCAGGATGTTGCATTTGTTTGAAATTTGAGCTAACTTGAGCAATATATAAGCAAGTATGCCCAGCATCTAATGCTTGCCCAAGTTGAATAATTAGCTGTTTAATATCATTTTTTTTCTCAGACGATGTATCTGGATATAGTTGGGCCATATGCTCGGCCAGCGCCACATACCACGCGCGCTCATCAAGCTCTATGGCTTCCGATAGGTTATCAACAGACTTATCCGCAAGGTTATCAACAGGCTTGTCCACAGACTTATCCGCAAGGTTATCAACAGAGTTATCCACAAGCTTCTCCTTTTGATCTTAGTCTATGAGGACACAGCTTCATGTTGCCCCAAGAGCTGATCTAGTTGATCAATAAGGTCTAGATTAACTGGCCAGTGCAGTACGCCTGTCTGATCAGTGCCTTCACGCATACCACGTAAGTATAAATACACCACCCCGCCCAAATGTTGCTGCGGCTGATACTCTGGCAGGCGCAAACGCAAATAACGATGCAGTGCCACTTGATACAGCACTGCTTGCAACCAGTAGCCTGCACTGCTCATGTTTTGCTGTAATGCGTCAGGCTGGTAGTTACTCAGGCCATCAGGCTGTGCATAGGCTTTTAAGGAGTTACTTTTATAATCAGCCACATAGTATTTGTTGTTGTGCTCATACACCAGATCAATATAACCGTGTAAATAACGCGCATTAAACACTGGATTGAGCGTGGCCACAGGCAGATTGTATTGTTGCAGCAACTGATACATGGCCTGCGTATCCAGTGGTTGATTGCTTAAGGCCAAATGAAACTCAAACTCATGTATCTGATTACTCAGCTCTGCCAGTGCTGCCCCATCAGGCAAATTGGCATGCACAATATCATTAAACCAAAGTTGCATGTTGTCTAAGGTCAGATGGGGATTTTTTTGTGCCAATTCATCCAGATTAATGGCAAATTTTTGCATTTGCTCCATAAAAATAGCCTGCCAGTGCTGTGGCTGTTTGGGGTTGATACGCTCCAAAATGCCATGTAAGCACTCGCCTGCCTGTGTGCCACGCGGAAAAGCAAAGCAAAACGCCTCATGCTTGGCTTCTAGTGCCTGAGACGGCTGGGCTAAGTCAACGTTTGGCTCATCCATATGCAGCATGCGATCTGCCGTTGCCGATTCGCTATCAGGCGCATGGGTTCGATCAGCACTGTTGTTAGTATTGCTGGCACTCTTATCTGCTGCACTGGGCATGGCACTTGCTTTTTGATAGCGTGATAGCTGGCTAAAGCTGGTTAAACCCCATGCCTGTTGTCGCTGCGTGGGCATTGGCCGTGCGTTGAGCTGCGGCGGCGTATCATGTTGGCTATACACAAACGCTGGGCATTGGCTAAGCTCTTCTTCTATTTTACTATGAGCGCATAGCCACTCGCTCTGGTTGACTGGCAGCCAATGATACAATAAACCTTTCGGTGGTTTTGGCTTACCCTTGGCATCAGCCCCTGGCAATGGCGGTGCGATCACATATAAACACACGCTGGCACGGGTTAATGCCACATACATCAGGCGTTTTTGCTCGGCCAGTTCACGCGCCCGATGCGCTTTTTCATGGTCAGGGTTTGTGTGATCAAAACTGAGCTTGCGCTGTTGGTTTTCTTCATAAAACGCCAGTTTAATGGCATCAGGTTTGCTTTTGTCCAGGCTACCGACAAATACAATGGGAAACTCAAGCCCTTTGGATTTATGAATCGTCATGAGCTGGACGCCTTGAGTCCCCGATAAGCGTCGTTCCAACTCGGTTTCCCGCTGCGAAGGATGCTTCATTTGCTGCATTAACCAGCCCAGCAAATAATGCTGCCCTGATAAACTTTGCTCACGCTGATGTATTAGCTCTACCACATGGCGTAAATTAACCACATGTCGCTCAGCATTATCGACACTCGCCAGTTGTTGCCACACCTTAAATTGACGGGCAAACTGTTGCCATGCGGTCAAGAAACCAGACTGATGCCACTGCTCAGCCCATTGAATAAACAATGCTTGTAAACGGGCAAGCTGGTCAGAGTCCTGATCGAGCAGCAATAAATCGTGCAGTGTTTGCCCCACCAGTAAGCCCGACAACACGCGACGCAAATAGCCTTCATGTAAGGGATTAAGCATCAGTTGCATCAGTGCAGCCACTTCAGTAGCCATGGCACTTGCCAGTACATTCATGCGTGCACTACGGCACACTGGAATTTTTGCCTGTAATAAAATGGTTTCAATATCATCTAATTGATGGTTTGCACGGCACAGCACGGCAATATCATTAGGCACTAATGCTTTTGGCAACACGTCAGGATCTTGTGCATTCCAGTATAGCTTGCCCTCGGCAGCGGCCTGTAATAGCTGAATAATCTGCCATGCAATTTGCGTCAATTCATTTTTTTTATCCTGCACGCATAACCAGCGCAACGGCTGTGGATTAATATGCAATTGACCTTGCGCATCCAGCTGCCAACACAACTGCGTCTTGTTATGCCCTGCTGCCTCTACAGGCGCGTATTGAATCTCCTCACCCAATTCAATATTACGCTGCAATAAAGTGTCTACTGCCTGAACCAGCGGTGCAATAGAACGATGGTTAAACTGTAAAAAATGCTGCCTGCCTTGCTTGGTTCGCACGTCATCGCGGGCTTTTTTGTAGGTAAGCATGTCTCCACCGCGAAAGCCATAAATGGCTTGTTTGGGATCGCCCACTAAAATTAGGCAATTTTTGCTGGTTGGCACTGCATTGCGCCAAATTTGCGCAATAATTTGATCCTGATCACTATTGGTGTCCTGAAACTCATCCACCAACGCCACGGGATAACGATGTTGAATATGCTGCGCTAAGGCCTGACCATTGGGTTGGGTATCTTGCAATGCGTGAGCCAGTGTGCGCATTTGCTGGGAAAAGGTGGTTTCGCCATGCTCTGCCAATAGTTGCGGTAATGCCTGGCGAATAGTCTGGCTTAAATAATAATTCAAATATTGGCTGGCTTGCGCTAAGCCTTGTTGAAGTTGCTGGCGAACCTCTGCGCATTGTTGAATCAGCCTGACCAATGACAATTGATTAAATACAGCCAAAGCAGTTTGATCTTCGGGCTTGGTCTTAAACTGTGCCTCAATATTTAAAAAACCATCCAATAAATCAGCAAATTTTTCATGCTCATCCAGTTGCAATAAATAATTAAGCGAATGACTGGCAATACTCTCCAGCATGGCGGGCAGCAAATGGCCGTGTTTCTTAAATGCCTTTACGCCGTTTAAATGATTTTTATAAATCCCCTCATCTTGAAAAAAATCATTAAATGCCACTAATATACTAGGGTCTATATTACAAATGGCCTGATGGACTTGGTCATAGGCTGGCCAGTCAAATTGCGGCATAGGCACGTTTTCAATCGGTGCGGATAAAAAATTAAGCACCTGCCCCATGTTGCTTGCAAAATGATCGACATCTTTATAATTACCACTAATCACCAGCAGCTCAATTAAGCGTGGATGTTGCTGGCTGTACCACTGCCGCAGGCTTTGATGCATTACCTGATAGCACAGCTCAGCTTCTTGTTCGCTAATTTGCAGGCTTTCATACTGGCCACTGTCAAAAGCAAACTCACTCATTAATTTTTGGCAAAAACTATCCAGCGTGCCCACAAATAATTCATCAAAAGTATCTAAGGCCAGTTGCAACAGATTTTGCGCATGCGCTTGCTGATCCACATTTAGATTTTGTAGAAAATGCACCGCTAGCCAGTCTTTACGCTCAACCGCTTGCTGTAGGGTAAGCGGTAAGTCATCAATACCCTGTTTTAAAATACTGCGGTAGGTTTCAAACGATTTGCGAATACGGGATTTTAATTCAGCGGCGGCAGCACGGGTAAAGGTGGTGGCAATAATTTGTCTGGTAAAAAAACCACCTTCGACAATCAGGCGCACCATTAAGGTGGCCAGCGTCCATGTTTTGCCTGTGCCTGCCGAGGCTTCGATTAAATGTAAACCTTGCAGTGCTAAATCAATGGCAGGATTGGCAGGAATTTGAATCAGTGTTTGGGAATGACTGGGTGCCTGAGCAAGATCGTTCATTATTTTTCTTCCCGCAAAGCATTTAACATGGGGCCATATAAGCGCACGGCATGCTGCTGCATAAACTGCCCGCATTGTTGCACGGCATCTTGTCCACGTAAAATAATTTGCCAGTCACGATGCTGCATACAGTCTACTTGCTCTGAGGGGGGCAAGTTAAAACCACTGCCAAAATAATTTTTGCCATCACGCCACTGCTCCATCAGCTTAATGCTATTTTTAATCTCAAGTTGCTGGGTTCGGTGGTCAAATGCCAGTCCATAGGTTTTATCCAGCACCAGATCAGGTGGCAGCACCCACGGCTCGCTTGCTGCCTGTTGCCAAACCTTAAGCCATTGCAACAAATAATCTTGTGCCTGACTGGCCTCGACAGGCGCAAAGATCAGGCTAATGTCGCTTAATACCACAATACGCTCACCACATTGTTTTGGGTCAGGCAGGCTTTGGTCATTGTACTGCTCAACATCATGTTTGCTGGTGCTACGCTTGACCTGCCATGCCAAATGCTCAAGCCAGTACTGCAAGGTACGCTGGCCTTTACTTTTTACAGGTTGCTGGTTCAGCCATAAGCCTGTGCTGGCCTGTCTGGGCATTACGGCCTGAATCACATACTCCCCAATTTGGAGGTGCTGCTCGTCCAGTTCAGTTTCTGTGCCATACTTGCTTAAACGTTTCTGATTACGCTGAGCCTCTTGTTGACTTTTTTGCCAATACGCACTGGCGGCTGGCCCAACTGGCAAAATAGCCTGTAATTGACCCTGGATTAGCGTGTCAGGGTGTTGTTGATGCAAACTACGAATCTGGTATTCATCCAGTTTATTTAAAGTGAGTGGTTCAAAGGTACTGGCAATATCTAGCCGACCTAATGATGCCACACGGCTTTGGCGCAAAAAGTGTTTGGCAGGGTGTTTTAAATCGGCAATGATTTGGCTGAGCATTAGCACACCCTGAAGCGATGGCTGCAACGATTGATTAAACCAGGGCTTGATGTTAACAGGTTGCTGCAAACCTGTTGCCACACCAAACCAGTTATCGGCATAACCTCGTGGCTTGATCGCATCAAAATTAGTGCTTTCAAATGGCTGTAAGCTATGCTGCTGAATAATAAAATCAAGTGCGGTTTTTTGAGCTGGACTTTGTTTTAAGTGGGGGACATCTGTAACCAACATATTATCCAAAAATTCAATCAGTTGCTGCAAAATACCTGAGGGCTGACGCGGTTGGGTGTCATTGGTTGAATAACCATTATAAAACATCCAGCATGCTTGCTGCGCCAGTAATAAGCCATCTAAAAACGCGCCTTCATCATCACTTTGTCGTGAGCGATCACCACGCCGTGCTTGCATTTCATTAATTAAATCAAAGGTGTTTTTACGGTCACGGGCAGGAAATACGCCACTGTCTAAATTGAGCATCACCACCAGCTTATAGGGTAGTGGCCGCAATGTACCTAAGCGACTAAAGGTAATTTTTCCTGTTGGAATAGAGCCTGGCGGCGCTTCTTGCAAGATACTGGCAATTTCATCAAGGACAAATTGCAAGGGCAAATGCAGCTCACCACTTTCGGCTGTTTCCATGCTGCGCTGTAGTTCGATAAATGCAGTTTGCACGCCATTGCCACCCACTGTACTGATACTATGGGCAAAAAATTGACTAAAATGCTCACGCAATACGGCCAACCAATGGCTCACAGGCTGGTTATTTTGGCTTAATGCCTCGCGGTGAATGGATAAATCAGCCACAATCCGTGCAAGGGTAGCAATCAGGTCAAAATCCTGCCGACCAACATCGGCATAAGGCAAAATGCCAACATGCAAAGCTTGCACTGGCATCACTACGCCCAGCATCAGGCGGTCTAAGGCAAATTGCAAGGTAAAGCGCGTATCACGGTCTTCACTGGCCAATGTTTCACGTAAATGGGTGGCGTCAAAACCACGTCTAAACCCTGCATCGGCCAGCATTGCGCCTAAACGTCCCACTTGCTCGCGGTTTAAGGCATAACATTGCTGCACATCAGGCAAGCTGAGCCAATCCATCAGGTCTTCAATACTAAAGCGGCCACGGAGCAAGGTAAAATAACCCAGCATGGCCTGCCACAGTTGCTCAGCATCGGGTTGTACCACACCTGTCACATGTACAGGCAGCATTCCCCCAGAGCCACCAAACACATGCCCAATCAGGGGCGCAATATCAGGTAAATTAGGCACAAAAACCACCACATCGGCAGGTTGTCTCGTGCTATCCGCATCTAACCAAGTGATCAGCTCTTCACGCAGCACTTCAAGCTGACGCAGGGGTGAGTGACATACATGAATCTGAATCGACTGGTCTTGCTCTGGCAACCGAAAACTGTGCGGTTTAGGCTGTATCAAATGCAAAATATCATGCTGTAACTGCCCCAACAGTGTATTGGGAAAATAACTGGGAAATAAGTCGACCCATTCACCTGTTAAATTCGCATCATTGCCCGACAGCTCAGCCAACTGGGCAAAAATATCCCGCGCCTGTTTTCCCATGCTGGTGAGTAACGGATGTTTGCTATCAAACAAGCGGGCGGCATGTGGATTTTTAAGGGCAAAACGTTTGAGCCATTGCGGGTCTACACTATCGGCCCAGTATTCTTGTGAGGGGTTATAATGTAAAAACTGAATATCGGTATAGTGTGACAATTGCTGAATAAAATTAAATTCTGCAGGCGGTAATTGCAGAACGGTAAAAATAGTCAGGCTTTTAGGCAGCAACTTGCGTTTGTATTCATTAACAGCCAATAGCTTCCAAAATCGTGTACGAATATGTTGATAATCATTAAACTGCTCGGCAAACAAACGATGCCACAAAAACTGCTGCCAGCTTTCCATTTGGCCATAACGCTCAACTAGCCAATCTGGCGTCGTTGCATCGTTTTTACGCAGTTGCGTTTCAATATCAAGATGCTTGCCCTGTCCCCAGCAATCGAGCCAGTCGCTACGATACAGCACGTAATTGGCAAACACTTGGGCAATTAAGCCACACAAATGCCATAGCTTGCGCTGTTGCTGCGGATACTGTTGTGATTGCTGCTCAAGGGTGGCCAAAAGTGGTGCTAAAACTTCGCAATCTTGTATATGGTCTTGTGGTTTTTTAAGTACTTGCATCAAATGACAAAATAATTTCCACTGAATCACTTGCCGCGTAAATGGTGCATTTTTGGGAATATCACTCCCCAGTACCTTTTTATATAACGTCCATTGATACGTCCCAAAAAAGTCGGTATTTAAACGTGCGCTAATGCCTTGATGACTTGCCAGCTGATAACGCAGCCATACGCCTACCCCATGCGATGGCACAATAACTTGCTGTGCTTCAAACACAGAAACAGGATGCGCTGCCAAAAAATCCTGCATAGTGGCAAACAATAAGTCAATCCGCTGGCTTTGCGTGATATTAAGCATGAACTTTCTACAAACACCCCTAATGGCTTTTTAATCGCTGGCTTGCTCATCTTTTTGCATAAGCTTATGCGATTCAATAGTGCTAACTTCATTCATATCGCCCATTACAAAATCAATGCATCATGAAGCAAAACACGTGGATATGATAACTGCAATTTTAGACAGGTAGTGTCGCATGCCAATAGAAATGAGATTATTTTTATCTCATCTGATGTGAGCAAAATGTCCTCATTGAACCTTATATTCAATCTAGGCGTACAATCAGAATATAGATGCTGTGCTGTTGCCAGAACTAAGTGAGGAGATCAACTGAACTATTTTAACGTCAATAAAACCAAATGCCATAGTATCAGACGCTATGCGGGCATCGCATTAAATACAAAATACAGTTTAAAATATGATAACTACTTGCTCATGGCCAAGCCATAATTTACAAAGTTTATCAATAACACTTCATGAAAATTGCACTTAGGTGGCTCATTTTGTGGCATTTTATTATTTATACTTTGAACAACATTTTATATTGTTTTATGGATAACGCTGCGCAATTGAGCAGTGCTTTTAGATCTATTTGAATTATTTTTTGGAGCAGCAATGACAACCACTAAAAATGCCGATGAGCACCTTGTTAGCCCGAGTTTAAACCTTGAGCAAATTCGCCGCGAATGTATTGATATGGTCAAAAAGCATGCCTGGCTGTCTGCGGGCGCGGCCATTGTGCCCATGCCTTTTTTTGATGTGGTGGCAGATGTCAGCAATCTAAGTATCCTGCTGCCAAAAATCAATGCAAAATTTGGCTTAGCACCAGATCAAATCGCAGTATATGATCCTAAAACACGTCAAGTACACTGGAATGCGTTACGAAAACGCGGCATACAATTTGCAGGCTTAGTCACCACGCGAGCGGTTGCGCGTAAAAGCTTAAGTGGTTTTGCAGGTAAGATTTTAACCAAGCAAGTTACCAAATTTATTCCTTTGGGTGGCCAAATTGTAGCCGCAACACTGGGTTATAAAATTTTAAAAACCATTGCCCTAACACATGTGGAAGATAGTTATAAACTGGCCAAAAACATGCAGCAACAGCAGCGTAAGGCTTAAAATTAGTTTTCTACTCATAGATTTGCTGCAAACAAGAGAAGGTGCGTCAATAATGTTAATTATGCTAGTCACAGTCACATCTTCTCCTGTTATTATTAAAAAATTAACTCTGTAGTTTTACTTATTTTTATTTAACTTCATTAAGTTTTAATTACATTGCAAGCTAGTCAATGATCCCGCTGCATATCATGCCGTTTTTACAGGCAGCTTTTATAAGGTACTTCCATGTTTCGCTGGTTTGAAAAACGTATTCATCCTTATCCATTAACGCCGCCTGGTATTTTACCCAAGCAATTTTTTGCTTTTGTATGGCAAGCCTCTAAAGGCACTCGCTTAATGGTAATTGGGCTGACCGTGCTTACCGCGATGATTGGTATTTTTGAAGCTATTTTATTTGCCATGATGGGCAAAATGGTCGATTGGCTAAGTCACGTTGAACCTGCGCTACTTTGGCAAAAAGAAGGTAGTCATTTACTCCTGTTAGCAGCCATTATTGTTGGCAGTATTTTTTTGGTGAGTCTGCAATCACTGATTAAGCAACAAGGTTTAATGGGTAATTTTCCCATGCGTTTGCGCTGGAATTTTCACAGGCAAGTGCTTAATCAAAGCCTGGGTTTCTTTAGTGATGATTTTGCAGGGCGTATTGCCACCAAAGTGATGCAAACTTCATTGGCTGTGCGTGATGTCTGGATGCTCATGGCTGATATTTTAGCCTTTATGCTGGTTTATTTTGTCACCTTAAGCTTAATCATGGGCTCGTTTAGCCTGTGGATGCTGGTGCCATTTTTTATCTGGCTGTCTGCCTATATTAGTGCCATGGCTTATTTTCTACCGCGCCTTGGTGCTATTGCCAAAGCCCAGGCCAATGCACGTTCCAGCATGGTTGGCCGAATTACTGACGCTTATACCAATATTCAAACCATTAAGTTATTTTCTCACGCGGGCCGCGAGGCTGATTATGCCAAAGAATCCATGGATGAATTTTTAATCACGGTTCATCGGCAAATGCGCCTGGTGACGTGGTTGCAGCTCACCAATCAAAGCCTCAATGCGTTTTTAATTTTATCTACGGCTGGGGTGGCACTGTGGCTATGGTCAGATTCAGTATTGGGTATTGGTGCAGTGGCAGCCACCACCGCCATGGCTTTGCGTTTAAATGGTTTTGCCCAATGGATTATGTGGGAAATTTCCTCACTGTTTGAAAATATTGGCACTGTACAGGATGGTATTAACACCTTAACCAAACCACAAACCATTGCAGATAAAAAAGAAGCCAAGCCCCTCTCTATTCAGCACAGCACGGTGCAGTTCGACAATGTCAGCTTTGCTTATAGTCCAGATAAACCGATTTTAAATCAGCTTAATTTAAGCATTCAGGCAGGTGAAAAAATAGGTCTGGTGGGTCGCTCAGGCGCAGGGAAATCTACCCTGATTAACTTGCTACTGCATTTTTATGAACCACAACAAGGCCGTATCTTAATTGATGGACAAGATATCGCGCAGGTCACGCAAGACAGCTTGCGCGCCAATATTGGCATGGTGACTCAAGATACCTCATTATTACATCGCTCCGTGCGTGAAAATATTTTATATGGCCGCCCTGATGCTACAGAAGCCGAACTGCTAGAAGCTGCCCGACAAGCTGAGGCCGATGAATTTATTGCGCATTTAACCGATCCTACTGGCCGCAGTGGTTATGATGCGCATGTGGGCGAGCGTGGGGTAAAACTCTCGGGTGGACAGCGCCAGCGAATTGCCATTGCACGTGTAATGCTAAAGGACGCGCCTATTTTATTATTGGATGAAGCCACAAGTGCTTTGGATTCGGAAGTAGAAGCGGCAATTCAGCATAGCTTATACAGGCTGATGCAGGGCAAAACCGTCATTGCCATTGCCCATCGCCTGTCTACCATTATGGCCATGGATCGCTTGATTGTGATGGATCAAGGTCAAATTGTAGAACAGGGTAGCCATCAGGAATTATTGGCATTAAATGGGATTTATGCACGGTTGTGGGCACATCAAAGTGGCGGGTTTTTAATTGAAGATGACTAGTGATCAAAACAACTTTATAATTTCATCAAATTTGATAAATTAACGTTTTACAAAAACTCAATAATACCTATTTATAAAATCAGGATGTTTTATGATTTTTGCTCGTTATCTGATAGCCATTGCGCTATTCATTACAGGATTTTTTATTTTAGTTCAGTGTTGGTTAGAAAGATTTGGCCTGATTGCTATTTGTAGTGCATTAGGCTGTTTTGTATTGTCGTATATTATTAAGCCATCTTATAAACAACAGACGGATAATCAGCGCAAATCCGACAATACCGTTCAGTGGCTAGATTGGATTGATTTTCCTATTGAGTTTATCTTTCAATTAATTACCCTGCCCTTTCGATCTGTAGGCCGACTGCTTAAACATCTGGACATTGATTTTTAGTATCTGTTGAAAATAAATTAATTTTTGATGTATCCCTGTGCATTTTTGCGTAAAACTTTTAAAAGTTGAGTATGCTAGAAGCTTATTTTCTTTACTGTCATTTTTCTTTCTGAACGGATTTATGCTAGCAACTACCCGACTTGCCCAACAGCTTGAACATTATCAAAAACTTGGTTTTCATCAAAATCCCTCTTTGGCCATGCAGCTTAAGGCAGTGCAAGTGGGGCAAAAAAAACGTATGCAGCATATCCATCAAGATTTATTCGAGCAGCCGCAATATCAGCAAATTGTCACATTTTTACTTGAACATTTTTATTGTCAGCACAATATATCGCTACTCGCGCAACAGCTTGATAAAGCATTACAAGAAAAAATTAAGCTGGATCGATTTTTGTCAAAAAATATATTAGAAACCGCTATTTTAAGCTTTGAGCTGGCGTATTTAACCTTAAAACTTGATGAACAAATTGCTCAGTATCTGTTAGAGCAGCAATTAGAACCCACTATTGATCATATTCATCATGCAATTGTACAGCTAAACCAAGAAGCCAGCAGGCAACAGCAGTTCAATTTACTGACCAAAATCAGTGCCGCCCTATATCAATATGCACATAGTTTTTTTATTCAAAGTGCGTTTAAACTTGCCAAAAGTACCGCTTACCGCCGCCAGTTTCATTTTTTATATGACTATTTAGCCCATGCCTTTAAAACAGTGCGTGCTACACCCCACTGCAACGATTTTTTTAATGAGTTTATTGCCCAGGAAAGAAAATTTTTGACGGCAACTTTTACTTAACTGTCTACTTTTCTTTTTTAACCACTTCATCCATAGACCACAACAATAGCAAAAATGGTTCAATATGCTGGTTTTGTTCAACAAGAAATCGGTTATGCTTAAACATTGCCTGAGCTATTATAATTTTACTGACTATGTCTAAATTTGATGCATTACAACAACAGCTTGAAGTTTTTAATCAGCTTGAATTTCACCAGGATCCACGCTTGGCCAAGCGTTTAAATGATGTACAAACCTGGCAAAAGCAACGTATGGTTAACACGCACGCTGCATTTTTTGCGGTTCCTGAACATCATTTAATGTCACAGTATTTTTTAAATCGTCTGTATGGTGGGCCAGATTTTGACATCTTGGCACAACAAATTGCACGGCTTATTAAACATGCAGGTATTGTTGAAAAAATTATGCCTGACTCTGCCATTCGCACTGGTTTTGCTGGGGTAGAACTTGCGGTACTCGCTGTGCGGCTCGATCAGGATCTGGCTATTAATTTATTAAATACTTATGCACCCGATATGCCTTTAAATGATGAGATTATGCGGGTTGCCTATTTAAAGTTAGACCAACAAGTGCCGCGCTTACATCAAATGGCATTATTAGATGAGCTGGGTAAAAGTTTGGACAAATATGTACGCTCTCGGGTGGTGAGAACTGCATTTAAAATGTCAAAAGGGTTGGCCAACAAATACAAAGTGGCACCTATTTATGAGTTTATTGAAGAAGGTTTTGATGCCATGAGTCCACTCGACTCAGCCGAGCAATTTGTAAAAACATTCACAGCCAGAGAGCGTGAAATTATTGCGAGTGTGCATGCAGGTAATCCTTATCCATTTGCTTAAGCCAGTTATTTGAGCAAATGGATTCAATCATTATTGTCTGATTTATTATTGCTTAGTTTCACGCTAAACAACTGGTCACAATAATGTTGCTTTTTGCAGTTTATGTCAGCAGTACTGCTAAAAATCTGGCATGATCGGCGTAGTTTTTTGTCATATATTTACGGTAGGCCCTAATCAAGGCATGCCCCGCTTTTATGGAGTGACAGCAATGTCTGATACCGATATCAAAAACACCAACCCTAACAACAATACCCCAGCACCCGAATCTCAAGACTCTCAACATAGCAACAGCGCGGCCAACTCAGCGTTTTTAAATCAGCCGCTACCCACAGGCACACCGCAAGGTCAGCAGCAAAGTCTGGCTGGCGCAAGCACTGGTTCTAATCCAGCAGCTAACAGCACCACTACTACCAATGCCACCACCCATTTTGGCTACAAAACTGTTGCAGTAGAAGAAAAACAGCAAAAAGTGGCTGAAGTATTCCATTCGGTAGCCAGCAAATATGACCTGATGAATGACTTAATGTCATTTGGTATTCATCGCTTATGGAAGCGTTTTGCCATTAGCTTATCGGGTGTTCGTCGTGGTCAGCATGTATTGGACATTGCTGGCGGCACAGGGGATTTGGCACTGGCTTTTAGCCGTGAAGTAGGCGCGCAAGGTCGTGTGGTACTATCAGATATTAATGAATCCATGCTGAATGTTGGCCGTGATCGCCTTATCGACAAAGGCTGCACCAATGTGGAGTTTGTGCTGGCAAATGCAGAAACGCTTGAGCCATTTGAAGATGAAAGCTTTGATTTAATTACTATTAGCTTTGGCCTGCGTAACGTGACTGATAAAGACGCTGCCCTGCGTTCCATGTTTCGCGTGTTAAAGCCAGGTGGTCGCTTACTGATCCTGGAATTTTCCAAGCCTGTATTTGAACCATTATCGCGTTTGTATGATCTGTATTCGTTTACCGCCTTACCCATCATGGGCAAACTGGTGGCCAATGATTCTGAAAGTTATCGCTATCTGGCAGAATCCATTCGTATGCATCCCGATCAGCGCACCTTAAAGCAAATGATGGAAACTGCTGGTTTTCATAGCTGCGACTATCACAATATGACTGGTGGTATTGTTGCCCTGCATCGTGGTTTTAAATAATCGCTTTTTTAAGTAGTCACGCTTTTAAGTATTTACGCTTTTGAGTATTTAAAATTTAAAGCAGGAAAATACCTATGCTTGCTGTTCTTGCGCTTGGCACTGCTGAAAGCTTATTGAACCGATGGATTGACTTAGACGCTGCCACGCGGCAACAACTTAATGCGTTATCGGGCAAATTACTGCGTGTGGTAATTGATGCTCCGCAACTGTCGGTTGATGTATGGTTTGATGACAATAAAATTCGCATTAACCCTACGGCTTTGGGCATGGCAAATCATCAGCCGTCTATTTTTGAACAACGCCCTTATGACCCTGCTTACGCCCCTGAGCAAGCGCATTTAACCCTGCACGTGGTAAATATGGTAGACCTTGCCAAACTCATGAGTGCCAAAGCAGGTGAAACGGGTAATATTCCGATTCATGGCGACATGAGTATATTGCAACAATTGCAGCGTATACTAGCACAATCCCAGCCAGATTTAGCCAGCCAGCTTAGCCCATGGATTGGTGCCATTGCGGCAAAGCAAATTAGTGACATACTGGCAATCGGCAAAAAAACTATTCTGCAAACCAGTCAAAGTATGGCCAGCCATGCTCAAGATGCCATCACTGAAGATAGCCAACTGCTTGCGGCACGCTGGCAAATGGATCAATTTAAAAATAATATGCGTCATTTACGACAAGACATTGAGCGCGCGCAGGCAAAAGTGAAAACGCTACAGCAGCAGTTGCAGCAACAGCCTACCCCAGCATCTGACACCGAGCAATCCATTCAAAGCGCACAGCAACAGCAGCAGTAAAGACTTTAGGACGATACCAAATGATTCCGCATTTTCAACGCTTGGCAGAATTATGGCGACTGGCCGCACACCACCGCCTAGATACCCTAATTCCTGAAGACGAGCTGCCTGTAAAAGCCAAGCCAATTATTCAACTGATTAAATTACATCCAGCAGCCTGGGGTAGTAAAGCCAGCAAAGATCCCTTGCGCTTAAAGCATGCCCTGGAAGAAATGGGACCATTGTTTGTTAAGCTGGGCCAATTATTATCTACGCGGCGTGATTTAATTCCACCAGAATTACTGGCACAACTGGTGCTGCTGCAAGACCGTGTGGCGCCGTTTGCCAGCAATATTGCCAAACAGCGGGTTGAAGAATCATTACTTGCCAGTATTGATACCCTCTTTGCACGTTTTGATGACACGCCACTGGCTGCTGCGTCTATTGCCCAGGTGCATACTGCTGCCCTACACGATGGCCGCGAAGTCATTGTAAAAATTGTTCGGCCTGATATTCGCCCACGTATTTTAAAAGATTTTGAAATCTTAATGTGGCTTGGTCAATGGTTAGAAGCTCGAGTAGAAGCCGCGCGCGCCGTGCATATGGTACAAGTGATTAGTGATTACCGCCAAGTGATCTTAAATGAGCTGGATTTAGAGCTTGAAGCCGCCAATACCATGAAAATGCGGCATAATTTTTTAGGCTCAAGCATGATGTATGTGCCTGAAGTGTATACGGCTAGCCGTGATGTCATGGTTGCTGAGCGCATTAGTGGCGTGCCTGTGTCAGACATTGATACGTTTGAAAAACTGGGCATGGATCGCGCGCAACTAGGCGAAAAAGGTCTGACTATCTTTTTTACCCAAGTGTTCCGCGATAATTTTTTTCATGCTGATATGCACCCTGGCAACGTGTTTGTTGAAACCTTAAATCCACAAAACCCACGCTTTATTGCACTCGACTGCGCCATTGTGGGTGAGCTATCCAAAAGTGACCAGATGACCGTGGCACGATTGCTGTTGTCAGTAATGAATAACAATTTTGAGCAGCTGATTCAAATTGTGCATCAAGCTGGCTGGATTCCCGCAGGTGCTGACCAAAATATGTTAGCGCGTGAAATGCGCCGCACTGTGGGTCCAATGATTTCAAAACCCATGGATCAACTGGATTTTGCAGGTATCTTAATTCAGGTGATGGACATTGCCAGACGTCATCATTTGGAAATCCCACCGCAATTGATGTTACTGCTCAAAACCTTAGTACATGTTGAAGGCCTAGGCCGTGATTTATACCCACAGCTAGATATCTGGCAGCTCGCCAAACCCATTTTAACCGAATGGGTCAAGCAAAACGTTAATCCTCTGAATACCCTAAAAGAGCTAGGGCAGCAAATACCAGATATGCTGATGGGTGCAAGCGACCTCCCTGCACTGCTTATTGATAGTTTGCATAATTTACGTCAACAAGGCGCATGGCAAGACAAACAATGGCGTGAATTACAACTCATGCGTTTAGACATGCAACAGACGCGTCGCCGTGACTGGCTGGCTGGCAGCGGCTTTTTTGCACTATTGGTAATAGCTACCCAAATGCCTTGGCCAATTGCGATAATTTTTATATTGCTAGCAGGTTTTATTGTCTTGTGGCGCCTGGTGTCCTAAGCATACAATAGACTTTCTGGTAAATTTTAAACCGCCGTTTATTGTTAGTATTAATGCTCAGTTTTGAAAGTCTGCTTGGTCTTGTTGCGTTTGCATTGGTCAGTTCCATTACCCCAGGGCCTAATAACGTCATGCTGTTAGCGTCTGGCGTTAATTTTGGCTTTAAGCAGACTATTCCTCACATGCTGGGCATTAGTTTTGGCTTTTTTATTTTAGCCTTAGCCAGTGGATTAGGCGTAGGGGTATTTTTACAACAATTTCCAGCCTTGCACATGGCACTTAAAGTGATCTCCGCGCTATATTTAGTCTATTTGGCCATTAAAATTGCACGTGACCGCAGCATAAGTGACAATGAGAGCACTGACAAAAAGCCACTGACCTTTTTACAAGCTGCATTATTTCAGTGGGTTAATCCCAAAGCATGGATGATTGCCATTTCAGCCATGATTATTTTTGGTCAATCATCGCCCTCATTAGCACATATCAGTTGGATTGCCCTGGTCTTTAGTGTGGTTGGTTTACCCTGTATTGCCATCTGGGCAGTATTTGGCATGTTACTTAAACAATTACTCAGCCAGCCAGTCTATTTAAAATGGTTTAATATCAGCATGGGGGCTTTACTCATTGCCAGTATTTACCCCGTTTTTTATGGTTAAATTTTAACTGTAGAAAAAACGTATTTGACCTGTAAAATTTTACATCTAAAAGAAATTCAATAACGTGAAACAGTAAACATTATTATATAAATTTTGTGATAATTAATGCGTTTTATTTGACTAATCTTGTGGATAACATAGAGTAAAAAAGGAGGTTTATCCTTTTTTAATTGATAAAGAACTGATTTCTTGCTATAAGAAAGGCATTTACACCCACAACAACAGTCATTTAGACGGAAAAGTAGCTATAAATAGCTTGGAAGGCCGGCTAAATAACTTCAATTCTTTATAAGACCACAGGAAGAATAAGCATATGTCCACTATTTTCAAGGCCACAGCACTAGCATTTGCAACCAGCTCTTTACTCCTTGCAGGCTGCGGTGGTAGCAGCAATGATGACTCCGTTTCAGCAACGCAAAACAGCGGTAAAGTTGTTGATTTTTACTTGGTCGGTGCCAATGTCCTTTTCAAGGATTGCGCTGGTACTTCCACTACTCGTACTGATGCACAAGGTGGATTTAACTTTCCAAATGGATGTCATTCCAGCGGAATTACAGTGTTGGGCGGCGTAGATATTGGTACAGGTCTTCCCTTTAATGGTGAGCTTAAAGCACCAGCTTCTAACTCCTCATTTATCGTAGTTTCGCCACTCACTACAATTATTAGCAACCTAAGTAACAATCACGCTGCTGCTGAAGCCAGTATTGCCCTCCAGTTAGGCATGGCTGGTAAAAAACTTCTAACCGTTGACCCTATGACTGACAAAAAAGTACTTGTTGCTACAGTTGTTTCTCAGCAATTGATGAATCAGATGCTAACTGGGTTGCTTAAGCTTAGTGCTGCCGAAGGTGGTCAGCTCACAGCACAACAGGCCGCGCAAGCAGCTGCCATGGGAGTTGCCAACCAGTTTAACCAAAGAAATAGCAGCAATGTAGACTTTACTAAACTTACAACAATTAGCCACATCGTCGAAGCCGCTGTTAATGACCTTGCTACCAACAGAACTATCAACGCTTTTGGCCCAGAAGCACTGAATCATGCAACTGCTTTGGCACAAAATACTGCAGCAATTAGCGCAGCAGTGATCAAAGTTGAAGTTGATAAAGTTAACGATGCAATTAAAGATGTTGATATCAAGGGTAATCCTACTGCTACATTGCAAGCTTTAGGTAATAAGCTCAATGCGATTAGAGAAGCTAATAACTCTCAGGTAGCAGCTAACCTCGTTGCTTTATTGGCGCCTGTTTTAACTAATGAAGGTATCCAAGACGAGTTAGAGAAGCTGGCTCAAGAAGTTGCCAATGGTTCAAGCGATTCTATTAAAGCTGCGTTTGATAATCTAAATAGTCAACTTCCTACAGATCAAAAACTATCGCAAGATGTACTCAACGATTTAGTAGAATTGAATACATATGAGAATTATCTAAAACTAACAAATGTAGGTTTTAATAATGGTAAGACTTTCACGATAGAAGAGTTGATGAATGCCTATAAATCAGGTAATGATCTTACTGTAAATGGTGGCTTTAAAAATGTTCAGCTCAATGTCAGCAAGGTAGGTAATCCATTTAAAGGCAATGCTTCTGAAGCGAAAGTAGGTTTAAGCTATACCATCAACAATGCCAATACATTAAATCTGATTGTTGACAAAGTTAACCTAAGTTTTGACAGTACTGGTAAGTTAACTGCTGCCAATATTCCAGCTAATGCTGCTATTGCCTTTAATACCACAGGTGCTATCACTGCCAGCAATCCTAATATGACCAATCTAAGCATGGATAATCTTTCAGTAGATAATAATGGGATTTTAAGCTTGCCTGTAGATGTATTCCTTAACAAAGTAGCAGCTAAAGATTCAAGTCTAAAACCTGTGATTAACAGCTATACCCCTAAAGCAGGTGATAAGGTAACGATTCATGTTGCGCTGGCAGCTACAGCCAATACAGGCCTAGAGGTTGGTGTTGTGACAAATGGCAAAGCTCAACCAGCCGATCTGGTAAGTATCAATACCGACAAGACCAGTATAATGGGTCAAGGTGTTAATACTAAACTTATGATTAATCAATAAACTGACTAGTCCTATTTCTAGAGCAATTTACAGCAGGAGCTGCCTTGGTGCAGCTCCTGTCACTTATTAGAATACTGATTCTTTAAATTATCCTCACTGATTTAGGGTCAGTCATTATTTTTACCACAATGAACCTTCTAATGGTGAAGGATAAATTTATGCTGATTCAACGCGCTATATTGACTAGCCTTATACTTATGGCTAGTAGTCTTTCTGGCTGGTGTAATGCCGCCCCTAACGACGTTTTCCTACAAGTAAAGCCCAGTGATACTGCCCACCCTTTAAGCTTAGAAGCCAGCTTCGATATTGTTAACGATACCGTGGATATATTTAATATCCGCGATAGTGAAAAAGGGCTTAGTGAAAATGCTGGTGATTACAAAGGCGGCCACCTACTTGTAAGTTATGCCCTGCACCCGCAATGGTTGGCACAAGCAGGATATTGGAATCGTAATATCGAATATGGGCAGGATGACAACCAGATTGATAGCTGGCTTGCCGCAGTACAGTACACACCTGTAATTAACTCTAATTTCATTCATCTTAGACCCAGTGATGAAGCAGCTATTCGGTTTAGCCTTTGGGGCAATCGTGCTGATAAACTAAGTAAGACCTCCCCTACTGAGGTTAACGGCCAGCGTTTAAATAATATCCAAGTGAATGATTTAAGTGATATCCAGGCACAAGTTGATTTATTATTTTCACGCACGCTTGATCGGCAAAACAAGTTAAATGGCTTTGCCAGCCTTGGCTATAGCAAGGTTGAGGTAGATGGTTTGACCGCTAACCTGAGCAAAGGGAACTGTAATTTTAATATTCAGGTTGAGTCAAACAATCAGCTAAATGGTCAACTGGTTGCTCCGTGTAAAGAGGGCAATACGCAAATTAATGAAGCCAATATTAGCTATCCAGCTTCTGATTTTGGCTTAGATATCAACAAAGACCTGAGCTATGATGCAGGATTTTTTAGTCTTGGTGGCTCATGGAACTGGCGTTATCAAAAATTTAGTAGCCAGCTGGGCTATCAATTCCAGTACCTGATGCGTAAAGACATTGACGATCGTGTTAGTAATTATGGCAGTTCGGCCATAAAAACCAACCATACATTAGGTTTAGATTTAGCCTACCAAGTTAACCCGTATGCTAGCGTATTTGTGGCTGGGCAAGTCTTTAAAAATAATTTTATCGGCATTATTCCGTTTTTGTATAACTCAGTGACCGCATCAAGATTAGATCGTAAATATGGCTATGCATCATTTGGAGTACGCTTTGCTAACTTTTAATTAACAGGATTAATTGTTGGTTTTATGCATTGATGCTTTTTAATTGATGTTAGGCTGGCTGGCTAAGATGATTCATAAAAAATCACGCTTAACAGTCAGCCTTTATTTTGGCCACACCCAAGCACTACTGTTTTGCCAGGTTTAATATTTCATATCAATGATAAGCCGTTAAAAATACAAAACACTCAAATTAATCTATAATTGCAAGCTATGCTTCACCCCCATTTTTTCACATAGAGTATTTCCATGAGCAACTGGCTAGATGATGTAAAGTTTGACCAAAACGGTTTAATTCCCGCAATTGCTCAAGATCATCATACGGGTCGTATTCTCATGGTGGCGTGGATGAACCGTGAAGCCTTACAACTGACAGCAGATAATAATCGGGGCGTTTACTTCTCGCGTTCGCGCAACAAGCTATGGCACAAAGGTGAAGAATCAGGCAATTACCAGCAGGTGCATGAAATTCGCCTGGATTGCGATGCCGATGTAATTGTGCTGCAAATTACCCAGCATGGTGGCATTGCTTGCCATACTGGTCGGGAATCCTGTTTTTATCGCGTGCTGACACCACAAGGTTGGCAAGTGGTTGATGCAGTCAAAAAAGACCCGCAGAGCATTTATGGTAATCAAGCAACGCAGCAAAGCCATACTCCAACTACAAGTACACAAGACACTGAGCAACAACTCTCTAAGCTAGAAGGTCTGGATGTATTGGCACATTTGGCTCAAGTGATGCAACAGCGTAAACAAGCCAGTGGCGATACGTCCTATGTGGCCAGCCTGTATCAAAAAGGCTTAAATAAAATATTAGAAAAAGTGGGTGAAGAAAGCACAGAAACCATTCTTGCAGCTAAAGATTTTGACACGCACAATACATCAAAAGAACACCAGGATGACTTAATTTATGAAACGGCTGATTTGTGGTTTCACAGCATCGTCATGTTAGGTTACTTTGATATTGCACCGCAGCAAGTATTAGATGAACTGGCACGTCGCATGGGTCTATCTGGCTTGGATGAAAAAGCCGCGCGCGCGCCACAATAAACTTTCACAGTACTGTCATCAAAGCCTGCTAATTTTGTTATGAGTAACCTCTAACAAATTAAGGAGCAGGCGATGGCTGGTTTATCAATCTGGCATATTATGTTATTTGCCATTGTGGTGATTTTACTGTTTGGTACGGCCAAGCTTAAAAATTTAGGCAAGGATTTAGGCGGTGCGGTAAAAGATTTTAAAGATTCCGTTAAGGATCAAGACCGCAAAACAGCGCAGCACAACTTGGCCCATGTGCCTGATGAGCGCACCATAGACAGCCATGCCAGCAGTTTGGAAAACGCGGCCAATCCCACCCCCGCGCACGATAAACACTAAGGCTTTTTAGAAAAAATGCGCCCTGTTAAATTTTAAATTAAATCAACCGACTGCTATTGAATCTAACTTATGCTAAATATTGGTTTTAGCGAACTATTGCTGTTCGGTATCATTGCTTTGGTCATATTAGGGCCAGACAAACTACCAACCGCTGTACGCACTGCTGGCCGCTGGTATGCGCGCTTACGCTTTATGGTGAGCAATTTACAGCAGGATATTGAAAAAGAACTGCAACTGGCTGAGCTGCGTGAACACATGCAGCAAGAATTAGACCGTATTAAATTAATTGAAGCGCAAATGCAGGTTCAGCTTAACCAAATGTCAGGTGAGCTTGCTGAACTAAATCACACCTCGCCTGGTATGGTTGACACAATGAATGCACAACCTGTTATTGCTAAAACAGCTACTGTTAAGACAATGGCCATTACTTATTTGCTGATTAAGCCACCGCTTGCTACCAGCAGTGTGCCCTATACCATTGCGCATGGGTTAAAACAAAACAGGTGTCAACCACCAATCAATTCTTCTCCGCAACCCATAATGCGCTTACAAGTTGAGACAGCATGATGACCCAATCTGACATGGCCTCTGATTTAATACAGCAACAATCAGCACAACAACAAGCAGACCCACAAGAGCCACTACTCAACATGCCGCTAACAGAGCATTTGATTGAACTGCGCAGCCGTTTAAGCCGTATTTTGGGCTTAGTGATTGCGTTGTTCTTTATATTACTGCCTTTTGCAAATCATTTATATGAGGGGTTATCCCAGCCATTACGTGCACAGCTTCCAGCCAATGCGTCCATGATTGCCACTGATGTCACTGCAACGTTTATGGCACCTTTTAAGCTCAATTTCTTTATTGCGCTGATGATTGCCATGCCTTATATATTGCATCAAATCTGGAATTTTGTGGCACCTGGGCTGTATCACCAGGAAAAACGCATTGCTATTCCGCTACTGCTCTCAAGCATTGTGCTGTTTTATGTGGGTATGGCATTTGCCTATTTTATTACCCTGCCTGCTGTCCTGACATTTTTTATTCATGCCGCACCCGAAACCGTTGCACCCATGACAGACATTAACAGTTATTTAAGTTTTTGCCTGAAGCTGTTTTTTGTGTTTGGCATTACGTTTGAAATACCCGTGGCTATTCTACTGCTCATTTTGGCCAAAATTGTGTCGGTGGATACACTGGTCAGCAAGCGGCGTTATATTATTGTTGGCTGCTTTTTTGTGTCGATGTTTATTACCCCGCCCGATGCGTTGAGTATGATTTTTCTGGCGATCCCTATGTGGATGCTGTTTGAAGTTGGTTTGTTTTTTGGTCGCTTCCTTGAAAAACAGCATGCCCACTCATGATTAGCCTTAATCCAGTATGCTAAATTTACATTAACATAAGCTACTGTTTTGCATAAGTATTCATCAATCTGTCAGCAACTTGTCAACCCAGTGTCATCTTAAGCCTGCACTATGCAGTGCGTCTCTTTTTTTGACATACAACTGCCAGGACTGATTATGACTCAGCTAAGCCCTTATACCGAACAACGTGAAATTGACTGCAATACTTCTAACAACACGCACTTTGAAACTATTATAAACAGCCGATTATTAAGTAATGAATTTAGCAGGCGTCAGGTGCTTAAAACCACCAGTGGGGCAGCTGCAATATTTATGGCGGCCTCCCTAGTAGGCTGCGGTAGCG